>NZ_LMAK01000020.1 GCF_001439665.1 Formosa algae
AAAAGCCGCCATATCTTTAAATATATGAATATGCTTACCGCCTCCAAATCCGACTGTGGGTTTACTTATTATAGGAAAATGTAAAGCCTTTACAGTATCTAATTCTGATAAATTAGAGACCAAACACGATTTAGGATGCGGAATATTAAACGCCTGTAAATGTTCCGACAATAAGGCTTTATTGTTAGCGGTATCAAAAGTTGAGAGGTCTGTAACCAACATTAATTTTTCAGATGCTTTTAATAGATGTTTGTTCGCGATAAGTTTGCGAATGCCAGGTTCTGAAACGGGCATTATAAAATCTATGTCGTAAGTATCTACCTCGCTATCAATAATAGTCATCCAAGCCTCTGCAGTTTTAGGTTTGGACACATATGAAAAGTGATGCACATGCCTAGAAAACCGTGTTGGCGTATATTCTAAAGTCGACATGACATAAATCTTGTACCGTTTTGTTGCTGCCAAGCAATTAATAACAGATAATGTTAAGAGGTTTTCTCCATCTGGAATTAATACTGATGTCTTACCCTGTGTATTCCTCATATTTTTTTCGTTTTAATAGGTTGCATAACAAGGGGATAAAAAACAACAGTCCCGCCCACGTTATCACAACCTGTGTGAATTGCATAATTTCATTATTAAAAAGTAGGCGCACGGTGTAACTGGTAAAAAAATCTAACCCAAACAGAAGAATGTAGAAGTTACTACTGTATTTTAAATATGTCCGAAGGCCGCTCCAATTGTATGTAACGGTTTCGGGCGTGCGTATTTCTAACCAATGCGTGTCTAATTTGGGGGTGATGGAGCTATAAATAATGTGTGTATTAAAATTGAGACGAACCATGAGTTTTTTTAAGCCTTTAAATCTGTGTTCATCTATAGCCACCAAAAGTTTGTCTTTCGGCCAATCTAAAAAGATGAGTAATCCTAAGACAATGTCTTCATAAAAATGTCCGAAACGATGAAGGGTTAGCGTATACAGTAACGTATGAAAAATAAGAATGGCCCATACAGCAATGCGTTGTGTACTCTTATTTAATATAAGAACGGCTATGGTTAATTCAATACACATAGAACTCCAAGATAAAAGCTTGGCAAACATAAAATCTGGCAGCCAAGAAGCTATGGTAATATAAGTCTGATTTTCCCGCGCATACCGTAACCAATTATCCATAAATTGTCCCGACCACCAATCTGCTTGAGGCGCTTTATTAATCACCGCACCAATATAAATTAGTGCAAATTGAATATAGAGTAACCAAGGATCGTGCTTGCTATCTGACAAGCCGGCTAAAAAGAAAAAACAGCCTAAAATAAACAGATGATTTCTAAATACAGGTTTAGAAGACAGTAAAACCAATATAACGGTTAGTCCCAACAGCAAAGCCATAGTTCTTACCCTTACATTAAATAATAACAAGATGCCAGCCGTAATAAATAGGTTTTGGGTTACGACTTTATACACTTTGGGAATGTGTTGAAAATGCTCGAATACTGTTAAGAATGGAATATACGGATCATCAATTTTACCCACGAAACCGTATAAGCAAAGCATGATAAAGCCAAGCTTACATAATAATAGAATATTAGGCAGCATGGCGGTATCTGTAACACGCAGAGGAAAATACACCGATGTTGTAAACGTATTTATTGTTTTGGAAAACTCCATATCTTTTCGTCATGACCATTAGTACGGTAAAGGACTTGTACTTTAGCATGCTCGTCTTTGCTATGGCTTGTCTCGTACTGTCGTATTACACTAAAAACATTATCTATTGCTCGCGGTTCCCACCCAACTGCTTGGTAGTGGTACCTTTGTTCTGTGTCTTTTTTAGATAGTAACTGACCATTGACTTTTACGGAAATATCATAATACGTATGCTCATCGTAAGGCGCCCAGCAAAAATAACGCTCGGGGATAAATCGGGCATATCCAATAGATCCTACTTGTAATAGTAGAAAGCCGATTCCAAGGGCATACTTAAATTTCATTCAGATGTAATTTTGGTCAGTAAGTATCTGAATTTAAGCAAATAAGAAAATAATGTTAGAGATTTGTTAAAATAATCGATGTAACGCGAATTTATTTCGTTAAAATATTGATTTTCAACACACAAATACTGTAAAAACCTTTCAAAGGGTATAGAAGAAGAAAATTGTGCTAAAGGTAAATCTCTAGATATAAAACACTTAAAAAAAATGTAAAATGAAGGAACTAAATTGAAGTTTGAAATATGAAGAAAGACTTCACATTAGCAATGACCAACTGATATTAAGTTATTTGATGACAACATTAAAATTCAATCTTTAAGATATAATCATGAATAAAATAAACTCTAGCCGATTAAAAGTATGAGCTAAGTTTAAGAAACAGATTGACTGTTTTAAAAACATCAAAAACGTTGATTTACAACTTAATCACATGCGCCACCACACCTTGTACTTTAAAGTCGGTTGTTAAAATAATAGGCTGATGTTTCGGATTTGTAGAATGCGGTTTTAAGACTATTGTACTGCCATTGCGTACAAATTCTTTTACCGTGGCATCATCATCTAATAAGGCTAAAACCAAATCGCCAGTTTCAGCAGTATACTGTCGTTTAATTAATAATAAATCGCCACTATCAATGCCTTTGGTATTCATGGAATCTCCAGCAGCTCGTAGTAAAAAATAGTCTGCAGCGTTTTTAACCAATTGTGTAGAAATTGGAATTTTAGCTTCTATATGGGCTTCTGCAAAAACAGGTAATCCACAGGCGACAGCACCTATTAAAGGAATTTCAACAGTATCACTTTCTCCGGTATTATTGTAAACGTCCTTATTAACATCTAATAAGTCTCGGGCTTCAACATTCAGAATATGAGCAATCTCGTACAACATCTCAATACTGGGTTGCCTCCTATTTTGCACATAAGCATTCACCATATTATAGCTTTTATTTAGCTTTTCTGCCAACCAAGTTTGTTTGATGCCTTTGTCTTCTAAAACGGCTTTAATACGATTCATATTTAATCTATTGATATTCAACTACAAATATAATGAATTCATAATAGTATATCATATTATGAGATACTTTTTATTACTATTTTGAGCTTTTTTATTAACATCACCCCTTTTTTATAAGATTAGATTGTATCTTTACGGCTTAAACTTAAACACTTAAGAATGTCTTTTGAACGGGTACAGGAAAAACTAAATATTCTTGCAGATGCTGCTAAATACGATGTGTCTTGCTCTTCTAGCGGAAGTAATAGAACCAATACGAATAAGGGATTAGGTAATGCTTCAAATTCTGGAATTTGCCATACCTATACCGAGGATGGCCGATGTGTATCCTTATTAAAAATACTGCTTACTAACCATTGTATATTCGACTGTGCGTATTGTGTCACTCGTAAAAGTAACGACATTAAACGGGCCGCATTTCAGGTACAAGAGGTCGTAGATTTAACTATAAACTTCTACAGACGAAATTATATTGAAGGCCTATTCCTGAGTTCTGGTATCTTTAAGAGTGCCGATTATACCATGGAACGCTTGGTATCTGTGGCCAAAAAGTTAAGACTAGAAGAAAACTTTAATGGGTATATTCATTTAAAATCTATTCCAGGTGCTAGTGACGAACTGATGCGTGAAGCGGGATTATATGCAGACCGATTGAGTGTAAATATTGAAATTCCGACAAAAGAAGGTTTAAAATTATTGGCTCCGGAGAAAAATAGAGCCGATTTTATTAAACCTATGGAAAAGGTGAAAAATGAAATCATTCAATATAAAAGTGAAAAAAAACTGATTAAAAGCACTCCCAAATATGCGCCTGGCGGACAAAGCACACAGATGATTGTGGGCGCTAGTGGCGAAAACGACATGCAAATCATGTACACCTCCAATTACTTTTATAAGAATTTTAATTTAAAACGGGTGTATTATTCAGGCTACGTCCCTATTAGTTACGATACGCGATTACCACAAATCGGTACACCAGTGCCCATGTTACGCGAAAATAGATTATATCAGACCGATTGGTTATTGCGATTTTATGGTTTTAATATTGAAGAAATATTAAATGTAGATCATCAGCATTTAGATTTAGATATTGATCCAAAATTAGGTTGGGCGCTACGGAATTTACATGAGTTCCCGGTAGATGTGAATAAAGCCGATAAACGTATGTTGGCCAGAATTCCGGGCTTAGGAATGAAATCGGTGTTTAAAATATTAAATGCCAGACGCTATAGACAACTCAATTGGGAACATTTAAAAGCGATTGGTGTGTCCTTAAATCGGGCAAAATACTTTATGATTTGTGCATCTAACCAATTTGAAAGTCGAGATTTAACGGCTGAAAAAATTAAAGGGTTAATTCTGCAAAACTCCAAAAGTAAATATACCGACATGTTGAGTAACCAACTAAACCTGTTTGGATAACACCTTATGGAAACTACACTGATTTACGATGGCACATTTGATGGTTTTTTAACGGCTGTTTTTACGGCATACGAGATGAAACTGAAAGCAGTTGTTATTGTCAACCAACAACAGTTTCAGCAGCCTTTATTTGGTACAACTGAAACCGTGTACACCGATCAGGAGAAGGCAAATCGGGTGTGGAAGGGCTTAAAAACCAAAATGTCGTCTAATGAATTACGCCGTTTGTATTATGCGTTTCTAAGTGAAAAACCGAGCGTAGAACACACTTTATATCAGGCTATTTTATATGTGTTTGCATCTAAAACCAATGTGGCTTCAGATTATACCAATCCACATATCCTTGAAGTCTCTAAACTCACAAAAAATGTAGGACGCGAAAAACACCGGATGGAAGCCTTTGTGCGCTTTAAACTCACCAAAGACGGGATTTACTTTGCCAATATAGAACCTGATTTTAATGTGTTACCACTTATAAAAAATCATTTCGAAAGGCGCTATGCCGACCAAAAATGGCTGATTTACGATTTAAAACGGAAGTACGGCATCTATTACGATTTAGAAAACGTGGAGTTAATTACGCTAGATTTTGGAGACGACTTCGATCCCTCTAAAACAGATCCAAACCTATTTGCAGCGATAGAATTAGAATTTCAGCAATTATGGAACGACTACTTTAAAAGTACAAACATCAAGTCTAGAAAAAATATGAAACTGCATATACAACACGTGCCTAAACGTTATTGGAAATATTTAAGCGAAAAACAGTAGTAGTATGTTTTACAGGGTGTTCGAGCGGAGTCGAGAACTAGGATTATACTACAATAGCATTTAGTATGTTTAAGTACGATGTTTATTAAAACCTTATAAACTTGTTGGTAATAAATTATAATTTAAACTTCTCGACTCCGCTCGAAGACCATACTACTAACATCTTGAGCTTAACAAGGGTGTTCGAGCGAAGTCGAGAACTAGAATTACTACAATAGATTTTATTATGTTTAAGTGTGATGTTTATTAAAACCTTATAAACTTACTAGTAATAAATCAAAATTTAAACTTCTCGACTCTACTTCGACTCCACTCAGCACAAGCTTCTCGAAAACCATAACTAATAACATGTTGATCTAGGTGTTCGAGCGAAGTCGAGAACAATAAAAACATCATTAATAATACAATCTAAAATCAAGTAATTTACAAAGCGCATAATGTTTTTGATGTAACTCCTCTACAACCTCTAGCATATCATCGTCTTCATTAAATAAATTGAAGAACACTTGATCCAAGTTTAAGCTATCTATGCCATTATAAAAATTACCATAACCAGAAACACCTCTTGCTCCTGTGATATCTAAAAAATATTGTGCGTCTTCTTCATCTAAATCAAGAATTTTAGCGTTAGAAAAATGTAAAATTTTGCCTTGTAAACGCCCTTCAAAAATTTCGGCTACTTCTTGTAGACTATAATGGTAATCGTTTAAACAAATCGTGTTATTTGCTCCCGACATTACCAAGTAGATGATTTCATAATCCGTAAAATGATGATCGTCTAAAACCAAACTATTTAAGCTCTCCTCTAGCCCTTCTATGGTATCGCAGGTTTTATAGATACTTGCTATGCCAAATTTTTGAACCAAATGTTCTAAGCTCTCTTGCGCTTTGGTAACGGTATCAGTATCTATATCGGGAACCCCTTCTAAGCAGTAAATGAAATACTCTGAATCGGTTACTGTGTTTGGAGAATGTTTCGGCTGTTGTTCTAACACATTATTGAATTTATCTAAGCTAAATGAAATACAAAATTATAACAAGACTTTTAATCTTTGACGTTTTTGGCTAACTTTTCTTTAAGCAATTCAATATCTAAAGATTCTAATAACGGAATTAAATTAGGATACATCTTTTTATGATATCCAAAACGTGAATCTGTAAACTCGGCTATAGCTTGTTCTTTACTCCAATCTTCAAAAACCATGCGAGACGCCGCAACTACAGCTCCTGTACGATCTGATCCATGCCAACAATGAACGAGTACAGGCTTTTCTGCTTCTTGAATCGTTTGTAGTGCATTAAAAATATCATCGACATCTAATGTCCCTGCTTTTAACGGTAGATTATACAAATCTAAATCCAGGTCTTTAAGTTTGTTTTCATCTGTATGTTTTCGTCTGAGATTTACAACCGATTTAATTCTCATCGCTTGCAGATCTTGCATTCCTTTTTTAGAAGGCTGTTCCGAACG
The DNA here is from genome assembly GCF_001439665.1 of Formosa algae. Classification (GTDB taxonomy): domain Bacteria; phylum Bacteroidota; class Bacteroidia; order Flavobacteriales; family Flavobacteriaceae; genus Formosa; species Formosa algae. Next base: position 6,672 of record NZ_LMAK01000020.1, read on the forward strand.
GTATAAATTAGGATTAAGCTTGTATAAATTATGAAAATTCGAAGCTTCTATTTGCTTAAAAGATAACGCTTGCGCTTGCAAATGAGTTGAGCATAAAACAAAACATAGGAATGAAAAAAAGTGTAATAAAGGGTGTTTTAAGGATGTTTGCATAGGAGTATATGTGTAGCTTTTGCAAAGATAAAAAAATCAAAGGTGTTCGAGCATTAGTGAGGAAGAATAGTAAGATTCTATCGAAACTAGCAAACGAAGTTTGTCGAGAACAAGTATTATACTACAATAGCATTTTAGTATGTTTAAGTTCGATGTTTATTAAAACCTTATAAACTTATTAGTAATAAATTATAATTTAAACTTCTCGACTCCGCTCGAAGACCATACTAATAAAACCTTTAGCTTTTCAAGGTGTTCGAGCATTAGTGAGGAAGAATAGTAAGATTCTATCGAAACTAGCAAACGAAGTTTGTCGAGAACGAGATTACTCATTATTAGTATGATTTATTTTGAAGTGATATATTAGCTTCTCGACTCCGCTCGAAGACCATACTAATAGAACCTTGAGTTTTACAGGGTGTTCGAGCGGAGTCGAGAACAAGAATACGTTGAATATATTTTTAGAATGTTTTCAGCATGACAACTATTTAAACATTAAGAACTTATTAATTATTGAACTCTTTTGAATGCTTCTCGACTCTACTTCGGCTCAGCACAAGCGCTTCGAAGACCATATAAATAACGTCTTATGAGTTCAAGAAATATTCCAACACCATTTAAAATTCTTAATAGACAAATAATTATGGTCACTTCCCTCCTAGTATAAATTCTTTAAAATCAACACACTAATAATAAACGTGTTCATTAAACTGAAAAAGAAATCATATCATCAACTTAATTTTTTAAGATTTAATGTTGTGATTTATATATTTTTACGACGAACCGTGTATTAAAATCAGAAATCATTATAAACCATAGCACTACCGCCGTACTTGTATTTGCGCTTTCTCCAGAAGAGGACAGAAAGCACAAGCGGTTTATGGATTCTGATCAGCTTTCTAAACAGCTCACGACAAGCAGTCTTAAAAAAGCAAAATCTACAGGTTTAGATTGTATCTTATTTACTGAACACCAACAGCAAGGGAATACTTTTGGTGAGCGATTTACACATGCCATCGCAACAGTGTTTAATATGGGATACCATCATGTCATAACCATTGGAAACGATACGCCTCAATTAACCTCTAAGCATATTACAGAGGCTCATCAAAGATTGCAACAGCATCAAATTACCATCGGACCAAGTATAGATGGCGGATTTTATCTATTGGCCTTGTCTAAACACCAATTTGACGTCAATTCATTTAAGGCAGTCGACTGGCAAACTAATAAAGTTTTCAGACAAGTTCATTGTTTTCTTTCAACGGCTCAGACAGCATCCAAAAACACACACGGCATACATTGTCTGCCGGCATTTTACGATTTAGATCAACACTCTGCTATTACAAAGATACTTGCCCAATTGGGAACGGCTTATAAAAGTATCTTGGTGTGTTTGCAAGCGCTTTTAATTAGTGAAAAGCCTACATTGCAATATTTGCAAATTGGTACATTAAAAGCCTCCACTACAATATTTTACAACAAAGGATCTCCTGTTACAATGCTTTAAACTTTGTTTTAATGTAATGTATCAATAGCATCTTCGGATGCGTTCAACAACACTTATGAAAAAATTTTTAGGAATAGCATGTATGCTATGCTTTACTGTGCTGTATGCACAAGAAGATGTGGTGGTATCTGTAATAGATTTTAACACTAATCGGCCACTTACAAATATCACCGTAAGCTTAGTCAATACCAATATGGCTTACGAGGTCCATAAAACAACCAATACTTCTGGGACAGTATTCTTCAATTCTATCCCGGTAGTGAATGGCTATCAAGTTGTTTTTGATGGAAATGACATGTATGCTCCACAAGTGTCAGAGGGTTTAGATGTACGTTCTAACCAAGAACTCAGTGTGCAATTGTTTTTAGTTCCGGCAGCTTCGGTGACTGAAAACTTAGATGAAATCGTTATCTCTTCAGTGTCTGGCGCACGTATTAATACCAAGTCGGCAGAGGTCTCTTTTGAACTCAAAGAAGCAGAACTTAAAGCTTTACCAGTTGAAGGTCGCGATATCACGCGAGCGTTATTTAGATTGCCCAATGTTTCACAAGCGACAGGCTTTTTTCCAGAATCACCTAACGTGAGTATTAATGGTGGAAATGGATTATATACCTCCTATCTTATTGATGGGTTAGATAATAACGAACGCTTTTTAGGTGGACAAAAATTCGCGATTCCTGTTGGGTTTACTAAAGATATTACGGTACTCACCAACAACTATTCTGCAGAGTTTGGCCTATCGAATAACGGAGTAATTAACGTCACCACCAAATCTGGTGGAAATACGATTGAAGGCGAAGTCTTTTTTGTTACACGTCCAGGTGCAGTGATTGATGCGAGTTCTGCTTTTGCACAACGGGATTTATCCGGAAATCAAGTGCAAGATGGCTTTCAACGGTACCAACAAGGGTTTGCCATTGGCGGTCCTATAGTTAAAGATAAAACCTTCTTTTTTGTAAATGCAGAGTATACTCGAGACTTAAAGGATAACCTTCTTAATTCGGAGCAATTAAATGTAAATGAAACCGTTAGAGGAAATAATAATTTCACCTACCTCTCTGCAAAAATAGACCAGAACTGGTCTAAACGCTTTAGAAGTTCGCTACGTGCTAATATTGGATTAGTTACTATTGAACGACAAGGTGGCGGATTAGAAGGTGGTGTGCTTTTTCCTTCTGCAGGAAATTTTCAAGATCGCAACTCGCTAAACCTAGCGTTTAAAAATGATTTTATAGGAGATACTTACAGTTTACAAAGTAACGTGCAATATTCACGTTTTAGATGGGATTATAGCCGACCGATAGATTCTGATAGTCCACGTGTTACCCTATTAGATCCAGCCTCGTCAGCCATTGCAATTATTGGTCGGCCTGGTTTCGATTTCGATGAATTAGAAAACACGTTTCAGTTTCAACAAAAAGGAAAATTCTACATGGGGCCACATACTCTTAAAGCAGGTTTAGGTCTGATTTCAGGAAAACATAGACTTACAGGCGGAGGAAATCCTAACGGCAATTATACCGTACGGTTAACTCAAGACCAATTAAACGACTTAAGCAATGCGAATTTGGGGAGCAATATAAGTATTACTGATATTCCGTCGGATGCTACTGTAACCTCTTATGATGTCGAACTTCGGCCGCAATCGTTCGGAGCGACACAAAATATTTATTCGTTGTATTTAGAAGATGAATGGAGCGCTACAGATAAACTTAAAATCATCTACGGTTTGCGCTACGATTACGATAACTTGTCTAAAGGCGGTAATACTAAAGGTGATGTTAATAATATTGCTCCACGATTTAATTTTAATTATAAATTAGGCGATCATGCGAGTATTCGCGGAGGTTATGGCGTATTTTATGATAAAATAAATTATGCATTATATAGCGATGCCTTGCAACAGAATACAGATGGCGCCGACTATAAATTGCAAATTCAAGAGTTTATAGATTTAGGAATTCTGCCATCAGACACTAATATTGATCGGGTAACCTTTCAAGGCAATTTATCGGCTTCTTTTGTGGAAGATGATAACATAACATATTTAAATGGGCCCTCTGGAGAAAGTTTACAAGACCAAAGGGAAAGTGTATTTAGTAACGAGCGCCGTATTCTAAATCCTAATGGGTATAAAAATCCGTATACCCATCAGTTTTCTTTGGGATATCAATTACAAATCAATCAAAGCAGCTTATTTTATGTCGATCTGGTGCATAATGAAGGTCGAGATCTATTCAGACTCCGTAATTTAAATGCTGCAGCAGAGTTTCCTATAGCTGAAGATTTTACACAAAATGATGTGCGTACAGCAGCCGAAGCAGATTTGTCCAGACCCATTCCTATAGACAATAGCGGTGCCACGATTAATGGACATCGGGTTACGGGAATCGCACGTAGCGTGATTATAACAGAAAGTGAAGGACGTTCGCGTTATACAGCTTTAAGTTTTAATTACCAACAAGATCGTGGCGACGGCATCTTTGGGTATCGCCTAAATTATACGTTATCCTCGTCTAAAAACGATACAGAAGGGATTAATTTTAGAGCGATGGATGCTAATAATTACGATCAAGAATTTGGGCCGTCAATAAACGATCGTACACATCTTATCAATGCGATTGGAAATCTATATCCTGCTAAAGGATTGGCAATTACTCTTGCAGGGTTATTGCAAAGCGGACAACCCATTAATAGAATTCCAAATACCAGTATTGTATCAAGTGAGTTTGAACAATTTCTAACCCGAGATTTAAATGGAGACGGCACAGGGTTTGGAGAAAACTATAGCGGGAACAGTGACCGCTCGCCAGGAGAAAGCCGAAATAGTGACCGATTGCCTTGGTCCTACACTTTCGATTTTGCGATTCAGTACCAATTTAAATTGACTGAAGGACATCACATAGAATTACGCGCAGATGTGTTTAATGTATTTAATACCGTAAACCTAAGTGGGTTTAGTAATAATGCCACGCAAAGTAATCAAATTCAAGAAGGTCCTGCAGGAAGTGGCATTGTAGCAAGAAATGCAGCGCCACCAAGACAGTTTCAGTTTGGAGCTAGATATTTATTTTAAGACGACGTTAATCACGTTAAAAAAAGAAATCAGATGTTTATAAAACTATTAAAATTCAGTGTACTGTGTGTTATTATATTAACACTTCAGATTAGTAAAGCACAATCAGATATTCAAAAAATCCCTATCATTATTGATGCGGATACCGCCAATGAAGTAGACGATTTATTTGCTATTGTGCGTGCTGTTGGCGAACCTAAATTTAATCTGCTCGGGATTACCTCGGCTCAGTTTCATACTTCTCCTTATGCTACAGATAGCACAGTTGTAGAAAGTCAGCATATTAATGAACGGCTTATGACGTTAATGAATAGAACAGATATACCATTACCCTTAGGAAGTAACGACGCCTTAAAGGCTCCAGATCAGCCTCAGGATTCTGAAGCAGCGCGTTTTATCATTAAAAAAGCCCATCAACTTAAGGCAGGACAAACCTTACAGCTCGTTATTTTAGGGTCGTGCACGAATGTGGCATCTGCGATACTTTTAGATGAAACCATCATTCCTAAAATTCAAGTGAACTATTTAGGGTTTTGGCACAATCCAAAAGCTAATACCTATGATAAAAAAGAGTTCAATTCAGGAAATGATACCCTTGCCGTTAATGTCCTTTTAAACCATCCTAAACTAAACTTAAGAGTTATGACGGCGACCACGAGTCAGCATTTGGTATTTAAGAAAACTACGGTCGATACACAACTAAAAGGTAAAGGTAATATGCCTGATTATTTGGTGAACCGTTGGGAAACATATACCCGCTGGTGGACCAAAAAAGATCCTGAAAAAACCACTTGGATTATGTGGGATGTAGCCATTATAGAGGCTCTAATCTATCCGGAATGGACTACATTAGAAACCTTTAAAACACCGAAAGAAAATACGCAACGGGATATTAACATCTATACAAAAATTGATGTCGTTAATATGAAACGTGATTTTTGGAGGCATATTAATACACTGTTACAGAAATAAAGCTGCCCCTAATACCTAGCAGAAGTAAATAGTGTGGTTTTACCAGCACCTAAAAAACCACTTAACACGGTTACAGGTAATTTTTTCATGTATGCTATCTATTTTATAATTGGGAAATAACTGTACTAATGTTTAGTATGAAAATTTAATCTTTTAAAAGCATTGCTGTAATGAGTTGCTCTAAAGCAGAAGGATCACTCCCTGGTCCAATAGTGAGCAATTTAGAACCCGTTATAGGTACGCCGTTAAAGGGCCTAATGTGAACTTCTCCACTTGGAGTCCGTTCAAAATAAGTGTAATTCGTATCGTCGCCAAGTACGGTACAGCCTTTTACTCTTAACAGATGTTTTGGCAAGGCGTTACATAAGGTATGAATGTAAGTCGCGTTCGGTAAATTTGGTAAATCGACTGAGCAGGATGCCCAATGTGCCTTTATATGGTCTAACTGTTGCACTGCATTCTTAGAAGGCATTAATTCTGGAAGTAATAATACGTCCAAATCATCCATAGGTATAATCTTAGCTGTAGCGTTTAGGTGTTGTAATTGTGAAATGACTTCTCTTTTTCTAGTATCAATAACCTTATCAAGATGTGTTAAAACCAATAGAGAAGATACTTGAATCTGATTGGCTTCAAGCTCATTATGTTCGCCACGTTGTTGCCAATGTTCAACATCGACCACAGAAATTTGTATGGGTGGTAAAAAGCGAGAATCGAGCCCAACACCTAAAAATTCCATTAACGCACAAGCATCAGATGTTCCGTTAGCTTCAATTAAAGTAATCCCATGTTTGCGTTCAGGTATATTATTTACTGTATTTCTAAGTTCCATAATACCACTACAACAAATGCAACTGCCGCTTAAAGGCTTAATGCATTGTGGCGACATTTGATCCATGAATTGTTGGGCATCCATATTGGCATTCTCATAATCGTTAAGTATGACAAATGGATTCCAACCTTTAGCGACATAACTGTTAATTAAGGACTTTAACAAGGTGGTTTTACCAGCGCCTAAAAAACCGACTACAGTAATAATGGCTTCCATAAATTAGGATATAAGTGTTTTAATTATTAAAATTCAATTTTATTCAGGAAATTCATTTTCTCAATAAAATCTCCCGTGATACTTTCCCCGCATCTTTACCGATTGTATGTCATGATATCTTATATTTAATACGATATATAAAAATAAGTTATAAAAGGTCTTATAATTTTTGTTCGCCCACAATATTTAAAAATTCATTTCGGGTTGCTCGTTTAGAAAAACATCCTCCATACTCTAAAGTTGTGGTATAACTATTCTGGTCTTTTATCCCTCGAGAGGATACACATAAATGTTTTGCATTTATAATTATAATCACATCTTTGGTTTCTAAGACATCTTGTAAATCGTTTAAAATTTGGACTGCTAGACGTTCTTGTACCTGCGGACGATGAGCATAATAATCGACTAAACGATTAATTTTTGAAAGTCCAATCACTTTTTTGGTGGGTATATATCCTATATGTGCATGTCCTACAATAGGTAAAAAATGATGCTCGCAAGACGAATCGATATTAATATGCTGTTCTACAAGCATTTTCTTATAACCATACGTATTATCAAACGTTGATAGTTTTGGTTTATTCGCAGGATTTAGTCCGTAAAACAATTCTTTAATATACATTTTTGCAAAACGATACGGCGTGCCTGACAAACTATCGTCTGTGACATCTAATCCCATCTCCTGCATTATCATTTTAAAATGATGCTGTATATTTTCTATCTTTTCATCATCAGACTTTTCAAAAGCATCAGCTCGTAATGGCGTTTTTATATTTGCAGAAAAGTGATGATCTCCTACGGCTTCGATATGTTCTTTATCCTTCATAAGCACAACATTTAACTTGGTTACAGGTACAGTATTTTCTATTATATAAATGCAACGCAATGAGTGATAATGCGGGAACATAAATATAATTTTCATTTAAATAAAACCAAGTGTTTTTTTCATTTAATATCACAAAAAGTAACATTAAAAAACTTAACCAAAAGGCTGGTTTAATCCAATATAAAGTAGTAGTTTTTGTAGAGCGATAAATGGAAAAGAACGCGATCACTAAAAACACATAATCTATAAATCCCCACCAAGTTGGCACCGCATCTGCTTGACATCCATCCAAAGCACAACTTTGTACCATAAATAAAACTGGGGTTGCAATACAATGTATAAGGCAAAGCGTACTAGCTATAGCTCCTACACTATCTGGTTTTTCTTTTAATAATATCATATAATATCTTAATACAACTTAGTTGCAAATATATAACTATTAATTGTTAACGCAACTAAGTTGCGTTTATTTTAATAAGGTATTTTTGTTTATACAACTCAGTAGCGTTATCTTTGTATTATGGGTGTATTAAGAAAAACAAAATCGGTAGACATAGTACTCACCGCCTTTAATCAGGATACCACAGCAATTTCAGTAATTGCTTTAGTAGAACAGTTGCATTCAGAAATGAATAAAACAACTGTATATCGTATCTTGAATAAATTGGAAGATGATGGTATTTTACATTCATTTTTAGGTAAAAACGGACACAAATGGTATGCGAAATGTCATAATTGTTCATCCAGTGTACATCAAGATATTCATCCTCATTTTCAATGTATAAATTGCGGAAAAGTAGAATGCTTAGATATTAATGTTCAAATTCCTAATATCCCCAATCGTAAAGTAGAGGTTTCTCAAATCTTGCTTCAAGGGAAATGTGAAGATTGCTACAACTCACAAAAACCTGAACACAACGTAAATGCTAAATGATGGTGATTCACTTTTGTTTTACATCATAAAATTTCATTTTTCACTTCATTTTTAAAGCTGCATATAATTCATCTATCACTTGTATAGACAAGCATAATTTAATGTGATAACCAGGCCTCTCAAATAATTCTGTTATTTTTATTTATTCTAAATAAAGTTTTTAGTTTTGCAGCAAAATTTTAAATTAGAATGAAAATCCTCCTCAAAAAATGTAGTGTGTATTCCCTCCTATTATTATGTACTATAATTCAGGCTCAGAATACAGAGACCGTATTATCAGGTAATGTCACAGACACCCAAAACAATCCCATTGAATTTGCACATTTAGAATTAGTAGGTTCTAAAGCCAAAACCATTTCAGATGAAAATGGGTTTTACAAATTTGTAAATCCTACAGCTGGAACCTTTCTATTAAGAGTGTCTTATATGGGAAAAGATACGTTTACTAAACGTGTACAAATTATTAAAGACTCTGCTAATCAATTAGATATTGAATTAATAAATAAAGAAGAAAATTTAGATGAAATAGTCATCACCGGCGATAAAATGCCCGCTATTGCAAAAGCGAATTCAGAATATGTAGCAAGATTACCCATTTCTAACATCGAGAATCCGCAAGTCTATATTACTGTATCACAAGACCTCATGGAAGCCCAAAGTGTAACAGATTTAGATGGCGCTTTAAAAAATGTGGTTGGTGCGGGTGTGCCTGTGCGATTCGATCAAAACAGAATCACGTTCTTATCTAGAGGATTTCAAGTAGAACCTAAAATACGTAATGGATTAACCACTTTTAATCAAAATGCATTAGATCCTGTAAATTTAGAGCGTATTGAAGTACTAAAAGGCCCATCGGCTACCTTATTTGGAAGTTCTGAAGTGTCTTATGGTGGCTTATTAAATAGAGTAACTAAAAAACCACATGATAATTTTGGTGGTGCCGTAGCTTATAATGGTGGAAGCTGGAATTTAAACCGACTAACTTTTGATGTAAATACGCCGGTTAACTCGTCTAAATCTTTATTGTTTAGAGTAAATGGTGCCGTACACGGCGAAAAGAGTTTTCAGGATGCTGGATTTTTCAACAACACCGCTTTTACACCGTCACTAACCTATACGCTTAGTGCCAATACCACTTTACATTTCGATTTGGAGTATACTAAGTCTAAAGGAACTTCTCCTGTTAGACATAATCCAGATACTGGAGATCTTTCTGAACGCAGTGCTGAAGATTTTCTAGCATATTATAATACGTCTTATACTTCTAACGACATCTTTTACGAAACAGAAAACATTGATATTTTTGGTGAAATCAGACATAAACTCTCCGATACTTGGACATCGTCTACCAGTTTTGCCAGAACAAGTGTCTTTCATGATGGCTATACCTCTCGTATTGATGGCCGCTCAGAAAACACTTTTAGAGCACGTGTAAACTCTGGATATTATGGGTATAATTCTACTAATATTCAGCAAAACTTTACTGGTGAATTTAATTTAGGTTCACTAAAAAACAGAATGGTTGTTGGGGTTAATTATTATAATTACCACCAAGATCGTGATATATCATATATCAATACGTCAGAATTTGAATACGGTAGCGCCGACTATTATAACGAATTTAATAAAGCTTATATAGATGCAGAAATGAGCAATGGTACCAGAACGCTTAGAAATCAAACAACCAATACATATAGTGCTTATGTCTCTGACGTTATTAATATTTCAGACCGTTTATTAGCCATGTTAAGTCTGCGTTTTGATCGTTTTAATGATGAAGGCACAAATAACATGCTTACAGGTGAAAGTGATGGTACATATAATCAGAATGCGCTATCTCCTAAATTAGGATTGGTATATGAAGTGATTCCTGATCAAGTATCGGCTTTCGGAAATTATATGAACGGTTTTACCAATCAGAATGGCACTGGGGCAGATGGCAATAGTTTTGATCCTGAACATGCGAATCAGTTTGAGGGTGGACTTAAATTTAATGTATTAAAACATAAAATTTCAGGGTCTATTAGTTATTACAATATCGACGTGAAGAATATTGTACGTGAAGATCCGGATGATAGTGATTTTGATATTCAGGATGGCGGACAAACTAGTAAGGGAATAGAAGTAGAATTTATTGCCAATCCCCTACCTCAATTAAACCTAATTTTTGGATATGCTTATAATAAAAGTGAATTACAAAATACGGAAGATGGTGCCGAAGATGGTTTAAGACCAGCAAGTGCAGGTCCGAAATCTTTAGTGAATTGGTGGTTAGATTATACAGTACCATTAAAACATAAAAACAACTTAGTTTTTGGTTTAGGAGGTAATTACGGAAGTTCGTCTTTTCAAACCAATACTGTTGATGCTACGGTAACCATTCCATCTTATACCGTTTTAGATTTTGGTGTAACGTACCACGTGAACCGCTTTTCGTTAGGTGTAAAACTAAATAACCTTACAGACGAAACTTATTGGTCTTACCGCTTAGCACCACAAAAGCCACGACATCTAGTAGCAAATTTAGGATTCAAATTTTAAATACATAGCTGACCGGCTATATAAAATGATGGCCAAAAAACAACACGGTATATAAGACAATAGATGTTTTATATACCGTGTTTATATTAAAAGCCTTAAGTTACTGCTAGCGTGCACGCTTAAGAACTGAGAAACAGATTAAATGAAATTATACCACTGACTGTTTTCATTATAATCTTCAATTTGAATCACCGTATTTTTTGAATGAAAGGAGTTAATTAAATTTGAAACATCTAGTTTTAATAGCTCTACACAATTTGTAATTAAGTCTGTTCTAAACCCTTTATCCTGCATATCTAACACAAAATTGATGGAAATGATTCTAGAAAACACTTTTCCTAAATCAATCATTTTTCGTTGTTTCATATCTATATCTACACTAAAATCGATATAATCTTTAAAATAAGCATACGATTGTGTAGTCAGATTAAATTCTTTTAAGAAGCGGTAAATATTAAACTCTTTTTTGCGTTTCATGAGTTTAAAAATCATTTCTGTTATTTGAGTATAAAGCATTTCATTAGAGCCTTCAAAAATCTGAAATGCTCTACTATCCATAATACCTCGACCTCCAATATTTTCCATTTTAAAACCTTTAGAACCTGATAATTGGGTTAAGGTTTGTGCCGCATCTTGCATAAGATCTGTTACAAAAGCCTTCATGGTGTTGGCTTCTATTCCGCTATTCGCTAAATCATGATCAATCCCACTATGTGTACTACTTCTATAACACATCGCAGAGGCAATAGTATAAGAACTTTGAATGGTTGAAATTTGATATTTTACCTGATCTAATTCTATTAGTTTCTTTTGACCCACAACACGTTCTGTACAGTATTTAATAGACTCGTCTAACATGCGTTTTATAAAACCTAAAGCCATACCAGGAAACTGCATTCTGCTTCGGTGTAACACGTCTAACATCATTTTAACCCCAGAACTGTGCGGTTCTAATTTATAATTTTCAGGTACCTGTACATCGACTTTATTTTTCCCGTAAGGAATCATATACAATCCTAAGTTGTCGTAATACTCCTCGACTGTTATTTGTTGATTTGGCTGACTAACATCACAGATAAAAAAGTCGATATCTCTATTTAAATTTCCATTTGCACTTTTACCACGTGAAGTGATAAGCCAATAATCGGCCATTCCGGTTAAACCTTGCCAGTGCTTAGTTCCTTTAATAGTATAGCCATCTTCTACTTTTTCGTTATAGGTTTGCATCCCAAGCGCATCACTACCAAAATCGGGTTCGGTAATCATTAAACCACCCATGTTTTGCTTTTCTAGAAAGCGTTTAAAAATGGTGCCCTTTACACTTTCATTCGCATATTTTGCTACGGGTTCTAGAAATAAAGCGATATTAATCCCAAATGTTAAGGATAACGGTAAAGATTCGTAAGAGGCAGCAGATAGCATTCGCAGGCATTCATTTACTTTAACACCTCGCCCTCCATAATTCTCAGGAATAGCAACAGATAAAGGCGCCTTTGCCATAATATCTCTTAAAACAACAACTGGAAGTCCGCGTTCTTTACTAAATTGATGTATATCATATCGCTGATGAAAAACATCTTTTAGTGTATTTTCAAAGTCTTTAATATATTCAGAAAAATCTTTTAGCATTTTTATATGTATTTGATGATACTTATTATTTTAAATATTGAGCTAACACAAGAACCATATTTCTCGTAAAAATAATTAGAATTATTCTAAATAGTTGAGATATTCTAATTTCTTTCTCAATAATAATATAGTTAAAACACATGCATACTAGACCTATAGGATATATACTGATACAATTGTTTGAGGTTTTAGTGTCATTTTTTTCTGTATTTTATAAAGTTAACACCACTAATTTTTCAAAACTGTTAGGCAAAAAACCGTGTCATTCCAAGTAACCCTATCATTCCGAGGCACGAGGAATCTCATGATTAAGACTCCAAAATAATCCTAACTAACAATCAAAAGATTCATCACTGCGTTTTGAATGACAGTAATCAATAAATCCTGTAATTACAAGTAATATTGTCATTCCGAGGCATCGAGGAATCTCATCATCAGAACTCCAATCCAAAATCCAACTAACATTCATAAGATTCTTCACTGCGTTCTGAATGACAATAATCAATAAATCCTGCCATTACAAATATTCAGTGACATTCCGAGGACGAGGAATCTCATCATCAGAACTCCAAACATAATCCCAACCAACATTCATAAGATTCTTCACTGCGTTCTGAATGACAATAACCAATAAACCCTATCAGTCCAAGTAACCTTGTCATTCCGAGGCGTCGAGGAATCTCATGATTAAGACTCCAAAAATAATCCTAACTAACAATCAAAAGATTCATCACTGTGTTCTGAATGACAGTGAGCAATATACCTTAAAACCCAACAGCTGTATCATCTCCACGTTTATCTGCGCCTCCTTCTAAAGCACCATCTGTAAGCACTTTAATAGCATCGACTTTACCAATAATTGGTGTGCGTTCTTCATTAATTAAATACCCTTTAGTTTTTAGTGTATCTATTAAACCACTAGAAAACCCGTTAGGCTCAAATATAATCTGATCAGGCAACCATTGGTGATGAAATCGCGGTGCATTTACAGCATCTTGCATGCTTAAATTAAACTCATAAACATTAATAATGGTTTGTGCTACAGCCGTAATTATGGTAGACCCTCCAGGCGTTCCAACAACCATAAATAATTTACCATCTTTCTCAACTATGGTAGGCGTCATACTGCTTAACATACGTTTTTCAGGCGCAATACTATTTGCTTCGGCTCCAATTAATCCAAACATATTGGGTACACCTGGTTTAGAACTAAAATCGTCCATTTCATTATTCATAAAGAACCCTAAGTCGTCTATATATAGTTTAGATCCATAACCCCCATTTAAAGTGGTTGTTGCAGAAACTGCATTTCCATCCTGATCGACTATAGAATAATGAGTCGTCTCCATGCTTTCATAAATCGCGACATCACCATGACTAACATCTGAAGATAATGTTGCTTTTTCAAAAGAAAAATCAGACATTCTTTCTTTTAAATAAGTATCATTTAAAAGCATATCGTACGGAATATCTACAAAATCAGGATCGCCTAAATAATAATTTCTATCAGCATAAGCACGTCGAGATGCTTCTGTAAAAACTTGAACTGTTTGTGCTGAATTATGACCATATTCGGCAAGATTATAAGGTTCCATCATTTTAAAAATCTGGTTAATAGTCATCCCGCCACTACTTGGTGGACTCATAGAAATAATTTTTAATGCTTTATAATCAAACACTATTGGATCCCTCCATTTCGCATCATATTTAGCCAGATCTTCTACGGTTATTAATCCACCGCGCTCTTGAATAAAAGCGGCTAAGGTTTCTGCCACTAGCCCTTTGTAAAAGCCATCTTTTCCTTCGGCCATAATAATCTCTAAAGTATGGGCTAGCTCTGGATATGTAATGGTATCTCCCGCTTTAAAGACTTGCGCAAATTTTGTAGTTTCCCCATTAACTTTTATAAATTGTTTTCTAGTGCGTTCTAATCGTTCTGCTTGCTTATTGGTTACAACAACGCCGTGTTTTGCCAAAGCAATAATTGGTGCCATAATTTCACTTAACGGTAAACTTCCAAATTTTTCATGAACAGCCATAACACCAGCCACTGTACCTGGAACTCCGGATGCTGTGGCTCCAGAAGTACTCATTTTAGGAATAACCTGACCCAAAGAGTCTAAATACATATCTTTATGTGAAGCTAAGGGTGCTTTTTCACGGTAATCCAAAGCGCCTACTTCGCCTCTAGCCGTTCTATACACCATAAATCCGCCACCACCAAGGTTACCAGCAAAGGGATAAGCAACGGCTAATGAAAGCTCTGTAGCCACCATGGCATCAAAAGCATTTCCTCCTTTTTTCATGATTTCTACACCAATCTTAGAGGCTTCCTCGCGTGCAGAAACGACCATGGCTTGTTCTGAAACCAAACCTGTTGGTGTAACGGGTTGTTCTTTACAATTTAAGACTAAGAGTATAAAGGGTATTATATATATAAATCTTCTCATTAGGTTTTCGTTTTGGGTTCTAAAATATTAATTAATTGTTTTAATGTTTTCAAGCATTAGTTTCATAAGCGCATTGGCTCCCATAATGGCTTTGGTTTTAAGAAAGTCTCTAGAGGTATTGTCGCCCACTTCAAAAACTAAAGCTTCTGCACCATGTTTAACAAAGAAATAATTTCGAGACACTGCTGTAGGGATTAAGTTATCATTCGGACTAATATTCGGGTCGTAACCTGGAATTTTTTCTTTTAATTGCTCTAACCAATCGGTGACTAAATTAGGCATATTTCCTTTTAGTTTCGGATCGACCGTATAATAAATATCATCCCAGGTGGAATGGAAATCGATACCGAAATAAAACTTGCCTTGATGTTTTGCGACCACACCTTCCATGAAATCTTTTACTGCACGTGTTTCTGGCTGATTGAAGTTAGCCCAATCTCTATTTAAATCTATACCACCTGCATTATGCCTCCAAAATCCACCATCTACTCCATCAGGATTCATTAAAGGGACCACAAAAGTGGTGAAGGTTTTTCTGAACTTTTTCGCTAATTTAGAATCTGAAGAAAGAGTCTCTACAAAAGCTTTCATAGCCAGATAACCTGTAACTTCTGGCGGATGCTGTCTAGAAATAATCATAATCATGTTTTTAGGTGTTTTTTTCCCTACACGAATCATGTTTAATGGCCTGCCTTCCGTACTACTCCCAATGGTATTTTTGGTAATGTATGAGCGTTGTGTTAAACTATCCATCCAACTATTTACAAGATGTGAATTTTGCAACTCCTGCCCTGCGACCCATAAAGTATCTGGACTAATATCTAATTGTAATTTAACAGATTTTGGTAAAGCGCGACTGCCAAAGGTTTCATCGCCTTTATCAATAGCCTCATACCGTAAAGAATCTAAGGTTGTCCAATGTTTACCATCATAACTCAGTTTAGGATAATACCGATGTTTAATAGATTCTTGATAGGTTAATACTAAATTTATAGTTTGTTTTGAGTTTCCCCAAACTTTAAAAGCGTACCACGGACTCATATTTACGGGCGTATTTTCTGAAGTAATCAAAGCCGTATATGTACTATCATTATTTTGAATAATTCCGTTTAATCGAGCACCATCAAAGGTGTTAGAAAAGGTGATGCCATGATCAGGAAAATTATAGTCGCCTTTCCACTGTTTCTGGACGGGTTTAGACGTTGTAGGTACAATCTTAATCGGAGGTTGCCCTTTAAATTTTTCTTTTTGTCCAAAACTTATGGCTATTGTAAACAGAAAAACAAATAGTAAGCCTTGATTCTTAATGCTATACATACTGAAGTAAATGGTCTTATTTTTCATGATTAAATTTGTCTGAATACATTTTAAAATTCTCCTGATGCGGGCCCTCAAGTATTAATTGTTTACCACGAATAAAGGCTAGAGATAAGATATTAGACTGAATATCTAATGCATCACCAGCAGAGACAAATAAACTGGCATCTTTACCTACTGCAATGCTCCCTATACGATCATCAATACCTAATATTTTAGCAGGATTTAAGGTAATAGTTTGTAATGCGGTTGCTTTGTCTAAACCAAAGGCAGCTGCTGTTCCTGCATAAAACGGTAAATTCATAGCGTTCGATAAGGATCCTGAATGATTTAAAGCGACAACAATCCCTGCTTTTATAAGTGTATTAGGTAGACTGTAATACATATCGTAATCCATGTCTGGAGATCGTGGTAAATTATAAGTTGGTGGAAGTATCACGGGAATGTCATGTGCTTTTAAAAAAGAGGTGATTTCTAATACAGAAGCTGAAGCTTCTAACGCTATACGTTTAACTCCAAATTGTTCAGCAAACAGTATGCCTTCAATAATTTCTTTAGATTCCTTGGCATGAATGATGAGTGTTTTATCGCCTAAATATAAACCTTCCAAAGCTTCTAGCTTTAAGTTCATCCGCCTCGTTTTAGTATTGTGATAGGTTTTAGATGAAGTAAATAAATGATCTAGGGCTTTAAGATGTATGTTATATGACGGATTAGTATTCATTTGCAACGTATTGGTTGCTTCATCTGTTACTGTTTTTAATGAAGACGGCCAATGTAAATGAATCGCGGCTTCTTTTTTAAATACAGCATCTTGCCAATTCCAACCATCTAATTCCATTACCGCAGAGGTACCAGAAATAATGCCTCTTGGACGGATTGACTCTACATATAAAATCCCATTAAAACGCAATGTTGGGATGTAACTCGATCCGGTATCGAATGCATAAACGGTATTTAGATTGGGATTAAAATCGCCTTCTTCCAAAACATCGTTAGAGTGTGGAACAGCACTTATTTCCTGAATGCCGATAGTCGAATTTAAAAGAATAAAACCTGGATAAACTTGTTGTCCAGAAATATCCATAATGGTATACATTTTTTTTTCTTCGCCTAGTGCATCCTCAGGACCTAAATAAGTAATTTTTCCTTCAGTAAAACCAACGGCTGTATCTTCTAAAACACGTCCGTCTCCGGTGTGTACAGTTCCGCCGACCAACAACACTGGAGCTGTTTGGGACTGTGGCGCAAGTGGTAACTGCCCGTACATGTTGCTTGAAAATAAAACGGACACCATGACTAGCAAAAGGGTTATGTATGTATAAACTTTCATAATTTAAATGTTTTTGTTAATTGGCCATTTGAATGTATTCACAATCAAACTCAGGTTTTTCACGAGATATTTTAGCAGGAATAGCGCTGTTGTCTAATCCATCCATTTTACTTAAAATCCGAGCACGTTCGTCTTGTATAAGAGTTCTAAGCGCTCGGTCTTGTTCTATATCAAAATATATAGCGCCTTCAATTATGGTTTTTTCTGCTTTAGAATATACAGATAACGGAGGTCCTGACCATAAAACCACATCTGCAGATTTCCCAACCTTTATGCTCCCCATGCTATCATCCAAGTGTAATAATTTAGCAGGATTTAGAGTCACCATTTTTAAAGCATCTTCTGCAGAGGTTTGCCCGTATTTTATAGCCTTAGAGGCTTCGTGATTTAAATGTCTAATTGTTTCTCCACTATCCGAATTAATAGCTGTAACCACACCTTCATTATTCATAATAGTAGCATTATAAGGAATCGCATTTCGGGTTTCCCATTTAAAATTCCATCGGTCAGAAAAGGTACTACCTCCTACACCATGTTCTCGCATTTTATCGGCAATTCTATAGCCTTCCAAAGCATGTGTAAAGGTATTTATGGTAAATCCAAAACGGTCGGCCACATCCATAAGCATGAGCATCTCTTTTTGTTGATAGGAATGTGACGAAATAAACCTCTCCCCTTTTATAACCTCTAACATGGCTACATGGACTAAATTTTTCCGAGGCATAATAGCTTTTGCTTTCTTTTTCTTTGATAATTGATTGTAGGCATTCCAACTTTTTTCATATGCTAAAGCTTCTACAAAAGCATCGGTATAAAATTGTTCCATTCCCATTAAACTTCTAGGGAAGCGAATAGATGGTGCACTTTTAGAACGTTTCGGATTCTCACCCAATGCGAATTTTATAAAATGGTCTGCCCCTTTTATTTTAAGGTCTTCAGGTGATGCGCCCCATTTTAATTTAATTAAAGCAGACTGACCGCCAATTGGATCTGAAGAACCATGCAGTAACTGTGCAGCAACAACTCCACCCGCCAAGGCTCTGTAAATCCCTGGATCTTCAGAATCTATAACATCATTCATACGTACCATACTCGAATTTGGGGCGACTTCATTAATACCATTTAAGGCGATATGCGAATGTTCGTCTATAATTCCAGGCGTTACATGTTTGCCTTGTCCATCTATAAGCCTCGCATCGTTTACAACTAAATCTTTTCCAATTTTTGCTACTTTACCATTTTCTAAAAGTAGATCTGTATGTTCAAGAATCCCAGCAGCTTCATTGGTCCAAATGGTGACATTAGTAATTAATAACTTTTCAGATGTCACTTTATCTGGACGTCCATAAGCGACAAAAGGATAATATACAGCTCCTAGTTCGTCTTGGTGTTTAACGGATTGTGTTTTATCTGCTATTGCAGGAGTGCTTATTTTTTCTGCAGTCCATTGTACAGAATCATGAAAATTAACAACTCCAGTGCCTTTAAAAGAAAGACTGTCGCCTACAACACGCTTCCACCCTTTTAAGTTGAATTGATTGCCTTGCGATGTAAATTGTAACACAGGAAGTTCGCCATCCATTTTAAAATCGGCTTTACTTTTTTGTCCGTCTGCTGTAATAACTTCAGCCTCAAATTTTCCTTTCTTGTACGCCACTTGCAATGTAATACTCTCAGTTCCTGCTTTCAAAGCATACATCCCTATAAGATCATGGTCTATAGTGTTTTGTACTGGGTAAGCTGTACCTTTAATCCAATTCTCTAATAGTAAAGTTTCGGCTTCAAATAGGTCGCCATCAGCAATAATAAAATTGGCAAGTGTCCCCTGTTTTAATGTTCCAACCAAGTCCTCTACCTTTAATAATTTAGCAGGTGTTGTGGTTAAACTTGCTAGGGCTTCTGTTTTAGATAATCCATAACTTACGGCTGTTCTTAAATGTTCTAAGAAATCTGAAGGTTGTTCTTGCGGATATGTTGTAAGTGCAAACGGAATATCATGCTGCTCTAGTCTAGATGGATTTGTAGGGGCTAATTCCCAATGCTTTAAATCGGTTAAAGTAATCTTGTTGGTAATTACAGGATCGGATACATTATATGCCGACGGAAAATTTATAGGGATAATTAAAGGCGAATTTAGTTCTTTAATCTCTGCGATACGTTGATACTCATTTCCTCCTCCTTTTATAATAAAGTCGATATTAAATTCTTCTCCAATATTACGGACCTGAATATCTGTTAACCAATCTTTAGCCTCAAATATTTGTGGCAAGTTTTTATTGGCTTCAATAGCTTCTAAACCTAAGTCTGTAAACGAACGATCTGGATTTGCAGTATACCATTTGGCATCGTAAAAGGTTTGTCTTAATAATGCAATAGACCCCATAGGTGAAATTGGATAATCTTGTGTAGATGTGCCCTTATTAAACGAATAATGACTGGCTACATTATTTTTTAACACCATAGTATTTTCATTGCCATCACCAAGGGCTACAAATGTTGCCGTACCACGAGCTATACCATCTGGCCGCATACTGGCTACAGTACCGAAACCTTGGGCTCTTAAGGTGATTGCGCGTTTATGATCTACACCAAAATGCGCTATACTGCTATAATCCGATTTAATAGCTTCATTCCCATTATAAGGTCCGGGAATACTAGACTGTATTTGTTCTCTTTTAATAAACGGATTTTCTCTTTTAGGGAGTTTAACTTCTGGTTGACCGTACGTGCTAAACATATCTATAAATGAGGGATATATGTATTTTCCTTTCAGATCTATTGTTGTGTATCCGTTGGGTATCGTTTTACCTGTTGTCACAGACACAATTACACCATCTTTTATGAGTAAGGTGGCCTGATCTAAACGGGTTAACGGATCTATAAAGATAGTCGCATCTGTAAAAGCGATGCGTTGCGGTCGGGAATCGGTAACGTCATTTTTTGGAAAGGTCTCCTGACTGTACATTTGTGCTCCTGAGGCACAAAAACTGAGTACCAAAAGATATTTATAAACGGTTGTATACTTCATTTTTGAGGGTTTAAAATTACTGTAATAATTAGAGACAGTGATAAACACCTGCTTTTAAGAAGACAAAAAGCAAGAGTAAATTGGCGGTAATAAAATTCTGAGAGGCTAAAATAACCTCCCAGAACTGACTATTAAATAAAAAAATTAATGAATGAGTTGTTCTAAAGCTTCTAAATATTGTGTAACAGATTTAGAAAAGGCTTTAGAAAATGCTATCCGATTGTCCTCAGAATCACGAACCCCCTTATAATTAGCTTCTATTTGTAACCCAAATACTTTAGGATACTTTAAAGATGTATAGCGTCTGGTATTATATCCTCCCGTAAAATAAGGCTCATCTGCCTTTGGAAAAGGGTCTTGTAAACTTGGAACCGCAGGAAAACCATTGGTTTCAAAGAATGTTCCTAAAGCATGTTCTCCAATTAATAAATCTTTAGTCGATTGGTCTTTTGTCATATCCACTAAGTTTTGAATAGACGATTTAGAATCTATAACTAAGTCACTAGTACTAGTCTGCTCTAAATCTGTTTTAGATAAAGCGTAACCTAATTCTAAGCGTTTAATAGGATGACTCTGACCATGTAAATCGATATAAAGTGCATAGCCATATTCTGCGATGGCCTTAGACAGAGCTGCTTCAATATAGGTGTGGTATTGCTTCCAAGTAGTATACATATCTGCATTTCCACAAGTTGCTTCTTCCATATCGCGATTCAAATCTATTTTAGTCCGTGCAATTTGTGCTACAATTAAATAAGGTTCTTGTCCTTGCGCTTTAAATGCGTCCCTAATATTGTAAGCTAACAAAGCTGTATTATCGTCTGCAACACGAGCACCACAGGTCCGGTCTGCTATAGTTGTGGGTTTTATACCTCCACCATGTGGCACACTAATCACCACAGGAATGTTCCCTTGAGTTGCTTCTAACCAAGATGCATCATAAATTTCAGCTATCTCAACAGGACTACTAGTTTGTGTTACCGTTTTTTTGCTGCTACACTGCAATTGTAAAAATGCAGTGGTAACTAACAAACATAAAAGGCTGTTATTTTTATTAAAAACGGATGTAAACACGCCTTTTACATACAATGTATTATCTGATACTTTATATATCTTCATAACTGTTTTATTATTGATTAACTGCTGTTGCTTCATATAAACCAGGCTCTGAAGGCGCATTGGTATTCGATAACATTTCATCTTCAGGATATAACATACGTTCTACATTTTCTGTACTTGTAGCTACATTTAAAGGAAAAGGTACAGCAATATCAGAATCTGATTTCTGCAACCTTCGTGTATCATCAAAGGCCATAAACGTGGTGAAACCAGACACATAACGTTCTTCAATAATTTCTCTTAATAAAGCACGATCGGTATCAATACTATCAGTATTTTCTATCCCGCCAGCTGCAAAATCATCTGTAGTATAGGCCTCATAAGTATAAGGTTCTGAAGCAAAATTATCGTTAAGAAAATTTCCTGTACTTAAATACGCTCTTAAGGTATTTAAATGCTCTAGTCCTGTAGAAAATCCACTACTTCTAAGCCCTGATTCTGCCAAAATTAGAAGATTCTCTTGATACGTAATCATAGGCTGAGATTCTAATTCTTGTGCGATTCCGAGATTAGAATCTCCACTGGTTTGATCTATAAAATAGTATTGCGATCTTGCAGTTTCGTCTGTTTTCGCATTATTACGCGATGCACTATTGCTAGCATCTAATAAGGTTTCAAGATAACTGCCAGTTGTTCCCATATATGGTCCCGCTTCTAATAAAACGTAAAGCTTATTTTTAGTACTATTTTCTCCGGTGATGTCTAACGGATTAAACATCATATTATTTTCACTAGACGAAATACCATTTATAGCGGCACTATATGCTAAACTATACGCTTTGGTGTGAGTGTAATAACGGGCTTTAAGTGTCCACGCAGATTCTAACCATTTTTCACTATCACCATCAAAAATATAATCTTCAAGCACACCATAATCACCTGCATTTTCAAGGTTAACTATAGCTTCATCTAAAAGCAATTGCAATTGTTCAAATACAACAGCTTGATCATCAAAAGCTGGGTTTTCAATATCTGTTAAAGCTTCTGAATACGGAATATCACCAAATAACGAGGCGTACGTCCCTACCAAATGTGCTTCTACGACTTGAGAGATCCCTAATAATAGGGTGTTTTCTGTAGTTCTATCTTGTATCTCACGTAAGGGTGTTAATACACTTTGGTAACCATCCCAGTCAAATGTACTACTCGTAACATTGTACTGATAGCGTTCTAATTCTGTTTGTTCATAGCCAACAAGTTGTCCAGACCAATACGCAGACATTCTGCTGTAAGATCCTAATTGAATGGCGATATTTGAGAGTTCTGCACCATTTAAAAACAGCCCAGCATCTATATCATCTAAAGTTAATTGATTCGGATTTTCATTTAAATCGTCGACTAAGTTTTCACAACCAAAAGAAATAAAGGCCGTGAAAATCAATAAATATATTTTATATGTGGATTTCATATGCATTGGATTTTAAAAATTAGCTTGAATGTTAAACAAAAAAGATCGTGTCCCTGGGTTGTTAAAGTAATTCATACCGAAAGCATTACTCACCCCGTAGTTATTGGTCTCTGGATCGACATCTAAAATGTCTGTCCATAAAATTAAATCTCGTCCAGTAACCGAAACTCGTAAAGATTCTAAAGCTAGTTTTTTACTCAACTTCAGGTTTGTTAAAGTATACCCTACCGTCACATTTCTAAGTTTGGTCCATGTCGCATCTTCAATATAAAGATCATTAGTCTTATTAAATCCTAAGCCACCGCCTATACCGCGATACCAAGATTCATCTAGTAATACATTTCCATTCCCAAAATCTCTTATATTTCCACGAACTGTAGTTCCTGCAGCAAACACATCGCCATTTACATTAACTAACTCTTCCGATAAGGTGATTTCTTTGGCCACATTGGCATGGTTTCCAAAACCGTAAAGCACAATATTGGTACGGTTTATATAATCTCCTCCATGAGAGTGTTCAAATAAGAAATTAAAATCGAAGTCTTTATATTCAAAACTCATCCCTAAGCCACCACGCCAATCTGGGTTTGGATCGCCTAATACACGACTTTCGGTATCTAATTGCGGAAACCCGTTAGCGTCTAAGTCTAAACTATTATCAGCATTTCTTAAAGTTCCTGGTAAATAAAAAGAACTCATTGGATAACCTTTAACGGCTTTGGAAGTCCCTCCAATATCTACTGTTTCTGCGCCAGCAATATCAACAACTTTATTTCTATTGTTGTTATAGTTAGCATTTAAAGACAATCTTAAATCTTCTGTTTGCATCAACTTACTTGTAAAATCTATTTCAAGTCCTTTGTTTTCGATAACTGCTGCATTTTTATAATTGGTACTGAAACCTGAACTCGGATTTGCTTTTACAGCAAATAAAATGTCTTTGGTTTCATTACTATAGTATGTAACTCCTAAACTAATCCAATCTTTAAAGAATCGTAAATCTGTACCAACTTCCCATTCTGTTTTAATTTCTGGTCTTAAATTAGAGTTCCCTTTTTCTGAATCGACCATAAATGCACCACCAAAAGATGAAAATCCTGTAGTCGCCAAAGTTTCAAATTTATAAGGTTCGGGTTGTATCCCTACTTTACCCCATGTGGCTCTAAACTTTCCAAAGCTCATTACTTCTGTTGGTAAGATATCTGTAAATTGCCAAGCCAATTCAACTGAAGGATAGAAAAAACTACCTTTAATGGTTGATGCAGCTTCCATAGCTCCAGATAAATTGATAAATAATTGTTCGTAAAGGTTAATACCTAAAATACCGTAACCACGATTAGATCGTATTTTTGTTAGTGTTCTATCCCAAGAGGTTGCAGACTGATCAGGATTTAAATCGGGAGTGGTTAAATCTGAATCTACTGCAAACGGGCTAATCGTATTATAATTTACTACACGGTCTCTATCATTATAGTTAAATCCTAAAGTTGCAGAAACTTCTATGTTTTCATTAAAATCGTGATTAGCGATAGCAATTCCATCAAAATTAAGTTCTTTATTTACAATATCTGTTTGGCTCCAGTAACCACCACTACGTGTACTACTAGCCGATCCTATGGGGTAAAACTCACTTCTGGTATCGTTATAATAATCCATACCTCCACGTAAAATAATTTTTAACCAATGTACAGGATCTACAGTTAATTCCGGATTGATAATAAATCTGTTTACATCACTCGGTGCTTTTTGTTCATTTAGTGTCCAAAGCGGGTTGTTATAAATCGGGTTTTCTGCTTCTCCTAAATGTCTTCTGTAAGAACGTTGGCGGTTGGTATAAATATCTCCGCTTGCTGTAGTATAAGTCCCTTTATAATCTGTGATATCAAAATCTGGCGAACCTCTTAACAAACCTAATAATACGCCATTAGTTGTTTCTCCGGCTTGTACAATTCGGTTAGATGTTGTATTGGTGTAAGACACTCTGTTGTTCCATGTTAACCAATCGGTGACTTGAAATTTAGTGTTCAGTCTAATGTTTTGGCGGTTGTAATCGTAGTTTTGTATAATCCCTTCTTGAGCTAGATTTTCGTAACTAAAAAAGTAAGAGGCTTTTTCTCCACCTCCATTCACAGAAATATTGTGTTGGTCGTAACTTCCTGTTCTAAATACTTTATCGTAATTGCTGTCTCTATACGTTGCTGTAGAGTTTTTATCAATCACATTGTAATAGCGTTCACCTGTGGTGTTCGATACAAAAAAAGCACCATCCGTATCTACAACATCGGCTTCTCCTGAACGATCTGCTATTTTATCTCCCCAAGATTCACCATAAGATACATTGTAAACACCATCTCGTCCTTGTCCGTAAGCGTTTTGTAAACGGGTTTTAACACTAATATCATCATAAGATTTTGAGAACGAATATTGTACCGTAGGTTTCTTATTTAGCTGACCACTTTTTGTAGTAATCATTATCACCCCGTTTGCAGCACGAGATCCCCAAAGCGCTGCTGCCGATGCACCTTTTAATATTTGTACCGAAGCAATATCTTTTGGGTTAATATCATCTAATCGGGATTGCTGGCTTACAGTGACACTCCCAATATTATCATTACTTACTGGTATACCATCTAAAATGATTAAAGGCTGACTGGCACCTTCAATTGTATTGGCACCACGAATTTGAATGGAAGATCCAGCTCCAGGATCTCCGTTAGACTTTCCAATACGTACTCCAGAAGCTTTTCCAGCCATAGAGTTAATTAACCCTGTTTCTCCAGAGCGTTCAATATTATCAGATTTAATAGAAGAACTGGTCGCTCCAGATTTATCTTTTAATTGTGTAGTTCCAATCGCTGTAATAATAACTTCATCTAAGTTATTTAATCCAGGTGTCATAGCCACATCTATGGTTTGTTCTACACCAACAATGCGTTCTGTGGTCTCATAGCCTACGTAAGAGAATACCAAAGTTTTACCTTGATCAACATCCAAGGCGTAATTTCCATCAAAATCTGTAGAAACCCCAATATTACTTCCTTTAACTATAACACTCACTCCGGGTAGTGGTAAATTGTTCTCGTCTGTTACATTTCCTGTTATACGAATAACATCTTCGGAGCTTTGTAAAGCCTTGTTTGGTATAGTATCTTTTGCAATCAATACAATTAGCTTTCTCCTAATTTCAAAAGACACATTGCATTCTTCTAACACGAGTCCCATTAGGGTTCCTATTTCTACATCATGGACGTCTACCGACACTTTTCTATTTAAATCAAGCGTGGCATCTTTATAAAGAATGTTATAATCTGTGTTACGTTCAATTTCATTAAAAATGGTACTTAAAGTGGCATTCTCCATTTTCATTGAAATGAATTGCAGAGCATGAGAGGGTTTAGCGCTAACCTGAAACAAGACTGCAAATAAAAATAAGGTCAGCATTTTTATTTTCAGCTTTATTTTTGCTCTAAAATAATCTCTGTATAGTGCGTTTTTCATATATTAATGTGGTTTAATGGTTAATTTTTAGCTATTAAATATTTGGTAGCTCTGTTGGTTTAATGCAGAGGCTTCACAATGTTAATTGGGTTTATGGCATAGGCTTTTTGGTGTTATGAGTTAATATAATATGATCGTCTTTTAAAACGTATTCAAAGGTTTTAAGTCTTTGAAAACCTTGTAGTACTTCTTCTATACTTTCGGTTTTAAAGCGTCCTGTAAATTTTTCTGATTTTAAACTGTCATTTTCAATATCAATTTTAACAGAATAGTGTCGTTCTAATTTTTTTGCAATGTGAGAGAATGTTTCATTTCTAAAATAAAGTATTCCTGAGATCCAAGCGGTATAGCGGCTTACATCTACATCGGTCACTTCTATATCATCTTGATTCGGACTATAAGTGGCCATTTGATTGGGTTTTAAAAACACTTCAGCTGAAGCAAGGTTTTCTTGTTGAGACACAGCCACACGCCCTTCAACCAGAACCACATGTGCAACATCATCGTCCGGATAACTTGAAAAGTTAAACTCTGTTCCTAAAACACGCGTCTCTAATAGTTTAGATTGTACCATAAAAGGTCTTAACGAATCTGAAGTCACCGAGAAATAGGCTTCTCCGATCAATTCCACATGTCGTTCTCCAGTGGTATAGAAAGCAGTCGGGTAAGTAAAAGTAGTTCCTGAATTTAAGTGGACTTCTGTACCGTCAGACAAAACCACCTGAAAAGTTTTTCCATAAGGTACATGTACGGTATTGTAAACGAGCGGCTGATGTTCATCTATGGTATTGACTTCATCTACATTGTATATAAGTTTTGTTCCTTCCTGTTTCGCTACAACGGCATTGGCGTTAGAGATAACATGAAAAGCTTTAGTATTCAATATATCTTGTTTTCCATTTCCAAATGTAATAGTTACTTCTTGTTGGACTTTAACAGCCGTTCCAGATTGCTTTAAAAACAAATAGCTTGTGCCAGCTAAAGCCACAATTAATATAGCAGCATACTTTAACCACACTTGTGCACGCTTCTGTTTTTTAAACATACTATTAAATTTAAACAGTAAGTCTTTTTTAAAATGTTCGGCTTCGCCATTGTTTTTATCGCGCGTAATTAAATAGTGCAGTTCTACATAATCCTTATAAGCCTCAGGGTTTCTCTTGATCCAAGCCGTTAAAACTTGAATTTCTTCTGGACTCGCTGTATTATTCAAAAATTTGTTAATGATTATCGAAATATTGTTGTTTTTCTTCATCGTTCGTTGAGAATTGTCGAATTGTTATTAGTGTAACGATTGGTTTTTACAAAACCCTTGGTTATTTTCAATATTTATTAATAATATTGAAGTGTTTAAAAGAAAACACTGTATGAATCCTAACGAATTACTTAATAAAGATGATATTATCGCAATGCAAAACAGCGATAAAAAAGTCTTTGTTAGAGTAATCGATTTGTACTATAACGATATGTATGTTTATTCCAAAAGCCTCTGCAGAGACGAGCTTTTAGCAAAAGATTTAGTCCAAGACATCTTCTTTAAATTATGGGAAAAACGGGACACCTTAAATGAGAATACCTTTATTAAAGGATGGCTGTATAAAAGTATTAAACACAAATACCTAGACCATATAAAAAAATACAGTCGAGAGACATATTTTCTTGAAAAAACCTTTTCGGATACCTTAACCACGGTAATTCAACAGGAATATGATGAAAACCTAAATAGAAAATTAGCTTTGCTAGAACAGGAAATTGAAGTCCTTCCAAAAAAATGCAAACAGGTTTTAATCATGAGTAAAAAAGAAGGTTTGACTAATATAGAAATTGCTGATTACTTAGGTATTTCTATTAAAACTGTAGAAGGCCATCTTACTAAAGCCTTCAAAATTCTAAAAGATAATTTAAACGGTAAATACCAATTACTATTCACTTTTATGTGCCTTGATAGCAACGAGCTTAATGAATAGTATTGTCATTTAAAGAACCCTGTCGTACCAAAAACCATGTCATTCCGAGGTATCGAGGAATCTCATCATCAGAACTCCAAACAAATCCCAACCAACAATCAAAAGATTCTTCACTCCGTTCTTAATGACAGTAACCAATAAACTCTATCAGTCGAAGTAACCTTGTCATTCTGAGGCATCGAGGAATCTCATCATCAAAACTCCAAACAAATTCCAACCAACAATCAAAAGATTCTTCACTCCGTTCTGAATGACAGTGAGCAATAAATCCTGTAATTACAAGTAATATTGTCATTCCGAGGCACGAGGAATCTCATGATTAAGACTCCAAAAACAATCCTAACTAACAATCATAAAATTCTTCACTGCGTTCTGAATGACAATAATCAATAAACTCTATCATT
Source organism: Formosa algae (assembly GCF_001439665.1). Taxonomy (GTDB): domain Bacteria; phylum Bacteroidota; class Bacteroidia; order Flavobacteriales; family Flavobacteriaceae; genus Formosa; species Formosa algae. The sequence continues at coordinate 35,885 of NZ_LMAK01000020.1, forward strand.
CCATATAACCGTGCCATTCCGAGGCATCGAGGAATCTCATCATCATAACTCCAAGTAAATTCCAATTAGCATTCAAAAGATTCTTCACTCCGTTTTGAATGACAATAATCAATAAACCCTATCTGTCCAAATAACCGTGTCATTCCGAGGCATCGAGGAATCTCATCATCAAAACTCCAAACAAATTCCAACCAACAATCAAAAGATTCTTCACTGCGTTCTGAATGACAGTGAGCAATAAACCCTGCCATTACTAATATTCAGTGTCATTCCGAGGTATCGAGGAATCTCACGATCAAAACTCCAATCTAATTCCAACCAACATTCAAAAGATTCTTCACTCCGTTCTGAATGACAGTAACCACAACCATATGTTAATGTATCTTCATATACTGTTAAAATTAGCCCTCCGTCAGCCAATGTTTTCGGCAATTAGCTTATATTATTTGCTGTAAAAATAATACATCAAAATGCCTTATAAGTTATTACTAGTGCTATTATGTTTTAATGGTTTATATAGCCATGCGCAAACCCGATATGTAGATCGCGTGTTTCCCACGTTTACCACAAAAACACTAACCTATTCCATTAGAGCTAAAGACACTCTAAAACTAGATATTTACCAACCCGAAAACGATTCGCTTAAAAAACGCCCCTTATTTGTTATGGTACATGGTGGCGGATTTATCTCTGGAGCAAGAAACGATAATTCCAATGTTTCCTTGGCACAAGGGATTGCCAAACGTGGTTATGTGGTCGCTTCTATAGATTACCGATTGGCAACAGATAAAAAGATATTCAGTTGTCAATCCCCGCTACTGGGAGCCATGCAGACCTTTAATAATGCCGAAGAAGATATTCGCGATGCCTTAATATATCTCACACGATATAAAGACAGTTTTGGTATAGACGCTTCTAAAATTATACTGTTTGGAAGTAGCGCTGGTGCAGAAATCGTACTAAACATTGCCTATAACAAAACAGTTTTCGCACAAAAGGCAGACGACTATAAAAAAATTAAAATTGCAGGTGTTGTCTCTGTTGCAGGCGCCATTCTTAATAGCGAATCTATAGACAAATCTAATGCGCTACCTACAGTTTTGTTTCATGGGATGGACGATAAAGTAATTCCTTACGACCATGGTGCACACCACAACTGCTATAAAACAGCTCCTGGCTATTTTGCCATGGACGGCTCAAAAAAAATAGCAGAAAAATTGGATCAACTCAATACCAGTTATATGTTGTATAGTTTTAAAAATAGAGCCCACGATATTTTTAACCTCCCGGAAGAAGACAGTCAAGAGGCCTTTAGTTTTATCAATAAAGTCGTCTTTAATAAGATGTTCCACCAAACCAAAATCATGAAGTAAGTTAATCTGATACTGTCATTCCGAGGCTCGAGGAATATCTTGATAAATGTTATGTTGATGTTGTAATTCTGAGGTAAGAGGAATCTGTTGAGGTTTACTCTAAAATTCTATTTATATAGAATCAAACCCCACTTAAACCCAATGCCATACCTACTCCATACCAAAGCCATAGATACTCCATAGATAGTCCATGGAAACCTTATGGATAGAAATGCAAAAAGCGCCATGAAATTCACGGCGCTTTTTATATATAGGCGATATAACATCGCCTAATTGAGAGTCTGGTATCATTTACATTTACTCACACGTATAATCTGAACCAGATTCTATCGTGCCTTGATTACTTAAGGCATAGTTTTCTAGTCCAACATAATCTGTAGCATATTTAGAAACTCTAAATACAGAATTACTGCTAGCCACAGCATACTGATCGACTATACCACTTTCTGAAACAGGATTCACATATTCCCAAACGGTTTCTCCTGCATAATTCACTTCTGTAAACGTTCCTGAAGACCCGACTCCAATTAATGTGTTACCGTTAGATAAACGGCGTGCACCAGATATATAAGGAGAGAACATATTACTCGGTGTTTCATCAGTATACGTCCATTGGAACGCTGAAGGGGTGTATGCACCATCTTCTAAAGTATACGATCCGTCGGCACTCACTTCAGTATCGATGACATTAACCGAAGAATAACTCGATCCGGTTGCGCTTCCTGCCTGATTATTAAACACCATAATCATACCGCCATCAATATAATCAGTATCAATCCAATTCGCATCATGCTGATTGAATAATTGCTGATCGCTAGAACTTCCTTGATCGTAGGTTTGCGGATTCCCCCAACGGTATAAGAAATCGCCTCCTTGGCCATGTGTTCCGCCTTCGTGAGTTGCGGCTTCAGCTGTAGTTGTAGAGTGATCTATAATATAAAATTCACTATAACTTCTGCTGCTAACTACAATTTGGTCTAAAGTCTCGTTATAATCGATAGCATTAAAATGTAACCAATCGGCTTCTTCATCACTTTCGTAATCGTAATTAATATTTAATAATCCAGGATTATCGGCAACCACACCGTAATTATCGGCAGTGGCATCTTCATCTTGTACAATATGATCCCAAGCATGCCATTCCCAAATCACTTCTCCTGTACCAGCAGTTAAATCGGGTTGAATTTCAATAATCTTTTCAGACCATAATTCTGAAATGTAATCGGTACGTCCTGCTGTTGCCACTTCTGTAGCTGTCTTTTTTTCCCAAGCAATCACGAGTATATTACCATTATCCATATATTCCACATCGTGGTGTTGTAATTCGGTGGTAGAGGCTACATCATAGTCCCAAACAACAGTACCTTCTGCATCTAGCAATTCTATAATTCCACCTTGTCCGCCAGCCACAAAACTGGTGCTACCCACATCGCCAGGACGTAATAAATAGCCATTTTCTAAAAGGTAAAAAGAGTGAGCTGGTAAATAATCAGACGCCCAAGTATACATTAAATCACCACAATTATCAATAAGATATGTATTCATGCTGCGTAATGGAGAAAATAAGGTGTAAGCATCTTCAGCTTCCGATGTATTGAGTTTTAAACCCACGGTATAATCAGAATTAGATGTTGTACCATCAGTAGTTGTATCGTCTGTGGTATCTGTTTCTGTGTAACTGTCGTCGTCACTACAATTGGTGAGCGTTAATGCTAAAAAGAATAAGGATAATAAAGGGATATATTTCATAAGTCTTAAGATATTTAATACTTACAAATGTCAATATTATACCGCTAAAACAGTAACCATATTACATGTATTCTGTGAAACCCATTCCCTACTCTGCATGTGATATTTTTCACTCTGTAGGTCCTTAAATAAAATAGCAGATTAGCCGATTTTAGGTCTTAAAATTGTTGTTTTACTAGGCTGAAATCTACGAAAAGTCAATAAAAAAAATGATTAACCTGCTTTGGTATTTAAATCTTTAATTAAATGAAACGCATAATACAATATGATAGCTGCTGATATCCCGATACAACACCACATAAACCAGGGTTGTTGCCATAAAGATATTGGCTCTGTCTGTGGCTTTTCTGGAGTTACAGTGGTTAAACTACGCATACGGACTACAGGTAAAGCGCGTGTTTGGGTTTGGGCTACTTCTGAGAGATCGTACTCTGGAGCTTGTAATTCGGGATCGCCTGCCGAAAACGTATAAGCTTGCTTGGCATTTAAATGTGCAACCACATACTTTGGAGTCTGTAACAGTTGAATTTGAGGAATAACTAATTTAGGATTGTCCTTATTTTCAATCTCTATATACAATTCTTTTGTTTTTAGCATCGGAATATCAAAAACCAAAGGCGCATCGGAACGGATCTCAAAACTAGTAATCACATTAGTATATGTTTCCATAACATGATTCACTTCGCGTTCACGTAAAGTATATACTTTAGCTTGTCGGCTATACAACTCAGGTGATGTAATGGCCATGGAAATCTGATTGACAACTTCTGGCTCTGCAAAACGGATTTGAATTTGTGTGCTTTTATCTTGCTCTGTATAAGATATAGATCCTAGTGGAAGCACCTCTTTATCTACAGGAACCAAATTTACCATTTCGGCTGATGCTGTTCCGATATTTATCAGATTTATGGGTAAAGACTGTGCATCATCAAACACCAATTTTAAATACGGATAGTCACATTTAGGAAACTGAATGACTTTATATACACTGGTTGCATCAGCATGATTTAAATCCTGAAGCAAACCATTATTAACGAGTCCGTACCATTGCTTAGTATCATAACTTCCAGCTAATTGATACCCTTTATTGCCCTGATAATTGGCTATAGAAAGTACAGCTTCGGTGAGAGTTGCTTTAGGGTTTTTAAAGATATAAACAGAACTGCTATCGCCTACTCGTGTATTAGATAGAATATCGAAAGCGCTAAAATTAGACACCGTAGTCCGGCTATATGCACGAGTTGGGTGTATAAAATACGGCACCTGTTGCCCTGTCGCATCCCAAATCCTAAAGTCATTTAAATTAGATTGCGCATAAGATAACACTGAATGTGATATGGGAATAAGATATAACCCATCAGCAGGTACAGTGTCTAAATTACCAGTGATAGTGGGACGCTGACCAAAGGCAGAAACCACACTAAGTAGCACACACAATTTAATCCATAGTTTCATGTTCTGTTGTATTGTCTTCATCGGTGACTAAAACTTTGATTTTTTGATATATAAATGAAATAACTAAGATAAGTACTCCTAATAATATAAAGGCGATAATCTTTCCGGTTTCAGACACATTACTGATGTCGTACACAAACAGCTTAACAATAGTCAGTCCTAAAAGTGATAACGCAATAATACGTAAGTGTTTCAGCTGTTTTTTGATACCCCATAATAACAAGCCAAAAGCAAGTACACCCCATAATATTGGAAGTCCCGTTTTTATAATCTTATACTTAGCGGCGTAAAACTGCTCATAAGCACTTGTAAATTCATCTGAAATTGTTGAGAAATCCATCATATACAACCCTTGTAAAATCACTTCGTTACTCGCAATGAGCACCAAAATAAATACAGCAAACCACAATGCTAATTTATGATTAAAGATCTGAAACACCTTTTTAGGCGTATTGGTTTTGTAAATCAGTATCCAGAAATACACCATACACACTAAAGACACCAAATGCAGATAATATGCCAAAGTAGAATCTAAACCATAAGCAACATTATCCTCTAATTCTGCAAGCGGAAGCTGAATAAACAATACGGCAAAAGCGAAAATATTTAAGACCGCCAAGATATTAATAAGTCTAATGGCTTTAACTGATGCATTTCTATACAATACCGCACAAAATACAGTGGTAAAGACCACATGATAAAACACAGAAATGGCTATGGTATTTTCAAAATCGTAATACGCTAAAGATTGGTAAACAACTTCTGCTAAACCAACAATATATGCAAAGATTACAGCAAGCCTACCACTTAGTTGTCTATAAGTAACCGGTTTAAAATGTAAGCCGAATTTAGATATGATTTCTGTGTCTTTACGCAATAATACGTTTACGCCTACAAAAGACGCTACGACTAAAAGTCCAGCTATAAATATAGGATTCAGAATTAAGGCTAAGTCGGAAGCATTAAAATACACTTCCCAATCCATAATCAAACTTCCAACCATTAAAGTTTGTACAATAACAGTCGCAAAACTATAGCTTTTTATTTGTGATTTTTGAGACAACCAAAGCAACATGACCGCTTCTACAGCCCAAAATATCGTTATGCTATGTCCTGAGAACTGCACCGGAATAGCCAACGTTATAAAGGTTAAACTGAGGCCTATTAACAAGTAAATACCTCTTTTATCTAAACCAAACTTCTTATACAACAATACAGAATACCCCATGTTTAATAGGGCTAAAAGCGCTGTAAAAGCACCTGTATATTCAGGTTTAAATGCCGTTAACACATACATACCTATACCATAAAACACAAAATTGTTAATGGTTAGCATGCTTAATTGTATAGTAGTAAAGCGGCCTTTATCGCGTAAATTATTAATGATGTTGGTAATGATAAAAATGATATAGAATGCAAAACCAAATACTAAAGCACCGAAGTGATGTGGTGCATCTGTTAGTTGATCTTTTAATACCCAACCGCCAAACAATACCATAGTAAATATAAACGCCAGTATGTGTAATAGTTGCCATTTTTTAAAATAGGCTAAAGTCAGTATTCCAATATCTAAAATAGCGATATATGTAAACAGTACCAGGTAGTTGCCACTGCCAGTACTAATCATAAAAGGTACAGCAAAACCACCAATAAGTGAGAGTATAGCGAGTTCCATGCGGTTATACGACAAGGAAATTAAACAACTAAAGGCAGTAATTACAACCATAATGGCAAAGGCGACTTCTTGTCCGAAGAGGCCGTATTCATGAAACGCAATGGCTATGGTAAAGTAAAAAATAGCAATGGCTCCAGCTACCAACACCGAACTAAATGGTGCATATTTTTTTCGGAGTTTATGCGCTATAAATAACACTAAACTTCCCGCTAAAATACCAATCCCTACACGTGCAGGTTCGTTAATCCAGTTTTTATCAATCGCAAATTTCACAAAATAACTAATCCCTAACACCAGAATTAGAATACCTATTTTATTAATTAGATTCTCCCCAATAAATTTCTCTAAATCAGGGTTCTTTTGTTTAAAACGTTCCCAAAGTGAAAGTGTTGGCGCCTCAGATTCTGAAGGTTCTGGCATGGTATAAAGCTCTGGCTCTGCCGCCTCAACTTGTGGTGTTGGTGATGCTTCCTCTGTTTTTGTTTCTGTAGCTGCAGACTCATCTAACGGCTGTGCTTGATAATAATCATAATCGGCGATTATAGTACGTATAAATGTCATATCAGATTGCGATGGCATATCATCTAACCCTAAAACGTCTATAATTTTCGCTCGTAATGGTGCAAGTTGTGTATAATCTGTAGTAGCTTCTGCTGTTTCAAAAAGAGATCTAATCACCTTCATATCCTTAACAGATAAGGCTGCAGCTTTTTTATACGTTGGTATATAAGGCGTTTCTATAGGTTCTGAATACACACTTTCTTCTGCGTATGAAAAGTCTACAGGAACCTCGACATGCTCCGTTTCAACAGGCTTAACCGTTTCTTTTTCAACAGTTTTAGAAGATGTATCTGACGATAATGCATCTGACAACCGATTTATCTTATCGTTTAAACGCGCTATATCGTCCTGTAGTAAAGTCCGATCTTTATGAGAGCGAGACCTTTGAAGGATTAATAAAAGTATAATAATACAAGACAGAAAATATTCCATAAACTCAGTAATTAAGATTCTCCTACAGAGATAATACGCAATGTAGTATTTATTTTAAGATTATGACTTATGATGTAACGGAAGCTTGATTGTAGTAAATTTTAATAATTAAGTTCCATAATACAGATTAAAAAAGGGGAAAATCACAGCAATTAAATCCTTAAATTTGTACTCATCTTAATATAAAAATGTGCAATGCAGACTCCCATAACATCCATACCCGTTTTAGACTTAGAAGATGTTCCTGTAAATCTAATGTCTGCTTATAAAAACAAAGTGTTGTTAGTTATTATATACAACAACGATTGTTTAGGATGTACGGGACGCGCTATTCCTTTGGCTTACGAGTTTCAGCAGACATTTCCCAACATACAAGTGATAGGTATTCATGCCGATTTTGTAAACAGAGAAGGCACAAAAGACAATATAAAACAAGTCTTTACAAGTGGTGAAGTACCGTTTCCAATATACATAGATAAACAACATCAGGTGTTCGATCAGTTTCATGCAGAAGGGACACCACAATGGTTACTAATTGCTGAAGATGGCACATTATTTCGGTCTATTTTCGGCTCTCAAGATAACGCCCAAAACCGCTTGCATTATGCCTTAGAGAGTCTAGCAGGAAATACAAGCCATGAGGCTACTGCTGAGGATTCTTAACTACTACCGATCCTAATATTAAAAATAGTAAAAACGCCAAAGCAATATATCCGATATAGGCATAAGAGCCTAACGTGGTAAAACAATAACTGAACAGACTTGGAGCAATGGCACTTCCAATCACTAAAAAACTCATCACCTTTCCGCTAATGGCTCCTAAATGTAGTCGTCCATAATAACGCGGCCATGTTACAGCATTAATCACTGCAAATAGCCCACTCATAATTCCCAAACCAGCTACTAATCCGTAAATACCTAACGGATGAGATAATCCAATTAAACCGCTTGCCGCCAAAACTCCTGCGGTTAACATGATATACAAATATATTTTATGACTGATGTAATCACTTAAAATATTACAACATGTAGAGACTGATAGCGCAATGATGGATATGGGAATAAAAATAGCAATGGCATGAGACTTATCATAGCCTTGCGTTGCAAAAATAGACACCACATGAAAGGTGAATCCCGTAGCAAAGAAGCTATTAAATGCCAATATTAAACCAAACATCCAAAAGCCACGGGTGCGTTTTGCTTCAGTTAAAGTAAAATCCTTCACTATTTGTTTTGGAGTATCTGCCACTTTCTTAATATGTTTTCGGACACCATCGGGAACCAGATTAAAATCTTCAGGTTTATTACGATACAATTGAAGAATACAAAAACTAAAAAGGAACAAACCTACAGCAAGAATTTGCCAGCTGCGTTCCCATCCGTGGTTATCTATCAAATAATTCATTACTAAAGGTGAACTCGAAAACCCTAAAGAAACGGTCACGCTACTTACGGCATTAACTTTCCCCCTATTTTTATCGAACCACAACATAATCATGTTTCTAGATGCCATAGTCAGCACACCTTGTCCGCTAAATCGAATTAAAAAAAACAACACACACATGATACCAAATGGAACTGTCCATGAATGAATATCCAAAAAGGATTGCATATGTTCACTCATTTGAACAGATACTGCACACAACATTAATGAAAACCCTAGAAGAATAGTTGCACCAAAAGCCACATATCGCGCTCCAAAACGATCGAATAATAATCCGGCTTTAGACACAAAGAATGCACTCAACAACGTACCGATCATATAGGCATTGCTAAACTGATTCCGACTTAAACCTAAAGCATCTTTTACCGGATCTGTAAACACAGACACTCCTACAGTTTGTCCAGGAATACTAGCCAAAACACCTAAGCTTCCTATAACAAGCACAACATAACCGTAAAAAAAAGGGACTTTATTGGGATTGACGAAGGAGTAAGAATTGGGCGTAGACATGATTGATTTTAAAGCCCTTAAAAGTAAGCCATTTAATTGATTGTTCTTTAGTAATAGGTCCGTTTTTTAACACTAAAATTAATCCGTTTTTAACTTGGTTTAGATCTTTAATAAATCCCACGTGACATGAATAACGGCAATAGTATATTCGAATGCATCAATGTAAACCTCTTATCCTTTCTAACTTGAAAAAAAAGTCATCGGATTTTAAATACATCCGATTGAATACGTAAATATAAAAGTTATATGATCAATTTAATGCCAAAATATGCCGCTGCAGGAATCTTAGGAACTGTAGCAATGACCATGTTTTTGATAATCGCACCTGTTATAGGAATGCCAAAGATGGCACCTTGGGAATTATTATCAGATATCTTAGGTGTGTCTTTGGTGTTAGGCTGGGTATTACATTTTGCGATCGGGATACTTTTTGGAATGGGATATGGATTTATTTTTGCACCCAAAATACACATGCACAATATCTGTTTAAAAGGAACTACGTATGGTATACTTTCTCTAATTATAGCACAAACAAGTATCTTCATTTTAAATATGTTATTTCAAATATCACTAGTACATGATATTGTGCTTTGGCAATTAATAGTAATGCTTGTCGGACACATTGTGTTTGGTATAGTAACCGCCATGTTAATAGAAGAAAACAATGTACTTCATGCCTTTTAATATCATAATTAGCGTCCATATAATTAAATACACCACATATAAATCAAGAATTTAAAAGCAATATTAATTTTATACAACAACTTATGAAAGACATAGATTTCAGTAATTTAAAAGCCGTATTTGTTAACTGTACTTTAAAGCAATCACCTGCTGAAAGTCACACCCGTAACCTTATGGATGTTTCTATAAATATTATGAAATCTGAAGGCGTTTCTGTGGAAGTTATTCGCCTTGCAGATTACAATATTCCTCCGGGAGTACAACCAGATATGACAGAAGAAGGTTATGACAAAGATGAATGGCCAAGCCTTTACGAAAAAATTAAAGCTGCCGATATTTTAGTTATCGGGACACCCATTTGGTTAGGAGAACGCTCTTCGGTTGCGTCTAAATTAATTGAACGCTTATACGCCATGAGTGGCTATCAAAACGATAAAGGCCAATATGTATATTATGGTAAAGCTGGTGGCTGTATTATTACAGGAAATGAAGATGGTGTAAAACATTGTGCTATGGGCATGCTATATGCTTTACAACATTTAGGATATAGTATTCCGCCACAAGCAGATGCGGGTTGGATTGGACCGGTCGGACCTGGACCTAGTTATGGCGATACCGAATGGAAAGGCGAAACTATAGATCCGCCAGTGGGCTACGACTCCGAATTCACCAATAGAAATACAACCTTTATGAGTTATAACTTAATGCATCTTGCCAAAATGCTAAAAGCACAAAAGGGTTATCCGGCATATGGAAATTCAAGGGAAGCTTGGGATGATGGTACACGTTGGAATTTCTCCAATCCAGAATATAGATAAACACACTTAAAAAGCTTTAATCTTGTTAATTACAACAGCATTAAAGCTTTTTTTTGTTTAATTTATAAGTTTATATATAGTTATATATAAATACCATAAAGAATGTCTACAAAAAACAAGAACAGCTAATACACTTCACAAAAACACAGCCTATTAAAATTAACATTTTTTAAAGGTATTGTATTATTTAATATAGTATTTTCGCCGGCTTAAAATAATTATCAAGAATCTCAAACAAGGAGATAGCAACCTGCAATAACAAGCAAGGTGCTAAAGAGATAAGCCAATTAATTGGAACAAATGTTAATCCAAATGTCTTATTATTTGCGACTCATCTTCTTGTAAAAGCATCTCATATGGACCATACTATACCCAATACTCCAAAGTTTACCGCTTTAATTCCATTACTCGTTTTTGTACTTACGTTTTTAGGCGTAGGGATTTATCAAGACGATTTTTATGCCTTACCCTCACCTATTGCTGTTATTGGTGGTATTATCGTAGCATTTATTATGTTTAAACAGTCTATCAATTCAAAAATTGAAACACTATTGAAAGGCTGCGGGGACACCAAAATTTTAACCATGTGTTTAATTTATTTACTCGCGGGTGCCTTTGCAGCCATAGCAAATGAAACGGGTAGTGTTGATGCTATTGTTAATCTGGGCTTAGATTATATTGCCATTCAATATATTTATGTGGGGATATTCATTATTGCTGGGTTTTTATCAGTATCGACTGGAACATCTGTTGGAGCCATAGTCGCTTTAGCACCTATAGTCGTGAGTTTTGCAGATAAAAGTAGTGCAGATTTAGCCATACTTTGTGGTGCATTATTAGGCGGAAGTATGTTTGGTGATAATTTATCAGTCATCTCGGATACGACCATTGCAGCAACCCAATCTTTAGGCGTTAAAATGAGCGACAAGTTTAAGCAGAATGTCAAAATAGCCATACCTGCTGCCCTATTCACTGTTGTATTATTAATATTTCAGGGCTTAGGACTTAAATCTGAAGCTACAGAAACAGTGGTGTACAGCTATTCCATTATAAAAATACTACCTTATATTCTAGTTATTATATTATCAATAGTTGGTGTAAATGTATTCGTGACTTTACTTTTAGGGACACTAACTGCTGGACTTTTAGGGATTATTTATGGGGATTTCTCTTTATTAGAAGCCACTAAAATTACTTATGATGGTTTTACAAACATGACGGAAATATTCCTATTATCCTTACTCACTGGTGGTTTAGCTGCCTTAGTAGAACGCAATGGTGGAATTGCTTACATCTTAACGCATATAAGAAAACGTATTAGCAGCACCAAGACCGCAGAACTAGGTATTGCAACCTTGGTAAGTACTATAAATATGGCCATTGCAAACAATACGGTTTCAATTATAATTGCAGGACCAATTAGTAAAACTATTAATGACGAATATGGTTTAGACAACAAAAAAACAGCTTCAATTCTAGATATTTTCTCTTGTATTTCTCAAGGCTTATTACCCTATGGTGCACAAGTTTTAATGATTTTGAGTTTCTCTAAAGGTCAAATAGATTATCTGGATTTAGTGAGTAATACGTGGTATTTACTCTTATTATTTCTATATACTATTGCATTTATCACCTTAAAACCGTTAGCATTTTTAAAACGCCAATAAACTTTAGATTTAAAGTTTTGGAAGGGTAAAATAAAACGTACTGCCTGCTCCTTCTGTACTCTCTAGCCAAATTTCACCATGGTAATGAGATATGATTTTCTTGACAATAGAAAGTCCAATCCCAGAAGATGAGCCTGTACTTTCTAATTTGGTAAAGACTTTAAAAATCTTATCAAAGTAATTGGAGTGAATGCCCATACCATTATCTCGGATAGAAAACATTAAATCGTCTGCCGTTTCGGTACAACCAATACTAATTTCACCCGTCGGTTTATCGTTGTATTTGATGCCATTTTGAATTAAGTTCTGAAAAACTTGCTTAAAACGCCACGTATTTCCACGATATTTAGGTAAGTGATCTTGCACCTGAATCTGAATATGGCTAGGTACTAAAAGCGTTTGCAATACATCTGTTATTATCACATTAAAATCTATGGTGGTATCGTCTGATTCTAAACGTTCAATTGTAGAATAATCTAAAATCCCGCGGATTAAGAAATCCATTTTCTCTACATTAAACAAGACCTGTTCTAATGGTTTTAATTGTTGCGCACTTAAGGTGTCTTGATGATCTTCCATATACCAGCCAATTAGCGTATGTATGTTAATTAGCGGGGCTTTCAAGTCGTGAGACACCACATGAGCATATTCATTTAAAGCTTCATTCTGTAAAGATAAATGTTGTAATAACTCCTCTTTTTTTCGTTCTTGTGCTTGAATCCGTAATTCTGTTTCCTTCCGTTGCCTGACATTTACCAACATATTGGCATACACAAAGAGAATTTCTTTTTCGTTATCGTCGTACTTATTTATATGCTGTACCGAATCAAAACCTATAAAACCTATCAATTCGTTATTTTCAAACTTAGGTATGGTAATCAAACTTTTAATGCCTTGAGGTTCTAAAACCGCTTTTAAACCCAATTCACCATCATCGGGTAATAAACTTACATCTTCCACATAAAACGGTACCCCTTGCTTGTGCGCTTCAACCCAATCCGGAATGTAATCCATTGGCACGTTTTGTAAATGCTCTATTTCAGGCGCAATACCTTCAGCACACCATTCATAGGTGTTAGAGGCCGTATTATTTACAAAATCATATGAAAAGATATAACTCCTATCCGAAGCTACGAATTCTCCTATTTGGTGTAAAGAGGTATTAATAAGCGCATCTATATCAGATAAATCGGAATTAATATAAGTGGTAGAAATACTGATAAGTAATTGCTGAAAACGCAGCTGGCGTTCTATAATCGCATCTTTTTCAGATTGATTTAAAGCTGCTGGTGGCTGACTCTCAAAATGCCCAGATAGTTTTTGGATGTCGTTGGTAGGTTTGTCTTGCATGTTCTAGGTTTAGTAGTGTATCTAAAATTTAACGGCACTTTTAAAGATACAATTATCCGAACTAATATAAAAATTTAAACAATAAAAGACCTTCTAACAGCAACCGTAATACGCTAAAAAAGAAGTACCTTAATGGGTTCAAACTAACCTTTTAATTATGAGTACAAAACACACCACCTATTCCAGAAGAACCTTTTCAAAACTATCGGCATTGGGTTTAGTCGGCCTGCCATTATTATCGTTTCAAGAAGCCTTAGATCCCATTGAATGTTCTGCTCCAGAATCTTTACAAGTACATTTGTTTTCTAAACATTTGCAGTTCTTAGATTATAATGCAATGGCAGCAGCAACAGTTGCAATGGGGTTTGATGGTGTAGATTTAACAGTACGACCAAAAGGACATGTGTTACCAGAACGCGTGACAGACGAATTACCAAAAGCGGTTGAAGCGATGACAAAACACGGACTATCGCCTCAATTAATGTCCACTAACGTTTGGGATATTACAGACCCTATACAACATACCGTTTTAAAAACAGCCAGTCAGTTGGGCTTTACCCATTACCGTACGGCTTGGTTAAAGTATCCAGAAGATCGTTCAATTACAGAGAGTCAGCTACTATACGCCCAACAAGCAAAAGTTCTAGAAAGGGTCAATTCAGAATTAGGATTGGTTGGTGGTTATCAGAACAATTCGGGCATGAATGTGGGCGCCCCAGTTTGGGATTTAATACCCATTTTAGAAGCTACTAA
>NZ_LMAK01000021.1 GCF_001439665.1 Formosa algae
TATGATAGCCTCTACATTTACAGAACGTTTGAGTTTAGCTTTTAACGACGATGTTTATCAAGAAATTAAACGCTTATCATTAGATGGAACTTTCAACTTTATCATGGTATTACACCCTAAATTACCAGAACATATCGTTGAAAAATGGCAAGCATTAAACAACGAGAACTTTGTTTTTCATAACACCACAGATTTAGTGCCTCTGTATAAGCAAGCAGATATTATGTTTGCAGATACGACTTCTGCGATTCAAGAATTTTTACTGCAGGAGAAACCAGTCGTTGCATTTAACCATACGTTTGAACATAATTATTTAATTCACACACATCAAGCTAGTGAATTAGAATCTGCATTTCATGTAGCCTTAAACCCATCTAAAGAATTAATAAAAAACATTCAATTTTTCATTAAAGATTTACACCCCTATTCTGATGGAAAATCTAGTGCCCGCGTCATAGACGCAACCATTTCATTTTTACATGCCGACAAAAGGTATTTAAAACGAAAACCATTAAATTTAATCCGTAAATATAAAATCCGTAAACTTTTAAATTATTTTACTTTTAAAAGTTACAACAGCCCCTATACCATACCTACACAACATGACTAAAATTACAGCAATTATTCCTACTGGAAATGAAATTCATAATATTGAAGCTGTTATTGCATCTGTAAATTTTGCAGATGAAATATTAGTTGTAGATAGTTTTAGTACCGACGGCACCTACGATGTCGCAAAAAAACTAGCTACAAAAGTTATCCGAAGAGAATACGAATACTCTGCTTCACAAAAAAATTGGGCCATTCCGCAAGCTAAGCACGAATGGATTTTATTGGTTGATGCCGACGAACGTGTGACTCCAGAATTAAAAGCTGAAATTTTAAACACCCTTAAAAACCCAAAAGATGTTGCCTATTGGATAGGACGAATGAACCACTTTATGGGCGAACGCGTACATTACAGTGGTTGGAGAAACGATAAAGTAATTCGTCTTTTTAAACGCGATTTATGTGCGTATGAAGACAAGCATGTACATGCCGAAATAAAAGTAAACGGATCTATAGGTAAGCTAGAACACAAATTTTACCACAACACATACATTACTTTCGATAAGTATTTAGAAAAGATGAATCGCTATGCATGGTGGCAAGCTAAAGATTACGATAAAAAAACAGGAAAACTAACACCTTACCATTTTGTTATAAAGCCATTTTGGGGATTCTTTAAGCACTATATTATACAAGCCGGTTTTAGAGACGGTCTTGTAGGTTTTACTATTGGGACCATACAAGCTTATGTTATTTTTATGAGGTATATCAAGCTTTGGTTATTAAGAAAAAACAGAGTATAAGCTTAATGCTTCCAAAATTTTAATTTCTTTTTTAATAGTTTTTTGTTTTCAGCTTTTTCTTGAAAAGCTTCAGTTTCCATCCACATTAAACTAAAAATGGCATTAAAATTTTCACCAGAAACTTTAGCATATTCATCACTCATTGTTTTCACCATAGATTTATGAGTCGTTAATCTTGAAAAGTTTTTAATACGCTCTTCAAAAGTTAATGGTTTAAATTCCATTCTATTTAAATCTACAAGGTAAAATTCATACCCATCCCCCACTTTTTTAATTAAAGTGTTACCAGGAGAATGATCTAAAAACTTAATTTCACTTTCATGAAGTTTGTAAGTAAATCTGGTAAATGCGCGTAAAATGGCCTCATGATCGGGATAAT
The DNA here is from genome assembly GCF_001439665.1 of Formosa algae. Taxonomy (GTDB): domain Bacteria; phylum Bacteroidota; class Bacteroidia; order Flavobacteriales; family Flavobacteriaceae; genus Formosa; species Formosa algae. Next base: position 1,732 of record NZ_LMAK01000021.1, read on the forward strand.
TTAAATCGCGTGTAAGCTCTCTATACGTTAAATCGCACTCTAATTGTGCACTAACATAATAACTCTTTTTAAATAAAGATGGAGTGGTAAACTCGTAATATGCAATAGGCTCTGGCGTATTAATACCTAAGCTCTTAAGTTTAGACGCATACTCGTAAGACCGCTGTGCTTTGCTTTTTCTAAAAAATTTATAAGCAATTTGATTCACGATATTGGGAACCTTAAACGACTTAATATTAATAGTATCTCCATTAAGATTAAATAGTTTTAGGGCATTGCGTTTTTGATTACCAAAATTGGTTCCTTTTGTATCAAAATTAATAATACAATCTGTTAGGAATTCCTGAGCGCTTAAATAGTTTTTATTTACCACGTATTTCATAGCGCAAAATTACAATTACTTTTTTGCTTTTAATAACAATTGATTCGTATTTAAAATTGTTTTGGTTTCTTTGCATTTTAAATTACACCGCTAATTAAAGTATTATGAATACAGAAATAAAAAATGCACTAACCGTTCTTAAAGCTGGCGGACTTATACTCTACCCTACAGATACAGTTTGGGGAATTGGTTGCGATGCGTCTAATCCAGAAGCCGTTAAAAAAATATTTCAGCTTAAAAAACGAGAAGACAGCAAAGCTTTAATTTGTTTAGTAGCAGACGATAGAATGCTCAATAAATATGTAAAAAAAATACCTGAGGCCGCTTTTAGTATTTTCGATATTCACGAAGAACCTGTTACAATTATTTACGACGAACCTCAAAATTTAGCTCAAAATTTAATTGCAGAAGACAACACCATAGCCATTCGTATTCCAGATGATGAGTTTTGTTTTCAATTAATGCGCAGATTTAATGGGGCTATTGTCTCAACATCAGCGAATGTAAGTGGTTATCCAACTCCAAAATCATTTAAAGAAATAGCTCCCGATATTTTAAAAGGTGTAGACTATGTCGTAAATTTGCACCACGAAAAAAAGAACACAAAACCGTCGTCTATTATTAAATTAAGCAACAATGGTATTGTAAAAGTGATAAGAGAGTAACATCTCAAATTTCAAGAACCAAATCTCAAACTACACATGTTGGAATTTGGAATTTGTAAATTGGAATTTTATAAATGAATTACAAAGCAGCATTACAGAACCCAATATTTAAAATAATTTCGCAATCCGCTAAAACGCTTCAATTAGACAGCTATGTTATTGGAGGGTTTGTTCGCGATTTTATATTAGATCGTGGCTCGGCAAAAGACATCGATATTGTTGCCATTGGTAGCGGTATAGAACTTGCCAGAGAAGTCGCTAAAAACTTACCTAATAAACCTAAAGTTCAAGTCTTTAAAACCTATGGCACAGCCATGTTACGTTATAATGATATTGAGATCGAATTTGTAGGAGCCAGAAAAGAATCTTATAATGAAGACAGCAGAAATCCTGTCGTTGAAAATGGTACGTTAGAAGACGACCAAAACCGACGCGATTTCACCATTAATGCGCTGGCCTTAGATTTAAATGAAGACCGTTTTGGTAATCTTTTAGATCCGTTTAATGGAATTCAAGATTTAGAACAAAAAATAATTCGCACACCACTTAACCCAGATATTACGTATAGTGACGATCCGCTTCGTATGATGCGTGCAATAAGATTCGCAACACAATTAAATTTTGAAATTGAAGCAGAATCTTTAAATGCCATTACACGAAATAGTCACCGTTTAGACATTATCACTAAAGAGCGTATTATTGTTGAATTAAATAAAATTCTAGAAAGCAAAGTGCCATCTATCGGATTTTTATTACTAGAACAAACAAATCTATTAAGTTACATCCTTCCTGAAATTACGGCATTAAAAGGCATTGATGAAGTTGAGGGGCAACGCCATAAAGATAATTTTTATCACACTCTAGAAGTGGTAGATAATATTTCTGAACACACAGATAACGTTTGGTTACGTTGGGCTGCATTACTGCATGATATAGGAAAAGCTCCAACTAAAAAGTTTAGCAAAAAAGTAGGTTGGACCTTTCACGGACATGAATTTGAAGGTTCTAAAATGGCGTATCGCTTATTTAAGCGTTTAAAAATGCCATTGAATGATAAAATGAAATTTGTTCAGAAAATGGTACTCATGAGTTCAAGACCTATTGTTTTAGCTCAAGATATTGTAACAGATTCTGCCGTTAGACGTTTAATTTTTGATGCTGGAGAAGATGTTGAAGATTTAATGACTCTTTGCGAAGCAGATATTACGACCAAGAATCCAAAGAAATTTAAAAAATACCACAACAATTTTAAAATTGTAAGAGATAAGATTGTTGAAGTAGAAGCTCGCGACCATGTTCGTAATTTCCAACCACCAATTTCTGGAGAAGAAATTATGAATACGTTTAATTTAAAACCATCAAGAGAAATCGGGATTATAAAAGATGCGATTAAAGAAGCTATTTTAGAAGGTGAAATCCCTAACGAATACGATGCTGCCTTTAATTTAATGTTGAAAACAGGACATAAATTAGGATTGGTAGCTGCTAAAGCTTAATCAGTAAGAAAGTAAAGTCTCAAAAATTAATAAACTTTTGGTTATGAAAACTAAAGACAGCAAAAACGTTATATATTGGTTATTAACGGGATGTTTTTTAATCTTTATTATGGTTATTATTGGCGGAATTACGCGCCTAACAGATTCAGGACTTTCTATATCAAACTATAAACTCCTAACAGGAACTATTCCGCCAATTGGAGACGCAGAATGGCAAGACGCTTTTGAATTGTATCAGCAACATCCAGAGTTTAAACATTACAACTCTCATTTTACCATAAGCGATTTTAAAAGCATTTACTTTTGGGAATGGTTGCACCGTCTTATTGGCCGTATGATAGGTTTAGTATTCTTTTTCCCATTTGTTTATTTTTTAATTACTAAACAGCTCACGAAATCAACTATAAAAAAATGTATCGTTTTACTTGGTTTAGGTGGTTTTCAAGGCTTTTTAGGTTGGTATATGGTTAAAAGTGGATTGGTAGACATGCCAGACGTAAGTCATTTTAGACTAGCAGCACACTTAACCGCAGCCTTTTTAACTTTTGCAGCAACACTTTGGGTGGCTTTAGATTTAATTTACCCTACTAAAAAACAAGTTAATACTAAGTACAGAAACCTGATTATCGTAACCTATATCGTGTTGTTAATTCAGATTATATATGGCGCATTTATTGCAGGTTTAAAAGCTGGTTTATTACATAACCATTGGCCATTAATGAACGATGGTAAGTTTATACACCCGAGTGTTTACGCTTTCGATTCTTTTACGGCAAACATATTAGAAAACCCTAGTGGTATTCAATTTGTACACAGAATGCTTGCCATTGTAGTAGTCTCTCTAATTGTATTTTTGTGGTATAAATCTAAACCATTACAATTAACTAGTAATCAAAAAAAGGCGATTAATGCCTTATTAATCTTAGTCGTTTTTCAGTTCTTATTAGGCGTATTCACACTTATACTATACGTTCCTGTATGGCTAGGTGTTTTACATCAAGTAGGTGCATTTTTCTTATTAACAGCTATGACATTTAAGCTACATCGCTTTAGCAAGTAATCATAAAAATAGTATATTTGACCTTTAATTTTTCAGCATGATTTATAGATTTAGAATTATCTTAGACAACGATACAGAAGAGGATGTATTCCGCGATTTAGAAATTCGTAACGACGATACATTAGAAGATTTACACAATATTATCACCCAAGCTTTTGGTTTTGATGGTAATGAAATGGCATCATTTTACGTGAGTGATGACGAATGGAATCAAGGTGAAGAATTCTCTTTATTCGATTTAAGCGACGGGCAGGAATCTGTTAGTTTGATGAACTCAACTAAGCTTAATAGCATTTTACATAGTGAACAAACTAAGCTTATTTATGTTTACGACTTCTTTAATATGTGGACATTCTTTGTTGAACTCGCTGAAATAGTAGACGTTGTTGAAGGTGTAGATTACCCGAACTTAATGTTTGTACATGGTCAAATTCCAGATGAAGTTCCTGAAAGAAACTTCGAGTCGGATGACGACCTTGATGATTTTGACGAATTTGATGACGACCTAGACTTAGACGATTACGACAATTTAGATTTCGACGAAAACTGGAATTAACTACATTAGTTTTTTCATGTTTACGTCTTCGTAATTACGTTTTACAAAGTCTAATCCATGTTTTAAAATTTCGCCCATACTTTCGCTATGTCTAAAATTCATATCTAAAGTATAGTTATAAATTATAGATCCTAATTGCTCTACATTTTCTTGAGATGATATTTTATCATGTATCATGCAATCAATTAGCTTATTAAGGCGTTTTTTATAACTAATAACACGTTTTGCGATGATAGAACGTTCCTCTACCTTGTATTGGTCTATAGATGTATCGCTAATTTTTTCCTTAACCAACTGAACCATATCACGATTTTCTTTAAAAAATTGCGGACGGTAAATATTAAATTTTCCTTCGTAACATTGCTGATCAAAATCTATGGCACGCACTTTATATACAATCTGATCAAAATCGTGCGTAGGAATTACCACATAATTGTAAGAACGCATATCTCCTAAAAGACGAATCATACAGCGTTCATTAAACTTTACAAATTCTTTAGCGATTTGCGATTTCTCTGAAGACGTACAATTGGGTAACATATCTTTTATAAACACATCGCCAGGAATTCCAGCAATATGCTCTTCAATTAATGTATCTCTATATACCAAAAAGTTAAGACTATTTGGAGATAACATATGCTCCAATTCTAATCCGTATACACGAGAGGCATCCGCTTTTTTAATATAAAAATGGGTATAGTTATCATTTAAAATATTACGGACTTTAATACGAAAGGGTTGCGAATTTCCGAATGTGCAAAAGTCTATACAATCTACACTTAAAAATTGAAAAATCTTTTCGTTACCATCAGATACCAAATTAGAATACACACGTTTTAGTGATAAATCTATTTCCTCGCGCTCATAATCGTTATAATATACGCGGAGCCAAAGTGTGTCTTCATCGTCTTTATCATACACATTTATAGCACCTTGAAAACGCAATAAATCATCATAAAAAATAGGGAGTTCAAAATTCCTATTATATTCAGATAGATAGTGATCTAACTTTTCTGTAATAGGAAATGACGGCTTCTTCTTTGATATTTTTAAATCATCCATAAATACAAAATTACTCAATTTTAAGCTTTTATTTAGTAGCTTGTAACAAATTTAATTGATATTCGTCTTACTAATATAACCACAAAACCATCCATTTTGGCAGGCATACTCACAATTCACAATCTTACAAAGAAATTCGGTGCTCTTACAGCAGTTAATAATCTATCATTCACTATTAAAAAAGGCAATGTTTACGGCATTTTAGGTCCTAACGGTAGTGGTAAATCTACCACATTAGGTATTGTTTTAAATGTTGTTAATAAAACGTCTGGCGATTTTAGTTGGTTTGGTGGAGACATTTCTACACACGATGCTTTAAAGAAAGTAGGAGCTATTATCGAGCGTCCTAATTTTTATCCGTACATGACGGCAGAGCAAAATTTAAAATTAGTATGTAAAATTAAAGGCATAGACTTTAGTAAAATTGAAGAAAAATTAGACGTTGTTGGTCTATTAGATAGAAAAAACAGCAAATTCCAAACCTTTTCTTTAGGGATGAAACAACGTTTGGCGATTGCTTCTGCCCTATTAAACGATCCTGAAATTTTAATTTTAGACGAACCAACAAACGGTTTAGATCCGCAAGGGATTCATCAAATTAGAGAGATTATTAAGCAAATTGCCCAAAACGGAACAACTATTTTATTGGCTTCGCATTTATTAGATGAAGTTGAAAAAGTATGTACGCATGTGGTGGTGTTAAGAAAAGGTGTAAAATTATATTCTGGCCGCGTAGACGAAATGATTGCGAGTCACGGATTCTTTGAGCTAAAAGCAGAAAATGTCACAGCCTTAAAAACATTTTTAGAAACTAATGACACTTTCGGAACCATTACTGAAGATCATGGCGTTTTAAAAGTATTATTAAATGAACCCTTAGAAGCCTTAGAGCTAAACAAAATCTTATTTGAAAAAGGGATAGTGCTCTCTCATTTAGTGAAACGTAAACAAAGCCTAGAAGAACAATTTTTACAATTAACAGACAACCAATAAGCCAAAAATCAAAACTATGTTAAGACTTTTAAATTTAGAATTACAAAAACTTCTACTTAATCGCGCCAGTAAAGTATTGATTTTTATTTCATTTATTTTACCATTTACAGTACTAATATTATCTTCTATAAAAATTAACTTTTTCGGTTTATTCACCTTAGAACTAGGAGAATTAGGCATTTTTAATTTCCCTATTATTTGGCATATAACCACCTTTTTTGCATCGCAATTTAAATTTTTCTTTGCCATTGTTGTGGTGAGCATGATTGGTAACGAATACAGCAACAAAACCATAAAACAGAATTTAATAGACGGATTAAGTAAAAAAGAATTCATTTTATCTAAATTTTACACGATTGTATTTTTCTCCTTAATAGCAACTCTATTAATAGGTATTGCAACGTTGTGCATTGGTTTATACTATTCTAGCTACACAGAATTAAGCATTATTTTTAGAGAAACTAATTTTTTACTGGCCTATTTTGTAAAACTCGTTGGCTTTTTTAGTCTGTGTTTATGTCTAGCTATGCTTGTAAAACGTTCGGCTTTTGCATTGGGAGCGCTTTTTGTATTATATATTGTAGAGTGGATTATTTTTGGTGTTATGGCCTGGCAAACGGGCACAGAAACCGCAGAAAAAATTCAAGGATTCTTCCCGCTTAAATCTATGTACAATTTAATTAAGCAACCATTTCAGCGTGTTATGATAACTAAATTTCCGGATAAAACAGAAATGATGTACGATTATGCTGTTCACAGTTCGGATATAATCATTGTTTTGGTTTGGACTGCTATTTTTGTCTTTTTATCTCATAAATTGTTAATGAAAAGAGATTTATAATATATTTGGGAAACTAACAGCCAAGTTTCCCCTAATTCATGAAGTATTCTTTTATCGTTATTGCATGTTTAATGCATGGTTTCCTTTTTGCTCAATTTGAAGCTGCCAATTGGTATTTTGGCGAAAATGCTGGAATACATTTTAATTCCAGCACAGGTGAAGTCACTGCATTAACAGATGGTAAGATAAACACCTATGAGGGATCGTCTTCTATCTCAGATGAAGACGGTAACCTTTTATTTTACACAGATGGGACAACGGTATACAATAGAAATCATGAGGTGATGGAAAATGGTTATTTCCTATATGGAAATTCTTCCAGCACACAATCTGCAATTGTAGTCCCATTTCCTGGTAACGATAATTTATTTTACATTTTCACTGTAGACACGGTTATTAGTAATAGCGATACTAGCGAAGGATTTAACTATTCTATTGTAGATATAACTGAAAATGGTGGATTAGGAAGAGTTACTCTAAAAAACCAAAACCTTCTTTCTTATAGTTCAGAAAAACTAAGTGCTGTTGTAAGAGACTGCGAGACAGAATCTATTTGGGTTATAACATTATCTACCGCCACAGGTAACGACGATGGCTCCCAGTTTGACACGTTTTATGCTTATTCAATTAACGACCAAACTATAGATACTACACCGGTAAAATCCATTGTAATTTCTGGAGTTACAGAGCGTCGAGGCGCTTTAAAACTATCGCCAGATGGTACAAAATTAGTGAGTGCAAATGTCGGTGATGGTCTATTTTTATACGATTTCGATACAGATACTGGAACCGTTAGCAATCAGCAAGAACTTTCAATTAAAACCACAACAAGTAACCAATCTTACGGTGCAGAATTTTCTTCAAACAACAGATATTTATACATTCATGCCTCTAACGATTTTAATGGAAATGGATCAGACATTGCTTCAAATCACAGATCGTCTTTAATTCAATACGATATAGAAGCATTAAACATATCAGATTCGCAGGTTACTTTAGATAACAGAAATTTATTTAGAGGCGCTTTACAATTGGGTCCTGATGGAAAAATTTATAGAGCACTTGCATCTACATATGATATCGGATTACCGTATTTAGGTGTCATTGAAAACCCTAACGCTGCAGGAACAGATGCGAATTACAACCATAATGCTATCGATTTAGGCGGAAACAATTCTACCCAAGGCTTACCGCCATTCATTCAATCGTTTTTTAATCAGAAAATTGATATTATCCATGCTAGCGATGGCGTAGAAACGAGCATTTTACCGTTATGCGTTGGAGAGACTTATACCTTAAGAGCTGAAGAAATTACAAATGCCGATTACTATTGGACTTATAATGGCGACCAAATAGCAAATCAAACTGAGCCTTGGACCATGGAAGCAAACAAAGAAGGTGTTTACAGAGTACTAATCACTCCAGAAAGCGCTACAATTTGTGAGCTTATAGAAGGAGAAGCTTATGTTACTTTTTACGATATTCCAGTTGCCAACCCAACTTCTGATATAAACACCATTTGTGATGTTGGTAACGATGGAACTGAAACCATAGATTTAACCATCAATGAAGCTGAAACTCTTGGAAGTCAAAGCGACCAAGATTATCAAGTTGTATATTTTGAAACATTAGTTGATGCCGAATCGGATACCAATCAAATTTCAACGCCAAGCAACTATACAAACCTTTTTGAAGAACAAGATATTTATGCACGTGTTGAAAATCTGGGGAATACAAACTGTTATGCCGTTACATCCTTCACTATTAAATTAATCGGTACGCCTCAATTAGAAACACAAGATATTACACAATGCGATATGTCTTCCCCATATAATGACGGACTTACCATATTTAACTTAAACGATGCCGTTGTAAGCTTTGATACAGATGTGCTTTTTTACGACACTAACCCTGAAACAACATCTTCAGCCTCGCCAATTACATCGCCAAATGCGTTTGCCAATACTATAGAAAATCAAATAATCTATGTCCGTGCAACAAATACAAATACCGGATGTTATACAGACCAATCGTTCTCTTTAATCTCAATAGATGCAGAGATTACAATAGAAACAGCTTATTACTGTACAGACACCGAAGTTTATTTAAATGCTGGGGTATCTGCATCAGAAATGAATAATTACACCTACCAATGGCTCTTGAATGACACAGTAATATCGGGAGCAACAAGTTATGATTATAATGTATTCCCTAACGGAAGTTATAGTGTAGTTATTACAGACAAGACGACAAATTGCGTAGAATTAAAAACATATAATTTAGAAGAATCTGGTTCTGCTACCATCACAGATATTAAAGTTGAAGACCTTAGAGATATTAACACTGTTACAGTATCGACTACTGGTTTAGGAAATTATGAATACGCCTTATTTAAAGATGGTGATCCCTATACAGCTTACCAAAGCAGTAATTATTTTACAAATGTCTATCCAGGGCATTATATTGTAAAAGTTAAGGATGTAAAAAACAATTGTGGTATTTCTGAAGCAAATGTTGACATTCTAGGATTTCCAAAATTCTTCACACCTAATGGAGACGGCTACCACGACACTTGGAAAATAGATAATGAATCTCAAACTTTAGTTTTAAGATCTACAATCTTAATCTTTAACCGTTATGGCCAACTTGTAAAAGAATTAAGAACAACTGACGAAGGTTGGGATGGTACACAAAATGGAACACCATTGCCATCAGACGATTATTGGTTTACATTAACCTTAGAAGATGGCCGCACTTTTAAATCGCACTTTAGTTTAAAACGCTAAAAAAAACAGTCCGTTCACTTTTATTTTTCTTATGCACAAATTGTTTAAATTTGTAACATGCAATTTAAAATAAAATCAGAATTCGAGCCTACCGGAGATCAACCTGCTGCAATTAAACAATTAACGCATGGTATAAACTCCGACGAAAAGTTTCAGACCTTATTGGGAGTTACTGGCTCAGGAAAAACCTTTACCGTTGCTAACGTTATTCAAGAAGTACAACGCCCTACCCTAGTTTTAGCTCATAATAAAACTTTGGCAGCACAGTTGTATTCCGAATTTAAGCAGTTTTTTCCAGATAATGCAGTCGAGTATTTTGTATCCTACTACGACTATTATCAGCCTGAAGCTTATATTCCTGTTTCAGGAACCTATATAGAAAAAGATTTATCTATAAACGAAGAGATTGAAAAACTGCGTTTAAGCACCACCTCATCTTTATTATCTGGACGTCGCGACGTCTTAGTTGTCGCTTCAGTATCTTGTTTATACGGTATTGGAAACCCGGTAGAATTTCAGAAAAATGTAATATCATTAGAACGTGATCAGGTAATATCTCGTACTAAACTATTACACCGCTTGGTTCAAAGTTTGTATTCCAGAACCGAAGCAGAATTTAATCATGGAAGTTTCAGAATTAAAGGAGACACCGTAGATATTTTTCCGAGTTATGCAGATGATGCATTTCGTATTCACTTTTTTGGAGACGAAATTGAAGAAATCGAAGCCTTTAATGTGCAAACCAACGAAATCATTGAAAAATACGATCGTCTTACCATTTATCCTGCAAATATGTTTGTGACTTCTCCAGATGTACTTCAGGGTGCGATAAAAGATATTCAGGACGATTTGGTTAAGCAACACGATTATTTTAAAGACATCGGGAAGCATTTAGAAGCGAAACGTTTAAAAGAGCGTACCGAATTCGATTTAGAAATGATTCGAGAACTAGGATATTGTTCAGGTATTGAAAACTACTCGAGATATCTAGATGGCAGACAACCCGGCACAAGACCCTTCTGTTTACTAGATTATTTTCCAGACGATTTCTTAATGGTAGTCGACGAAAGTCACGTGACCATTTCTCAAGTACATGCGATGTATGGTGGAGATAGAAGTCGAAAGGAAAACTTAGTAGATTACGGGTTTAGATTACCCGCTGCAATGGATAATCGTCCATTAAAGTTTGAAGAGTTTGAAGCACTACAAAACCAAGTGATTTATGTGAGTGCTACACCAGCAGATTACGAATTACAAAAAAGTGATGGTGTGTATGTCGAGCAAATTATTCGTCCGACAGGACTCTTGGATCCTATTATTGAAGTGAGACCAAGTTTAAATCAAATAGACGATTTAATTGAAGAAATTCAGCAAAGAATTGAAAAAGACGAACGTACTTTAGTAACTACGCTTACTAAACGTATGGCAGAAGAGTTAACAAAATACTTAGACCGTATTCAAATTCGTTGTCGCTATATACACAGTGATGTAGATACTTTAGAGCGTGTAGAAATCATGCAAGATTTACGTAAGGGTTTATTTGATGTGCTAGTAGGTGTTAACTTATTACGTGAAGGTTTAGATTTACCAGAAGTGTCTTTAGTAGCTATTTTGGATGCCGATAAAGAAGGTTTTTTACGTTCTGAAAGGTCGCTAACACAAACCGTAGGTCGTGCCGCAAGAAACTTAAATGGAAAAGCAATTATGTATGCTGATAAGATTACTAAAAGTATGCAGAAAACGATAGATGAAACAGAATACAGACGCGAAAAACAAATTAATTACAATACGGCCCATAATATGGTGCCTAAAGCATTAAATAAAAGCTTAGACAGTGCTTTAGCAAAAAATTCGGTTAGCACGTATAGCTACGAACTAGAAGCCCTTAAAGCTGCCGAACCAGAAAGTGAGTATTTAACAAAACCGCAATTAGAACAAAATATTAGAGATCGCCGAAAATTAATGGAAGCTGCTGCAAAAGATTTAGACTTTATGCAAGCTGCGAAATTTAGAGACGAGATTAAACAGTATCAAGACAAACTCGATCAGTTAAAACAGTAATTAGTTATACTGTACTTTAAAAATATCTATTAATACATCTGGTGGCACAATTTTATTAGGGAAACCATCCATTAAGTATAAGACTTTGTTTATAGATTCATGACTTAAGCCCATACGTAGTCCAAAGTTAAAAAGTTTTACAACTTCTTTTTCACTACGTTCGCTATCTAAGTTCATTAACAACACGAGACGATGAAATTGTACTATGCGTTCGCTATAAGACTCAATATGTTTATAAGCAATTGGATGCTTCATAAGGTATTCAAAATCTTCTCTTGAAATATCTAGTTGCTGAGATACTCCTAACAGAAAATTGTACTCAATAGTTTTTATCTTGTCATCTGTTTTAGCAAAAGCAATCATTTCTGACAATAAACTTAATTTTTCTACACGATTTATCATATTTGAGGGAGTAAAAATTATTAATATTATAAAGTTAATTATAATAGATATTTTATAATCGTAGATATAATGTAACTTGTCGAAAAATCGCTTGTATTTAGTCGATAATTATGATGCGTTTACCCATGTTAACACATTTAAAACATGAGAGTTACAACCTAACCCTTATGTTTTTATAGTATTTTTAACATTAAAAAACGCTTTATAACACACTGATTAACAAGTAAGTAATCACGTTCATTTTTTATAAAAACTAAAGGATAAAACCTGTAAAAAATGCACAAAAATTGAAAAAACAACCTAAAATCTAAAAGCGATAGGTTTTTAGAAAAACTTTGAATAAAAAAATAAAGAGATATGACAAATAATGATGTTCTTAAAAAATTACGTGTCGCATTAAAATTAAGAGATGATGATATTGTTAAGATTTTAGAATTGGTAGATTTTAGAATCAGTAAAAGTGAATTGGGTGCCTTTTTTAGAAAAGAAGACCATCCAAAATACATGGAATGTGGCGATCAGATTTTAAGAAACTTTTTAAACGGTTTAGTAATTCACTTACGTGGTCCTTTACCTAAGAAAATTTCGTCTACAACCAATGACGAAAAGAAGTCTGTTAAAAAGAAAAATGATGGCAAAAAGACGGCTTCTAAAAAATCAGAAACCCACAAAACAGCATCAAAGAAAAAAGCGTCTAACTCTTAAGTTAGACGCTTTAATTTTATTATAGTATCTTAAGTTTAGACTAAGCTAATACTTGTTGTACTTTATCTGCAGCTTCTTGGAATTGAGTAGCACTCATAACGTCCAATCCAGAATTATCGATTAATTCTTTCGCGATATCTGCATTTGTTCCTTGTAAACGTACAATAATTGGCACATTGATATTACCCATGTTTTTATAAGCATCAATAACACCTTGAGCAACTCTGTCGCAACGTACAATACCTCCAAATATGTTAATAAGGATTGCTTTTACGTTAGGGTCTTTTAAGATAATTTTAAAAGCAGCTTCTACACGAGCAGCATCAGCAGTACCTCCAACATCTAAAAAGTTAGCTGGCTCACCACCTGCTTGTTTAATTAAATCCATAGTAGCCATTGCTAAACCAGCACCGTTAACCATACATCCAACGTTTCCGTCTAAATCTACATAGTTTAATCCTAGTTCTCCTGCTTCAACTTCAATAGCACTTTCTTCACGTATGTCACGTAAAGCTAAATAATCTTTATGTCTGTACATTGCATTATCGTCAATAGTAACTTTAGCATCTACAGCAAGGATATTATTATCGCTAGTTTTTAAAACTGGGTTAATTTCAAATAAAGAAGCGTCAGACTTTACATAAGCTGTATACAGGTTAGTAACGAATTTAGTCATTTCTTTAAATGCGTTTCCAGATAATCCTAAATTAAAAGCAACACGTCTTGCTTGGAAAGGTAAAATACCTACAGCAGGATCTATTTCTTCAGTAAAAATTAAATGCGGAGTTTCTTCTGCAACAGTTTCAATATCCATTCCACCTTCAGTAGAATACATAATCATATTACGTCCAGTACCACGGTTTAATAATACAGATACGTAAAATTCGTCTGTTTCAGTTTCTCCAGGGTAGTATACATCTTCAGCAATTAATACTTGATGTACTCTTTTACCTTCTGCAGATGTTTGTGGTGTAACAAGATCCATTCCTATAATCTCACCAGAAATTCTTTCTACTTCTTCTAGACTTTTGGCTAATTTTACGCCTCCACCTTTACCACGTCCACCAGCGTGAACTTGTGCTTTAACAACAAACCAGCTAGTTCCTGTCTCTGTTGTTAATTCTTTTGCAGCGTCAACAGCTTCTTGAGCATTTTGTGCTACTTTTCCGCGTTGTATGCGTACGCCAAAACTATTTAAAATTTCTTTTGCTTGATATTCGTGTAAGTTCATTAGTATTTTAATTTATTGCCTCACAAATGTAAACAACCAATATGTTTTAACCAATATTTTTTACCATCTAATCCATTATATTATTAATACTCTATTCTTTTCTTTGTTTTTTTGGCAAATAATAGGTCTTAAACTGACAAAAACTTTATAGATTAGCGGCGAATTTAATTTATCATAAAATGAATAATAACACTTTATTAAAAATTGCAAGCGACTTTGGTAGTCCGGTGTATGTGTATGACTCTGAAAAAATAGTTTCTCAATATAAACGTTTAACTTCTGCATTTAATAAGGTGAAACAGGTCAAGGTTAATTATGCTGTTAAAGCATTATCTAACCTTTCTATCCTGAAATTAATGAAAACACTTGGTGCTGGACTTGATACTGTGTCTATCCAGGAAGTGCAATTGGGCTTAAAAGCAGGCTTTTCTGCAGATCAAATTATATTTACACCTAATGGCGTATCTCTAGAAGAAATTGAAGAAGCGTCTAAATTAGGGGTACAAATTAATATAGACAACCTTTCTATTTTAGAGCAATTTGGTACTAAGCATCCTAAAGTTCCTGTTTGTATTCGTATTAATCCGCATGTTATGGCTGGAGGTAATGCTAATATTTCTGTTGGACATATCGATTCTAAATTCGGAATCTCTGTACATCAAATTCCACATATCTTACGTATCGTAGAAAACACAGGTATGCATATTAACGGAATTCACATGCATACAGGAAGTGATATTTTAGATATTGATGTCTTTTTATATGCTAGTGAAATTTTATTTGATACCGCTAAACATTTTAAAGACTTAGAGTTTTTAGATTTTGGATCTGGTTTTAAAGTTCCTTATTCTAAAGGTGACATTGAAACGAACATTGAAGAGTTTGGAACGAAATTATCTAAACGTTTTAATGAATTTTGTAAAGAGTACGGAAAAGAATTAACCTTAGGTTTTGAACCTGGTAAATTTTTAGTGAGCGAATCTGGTGTGTTTTTAGCAAAAGTAAATGCTGTAAAACAAACAACATCTACAGTGTTTGCACAAATAGATACTGGTTTTAATCACTTAATTAGACCAATGCTTTACGGATCTCAGCATGTCATTACAAACATATCTAATACAAAAGGGCGTGAGCGTTTCTATTCTGTAGTAGGATATATTTGTGAGACTGACACATTTGCAAACAACCGTAGAATAAATGAGATTGCAGATGGCGATATTTTATGTTTCAGCAATGCAGGTGCATATTGCTACTCTATGGCCTCTAACTATAATTCGCGTTTCCGTCCTGCCGAAGTCTTATGGCATAAAGACAAAGCGTTGTTAATTAGAGAGCGTGAAACCTTCGATGATATTATAAGAAATCAAGTAGAAGTTACTTTATAACACAAAAAAGCGTTAACCTAAACAGTTAACGCTTTTTTTATATACTATACTAAAAGGAAAGATTCCTGTTATATTTTAGTTTGATTCTATTAAATCTGAATTGTAAAAACCACCCATATTTGTTTTTCGTTTTTCAGATTGCTCTACTATTAAATTTGCTATCGTATTTAAATTACGAAGTTCACAAATCTGAACAGACAATTTAGATCCTACATATAAATCTTGCGTAGAATCTTCAACATAACGCAAATGCTTAGAAGCCTCTTTAAGTTTGCTATTCGTTCTAACAATAGCTACTAAATCAGACATAATATGCTGAATGGTATTTCTATAATGCGTGATTAAAATAAGTTCTTTTGGTGTAGATGTTCCATCATCATTCCAATCTGGAGCATTTACATTTACAGGTTTAACCTCATCAACATTATCAATAATATGATCTGCTATGTGATTAGCATACACTAAAGCTTCTAATAAAGAATTTGAAGCTAAACGATTTGCACCATGCAAGCCTGTACTTGTACATTCGCCTGCAGCATATAAATCTTCTATAGTAGTCTCTCCATGCGTATTCACTTCTACACCTCCACAAGCGTAATGACAAGCAGGCACGACCGGAATCATATGTTTTCTGATATCAATTCCGATACCAATACATTTTTCATTTATGTTTGGAAAATGTTTTATAAAAGCATCGTAATCTAAATGCGTACAATCTAAATATACATGACGCTCTCCAGTGGTATGAATTTCGTTATCTATAGCTCTAGCTACAATATCTCTAGGCGCTAATTCGCAACGCTCATCTATAGCGAGCATAAAACGTTCACCCTTTTTATTTTTAAGGTAAGCTCCAAATCCACGAACAGCTTCAGAAATTAAAAAAGACGGACTCTGTTCGGGTTCAAAAAGTGCTGTAGGATGAAACTGTACAAATTCCATATCTTTAATATTAGCCAAAGCACGGTAAGCCATAGCAATACCATCTCCAGTTGCAATTAAAGGATTGGTGGTCGATGCATATACTTGCCCTATTCCGCCAGCACATAAAATGGTTTTACCAGCAATATAAGGCTCTATAGCATTAGTCTTCTGGTTCATGATATATGCTCCATAACACCTAATAGCATGAGCATCTCCTTCAGGATCTTTTAACTGATGGTCGGTAATTAAATCAATCCCAAAATGATAAGGCAACACTTTGATATTCTCTAAACTAGCAACTTGTTCTAAAAGTGTACGCTCTATTTCAAAGCCTGTTATATCTTTATGATGAATGATACGATGTGCGGAATGCCCACCTTCTTTGCCTAAGTCAAATTCTCCTGTATGATTAAAATCGAAATCTGCTCCCCAAGACATGAGTTGTCTCATGCAGCCTGGTGCTTCTTCTACCACCATTTTTACAACTTTGGGATCGTTATGATATTCTCCCGCAATCATGGTGTCTTTAATATGATCTTCAAAAGAATCTAATTTATCCCAAACAACAGCAATTCCACCTTGCGCATATTTGGTATTCGATTCACTTTTATTGGCTTTAGTAACTACTAAAATTTCTTTATTTGGTAAAGATTTTGCCAAACGAATGGCTGTAGTTAGGCCAGCAACTCCTGATCCTAATATTAAGTAATCTGTATTATATTGACTCATTTTTCGTCTTAAGAAATTTCTAGCATACGTTGTATAGGAAGTAACGCTTTTTTCTGAATGGCTTCATCGACATGAACTTCAGGCAACTCGTGCTTCATACATGAGTATAATTTCTGGAGTGTATTCATTTTCATATAAGCACATTCGCTACACGCACACGTATTATTTTCTTTTGCTGGTGCTGGAATTAAAATTTTATTTGGCACTTCTTTTTGCATTTCATGTAAAATACCAACTTCTGTTGCCACGATAAATTCGTTCGCAGGATTTTCCTTTACATAATTTATAAGTCCAGATGTTGAACCTACATATTCTGCAATTTTTAATAAGTGCGCTTCAGATTCTGGATGGGCTATAATTTTAGCTTTTGGATGTTCTTTATGAACGGCTAATAATTTATCCATAGAAAATGCTTCGTGTACAATACATGCACCATCCCATAATACCATGTCACGACCTGTTACTTTTTGAATCCAAGCCCCTAAATTGCGGTCTGGAGCAAAAATTATTGGCTGATCTAAAGGCACAGAATCTACTATCTTTTTTGCGTTAGACGAGGTACAACACAAATCGCTTATGGCTTTAACCTCTGCCGATGTGTTGACATACGTAATCACGATATGATCTGGATATTTTTTCTTAAATGTAGCCAAATCTTCTGCACTACAAGAATCTGCTAAAGAGCAACCTGCATTTAAATCTGGTAGAATTACTTTCTTCGTCGGATTCAAAATTTTAGCTGTTTCGGCCATAAAATGCACGCCTGCAAACACTATTACATCGGCATCTGTTTCTGCTGCTTTATAAGATAATCCTAAACTATCTCCTACATAATCTGCCAAATCCTGAATGGCTGGTTCCTGATAATAATGGGCTAAAATTACCGCATTTTTCTCCTTTTTAAGTCTTTTAATCTCTGCGACATAATCAATATCCTTTGATTCTTCCGACACTGGGATGTACCCCAGCTCTTTTATACTTTCTTTTACAGAATCCATATGTGTTGTTAAATGTGTCGTAAAATTAATGAATTTTATAATGTTTATTTAATGTTTTATTATAGTATTTCATTTTAAATAAGATTACTAACCATATATAGCTTTGTTTTTAAGGCATAAAAAACATCAAAAAGCAATACTTGTTTACAGGAGATTATTTAATATTTAGTATGTTTAAGCTTCAAAAAAACCAACCAAATGATAGACAAGAAGTTTGTTAAGCAAATCGTAGATTACAAAAAGAGTGAAGACAAATCTGGAAAAGTATTAAAAAACAGATTGGTCGAAATTATTTTAGTAAAAGTAGGGATCCTATTAGCTTTAGCTATTTATGGTATATATCAGGAATATCAAGAAAAAAAACAAATGCAAGCGACTTTTTTAAGCATGCATAAAGAAATTGTTCCGGCTATAGAATTAGGAGCTTCAAAATTGAAAAAAGACAACCAACTTATTGATAATTTTGAAGTCTGCTTGCACATTATTAATAATAAAAACCTTGATTCTTTAGACTATCTAAAGAAAAACATAGGCCCTTTACTAAGAGTAAGAAATCAGGAATTTTCTTTCCCAGCAGTATCAGACTTTGTTAATTCTGGAAAAGTGGCTAAGCTAAAAAACAGAGAGACGGCATCTCTATTCAGAAAAATGCAATACGAACTAAATGCTTTAAACGCCAAGCACGCGTATAATGTTAACGAGTATCAACTCACTATTGCTCCCTTAACTAATAAATTTTTAAATTACTCTGAACTTGCGACTCCTGAACAACAAGAGAATATGGTTGTTGGTGGTCCAGAATCTAATTTTGATGTGTTATTTGATAATTTAGAATTATGGAACATCATTAATCAGAAGTTGGAGAATTATAATTATCAAAAAACACATGTTGTTTCCTTCACTAAACTTTTAGAAGAATTGGATGAAGCCATAAAAACCGAAATTGATTTATAAAAAATAAACACAGTGTACTGCATAAAAAAAGCGCTTTTGAAAGTAATCAAAAGCGCTTTTTTATTTTCAAATTATTTTGCTATTCACTAACAGTTCCTGTAAAATGATTAATTTTTGGATTGATAGGGTTTCCAGAATTTCGTCTAGACGTTGCTATTTGCCCGCAATGCCATACAGAATCTTCTATCGGACCATTAATAGCATTCCAGAAAGGCACTACACGATTGCTATCGGATCCTTTAAACACAATATTGAAAGATTCTAAGTGATCTGCTTTTTTAAAAATATCTGATGCTATTTTATAATTTTGCAATGTTAGTCTTCTTAAATCCATATAAGACAATGGTTTTTTAAACGTTTCTCGAATATGAGGTACTTGTAAAGCAGCATCTCTAATTATGGCAGACATACTATACACATGCGACATGACATCTAAAATAGGGCGAGCATCTTCTTTCAACTTAAAATCTAAATCGTTTGGAGTTAACCCTTCTGTAGCCCAATAAAACCGAAAGCCCAAACCATCAATCATTCTGGAGACCACCGTTCCTGCTGTATAACTATCTGGTTGTACTGGAATTTGATGATAAGGTAACGATTCTGAATCTTGTGCGGTAACCGACATGCTTAATACTATGGTTAATAATGTTAGTATAATTTTCATTTAAAATAGTCTTAAGTTAAATACCATGGGTATCGAACAAATAGACTAGTGAAGCCATAGTAGCAGCTCCCAATTCTAATTCACGTTTATTTACAGCATCAAACGTGTCATTAGCGGCATGATGATGATCGAAATAGCGTTGAGAATCTGGTCGTAAACCAACTGTCACATTTTCAGGTGTTTTTAATGGACCTACATCTGCTCCTGTTCCGCCTTGTTCGAAATAATGAATTAAATAAGGTTTAAAAAGAGGTTTCCAACTTAATACTTTATTGAAGGTATCATCTTTACAATCAAAAGAAAAACCTCTTGGTGTAAATCCGCCAGAATCACTCTCTAAAGACACTACATGCTTTTCACCTTTTGCTTTTGCGACTTTAGCATATTCAGTTGCGCCTCGTAATCCGTTTTCTTCATTCATAAACATAACCACACGAATGCTATGTTTTGGTTTAATGTTTAAGGTTTTAAATAATCTAAGCACTTCCATAGATTGTACAATTCCTGCACCATCATCGTGAGAACCGTCGCCTAAATCCCAAGAGTCTAAATGTCCTCCAACAATTATGTATTCATCTGGATATTCAGAGCCTGTAAGCTCACCAATTACGTTGTATGATTTTACATCTGCTAACTGTTTACAATTCTGTTTAAAGTAAAACTGAAGTGAAGTATCTAACTTTAACATACTACTTAACAAGTTGGCATCTTTTGTACTTATTGCTGCAGAAGGAATACGCTGAGATACTGGTAAATCGCCATAAGTCATACTACCTGCATGAGGTAAGTTATCTACATTTAAAGTCATTGATCTTACAATAACTGCAGCGGCTCCATATTTTGCAGCTTGGACGGCTCCCATGTAACGCTGATCTACACAGCCACCATAAGCTTCAAACGTATTGATTAAATCGGCTTGCATTGGTCTGTTATAAAATACAATCTTTCCTTTAATACCAGCTTCTCCCAAAGCTTTTAAATCCTCGAAATTCTTAACCTCAACCACAGAAGCGGTAACACCTAACGGATTAGTAGCCACCGATCCGCCCAATGCACAAATATTAACACTAGTAGTTTCTCCGCTACCTGCTTTTATATACGCAAATTCTTTAGCTCCTCGCACCCATTTTGGCACCATGACAGGCTGTAACCAAACTTTATCTAATCCTAACTGGTCAAGTTCTTCTTTACCCCAGTTTACAGCGCGTTCAGCATTTAAAGATCCGGATAAACGTCCGCCAATATCCAGAGACAAGGTTTCTAACCAAGTGTAACTCTTACCTTCTACTAAAGCAGATTTATAGATTTCTTTAAGCATATCTGCATCGGTTTGTCCGATAACATGGCAACTTAAACTCATTGCAATTAAGACTAGTATTTTTTTCATAATTTTTTAGGGGAATAGGTACTATTTAGTAAAGCTTGAAATGTTTTATATTTTATTCATTTTCTAACTTCGATTTATATAATTTAATATTAGAGTACGTTTCTGCATCTAATTCTGGCTCTTTCATATCTGAATATTCCTTTAAGGTATTATACAATATCTTAGCGACAATTAAACGCGCTGTTGGTTTATCGTCTGCAGGAATATTATACCAAGGCGCATTAGAGGTTGACGTTCTATTAATAGCATCTTCATAACAGGTTTGATACTCGTCCCACAATTCACGCTCTTTTAGATCGTCTGGAGAAAACTTCCAATTTTTATTCTTCTTATCTAGTCGGCGAATTAATCTATCGCGTTGTTCGTCTTTAGAGAGATTTAAAAAGAATTTAAATATAATGGTTCCGCTTGCAGAAATATGCTTTTCAAAGTTTATAATTTCTTCAAAACGCTGATCCCAGAATGCGTCATTAACATCGGAAACATCATGAACTGTTGGAATGTTTTCACCTAAAATATATTCTGGATGCACACGAGTTACTAAGACATTTTCGTAATGTGTACGGTTAAAAATACCAAACTTACCTCGTGCAGGTAATCGCAAATAATGACGCCACAAATAATCATGCTTAAGTTCTAACTCTGTTGGCGATTTAAAACTATGGCACTCTATACCTCTTACATTAAAATCTTTAAACACTTCGCGAATTAAACTGTCTTTTCCAGCAGTGTCCATACCTTGAAAACAGGCTAAAACAGAATATTTTCCATGTGCGTACATGGTGTTCTGTAAATCGCCTAATTTCACCCTAATCTTTTCTAATTCTTTTTCTGTTTTTTTCTCTGAAGCATGTAAATTAACCTTCGTTTCCAGATCTGTAATTGCGATTTTAGAATCTATTTTAAAGTCTTTAATGTGAATATCTTTCATAATACGAAACTGATTTTGGCTTATAGTTCTACTAAAAAACAAAAATGCTTTTTATTATCAGCATAATTGTTAATTTTTTTAGAATTTTTAATTAAAAAGAGACAACAAAAACAAAGGATTTATAGTCATATTTCACAATACATTTTTTCCTGTTTTAACACATAATCGGTATCTTATCTATTTTCTGACAAACAAAAACTTATAAAGGCTATAAAGTAAAAATAATCATGATACTTTCAAATTTATTAAATCATAAATAAATAGTATAAACGAAAACCAGTAAATATAAAAATGAAGGCTCTAAATCATAGCGATTAGAGCCTTCGTTTTTTATCAAGAATACATTCTTATTATTTTGTTGCGTATAATTTTACATCGCTTTCTTCAACAGTTAAATCACTTAAAATAATTAAGCGTTCTACAACATTACGAAGCTCACGAATATTTCCAGACCAATCGTAAGATTTCAACAATTTAAGCGCATCTTTTGAGAACTCTTTTTTAGTACTGCCTTGTTCTTTAGCAATCTTTTCCGAGAAATATTCAACCAACAATGGTATATCATCTCGTCTATCGTTTAAGGCTGGCACCTGAATTAATATTACGGCCAAACGGTGATACAGATCTTCTCTAAATCGGCCTTCTTCAATTTCTTTGGTTAAGTCTTTATTTGTTGCTGCAACCACGCGAACATCTACTTTAATATCTTTATCGCTACCAACACGTTGCACACGACTTTCTTGAAGAGCACGTAACACTTTAGCTTGAGCAGACAAACTCATATCTCCTATTTCATCTAAAAAAATAGTTCCGCCGTTGGCTGCTTCAAATTTTCCTGCACGATCTTTATTTGCACTTGTAAAAGCCCCTTTTACATGACCAAACAATTCACTTTCAATTAATTCACTAGGTATTGCCGCACAATTCACTTCGACCATAGGTCCTTTAGCACGCACACTTTTTTGATGTAACCAATGGGCTACCAATTCTTTTCCCGTACCATTAGCACCCGTTATTAAAACACGAGCATCTGTTGGCGCAACCTTTTCTATAATCTCTTTAATACTTGCAATAGCCGGGCTCTCCCCTATCATTTGATAATTCTTACTGACTTTAGTTTTCAGAATTTTATTTTCTACAACCAGTTCTTTTCTATCTAGAGCATTTCTAACCGTATTCAATAATCTGTTTAAATCTGGCGGTTTAGAAATATAATCGAAGGCTCCTAAACGCATTGTTTGCACGGCTGTATCTAAGTCGCCATGACCAGAAATCATGACCATTGGTATTTCTGGCTTGATAAGTTTTACGGCTTCTAAAACCTCGACACCATCCATTTTTGGCATTTTAATATCACACAATACCAAATCGTAATCGTCCTTTTTAATCTTTTCTATCCCTACTAAACCATCTTCTGCTTCATCTAAATGATATGTTTCATTCTCTTCTGTTAAGATTTTAACCAATACTCTACGAATGGCTGCTTCATCTTCAATAACTAAAATTTTTGGCATATCTTATTTTTTTGGTATTGATTATACATCAATATAATTTATTTTTTTGTACTTAAACCGTCAGCCGTAACCAAATGTAAATCGCGTTGAGGAAACGGAATTGAAACCTGATGTTCTCTAAATAGTTTTTCAATCTTAAAACGCACATCGCTTTTTGGACCTTCACCTAAAAAACTATCTCTAAGTGTAAACACTAAACGAAATACCAATGCACTATCTCCAAAATCCATAAACAGCACACGAGCTGCTGGTGTGGTTAAAATATCGGGATGTCCTACAACAGCTTGTAATAATAATTTTTCAACTAAATCAATATCACTACCATAAGCTACGCCTACAGTTACACTATCTTTAGTTTCTTTTCCGTTCTGTGTCCAATTATACAAACTACTTGTTAGGAACACATGATTAGGTATAATAATAACGCGGTTATTTAAAGTTACCGCACGGGTTGTTCTTAATTTAATTTCTTCTACGCGTCCTATTTTATTATCAACTTCTATTACATCTCCAACATGTACAGATTGATCTACTATAATAAATACACCCGAAATAATATCCTGAATTAACGTTTGCAGTGCTAAGCCGACACCTATTAACAAGGCCGCAGAAGCCGCAAAAACTGCAGTAACATTTATTCCTATAGAATGAAATGTAATTAATAATATAATAAGGTACACCACCCAACTGGCGTAAGAAAACAACATTTCGAACTTAATCTTATCATCTAAAGGAAGCTTTCTAGTAACAAGTCTACTTAATAACTTAAGTAATCTAGAGGTGACAAAAACCACTAAAACAATAACAAGAATAGCCTTGACAGATACCGAAATATCTTGCCCTAAATGAAAGGTAAAGTTTAAAACATCCTGAATTTGTTTCATGGTTTAATATTTAATCCACTTAATTAACTCTTTATACGTTGGTTTTTTACCATACATTAAAATACCCACTCGGTATATTTTTGCTGCAAACCAAACCGTCAATAAAAACGATCCTACTAAAAGTAATAAAGATAAAAGTTGTTGCCAAATAGGAACACCAAAAGGTATGCGCATTAACATAACTACTGGAGAGGTTAATGGAATAAATGAAAATATTGTTGATACTGTGCCGTGCGGATCTTCAATAACAGTAAAAAACCCAATATACACCGATAAAATTAAAGGCATTAAAATAGGAAACACAAACTGTTGGGTGTCCGTCTCATTATCTACAGCTGCTCCAATAGCAGCGTACATAGAGCTGTATAGTAAATATCCTGCTATAAAAAACAGTACAAATGCTATAATTAAATTGGTTAACGGTAAATGATAGAAGCCTGTTAAAATGGTAGTAACCTGCCCATTTAATTGCTGATCTAAAATAGATTGCTGAATGACTTGTTGTTGTGGCGTCTGGCTCATATCGATACCAAAAACAAACCCGACTAGAGCTGTTAATAATCCGCCTAAAATAATCCAAATAATAATTTGTGTAATCCCTGCTAACGAGGTTCCTATTATTTTACCTAACATGAGTTGCATAGGTTTTACTGAAGAAATAATAACTTCTATAACACGACTTGTTTTCTCTTCAATAACACTACGCATTATCATGTTTCCATAAATAATAATGAACATAAACAGCAAATATCCTGCAGCGCCTCCAAAAGCTAATTTTATGATACTCTCTACTTTTGATGTTTTCTCTCCTGAAAAGTTCTCTTGCACTATACTTACTTCAATCTTAGCAGATTCTATCTTATCTAAATCTACACCAACTTGTTGTAATTTTATATCTGTGAGTGATTTTTCGACCTTGTTTTCTAAGCTTGTTACTACAGATAAAGAGGGCGAATCTTCAGAATAAAATTTCACATGATTTTCTAGATAATTTACATCTAGGCTTTTTTCTATATGTAATAAACCATAATCTTCTTGAGCTTTAACCAAAACCTTTGCCGCTTCTAAATCTATATTTTTTAAATAGATATATTTAGTGGTCTCTGAATCTTTAAATGTGTCTTTAATTAATCCAGATTCGTCTAAAACAGCAATCGTTCTAACTTTATTACTACTTATTTGCGACAAATACGCTACAGTTGCAATAAGTGCAATAAGCACAACAGGACTAATAATAGTCATGACGATAAAGGCCTTATTTTTAACTTTCGTTAAATACTCTCTTTTTATTATGAGTGGTAAATGATTCATGCTTAACTGTTGTTCTGAATGGCTTTAATAAAAATATCGTTGGTACTTGGTAACAATTCTACAAAATGAGACACTTGCCCTTTAGTGGTTAAATACTGTAACAAATCGTTTGAATTATCTTGATCACCAATTTTCACATTCAGTTTTAGTTGCTCGTCTATCGTTTTAAACTGTGCCGGAGAAACTTCAAATTTCTGAGTTAATTCTTGATGTAAAGCAGGAATATTATCTGTTTTTATACCAATTTCGTACGCGTTAGTTTTAAACTTACGTTTCACTTCTGTAAGTTTACCATCTAATATTTTATTAGATTTATGAATTAATGCAATGTGATCGCAAAGCTCTTCTACCGATTCCATACGGTGTGTTGAAAAAATTACAGTGGCTCCATTATCCCTTAAACGCAAGATTTCATCTTTAATTAAATTAGCATTAATAGGATCGAAACCAGAAAAAGGCTCATCGAAAATTAACAGTTTAGGTTCGTGTAAAACGGTGACCACAAACTGAATCTTTTGTGCCATACCTTTAGAGAGTTCCTGTATTTTTTTATTCCACCAATCTCCAATATCTAAACGATCAAACCAATATAGCAGTCGTTTTTTAGCTTCAGCTTTGCTTAACCCTTTTAATTGTGCCAAGTATAAAGCTTGTTCTCCAACTTTCATGGATTTATATAAACCACGTTCTTCTGGTAAATATCCAATATCTTGAATGTGATGATTTTTTAGAGGCTCTCCATCTAAAATAACATGTCCAGAATCTGGCATGGTAATTTGATTAATGATACGAATTAAGGTTGTTTTACCAGCACCATTCGGACCTAACAGACCAAAAATACTTCCTTTAGGAACTTCTATAGATACTTGGTTAAGCGCTGTAAAATCTCCAAATTTTTTAGAAATAGTATGCGCCTCTAATATGTTATGCATTCGTGAATTTAGTTGATTGAGGGTGTAAATATATTAAATGTAAGACAAGATGCTCTATAATAATATGCTAAAAAGAAGATATTACTAAAAACACAAAACCCACCCTTAAAAAAACTAAGGATGGGAAAAAAATTGCTATGAAAAAGAAAAACTTACTAAGTTCAATTAGTAATGTCTCAAATATAAGACTTTATATTAAAAATACCGTAATTTTTTTGGATAAATTTTACGATAATCCTAAATAAAAAACATCCGCTTGAATAAAGCGGATGTTTTACAACTTATTTTTATGTTATTTATTAAGAAAACATATCTTTTACTTTCTCAAAAAACGACTTATCAGAACTCTCTGGCTTTGGTGAAAAATGTTCGTCTTCACGCATAGATTCAAAAAATTCTTTTTGTTGTTTATTTAATGTTTTAGGTGTCCATACATTAACGTGTACTAATAAATCTCCTTTAGCATATCCGTTAATATTAGGAATTCCTTTACCGCGTAAACGTAAAATCTTTCCAGATTGCGTTCCCGCTTCTATTTTAATACGGACTTTTCCAGTTACCGTTTCAATTTCTTTAGAAGTTCCTAATACAGCATCTGGCACACTAACATATAAATCGAAATGAAGATTATCGCCTTCTCGTTGTAAACAGCTATGTGTTTCCTCTTCAATAGCAACTAATAAATCTCCAGAAACTCCAAGAGCGCCTGGGGCTTCGTTACCCTTTCCTGTAACTTTAAGTTGCATACCATCTACAACACCTGCAGGAATTTTAATAGAAACAGTTTCTTCTTTAACGATTAAACCTTGAGCATCTGCATCGTTAGGTTTTTTATCGATAATTTGTCCAGAGCCACCACAAGTAGTACAAGGCGCAGCTGTTTGCATACGACCTAATATAGTATTGGCAATACGAGTAACTTGTCCTGTTCCCTGACATGTAGAACATGTTTTATAAGTGGTTCCTTGTGCTTGTACTTTACGTCTTACTTTTACTTTTTTCTCTACACCGTTAGCAATTTCTTCCAAGGTTAATTTTACACGAATTCTAAGGTTACTACCTTTTACACGACGTTGACCGCCACCGCCGCCAAATCCTGAGAATCCGCCGCCGCCGCCAAAACCGCCGCCAAAAATATCACCAAATTGGCTAAAGATATCGTCCATATTCATATGGCCGCCTCCATAGTTACCACCACCTCCATTCTCGAAGGCTTGGTGACCAAATTGGTCATAACGTGCTTTTTTATCTTGGTTGCTTAAAATTTCGTAAGCTTCTGCAGCTTCCTTAAATTTTGTTTCAGCTTCTTTGTTATCTGGATTTTTATCTGGGTGGAATTCAATGGCCTTCTTCCTGTACGCCTTTTTAATTTCAGCTCCAGTAGCATTTTTATCAACTCCTAAAATTTCGTAATAATCTCTCTTCATGGTGTGTGTCACTTTCGACCGTTAATATTTTTTACACTATAGTATAATGTGAATGTGTGTTATTGTCCGATTACAACTTTAGGAAAACGAATAACTTTTTCTCCTAATTTGTATCCTTTTTCAATAACATCTATAATTTTTCCTTTCATATCTGGTGTTGGTGAAGGAATTTGAGTAATAGCTTCATGATAATCTGCATTAAACGTATCGCCTGCAGCAACCTCAACTATTTCTAAACCTTTAGATTGTAATAAATTTTTAAGTTTATTACTTATTAATTCTACACCTTTTAAAAGATCTTTTTCTTTAGTTTTAGAGATTTCGCTATACGCACGATCAAAATCATCTAACACTGGCAGCAATGCTACCATGACATCTTGATTGGCAGTCTTAAATAAATCGATACGCTCTTTTGACGTTCTTTTTTTATAATTTTCAAACTCAGCAAACAATCTTAAAAACTTATCCTTCTCTTCTTTCAATTTAACCTGTAATTCTTCTTCTACAGATACTTCTTGATTTTCAACAACTTGTTCTTCAACTTGTGCTTCTATATTTTCGACTTCAACGTCTTTTTGATTCTCTTCTTTACTCATGTCTTCTAATTTAAAATAAACACTACCCATTAAAGGCAAAAGTACTGCCATCTTTCAAAATTTGTCAAAATGTCACAAATAAAAGTCAGCTTTTATTCTATTGCCCTAGAATTTTAATTATTTTTGAATACAAAACATAAAAAAACAAATATCATGAAAAATAGAATTTTAACATTGATGATTGCTTTATCTCTTGGTGCTACTGTTACGTCTTGTAAAGACAAGGCTAAAGAAGCAGAAGCTACTACTGCAGAACCTGTTGCTGAAACAGTTGCAACTGCAGATACTTATAAGGTAGATGTAGATAGTTCTACTATTGAATGGAAAGGTGCTAAACCAACCGGAGAACATTTTGGTACTATTAGTATAACTTCTGGAGAACTTAGCGCAGAAGGAAATACTATTGAAAGTGGGAAGTTTACAATAGACATGAAAAGTATTGTAGCATTAGATCTTGAAGGTGACAAAAAACAAAATTTAGAAGCACATTTAAAAGGAACAGTTGAAGGTAAAGAAGGTGACTTTTTTAATATTAACGAATTCCCAACTGCGACTTTTGAAGTAACAGGTTTAACCACAAATGATGCAAACAAAACAATGCTTTCAGGAAATTTAACTTTAAAAGGCATTAAGAAAAATGTATCGTTTCCTGTAACTGTATCTACTACCGAAAATACACTTAGTTTAGTAAGTGAAACATTTGCTATAGATAGAACACAATGGGGTGTAAATTTTGGTTCTAAGTCTGTATTTGATAATCTTGGAGATAAGTTTATTGATGACGATATTATTTTAACTGTAAAGTTGAAAGCAACAAAATAGGTTGCGAATTAAAACAACAATATTAAAAAGGCTATCTGTAAAAAGATAGTCTTTTTTTATGTTAGTAATTCTGCTAAAGCTGGTTGAAGATTCGGGTATTTAAATTCGAAACCTTGATCGACTAATTTTTTACTACTTACGCGCTGACTAGCATACATTAATTCGTGCATTTCGCCTAGTACTAATTTAACAGCAAACTTAGGAATTCCAGGTAAGAACATAGGTTTATCGACTGTTTTAGCGATAGATTTCATTAATTCTGTTTGAGTTACTGGATTTGGAGCTACAGCATTAAAAATACCTTCTCCGCAATATTTTAATAAGAATACAAAAACACGTGCTACATCGTCAATATGAATCCACGATTGCCATTGTTCTCCATTCCCAAATACAGCACCTAAACCTAAATCTATAGGTTTTCTGAATTCTGGCAATACGCCACCTTTACTAGAAAGCACTAGTCCGATACGAACCTTAGCGACTTTAACATTAAGTCCGAAAAACGTATCAACTTCTGCTTCCCAAGCCTTAACAACATCTCCTAAAAATGATGGATCTATTTGTGTATCTTTCTCGTTATAATATTTCGTTAAGGAATCTGGATATACACTAATTCCGCTAGCAGAGATAATTTGAGTTACCGTATGGTTAGGCAACGATTTTAAACCGTGATGCAATAAGCGGGCAGACAACACACGGCTGTCTATAATATCTTTTTTATTAGAAGCCGTCCAACGTTTAGACACGGTTGAACCTGCAAGATGAATAATTATACGAACATCCTTAAAACAGTCTGTATCGATTTCATTAGTTTCAGGGTTCCAGTAATAACCTTTGTAGTTTTTTTTACTTACAATTTTCTCTTTCCGGGTTGTTAAATATTTTATACTAACATCCTTATCGAGACAAAGCTCAACAATTTTAGTACCCAAAAGTCCGGTTGCGCCAGTAATTAAAACCCCCATCTCTTTATTTTTACACAAAAATACAAATACATATATTCCTACAAGTCTAATTAAGTAAGGTTTAACACTAAAAGATAAAACCTGACAATTTGTATTTAACTGATTTCTAGCTGAAATTTTTGCAATAACCCTTCTAAATCGGTGCTAGAAAACTTAGCGCCTTTCATTTTATTTTGTTCCGGATCAATATTAAAGTTATAGGCTTTTAAAAAATTAGTGCCTTGTAAATTTGAATTTATAAACACCGCGTCTTGTAAATTACTATCGTCAAAATCTGCGTACATTAAATCGCAATCTATATAACTTGCTTGTTGTAACTCGCAGTTAACAAACAGCGTTTGTTTTAATTTTAAGGTGTCAAAAATTGACATCTGTAAGTTACAATTTGTAAAATTCATGCGCATTAAAAAAGCACTCATCTCTTTAAAGTTCACACCTAATAATTTACATCCCATAAAACTAACATCATTAAAAGATGTTTTTCTAATAGTCGTATTACTTAGATTACAATCTATAAACTCGCAATCTGTAAACACAAAACCAGAAAAATTGCAATTAGACAGATTACATTGTTCGAACGAGCATCCATCATAATCGCCTATAGGCAACGGGGTTTTAGTATAATCTTCATTTTTAAACAACAGATCTTCAACATTTGTAGACATAACCTTTATAATTTAAATTTTATTTGCTCTTAACATTTCTCTTTTTCCCGGCGGTCCTGGAATACGTACAACATTAAAACCTACAGCTTGCATAGCACGTCTAGCATTACCTTGTGCACAATAAGTTACTAAAACACCACCTGGTTTTAAAGCCTTATACATAATTTTAAAAACAGATTCTCCCCATAAATCAGGTTGAACTCTAGGTCCAAAAGCATCAAAATAAATAATATCGTGTAGCGCATTGTCTTCAATATTATTAAATGATTTTTGTTGTTTGGTTAACAAAAAAGAAGAAGTAATATCGTGTTTAGTATCCCATGAACACTCGTGAAGCTTATTGAAAAGACCTTCAAAACGACCGTCTTGTATAGACTGTGCATAATTAATATGATGTAAATCTTCTGCCGTTATCGGATACGCTTCTACACCCGTGTATTCTATTTTACAATGTAATGTTTCGGCTTCTAAACAAGTTAAAAAAGCATTTAAACCTGTACCAAAACCAATTTCTAAAACAGATAGTGATTCGGAACTTTCCTTATGCTCTAAAGTGTAATATAACCCGGCTTTAATAAACACATGCAAAGCTTCTTGTATGGCCCCATGCCTAGAGTGGTATGTTTCATCTAACTCTGGCAAATAAATGGTAGAAGATCCATCTGCAGTTGTAATAAATTTACGTTCCAAAACAATGAATTTAGTGAAAGATTAATCTAAATATTAAAATTGAAAATGAAGGATTTACTATTTTCAATACTCAATTAATTCGAAACGTAAATATAAGCGATTTTTAAAAATTTTATACTACTTTTAGGCTATATTTAAATACTGTTTAATCTAGTAAATTGTAATATTTTGACAAATACGATTGAAATTACAAAAGCACAAACAAGCAAGATACATGAAGTGGATTTTGAGAATTTGTCTTTTGGTAAAGTTTTCACAGATCACATGTTTATTTGTGATTTTAAAAATGGCGAATGGCAGCAGCCTGAGATTACGCCTTATGCACCTTTAACTTTAGATCCTTCTGCTCGTGTTTTTCATTACGGCCAAGCTGTTTTTGAAGGCATGAAAGCATTTAAGGACGATGCTAATAAAGTCTGGTTATTTAGACCAGAAGACAATCTGCTAAGAATAAACAAATCTGCAGAACGTTTAGCAATGCCTGAATTCCCTAAAGACGTCTTTATGGAAGGGTTAAAAGCTCTAATTAATTTGGATGAAGCTTGGGTAAAACCTGGTTTTGGAAACTCACTTTATATTAGACCTTTTGTTATTGCTACAGAGCCTGCAATTGCAGCATCTCCGGCTCTAGAATATAAATTCTTAATTATCTGTTCTCCAGCGCAGTCTTATTACTCTGGAGATGTACGTGTTTTAATTGCAGAACAATTTAGTAGATCTGCTAATGGTGGAGTTGGTTTTGCAAAAGCTGCCGGAAACTATGCGGCACAATTTTACCCTACAAGTTTAGCAAACCAAGAAGGTTTTCAGCAAATAATATGGACCGATGCAGATACTCATGAGTTTCTAGAAGAAGCAGGAACAATGAATGTCTTCTTTAGAATTAACGATACCTTAGTTACGGCGCCAACAAACGAACGTATTTTAGATGGTATTACACGTAAAAGTATCATACAAATTGCTCAAGATTCTGGAATCGCTGTAGAAGTAAGACCTATTAAAGTAAGTGAACTTATAGAAGCAAGTAAAAGCGGAGCTTTAAAAGAAATTTTTGGTTCTGGTACAGCAGCTGTTGTGAGTCCGATTTCTGCTTTCTCTTATAAAGGTGATGTTTTTGAAATCCCTAAAGACGTAAAAAGTTTCTCTTCAATATTTAAAGAGAAACTACTTAACATACAATATAACAAATCTGAAGACCCTTACGGTTGGAGACAAAGTATATAAATGTAGAAAGAGCGACTTAACCGTCGCTCTTTTTTTTTATTTCTCTAAAATGGAAACCAAGTCTGGATTAAAATAATTTGGGCCTTTAAGCACTTTACCGTCTGCTCTGTAAATTGGTTCACCATTAGCATCTAACTTACTCATATTACTTCGCTGTATTTCATTAAACACATCTTCTATTTTATGCTGCAAACCATGTTCTATAATGGTCCCACATAAAATATAAAGCATATCGCCTAAAGCATCAGCAATCTCTACAAGATCTTTATTATTAGCTGCTTCTAAATACTCTTCATTTTCTTCTTTCATTAAATTATAACGCAACATGGTTTTATCCTGACCCAAATCGGATAATGGTGATTCGCTATACCCTAATTTAAATGCGGTATGAAATGCTTTTACAGCCTCTATTTTATTCTTCATATTATTAAAATATTATAAATTTGATTACATTTACAAACTTGATAATTTTGCAATTAAATCTTATTTTTTAAGCAACTTATCAAGTTTTTAAAACTCTAGTATCGTATTTTTAATTAATTCGCATCACACCCCATGTTTACAAATGGTCAACTAATTTTTGGAGCCTTATTTTTTATAGTTTTTGTTATTTCTATATTCTACACCTATAAAAAAGATTTTGCTCTTCATAAAAAATATTACAATGGTAGTATATGGGTACTTGTTGGTTTTATTGCTTTTTTACTTTTTATAATTAGCATAAAACTTATTTTTAAAGGATAAACGTTATCTAAACCTTACACCAAATACTTACAGTTTTATCATTTTACTGTAAATGTATCCATTAAGCATACTTAATCTTAAAAAAACATGCTTTTTTAAGATATTATATATTATTTTCCGATCTTGATCAAAACATCACGGAAAATGAAATTTCAATACAACCTTATAATTATTGTCTGCTTAACATGTTTTTCTAACTCAGTTTTAGCACAAAATTATATTGGACATACTGTAGATAATTATGCAGGAATTCAAAGCGTAATTTACAACCCTGCGACTGGAGTTGATTCTAAAATGAAACTTGACATTAACATATTCTCTACTAGTGCTTTTGCCGCTAGTGACTATTATGGTATAAAGTTAAAGAACTTATTTGATTCGGGAAACACATTTGACACCGATGAAGACACCAAAACCTTTCCTAAGAACAACAATAATTTCTATGTAAATTTAGATATCATGCTCCCTTCTGTAATGCTAAATATTGATGACAATAATAGTATTGCACTTATTTCTCGTGTGAGAACCTTTGGTAATATCAATAAAATTAATGGAGAATTATTTGAAAACTATGAGAATGAATTTGATGACACTGAAGATTTTAGCTTTGAAAACGACGAATTTACAGGCACAATTCACGCTTGGGCAGAAGTTGGACTCTCTTACGGACGCGTACTTTATAACGAGAATAATCATAAAATAAAAGGAGGTATTACCTTAAAATATTTACAAGGTTTGGGTGCTGCGTTTATGAGTACAAACGGTATGCAAGGAAATTATACGGCCTCTGAAAACACTTTAGCAACCACAGGTAATTTAGTGTACGGTGTTACTGGAGATTTTGATAGCGATGATATTAAATACGAAGATTTAGGTTCTGGTTTTGGTGCAGATATTGGTTTTATATACCAATGGAATAATGCGCAAACTACAGATACAAACCTTCAAACAGACTATAAATTAAAGCTAGGTTTGTCTGTAACAGATATAGGATCTATTAGTTATGACGACACAGAAATTTCTGATTACGATTTAAATGAAACTATTAACCCTAATGGAAATGATGTAGACGATCTGGACGATTTATACGATTACACTTCTGAAATTAAAACGGTAAAAATAAAACTACCAACAGCTATTCACCTATTTGCAGATTATAATATAACTAACCGTTTTTATGTGAGTGCACAAGCTGATATTTCAGTAGTTAAACCGGACAATTCTCAGACATCGAACAGCTTAAATACGTTTATAGTAACACCGCGTTTAGAAAGCAAATGGTTTAGTATGTATATGCCTTTTGGTTTCAGACAATATGAGGATTTTGGAGTTGGTCTAGGATTAAGGGCTGGACCATTAACTATTGGGTCAAGTTCCCTAATTTCTAATTTAGTGTCCGATTCTTCAAAATCTGCAGATGTATATATCGGTTTAAAAGTGCCTATTTATAGATAAAACGATTAAAAAGTACGCATATATAAAGAAGAAATAGGCTTTTTAAAAAATTGATATAAAATTGATTACCTTTGATATTATTACAATTTTTCATCAATGAAATCCACCAAATATATCTTATTTTTGCTTCTTATAGCGTTCATTGGATCTTCAATATATATTGCCGTTCAACCTAACGATATAAGCTTCTCGAAAACACAAACAATCGCTGCTCCGCAAGTAGTGACTTATAATTATATAAACAATTTAAATCATTGGAGCTCTTGGGTGCCTTGGAAAAAAACGAGCACATCAGAATCTAATTCAAATAGCAAAGAATACACGTGGTTACAAGACAATTCTATTGGAAGAATTTCTACAATTGCATCGTCAAAACCATCGCATATACAACAAGAACTTATTTTTCATGATTATCCTAAATCAGAATTAGAATGGAAAATAGACTCTGTATCTCCAAAAACCTCAACAGTAACGTTAAGCATGAACAGCAAAAATATTTCGTTTAAGAAAAAAGCTTACTATGCCTTTTTTGGAACTCCAGAAGTAGATCTGGCTCCAAAATTTGAAACAAGCCTTATCGCTTTAGATTCTGCTATTGTAAAAAGCATGAACGTGTATAGCATTACTATTAACGGTATTACAAATCATAGTGGCGGATATTATTTATATAATTCAGCGACAAGCTCTATAGATACTTATAAAAGCAAAGTCCATAAGATGATGACTGAAATCACGCAGTATGTTACCGAAAATCAAATTCCTATGGCTGGTTTTCCGTACGTATTGTATCATGATTGGGACGAAGAAAACAATACAGTTTCCTTTTCATGCTGTATACCTACAACAACACAAATAATAAGCACTAACGATAAAATTTCGTCAGGTTTACTACCCGCTTTTAAAACACTAAAAACTACTTTAAAAGGCGATTACAAATATTTAGACGAAGCTTGGGAAACAACTCTGAAACATATAAATACGAATAATTTAGCTAAAGCAGAAAGCAATATAACGTTAGAGAGTTTTATAACAAACCCGCAATACAAAGCAAATCCTGCAGATTGGATTACAGAAATTTACGTGGCTCTAGAAGAAAACCAAGATTCTATCCCACAAGGATATTCTAATTTAAAATTACCCCTTAACAACAACTAATACCAACTAGCACAAATGAAACAATTAGTTTTGGTTTTTATTGGTGGAGGTTTGGGTAGTGTATTACGTTTTACTATTAGCAAATATATAAACGATGCCAGTACAGGAATTCCCTATGGTACTTTTTTAGCTAATATATTGGGAAGTTTATTAATTGGTATTATTCTAGGTTTGGCAGACAAGAACCATTTAATTACACATAACTATACTTTACTATTGGCAACCGGATTTTGCGGTGGCTTAACAACATTCTCTACTTTTGCCTTTGAGAATCATGTGTTTTTAAAAACTGGAGATTTTGTAAACTTTGCATTATACACGTTATTCACGATTATAATTGGCTTTCTAGCTGTGTTTTTAGGCGTATTTCTTATTAAGAATATTTAGTGCTTCTCGAAAGCTTTAACTCCTGCTTTTATTTCTGTATTTAAAAAATTTGCTCTTGGCACGATAGGACAAGAATACTTTTCGTTATACGCGCAATAAGGATTAAATGCCGTATTAAAATCGATGGTAATACTAGTATCTGTTTTCTTATTGTTAATCGGAACTTCAATATAACGCCCTCCACCATAAGTAGAGCCACCATTGGTAAGATCTAAAAAGGGAAGAAACAAATAATCTCTAGGTCCTTCTTCTTCTAACAAATCTTCACTCTCATAAATTTTAAGTTCGAAATCTTGATCTTTAATTTTAAAGTTTACAATACCAAAAACACGTTCTTTAGACATACGGTCTGTTGTGGTTGGCATTTCAAAATACGTACTATCGGGTGTGCGTGTGAGTTTAGCTTTTACAATGTAGGCAGAATCTACTTCAAAAAAATCTAAGCCTTTAAACACTTTTCTGTCCTTCTTTTTTAAAGGTGACTTACTTGCATCTTTAAAACTAGAATTTAACGCCATCTGAAACGGTGTATCTCCAACCAAAGGTTCTTTATTCTGAAAACAAGAACACAAAGAAAAAAACAATGCGATATATAAAAGTGACTTCATTTAAATAAATTTGAATTTCAAAAATACAACTTATCGTTTTTTTATCTAGATTTGAATCAGAAAATATCACCAATCGTGTTAAACAAAAA
>NZ_LMAK01000022.1 GCF_001439665.1 Formosa algae
CTATTTAGGACCAACTTTGGAAAAAGCTGGCATGGCAGATAAAAATATTGTGGTTTGGGATCACAACAGAGATTTACTGTCTCATAGAGCGAATACCATTTTTGAAGATCCAGAAGCAGCAAAATATGCATGGGGAATTGGGTTTCATTGGTACGAAACTTGGGCAGGAGGCGACCCGATGTATGACAATTTAAATAATGTACAAGAATCATTTCCAACTAAAAATAGTTTGTTTACAGAAGGGTGTAATGAAGGATTTACTCAAGAAAAATATCAGTATTGGCCAAATGCAGAACGTTATGGAAACTCTATGATTAACGATTTTAATAATGGAGTAACCGGCTGGACAGATTGGAATATTTTATTAGATGAAAATGGAGGTCCAAATCATGTTGGAAATTTATGTTTTGCTCCAATACACGCAGATACTAAAACAGGAGAATTAATTTATACACCAGCCTATTATTACATTGGTCACTTTTCAAAATTTATTCATCCAAAAGCTAAAAGAGTAAGTACAACAACTAGTAGAAGTACCATTGAAAGTACAACCTTTAAAAATATAGATGGTACTATGGTTACTGTTGTTATGAATAAAACAGATCATGCAATTAAATATAATTTTATAGTAAATGACACTCAAGTTGCTCTAGAGATTTTACCTCATGCGTTACAAACTTTAGTGTATTAAACCGGATAACTATTCTTGTTATAATAATCCTTTTATTACAACCACAAAATCACAAAACAGATAGATGAAAAAAGCCCTTTTATTTTATATGATTTTAATGAGCATATCGTGCCAGAAATCGACTCCAGATCGCGTAACTCCAAAGACAACCACAACATCAAATGGCATGCAATTGGATTATGAAAAGCGTATTGATAGCCTTTTAAACCTCATGACTTTAGAAGAGAAAATTGGACAAATGAATCAGTATAGCGGGTTTTGGGATGCGACTGGTCCATCGCCAAAGGCAGGGGAAGATGCGGACTCCAAATATAAAGATTTAAAAAAAGGCTTAGTAGGCTCCATGCTTAATGTGAAGGGCGTAGCACAAATAAAAGCGCTTCAAAAAATAGCGGTAGAGGACACCCGATTGGGAATTCCGTTAATTTTCGGTTACGATGTCATTCACGGCTTTAAAACCATTGGTCCAATTCCTTTGGCAGAATCGGCAAGTTGGGATTTAGAAACCATAAAAAAGTCTGCTGAAAATGCGGCAGAGGAAACGGCAGCTTCTGGTATAAATTGGACGTTTGCACCTATGGTTGATATTTCTAGAGATGCGCGTTGGGGACGCGTTATGGAAGGCGCCGGAGAAGATCCGTATTTAGGTTCTAAAATTGGAGTGGCTAGAGTGCAAGGCTTTCAGGGAGACGATTTATCTTCTCCAAAAACAATTGCAGCCTGTGCAAAGCATTTTGCAGCTTATGGGTTTGCAGAAGCTGGACGTGAATATAATACTGCAGATATTGGAACATCAACACTTTATAATATTGTATTTCCTCCGTTTAAAGCAGTCACAGATGCTGGGGTAAGAACGTTTATGAATGCGTTTAACTTGGTGAACGATATTCCTGCGACAGGGAATGTGTTTCTTCAGCGCGATGTTTTAAAAAGAGATTGGGGTTTTGATGGATTTATTGTTTCAGATTGGGGCTCGATTGGAGAAATGACTACACATGGGTACACCAATTCTGATAAACAAGCGGCTGAATTGGCTGTAAAAGCAGGTTCCGATATGGATATGGAATCTAGTGCTTATGTCAAAGAATTAGCGCAATTAGTTAAGGAGGGCAAAGTCGAAGAAGCGCTTATAGACGATGCCGCAAGACGCATATTAAGAGTAAAATTTGAATTGGGACTATTTGAAGACCCTTACAGATATTGTGACGCGGACTACGAGAAAACAGTAGTAGGTAAAAAAGCCTTTCATGATGATGCTTTAGATATGGCTAAAAAATCAATTGTGCTGCTTAAAAACGAAAACAACCTATTACCGTTAAAAAAAGAGGGACAAAAGATTGCCTTAATAGGAGCCTTGGCAAACGATAAAACGAGTCCGCTTGGAAATTGGAGAATCGCAGCAGACGATGGTACTGCGGTTTCAGTTATAGAAGGGCTAGCTGCGTATAGCGATAATACGGTAACATATGCGAAAGGTGCAGATGTTTTAACAGCAGATTCAAAGTTGTCTTTTGCACATGAGGTCACAGTAAATGAAACTGATAAATCTGGTTTTTCTGAAGCTATTTCTGTAGCAAAAACTTCAGATGTTGTAATTATGGTTTTAGGAGAACATGGTTTACAAAGCGGTGAAGCACGAAGTAGAACACAAATTGATTTGCCAGGAGTACAACAAAGTCTTTTAGAGGAAATTTATAAAGTCAATCAAAATATTGTTCTGGTTTTAACCAACGGAAGACCTTTAGCAATTCCTTGGGCAGCAGAACATATACCGGCAATAGTTGAAGCTTGGCATTTAGGTGTGCAAAGTGGTAATGCTATTGCCCAAGTGTTATATGGTGATTATAACCCAAGTGGAAAACTTCCAATGACGTTCCCTAAAAACGTAGGACAAGTTCCTATATTTTATAATAACAAAAGTACAGGAAGACCTGATGGAGAAACTAACGATGTGGTATTTTGGTCTCATTATATAGACGAAAGTAACGCGCCTTTATATCCGTTTGGATATGGATTAAGCTACACATCTTTTACTTATAAAAATTTAACGACACAAAAAACTGCAGCTCGACATATTACAGTGACTGTAGAGTTAACCAATACCGGACAAGTAAAAGGAAAGGAAGTTGTACAGCTTTATATTCATGATAAATATGCTTCTACGGTAAGACCCGTGAAAGAATTAAAAGGGTTTGAATTGGTTGCATTAGAACCTCAAGAAACTAAAACAATAACTTTTGAACTGACTGAAGCCGAGCTTGGATTTTATACCGGTCAAGGCGAATATATTATAGAACCTGGCGAATTTGATGTCTTTTTAGGTGGAGATTCCAATGCCAAGCTTTCAACAACGTTTAGTTTAGACTAAATGTAATTCAAAATACCTATATTATACATACAGATTATTAATTCGTTAAACATGAATTAGTTCAAATATCATTCTAATAAAAAAAATAAAACATGAAAAAAGGTGCTTATTTACTACTAATTGCTGCAGTTTCGGCTCTAGGAGGTTTGCTTTTTGGTTACGATACAGGAGTTATTAATGGTGCTCAATTTTATCTTACAGAACACTTTGGTTTAAGTGATGCTTTAAAAGGTTGGGTTGTAGGTAGCGCATTACTGGGGTGTTTTGTAGGGGCTATCGTTGCTGGACCATTAAGTATTAAAATAGGAAGAAAGTGGTCTCTAATTATTTCGGCTATATTATTTACATTATCCGCCTACGGTTCAGGTTTACCAGAACTCTTTCCACAATCTGTAAGTATGTTGGTGTTTTTTAGAATTTTGGGAGGTTTAGGTATTGGTATAGCATCTATGAATGCACCTATGTACATTGCCGAAATTGCACCGACTAATATTAGAGGTCGTATGGTGACGTATTATCAGTTAGCTATTGTTATTGGATTTTTTGTAGTGTTTTTAGCAACCTATTTTATAGGTACAACCTTAACACTTGAAGAGAATATAGCGTTTGGATGGCGACGTATGTTTTGGTCTGAATTAATTCCTAGCATATCATTTTTAGTACTATTATTTGTAGTTCCTAAAAGTCCGAGATGGTTGGCTTTAAAAGGAAAAGATGACGAAGCGTTAGCTATTTTAAAAAGAATAAATGGTAACGAATTGGCATTAAAGGAGATCCTGTTAATAAAAGATTCATTGCAAGAAACTAAACAAAATATTAAAGTAAATTATTTTTCGAAATCTATTTTAGCAATTATTGTAATAGGTACCGTGCTTTCTGTTTTACAACAGTTTACAGGTATTAATGCGGTGCTGTATTACGGCGCAGATATTTTTGAAAAAGCACTCGGTTTTGGGAAGGAAGATGTGCTTGCACAACAAATTCTATTAGCATTTGTTAATTTAGTATTCACGTTTGTTGCGATGTTTACTGTGGATAAATTTGGAAGAAAACCATTACTCTACATTGGTTCGGTTGGAATGATTATTGGTTTTTTACTCTTAGGAGTTACGTTGCAGCAACAACAAGTTGGGATGTTATCGCTAATTGGCGTATTATTATTTATTGCCTCTTTTGCATTATCTATGGGCCCTGTAGTTTGGGTTTTACTTTCAGAAATGTTTCCTAATAAAATAAGAAGTTTAGCCATGTCTGTAGCGGTATCTGCACAGTGGGCAGCCAACTATATGGTTTCGCAATCTTTTCCTGTAGTAATGGGGAGCGAAACCAATGTTCAGGCACCTTGGAATGGTTCGTTGCCATACTTTATTTTTATAGCTTTTATTTTAGTAATTGTGTTTGTGACGTATAAATTTATACCAGAAACTAAAGGGAAGTCTTTAGAAGAAATAGAAGGCTTCTGGAATTAAATTTTATAATTCATGGGTAATTAGAATCCTATACTATACCACTTATTTAATAGCAAATTAAAAACTCATCCCGTTTAATATTTTAAATAGGATGAGTTTATTATGTTTTAATTTTCCATTAAAAATTATAATAAATAACAGATGTGGTTCTACACTGAAATAGGAATTTAGGCTTTACAAATTATCTTCACTAGAATGAAGAAACCATAGCTGTAAGTTTATAAATCATACAGAACATACGTTATACTTGTTTTATGTTACAAATAGCTCATTTTGAGTTGATACTGTAGTTTTTTATACTATTTTTAGATTAATATTATAATAAATAAGAAAAACTACCTCATTTCAGTTCCATGAAAAATTTGCTTGTATTCTTTGCTTTGTGTTTTTTTAATATAATATACGCCCAACAGCATGCCTTTGAAATTTCAGGAGTATTAACTTCCGAAGAAGACAATTTACCACTAGAAGCTGCTACGGTGTATCTACAACGCGAAACAGATAGTACTTTAATTACGTATACCATTTCTAATAATAAGGGCGCTTTTACTTTAGAGAATAAAACGAGTGATACACAAGCTAATTTATATGTCTCGTTTATGGGGTATAATACCTACCAAAAAAAAGTTAAGTTAGATCAGTCTAAATTAGATTTAGGTATTATTAAATTGTCTTCAAATACCTCAGAGCTAGATGCTGTTTTAATAAAATCTCAAGCTCCTGTTACTATAAAAAAAGATACTTTAGAGTTTAATGTGAAATCTTTTAAGACTAAAAAAGATGCGAATATAGAAGATTTATTAAAGGAATTGCCTGGAGTAGAAGTAGGGGCAGATGGTAGTATAAAAATAAACGGAAAGACGGTTAATAAAGTATTGGTTAATGGCAAGTCGTTTTTTGGAGACGATCCTACAATTGCCACGCGAAACTTAAGTAAAGATATTATTGAAAAAATTCAGGTCTCAGATACTAAAACAGATTCAGAAGCTTTTGCGGGAGAAGCAGGTGAAGGTGAAAATAAAACAGTAAACTTAGTTATTAAAAAAGAAAATAATAAAGGAGTCTTCGGACGATTAGCAGCCGGTGGAGGGACAGACGAGCGGTATCAGTTAGCCGGAATGTACAATCAATTTAACGACGATTTACGAATAAGTGCTTTAGTGGGAACCAACAATATTAATGAACCTGGTTTTAGTTATGGTGAAATTGATAAAATGTTTGGAGGAAGAGCGTCTTATGATACCAACAGTCAGATTTTTAATTACGATCTCGAAGGTGTTATAACGTCTAAAAATTATGGCTTTAATTATGTTGATGATTGGGGGGAAACGGTAGAAGCTTCAGCTAATTATTTTGGTTCCAATACGCAAAATGAAAATGAAATAGTTTCAGAGCGAGAAAATATTTTGCCAGACAGTCGGTATTTTACCAATTCATATTCAAATTCTGTACAGCATGCAGATCAGCATACTATCGACTCCAATTTTAAATTTAAAATAGATTCTACTTTATTAATAACGTTAAAACCACAGCTTAGAAAAATAAATAGGACCAACATGTATCGGGAGAATCAAGATTCTTATGATGAGGATGGCGCAGCCATAAACAATTCTTCTAGCCGTTCGTTTACAGAAACCGATGAGTCCGAATTTCAGAATAATATCAACATTACAAAACGGTTAGGAGAAAAAGGATCATTCTTAAAACTAGATGTATTTTATAGGACGATTCAAACCGATGATGAAAATGAATTGGAAAATGAGGTAAATATATTGGGAGAA
Organism: Formosa algae; assembly: GCF_001439665.1. Classification (GTDB taxonomy): domain Bacteria; phylum Bacteroidota; class Bacteroidia; order Flavobacteriales; family Flavobacteriaceae; genus Formosa; species Formosa algae. Next base: position 6,310 of record NZ_LMAK01000022.1, read on the forward strand.
ACTACTGAAACTACAACCTTAAATCAGTTGCGAGAAACCGATAATTCAGACAAAACATTTATAGCGGCTGCGACTTACCGTTTACCTTTAATAGAAAAAGTTCTGTTTTTAGACTTTGGTTATGGTTACCGAGATAATACAAAATTAAACAAGCGAACAACCTTTGATTATAATGATGATGCTTTAGAGTATGAGCCCACAACAAATACCGCTTTTAATTCAGATTACGAGTATGCCAATATCACAAGTACCCCAACCGCAAGTGTGGAGTATAAAAAAGAAAAATGGAGTACGTCTTTAAAAACAGATTACATTTTTAGAACCTTGGAAAACAAAGATGCATTGCGCCCTGAATTTGATTTAAAGCGTCATTTTAATGCAGCAGCAGTTCAGTACCGTTTAAATTATAATGGTCCCAAAACCAGATTAGGCTTAAGGTATAATTTAACTAACGATGCGCCAGCTCTTAATCAACTAGAAACCTTTGTAGATGTTACAGATCCGTTAGATATAGTTGTAGGGAACCCCGATTTAAGTCCAACAGATAACCATAATTTTAATATTTACTTTAATAAAAATAATTTTCAGAAAGGTTTTGGGCTTAACCTATATACTTATGCAAGCATTAAAAATGATGCTATTGTGTCTAAAACCACCGTTAACGAAGATTTAGTTCAGGTAACAACCTATGAAAATGTTAATGGAAATTATAACTTATATAACAATGCTGGTATTAATAAACGCGTTAAAATAGACAGCTTAAAAACCTTAAACATCAGGGTTGGTATATCACACTCAATAACCAGATATATAAATTTTACTAACGACGTAAAATATGCATCGCTTATAAATTCTGTAGGTCCAAGTTTAGGGTTGTCATTTAATTGGAAGGATGTTATGGAATTCAGTACGTATTATAATGTTGACTTTAAACATAATTCGTTTGATATTGATGTGTTTAATACACAGGAATATACAGAACATAGATTGTATATTAATTCTACACATTATATCGCTAAAAAATTAGAATGGAGTAATAGTATTAATTATAATTATAATCCAAATATAGCCGATGGTTTTGAAAAAAGTGTCTGGTTTTGGAATTCTACTTTGGCTTATTCCGTCTTAAAGGATCAGGGGTCTATAACACTAAAAGCTTACGATTTGTTAAATCAGAACAACAATTCCCGACGTGTAATTAACCAAAATTATATAGAAGATAGACAAAGTACTGTATTAGAACAATATTTTATGTTGGGCTTTAGTTGGAAGTTTAATACGCTAGGAAAAGCAGGAGAAGTTGGAAAAAGCCGTGGTATGATTATAAGACTATAGTCTTAATCATTGTTTACTTAACACCAAATCCATTGAAAGTTATCGCTTTTCTATTAGTAATACTTTTAACGTCTTGTATTGAAGATTCTAATTACAAATGCTCTGTTCTAGGAAGAAAACCTTAAATTCACGCTTATTTTTAATTCGTAAACTTAATATTATGTTTAAAAAAGTGTTTTTGCTGTTGTTTTTTTGGACGTGTAAAAATCCGAATGCAGAATTGAATACCACTACAAATTATCAATTAAGCAAGCCTTCTAAAATATGGGAAATGCCTAAAAAACTGGTTGAGATTTCTGGGATTTCTATTCTAAATTTTCCGCATATATTAAGTATTAATGATGAAGAAGGTAAATTATACGATTATAATCTAGAAACAAAAGATTTAGAAGAAACCTATAAGTTTGGAAAGGATGGCGATTATGAAGATTTAGCAATCACGGAAGATGCTATTTATGTTTTAAAATCTAATGGTACGATCTATCAGATAAAAAACTTTAAAAAGAAGCCTAAAGTAGAAACGTTTAAAACCTTTTTAAGCGAAAAGCAGGATACCGAAGGTTTGTTTTTTGACGCTGACAAAAACCGTCTATTAATAGCGTGCAAAGAAGAGGTAGAAATAGATGATGAGGATTATAATGTGATTTACGAGTTTGATTTGAATACAAATACACTAGAAAAAACTCCTGCATTTACCATTTCAAAAGAGCATTTTAAGTATAAGGATAAAAAGCATGATTTTGCCCCGAGTGGTTTAGCTATTCATCCAAAAACAAATACCTTATTTGTGATTTCTACAGTTGGTAAACTTATGATAGAAATGAGTTTAGATGGAGAAATATTAAACAAATATAATTTAGATTATTCCCATTTTATACAGCCAGAAGGTATCTTTTTTACACCCAATGGAGATTTATATATTTCTAATGAAGGGAAGAAAGACAAGGGGAATATTTTAAGATTTGATTATATAAATAAATAGTTTGTTTTCTGTAATCGTAACGACTAATTTTTAAATTAATATTTAAGATCGTTTTGGTTTCATGTCAAATTCAAACTCTATAATTACGCTTTCAGGTACATTATTACTTCATGTTAAACTTAATGAAGATACCAAATCTTTAGAACAGGATTTGGGTAATTTATCTCTGAAAGATTTGCAATCTCAATTAACTACAGATCAAGCAAAACAAACGTTTTGGATAAATATCTATAACGCGTATTTTCAAATACTAGCTACTCAAAATCAGACACAAGGCAAGCATATTTTTAAAATAAAATCTGTGAACATTGCACATTCACAATTTAGTTTAGATGATATTGAACATGGTATTTTAAGAAAATACAGATGGAAGAAAAGTTTAGGCTATATTCAAAATCCGTTTGTGTCTGCTTTAATCAAGGCATTAGCAGTCCAAACCATAGATTTTCGCATCCATTTTGCTTTAAATTGTGGCGCTAAAAGTTGTCCGCCTATCGCATTTTACACTTTAGATAAACTTGATGAACAATTAGATAATGCCATGTATTCTTTTTTGTCTTCAGAGACTTCCATAAACAGCAATACAAATACAGTGCAAACCTCTAAATTGCTATTCTGGTTTCAAGGTGATTTTGGAGGTTTAAAAGGTGTAAGACGGATGTTAAACAAAGTGTTGCAAATTGAAAATAATACCTATACGCTTAAGTATAATGCTTACAGTTGGGAACCTCATTTAGAAAATTTTGTATAAAAAAAACACAGACTAAAAACACAAGATCTTATTTTCAATTGTGTTTTTAGTCTGTGTTGTAATGCCATGTGTAATGCATGGCAATATTTAATTTGTATCCTTATGTAGTTATTAATTGATAGGCAAATGCTAAGAGTTTTTCTTTGTTTTTAAGGTCCGATTGTAATGGTAATTGAGCTAAACCTATCAAACGGCGCATAATTTCTACACCAATAAATCCATTTAAAATACCTTCATCTAATTCATTAAAATTAAGGTATTTTGTTTTAGCTAAATGGATAATCTCTTGCGACTGATTAGATAAATATAAATGTGCAATTAATACGCCTAAATCAAACTCTCTTAAACCATAATAACAAAATTCTGGATCTATAATTTTAATGCCTTGAGCGGTAGAAAGCCAACTGGCAGGATAAAAATCGCCATGTAATAAATATGGGCCTTTTGCCATGTAATGGGTGCCTAATTGTGCTATTTTCTGTTTTAAAACTGTATCTTTCTTGTACTTTAAAGCTAAAGTCTGTAAACCGTCTTGAATAGTGTCTAAGTCGAAGCCATTTTCTTCTAAAAAGGGGTAATTAAAGATGTGTTCGTAATTTAATTTACGCATCTCTGTATTCGCTAATTCGTTATCAGGATCTGCTTTATAAAAATTTTCATGTAACAAATTAAGATACTGTACCAATACATCGATGTTGTTTTCTGTAAGGGTTTGATTTGCTTGATATAAAATGTTAAAATCTTTTGCTTGTCCTAAATCTTCTAAGAGTAAAATATTGTTTTCAGAATCTAAACCCAGTATGTCTGGCATTTGTGTTTTAAGATCTGCTAAGGTGTTTATTTTAGTATAGAATGCTGCTTCTGTGAGAACACGTTTTTCTGGCGCTTTAATCTGTGGATACTTTTCTACATACCCACGAGATTGCTTTATAATAAACGAGCCCTGATTGGTGGTTATACGTAAGACATAATTCATGTTGCCTTCGCCAGCTTTGGTGCAAGATATAATATGGTCTTCATGAGACAACCATTTATTTTTTTGTAAGTAATGCGCCAATTTATCTGTAGCATTAGCATCTAATATAAACATAGTTTACTGTTTTTAATATCTCACGTTAAACTAAAATAGCTCTTGAGTTATAGCAATTATCTTAATTTTTTAGAATTCAATTGATTTGTGTTGTGCCAAAAGTATTCAAAATAATGATTTTAATCTAAAGTGTTTTTTTAAGATGATTATTATAATATTCCCGTTTTAAATTGTCTGTTTAAAAGGGTTAAAGTAATATCTAATACACAGACGAAACTAATTTCCATTCCTGACATTTAAATGTTAATACTCTGGTGTATTACTAAATTTTAATCTTAAAAATGCGGGTTAAAGCGTATCTTAAAAACAAATCTTAAATTTTTATTTGTTAGGAACTTAAAAAACTAGCGTCTTTATAATAAATCACTTTAATGAAAAATTATCTTTTATTCCTGTTCTTAATTCCAACAATGGTCTTTTCAAATTCTAATAATACAGCGTATTTATATGCTGTAAGTGAATATCTTAACGAGAGTTTAGAGGCGTGGTCTCAATCTGTAAATCATGATGTCTGGGACGATTTGCTTCAGAAACATGTTTCAGAACATGGGCACGTAAATTACGAAGGTTTTAAAACAGACGAAGATAAACTTCAAGATTATTTAAACGTTTTAAAAACCCATGCGCCTTCAGAATCGTGGACTAAAAATGAAAAGTTAGCGTATTGGATTAATGCCTACAATGCCTTTACAGTGAAATTAATTCTAGATAATTATCCTGTTAAGAGTATAAAAGATATTAAGAATCCTTGGGATCAAGAATTTATTATCATAGCCAATAAGACCTATAGTTTAGGAGATATTGAACATAAAATTCTTCGTAAAATGAATGAACCTAGAATTCATTTTGCTATTAATTGTGCTTCGTATTCTTGTCCAAATTTATTAAACGTGGCTTATAAAGCAGACACTTTAGACAATCAGTTAGACGTTGCAGCACGTCATTTTGTAAACGACACTTCAAAGAATACAATTTCTAAAGATGCTGTTGAAATTTCAAAGATTTTTGATTGGTTTTCTGGCGATTTTAAATCCTATGGTAGTATAATCGATTTTCTGAACAGCTATAGTACAATCAAAATTAATGCAAATGCTAAAGTAAAGTATAAGGATTACAACTGGAGCTTGAATAAATAAACTTCCAATTCATTTTAAGAACAACTCACTAACATAAACAGAACAGTATATGAATACAATAGATTTATATGGCGCAGATTGGTGTCCAGATTGTCAAAGAGCAAAAGCATATTTAAAAGAACACAACATAGATTTTAATTTTATTGATGTCGATTTAGATAAAGAAGCTACAGCGAAAGTTGAAGCAATAAATAAGGGAAAACGTATTATTCCAACAGTAATTATAAACGACAAACCATTTACAAATCCAGATAATGCAACTTTGGCAAATCTATTAGGGATTAATAAGCAAGGCGTTATAAAATTGTATGGTGCAGATTGGTGTCCAGATTGTCAGCGAGCCAAAGCTTATCTTCAAAATAACGAAATTAATTTTCAATACATTGAAGTTGATAAAAACAAATGGGCAGCAGATTTAGTAGAGCAAACCAATAACGGAAAACGTATAATTCCTACTGTATTTATTAACGAGACTTCCTATACCAATCCAGATAATTCTATTTTAAAAACGGTTTTAGATATTGGTAAAGAAGCAGAACAGACGGTTTTCGATACTGTAATTGTTGGTGCTGGTGCAGCAGGATTGACAGCTTCAATTTATATTCAACGCGATAGATTTAATTCTTTAATTCTTGAAAAAAAGAATATTGGTGGGAATGCATTTTTAACAGAAAAGATTGAAAACTATCCAGGTTTTACAAATATTTCTGGGCCAGATTTAATGACTAAAATGTCTGAACAAGCTAAAACCTATGGCGCTAAAATAGAAACGGGTGTTGCTGTAAATAAAATACACAAAAAAGGAAATGAATTTGTTTTAGAAACTAATATGGGCGAATATGTCAGTAAAAGTGTTGTCCTTGCTTTAGGGTCTACTTACAGATTATTAGGAATACCGAATGAAGCCGATCTTATTGGTGGTGGTGTGCATTTTTGTGCTACATGTGATGGTGCATTTTACAGAGATCGCGAAATTATTGTTATTGGTGGCGGAAATAGTGCTTTAGAAGAAGGTATATTTTTATCAGGATTTTGTAAAAAAGTAAGTATCGTTAACCGAAGTAAAACATTTTCAGCTTCAGAAACCTATATTGATAAATTGCCTAGCATTAAAAATATTGAGACTTATATGAATAAGGAATCTGTGGCATTTATAAAAGATGAAAACGGAAATTTTAAAGGCTTAGAAATTAAAGATAATGAGACAGGCGAAGTTGAAGCTTTACATGCCGATGGTTCATTTATTTTTATTGGTCTAATTCCAAATACACAAAACGTAAAAGATTTTATCGATTTAGATGCTAGAGGATTTATTAAAACTACGGCCTTAGGCGAAACCAGTGTAAAAGGTGTTTTTGCTGCAGGAGATTGTAGGGAAGGCGCTATTGCTCAGGTCGCCGCAGCAACAGGAGAAGGCGTGTTAGCGAGTTATGGTGTGCGAAATTATTTTAAATAATTAACATGGAAAATTGGTGTTTACTATAATGATGCTGCCAGGAATAGCTCTGTTAATATGCTATTATGTGTTTAATTATATTTTCGTATCGCTCAGTTCGAATTAGACTACATCAATTTTCAAAGACTCAAAATCAGAAATCAATCTTCTCTGAAACTTTAAGAAAAGCGTCATGTTATTTAGAAACATGAAACGCTCAATATAATAGAACTATTAATTTAAATACTTATCAATGAATACATCACAAAAAATAAATAAAGCTAGTAATTTAGTTGCAGCAGGATTGATGCTTTTTTTCGCCATTCCTAAGCTTTTAGGCGCAGAAAAAAGTTTACAAGGATTTAAGCAATTTGCCACCTTAGTACCATTAGATCCAAATGTATTTAGAATATTTACAGGTATTGTAGAGCTTATTGTTGCTATATTACTTATTATATATACTGTAAAGCACACAGTTAACTTAGGGAAATTAGCCTATTTTTTATTGTTGTCTACTATGGTTGGAGGACTAATAATGGAGTTCTTTGCAAGACCAGAACCAGCGATGATGTTGGTTATTATCGCGATAATATTGGCTACACTTTCAATATTTAAATTAAAGATGCTTCTTAAAAAATAGTGTGAAGCAAACCGTTTATCGAGATATAGAAAAACAAAAAAATCCAAGTCGGAAGACTTGGATTTTTTATATAATTAAAATAAAAATTATTTCATTTGTTCTAATAAGCCTTCAATAGTATTAGACATTACAACGCCTGGTAATTTTACAGGAGAACCTATTTGAGCAAGGAACGTTCCATTTACTTCACCTGTTTTGTAAGTTGTAAATCCAATTCTGTATAATCCTTTAGTTAATGCTTTTAAAGGATCTCCAGTTTGACTTTCGTAACGTAAAAGTGAGTTGTAAGAGCTTCCACTAGGTTGTTTAGGCATTTCACTACTATCGTCATTACTTGCTAATTTAGTCCAAGTTGCACTTGCAGAATCAGCAATTTTGTCTGCTGTAAATACACTAGATCTTTCTAAAGTAATGTAAGTGTCAAAGAAGTCTTCAGAATCTTTGTTGTCTTCATACCCAGCGCCAATAATAGCATTTTTAGTTTTTGCACTTCCAGCAGGAGACATCATTCTTAATCCTAATTCTGGAGCAACAGCAGGAATCCATACATAGATGTAGTAAAATTTCTTACCATCTTTAACTTCGTCCTCAGATCCTGGAGCAGCGTGTCCTAAATAACTAATCACATCTGTGTATGGTAATTTTTTAGTAACTGGACCTACTTTTTTCTCGATAGAACTCTCGAACGATTTTAATTTTTGCGCATTAACTGTGGTCATAGCAAGTGCAAAAATAAATAATACACTTACTTTTTTTATAAATTTCATATGGTGTTGGTTTTTAATTTGGCGCAAATTAGAGCTTTTAAATTAAGAACCGCTGTTTATTGGATTAATTGTTAATTTAGATTTTTTAACAAAATAAACATTTTAATTTAACGCATTTATTAATAAAACCATTACAATATGTGATTTCTATATATTATATTTTAACTCGAATTAATGTAATGTATGCTATAAAGGTGCTGTTATGTAATACATTAAGCTCCGACATCTGATAAAAAAAAATCCCGTTGAAATAGATCTAACTATTTTAACGGGATTCATTATAAAATGAAACATGTTCTTGATTTGCTATTATCTATACTGAGCATATATCACTTTGGTTTGAAGGTATTCCTCCATACCATGTTTACCATCTGCACCACCTAATCCAGATTTTTTCCATCCGGCATGGAATCCTTGAATGGCTTCAAAATGTTCTCTATTAATGTATGTTTCTCCAAATTGTAATTCTTGAGACGCATGCATAACTTTATTAAAATTCTCTGAGAATATGGATGAGGTTAGTCCGTATTGACAATCGTTAGATAAAGCAATAGCCTCGTCTAACGTAGAAAATGTCATTACTGGTAATACAGGGCCAAAAACTTCTTCTTGTATGACCTGCATATTTTGAGTTACGTTAGTAAGTAGGGTTGGTTGGTAGAAATATCCTTTATCAAACTGGCTAGATCTTTGGCCGCCCACAACAACTTCTGCACCTTCTTTTTTAGCATATTCAACCATTTCAGAAATTTTATCTAATTGATCTTTATTCACCAAACTACTCATATCTGGATTGTTTGTTGCAAAGGCATCTTCAACTTTAATTTCTGAAAACTTTTTTGTGACTTTGTCCATAAATTCATCATATATAGCATCTTCTACATAAACGCGTTCTGCACAATTACAAACCTGTCCGCTAAATATAATTTTAGAACTCACTACGGCATTTACGGCCAAATCTAAATTAGCATCGGCACAAACAATTGCTGGTGCTTTTCCTCCTAATTCTAAAGATACTTTGGTAATGTTTTCTGCGGCAGCTTCCATAATTTTCTGACCGGCACCAACACTACCTGTTAAGCTAATTATTCCAGTAATCGGACTTTTAGAAAGTGCATTCCCAACGATACTTCCTTTACCACAGACAAAGTTTAGAACTCCTGCGGGAACATTTAATTTTTCTATTAATTGAGCAAATTGCATGACTGTATTAGGAGCAACAGAACTTGGATTAATTATACAGGTATTTCCTGTGACTAATGACGGCGCAATTTTTCTTGCCATAACAAAGAAAGGGAAATTCCATGGCAGGATTCCAACCGCAACACCAATAGGGGCTTTATGTAAAAAGATATGCTCTTTTTGTCTATCACTTTGTATAATTTCTCCTTCAATACGTCTTGCCCAACCTGCATTATAATCAAAATAATCTGCTGTCACATCTATTTCTACTTGTGCTAAACCAATAACTTTGGCTTGTTCTTTGGCAAGCGTTTCTGCTAGCGCTACGCGATTATCACGAATTACATCTGCCATTTGATGTAAGTATTTGGCACGTTCTATTGCGGTTAAAGATTTCCAAGCGTGTTGAGACGCTTCGGCTGCTTCTAAAGCTAAATCGGCATCTTTAACACTTCCTACAGGCATTAAGGATAGGACTTCTTCTGTACAAGGATTTAAAATTTCAATAACATCTGTAGATGTAGATGTGACGAACTTTCCGTTAATAAACTGTTCAAATGGTTTCATAATGTCTTTAAATTTAGTGTGCATAAATACAAATGGTTAAACCCATTTATATTTAAACGTTTGTTTGTTATACTCTGTTTTTAATTTATTTTTTTCAGTCTAGGTAAGGCGTAAACTGTGGTTTAAAAAAATAAATATGGTCTTGTACTATCAAACTTAAAGATATGACTTCAAAAAGTTTTATCCATAACTAACTATTTTATGTATAATTTAAACAATTACAGTTGTTTTGGTGTTTTTTTAAGACGCGTTTATGGTAATAAAACTGATTTTGAAGATTTGTTGTTTAGCGTTTTGAAATTGGACGTGTAAAAGTGAATTTTAGTTTTGTTAGTCTTGATAATAATACGTTTTCAACATGGAAAGCGTTTAGTTGTAGAGTATGACGAAAAAATAACTTTTTTAAACCGTGTGTTTGTACGCTTCATAGCTTAGAAAAATCTTAGGATGCTTCTAAAACGCTAGGAGTGTAGTAGACGTGATTTTAAAAAATTATCAATCTGATGTAAATGCAAGTGTATTGTTTAAGTATATCTCCCAGATTTATAAACTGCTGGAGTAAGTCCTGTTACGGCCTTAAATACTCTAGAAAAATGATACCTGTCAGAAAATCCTAAATTATATGCTACTTCTTCAATCGAGTTGTCGGTATGTTCAAAGAGTTCGCAGGATTTAGCAATTTTTCTATTTTGAATAAAATTATGTAGCGTTATCTGCATTTCTTCCTTAAAGAGTCGAGCAAACGAATTGGGAGCCATGTTAATTAAAGAAGACATGTCTGTGTTTTTTAGCTTTTTTTCAATGTTAGCTTCTACATATCGAATCACTTTTAAAACCCGTTCATCAATAATAGTGGTTTTCCATAATTCAGGACCAATATTGGTTAAGGCTTCTTTAATAAAGGCTTGTAGTTTTAAATTGAAAGTCAGTTTAAAATCCTTGTTTTCTAATTTTAATCGGTCGGTTAAATATTCCAAACGCTCTTTTAAATAGTCGGTCATTTCAATTTTTAAAATACCAGGATATACACTATCAAAAGGGACACCAAGATTAAAATGAATAAAAAAATGAATTAACGAATGTTCTAAATAATCCTTTTCATTAATGTTATGGCTGAATTGCTTTCCAGAAACATGAATTCCCGTACTATATCTATGATTTTTTTTGAACTGAGAAGAAAATGATGTAAACGGTGGTATAATATAAATGTGGTTCGCATCCATCTCGTACACTGTGTTTTGATGAATTAATTGGCCACCTTCATTCTTATTCCAATATAACCTCCAGAACGGAAATACCATATCGTGGCAATCCCACAAATCTAGTAACCAATAGCGGCAACACATGAGCCTTAATCTAAGGTCAATAAAATTTTGTTTGTTAGAAGAAGGATCTCCTAATTCAATGCTTTTTACAAACTTCATTTTCTAACAATGTTTGAATTAGATACGAAAATACAGATTTTGAATATTTATTTGATGATATAGGTTAACTATTTTTGTGACATAAACATAATTAAATACTATGAAAACTTTAAAACTTCCAATAGAAGTAGAGGCAGAATTAAAAAAAGTATCTACTGTAGCAGGCTACTTATGGCAAAGAGAATGGGCAGAACGAAATGCAGGTAATATTTCAATGAATTTAACTTCTTTTTTCTCGAAAGACGAAGTAAAAGGAATAGGTGAAGAAGTGCCTTTCGATTTTCCTAAAGAAGCAGGAGGGTTTGTTTTATACATTACCGGTACAGGTTGTTATTTAAGAGATTTAGTAGATAAATTAGAAGAAGTGTCTTGTATCCTTTATATAAATGAAGCTGCAACAGCATATTCTATCATATGGGGAGGGAATCGTCCTAACTTCGGACCAACTTGCGAATTGATTTCTCATGCAAGTATTCACCTCTTTAATTCCCAACATCACCCAGAAAACTTAGCAGTAGTACATACACATCCATTAGAATTAATTTGTATGAGTCACCATGAGTTATTTGATGATGAAGAAGAATTAAACAGACAAATTTGGATGATGTGTCCTGAGGTTAAAGTATTTGTACCTAAAGGTATTCACTGTACGCCTTATGCTTTATCTAGTACAGCAGCATTAGCAAAAGTTACAATTGATGCGTTTAAAACTAGAAATGTATCGCTTTGGGAAAAACACGGTGCAACAGCTACGGCTCCAGATGTAATGAAAGCATGGGACTTTTTAGATGTTGCTAATAAAGGGGCAAAACTGTTAATGATGTGTTGGGCCGCTGGATTTAAACCTGCAGGTTTATCTAACGAGCAATTAACAGAATTAGAACAATTTACATAATATAAAAGCATTATAAAGATGAGTAGATTAATAGGTAGACTACCAAAAATAGGTATTCGTCCAACAATTGACGGACGTGAGCTTGGTGTAAGAGAATCTTTAGAGGTTCAAACTATGGATATGGCTAAAGCAGCCGCAAAATTAATTGAAGACACATTACGCTTTCCTAGCGGAGAAAAAGTAGAATGTGTTATAGCAGATACTACAATTGGTGGTGTTGCAGACGCAGCAGCATGTGCAGATAAATTTAGAAGAGAAGGTGTAGAGGTTTCTTTAACAGTAACACCTTGTTGGTGTTATGGTACAGAAGTTATGGATACAGATCCGTTAATTCCTAAAGCCGTTTGGGGATTTAATGGTACAGAACGTCCAGGTGCTGTATACTTAGCAGCAGCTTTAGCAGGATATTCTCAAAAAGGATTGCCAGCTTTTGGTATCTATGGGAAAGAAGTGCAAGATGGTGGCGATAAAACCATTCCAGAAGATGTTGCCGAAAAAATTATACGTTTTGTAAAAGGGGCTTTAGCAGTCGCACAAATGAAAGGGAAATCGTATTTATCTATAGGTTATAGCTCTATGGGGATTTCTGGATCTATGGTCGATGTTAACTTTTTACAAGATTATTTAGGAGTGCGAGCAGAATTTGTAGAATCTGTTGAACTTCTTAGACGTATGGATGAAGGTATTTACGATCATGATGAGTATGAAAAAGCTCTAGCTTGGACTAAAGAAAACTGTAAAGAAGGAGAAGATAGAAACAATCCTGAGAGTCAGAAATCTCGTGAAGTAAAAGATAAAGAATGGGAGAAAGTTGTAAAAATGACTTTAATCTGTAAAGATTTAATGAATGGAAATCCTAAATTGAAAGCGATGGGATTTGGTGAAGAATCTAAAGGTAGAAACGCCATTATGGGAGGTTTCCAAGGGCAACGTCAGTGGACAGATTACCAACCTAATGCCGATTTTACTGAGTCTATATTAAACTCGTCTTTCGATTGGAATGGAATTCGTCAAGCGTATACTTTTGCAACAGAAAACGATTGTTTAAATGCCATTTCTATGTTATTTGGTCATTTATTAACCAACAAAGCACAATTATTCTCTGATGTGAGAACGTATTGGAGTCCAGAATCTGTAGAACGTGTTACCGGTAAAAAATTAACAGGTCTTGCAGAACATGGAATTATTCACTTAATTAATTCTGGGTCTACCACTTTAGATGCTACTGCACAACAGTTAGATGCAGACGGTAATCCAACCATGAAACCATTTTGGGATATTACAGAAGACGATGTTCAAAGATGTTTAGATAATACAAAATGGCCACCAGCTACAGTAGAATATTTTAGAGGTGGAGGATTTTCATCTAACTTCTTAACTAAAGGTCAAATGCCGTTAACCATGTGCCGTATTAATCTAATTAAAGGTATTGGTCCAGTATTACAAATTGCAGAAGGATGGAGTGTAGAGCTTCCAGATGATGTACATACAGTATTAAACGAAAGAACAGATCCAACTTGGCCAACAACTTGGTTTGTACCAAGAACAACAGGGCAAGGTGCTTTTAAAGATGTCTATACTGTTATGGGAAAATGGGGTGCTAATCATGGTGCTATTTCTCACGGACATATCGGTGCCGATTTAATTTCATTGGCAGCCATGTTACGTATTCCAGTAAATATGCATAATGTAGATGAAAACGATGTATTTAGACCAAGTGCATGGTCTGCTTTTGGAGAGCAGTTAGAAGGTTCAGATTACAGAGCTTGCGAAAATTACGGTCCGTTATACGGATTCAAATCGTAACAATGTAAGTGTTCAAACACCAATATTGTTTGAATATATCTTACAACGTTAGTCCACTTTTTTTTAATAAAATTTGATAAAGATTATCCCTTTAATAGTGTGCCATTATTAGAGGGAAGGCTTTATCTATCTTAAATATTCCAAATAAAAACACGATTGCCAACCGTTTTTAAGATTGAAAAACGGGTCTTGTTTTTATTAATACCATGTCCCTTAGCGTAGGGATGAGAACAAAAAAATTAAACCATGAAAGACGTTATAGCCGTAATAGATATAGGAAAAACCAATAAAAAATTATTTTTATTTGACGTTAATTTTGAAGTTGTATACGAAGACAGTATACGGTTTGAAGAAATTACAGACGATGATGGATTTTGTTGCGATAATATCGAGGCTATAGAAGATTGGATTAAAAAAAGAATAAAAGAAATACAAGACCAAGGTCTTTATAAAATCAAAGCCATAAATTTTTCTACTCATGGTGCTTCACTAGTGTATTTAAATAAAGCGGGAGAGCGTATTACGCCCTTATACAATTATTTAAAACCATTAAATCTTGACGATTATCAAAGTTTTTACGAATCTCAAGGTGGTGTCGAAGAGTTTTCTAGAAAAACGGCATCTCCAGCCTACGGTATGTTAAATACCGGTATCCAAATGTTGGCACTTAAAAAACATAAGCCAGAAGTTTGGAAAAACGTACATGACATTTTACATTATCCACAATACTTAAGTTATCTATTTACGCATAAAATAACAGCCGATTATACTTCAATTGGAGCACATACAGCCACGTGGGATTACGACAATATGCAATATCACAACTGGCTAGAAGAAGCGCAAATATCGCTTCCAGAACCTAGTCGAGGAGATAAAGCTGTAATCACAGAAATTAATGGAGAACACATCGCTGTAGGTAGTGGTTTACACGATAGTTCGTCATCCATTATTCCGTTGTTAAAACAAAAAAATACGCGAGATTTTGTGTTGCTTTCTACAGGAACATGGATTATTACCATGAATCCGTTTAGTAAGGAAACGCTAACACAACATCAGCTAAAAAATAATTGTTTGTGTTTTATGACGCCAGAAAAACAACAAGTGAAATCGTCTATGCAATTTCTAGGTCGTATACATGAAGTGTATCTTAAAGCTTTTAGTACACACTTTAATGTCGATATAGATACGCATCTAAATTTAGAACTTACACCTGATCTTGGTCGCAAGATATTAGAACAAGATGCCCGTGTATTTTTAAGTGAAGGCATAGACACAGATTTTGAAGCACATCCAGAATTATTGAAGAATTTTTCTTCTTATGAGGAAGCTTATTTTCAATTGATTTATGAAATAAGTAAAAAAGTGATTCAAGGGATGGACTTAATTTCAGATGAAAATGCCGTATTAAAAGACGTGTATATCTCTGGTGGGTTTAATAGAAACAAAATTTTTATACTGTTTTTGGAATTACTAAAACCTAGCATAACTATTAAAATTTCGGATTGTAAAAATGAAAGTGCATTGGGAGCTGCTTTACTAATGAAATCTTATTTAAAATAGAAAATTATGTTACAAAGTAGAAGAATTTATTTGCCCCCACTAAGTTTAATTGGTCCAGGATCATTAAAAGATTTAGCTGAAGAATTAAAAGCATTACCTTATAAAAAGGCCCTTTTTGTTACCGATAAAGTACTCGTTAAAATTGGTGTCGCCCAACAAGTGATGGATACGCTAGCGAGCTCTAATATTGAAATGGTTGTTTTTGATAATGTACAACCAAATCCTACAGTTAAAAATGTAAACAATGGTTTAAAATTATTAAAAGAACAGAATTGCGATGTTATTATTACACTTGGAGGTGGTTCGCCTCAAGATTGTGGTAAAGCCATCGGAATTTTAGCAACTAATGGTGGAGAAATTAATGATTATGATGGAATACATAAATCTAAAAAAGCATCTTTACCTATAATTGCAATTAACACCACGGCAGGTACAGCTAGTGAAGTCACGATTAATTATGTGATTACGGATGTAGAACGCCATATCAAAATGGTGATGGTAGATAAGAATTGTTTAGTATCTATCGCTGTAAACGATCCAGAATTAATGTTAGGAAAACCAGCATCATTAACTGCTGCCACAGGTATGGATGCCTTAACACATGCTATAGAATCTTATGTCTGTAATGGCGCCTTCCATTGGTCTGATGCCTTAGCTTTACAAGCTATTAAGTTAATAGCTTCTAGTTTAGAAGAGGCTGTAAATAACGGAAGTAACTTAGAAGCGAGAAGTAAAATGGCTTGGGGACAATTTATAGCTGGTCAATCTTTTTCTAATGCAGGCTTAGGTTTTGTGCACTCACTAGCACATCAATTAGGTGGTATGTACGATTTACCACATGGCGTTGCAAATGCTATTTTATTGCCACACGTAGAACGTTTTAATATTCCGGCTTGTACTCATAAATTAAAAAAAGTAGCGCGAGCTATGGGTGTAGAAGTTTCAGATAAAAATGATTTGGAAGGTGCAAACGAAGCAATTAAAGCCATAGAAAAACTATCTAAAGCGGTTGGAATCCCATCAGGATTAAAAGAATTGGGTGTTAAAGAATCAGACTTTGAACTTATGGCACAACATGCATTAGAAGATGTCTGTACTGGAGGAAACCCTAGAACTGTAAATTTAGAAGAAGCCGTGGCTATTTACAAAGCGGCCATGTAATAATACATCACAACGCGCAAATCTAAATTAGCATCTGCGTAAAATATTATATTGAATTACTTAGAAGTAAAAAGCTTACAACTTCAATCTCTTGAATGAGTAAGCTTTTTTATTTGAATTTGGTTTACTCTTAATTTGTAATGTGCGTGGCGTTAGTCATTTGCATCGGAATTTTTAATCCGTTTGGCATTTGTGCATTTTCTTTAATAAAAGCATCGCCTTCAATGTTTTGGTTAACATGAGCTTCTAAAATCCAACCTGTGTCTTGGTCAACTTTCAAATCTAATGTCATATTACCAACTAAATCATATTTCATATCAATGCCATTAAACGACACATAGGCTTTTTTATCTGTAGTGGTTATGGTAGATTGTCCTTTAATAACCGCATAATCAGCTTTGGTTTCTACAAACTCATATTCCGTAATCATTTTAGCAGACATTCCAGATTCTATATCTGTATTAATAGTCCAAGTATCACCAGTAGTTACAGCAGTTTCAGGATAAATAGCTGTCGCCATTTCAATAGTACCTTTTAAAGCTTCAGCACCGTAGGCTTTCATAAGTTGAGCCTTTAATTGCCCTTTTTGCATGGCACTAAGTTGGTCAAAGGAGTTAATAGCTTCATTCCATACTAAATCTACATCTTCTATATTTATAATTTTTCCTGTTTTACTCATGCTAACTTCAAAGGTCTTTTGGGTCATTGCTTTAAACACGCTAGACATGATATCGTTTTCATCTTCTTTTTCAGAACTAAAATTCATGGCGCCTTGAGGCATTTGCATCGACATAGTTATAGTTTCAAAATTCGCATCAAAATGGTAAACATTGTCTTTTATTTCAGTCACCAAAAAGGATAACGATGCATCCATTAGCATTACCATTGTGATGTCTTGCCCATTCGCCGATTGTGTAATGGTGGCTTTAGAACTTGTTACTTGCTTGTAGGTTTCGCCTTTATCTAGATTTAAAGCTAAATCGGTTTGTTGGTTTTGGCAAGCAGTCAAGAAAAAAGATGCTAAAATTAGCGTGTAAATTGTTTTCATATAATGTAACGTATCGCGTTATGGGATGTTTATGTTGTAAAAAGACACAATTTTATCGGATAATCAAAGTTTGGAATGTAATAACACAAATTAAACTGATAAAAGTAATGCGGAAAGCTATTTTTGATTTGAAATGTAGCAATAAACGATTTTAAGATCAACCATGTGAGCTAAATAATCAATAAAACAGTGGCTATTTTTTTAGCATTTAATTTTATACAAAGATAAGTCGTTGTTTAGTCATTCAGTGTCCAAATCAAAGCACTTTCTTTGGTCGCCCTAAAAATGGTATTGTGGTGTTCTTCTGGCTGATCTGAATATTGCCATGTTAAATGTTTAGGCGCAGTGTTTTTTAGAGTGTGCTCTAATTGTTTGGTGTATTGAGAAATATCTTCGGCGTCAGAACCAGCGAACCACAATTTAATATCTTGTTCAGGAAATTTTTCAAGTAAATCTTCAGCATGATTAGTCAAATAATGAGTATTCCACCAAAGAGATGGATCCATAGCGATATAAAAATTAAAGGTTTCGGGTGTTAAAAAGAAGGTTTCCATAACAAAAAGGCCTGCTAACGATTCTCCTATAATTCCTTTTTTAGATTGTGTTCTGTATTTAGTGTCTATTTCTGGGATTAATTCTTCAGTAATAAAAGCTCTAAAATTTTTAGCACCATCGGAAAGCGGACAATACTGCTTGTCGTACTCAGATTCTGAATATCCACTTAAATCGCGTCCGCGTTCAGTATTTTCAATGCCAACGAGTATAAAAGGAGGTGTTTTATGTTCTGAAATTAATTTGGATAATGTATTTGCAATATGCGGAAAATCTTCTTTTATTCCTCCGTCTGGCATGTATAACACCGGAAAACGATCTGTAGTTTGTTTATAATTTGGAGGTGTCCAGATATTAACAATTCGGTTTTCGTTTACAAAATCGGATGCGATTACTAAACTATCATGTTCAGGAATAGGATCGTTGTAGGTTATCCCTTTGTTTTTACAGCTAGTAAAGGCTATAATAAGACTTAAAAAAAAAAGTGTTTTTTTCATGTGGACTGGTGTTTGGTATGTCTAATGGTATGTGTATTTTAAGTTTTCATGTGGTTTAATCTTAAAATAGACAGACTAATGATATTCATTTTTCAAGATACTTGATTTTTTTTAATCTTTATGCCTATCAATAAAACAGAATTAAGGTTAAGCATTTATTCATGTTTAAAAAGTATTTGTGTGTCGCTAAGTGTTTTATTTTGAGACAAGTATATAGGGCTTGTTTTAGCTGTTGAAATAGATTTAAATATAGTTAAATAAAAAAAAGAGCAATCCATTGCGGATTGCTCTTTTTATAAACGATGTATAATATTAATAATGTTTAAATGTTTCGTTTACTCTACTGTTAAGGTGTATTGTGGTGTTGGATTTAAAGGACAGAAATATACATATTCGCCTTTGGTTAAAGTAGTCACTTTACTCGTTTCCTTGGTGTTATTTTCTACAGGTTTTGTGACATAAGCTGTACTGATGTGATTTTCTGGTTTAGAGACATCTTTGCCTTTAGGCACTAATACAAACCCTACTTGGTGACCGACATTATTGTTAGCGATTTCAAAAATGTAATTACCTTCTTTTAAGGTTAATTCTTTTTGTGAGAAATCACCTGTAGTTTGCTCTAAAGATACTACTGTTGTTTTTTTAGCCATTTTGTCTTGAGCTTGACCTGTTAATGTAAAGGTTAATGCGATTACGATTACTGCGATAAATTTTTTCATGTTTTTGTTATGTATTAAAGATTGGTAATTATTAAATTGTTTCTAATGCTAAGGGTTGTGCTACTGGAAAATCTACAGGCACTTGGGTTGTGCTATGTACATAATTAGATATGGTTTTATCTCCAACTAAAGAAATAGCATCTATTAAGTTTGCTTTTGTGTAGCCTGCATTAAAGAAATTTTCTAACACTGCAGCATCTGTTTTTCCTCTGTTTTTGGTAATGTTTTTAGCTAATTTTGCTAAAGCATCTAATTTGTTGTTTACTGTAGAAAATCCTGCTCTTAATTCTAGGATTTGATTGTCTGTAAAACCATTCATTTTTCCAATAGCGGTGTGCGCAGAAAGACAGTAAGTACAATCGTTTACCTGACTAACAGCAAGGTTAACAACTTCTTTTTCTTTAGCCGAAAGCGATGTTTTAGAATTTGCAAACGTTAAATAGTTTTCTAATGCCGTATCACTATGGGCGTATGTGGCGTATAAATTTGGTACAAAGCCTAAAGCTTTTTTTAGATTATCGAAAATGGCTTGATTGTTTTCGCTAACGTCTTCTCTTGAAGGAATATTAAATGTGCTCATATTTTTAATTATTTTATCTGAAATCTATTCAGAGGTTATTGTATGTGTGTAAATGTTTTTGTTGGTACAAAGTTGCGTGAAATTAAAGCCGTTTGGAATGCTTTTAATTCCCTAAAACATGTCGTTTTTTCCCTTGTGGCTAAAAGTTGCTTATAAAAGGTTTTTCAGCATCACAATAAAAATCATGAATGTGTTTTTGTTCGCAATGTGTTTTTGGACTTATAGTATTTACAGCGACTTTATTATTGTTTGTAAATATCTCGATAAGGTTAAATATGGATATGTTTCTTAATTTCATCTTGTTATTGTTTTAATATTACAATGCAAAGATGCGATAGAACAGGCTGCTATAAAATGAATATTTTGCCCTAAGGCTTGTCAATTTTTCCTAACTAGAAGTGTTTAGGCGTTTTTTGTAGTCTGAAGGGGAGTATGAGGTGTGTTTTTTAAATAATCTGCTTAAATGTGAAGCATCTTCAAAGCCAATATCGTATGCAATTTCCTTGGCTGTTTTGTCTGTGTAAATTAATAGGCGTTGTGCTTCTAAAACAATACGTTCGTGAATAATTTGTAACGGACTTCGGTTTAGTTTTGCAAAATTGTTAGATAAGGTTTTAGGCGATTTATACAATTTTTCGGCATAAAAAGTAACACTGTGTTCCGTTTTAAAATGTTGCTCTACTAAAAAATTAAATTCACGAAGCAAGTCAACTTTAGAACTTTTTGGTGTTTCAATAAAGCCTTCCTTAGCTTTTAATAATCTCGTGCTTTTTATAATAAATCGTGCCATTAACATTCTAAGCATTTCTGCTTGTATGTTGTCTTCGGTTTCTAATTCGTCTATAAATACGTCGTGCAAGGTTTCAAATTTCTCTTGTTCTAAAGTATTTAAATGAATGACAGGAATATTTATATTTCCAAAAAATAATATACCAACGCAGCTCACTTCTTGATCATGATCTTTAATGCAATAAAATTCTTGATTGAATTGATACATGGTAACATGTTGCCCAGACTTATATTGAAGATATTGAATCGGGGTAAGTGCCAAAATACTGTGTGGCTCTAAAGTAAAAGGAATACTGTCTATAATTAAATCTATAGGCTCAGATTTTGCCCAGATAAAAGTATAAAACTCACATTGTTTCGCTTGTTTAAAAGACTGCAAATCGTGCTCATTCCCAATATTGAAAATAGCATTTGTAGAAAATTCTTTAAATGTGTGAGTCATGGTGACTGGGTCTGATTAATATTGAATAATTACAAAAAAGCAGCAGGATATTTAACTCTCTGCCCTCTTGATGCTAATGATGTTATCCAAGGCAAACGTATTATCTTTTATATTCTGAATAAGGTATACTATAAAAGCAATATGTACCAGTTGCGCTGTAATAACTCCCCAGTTTTCTATAAGTGCAGATCCGAAAATAAGAGAAATTAAAAGTGCAGAAACAACGATGGCAGACATTCTAGTAAAAAATCCTAATACTATAAATAATCCAAAAATGAATTCTGAAATGGGTAAAACATAACTAAAAGGAAGCGTTAAAAACTCAGGTAACATAGAGTTTTCAAAAGATTTGAGAATACCTTCACTAAAAGCGTGTAGTTTTGGGAGACGCACTAAACCGTGTCCAAACATACTTATACCGATGGCGATTCTAACGATTAGATAGGATGTTTTGTTTTGCATAATCTCGATGGCTTTTTTTAATATTAAATATAAACACGAAGTCTAACTTACCCTGTTTTCATTTTTGGACTTAGTCCACACATAATAGATAATCTTACGTTCTGATCTGTGTTTTTTTGATTTTTTATTTAAATCTATGAATAGAGTTGTGACGCTATGTTACTATTTTGTTTTCAATATTGGGGTTTATTTTTACTAATTGACTAACAAAAGCAATCTTGTTTTTTGGTGAAATTACAATGGTATTATATTTACCATAAGTTAGTTCTAAACGGTCTAAAGATGGTGCTGGGGAAGACATTAAAGTATTGGTTTTAGCTACCGATTTAATTTTATGAATATCGAAACGCTGATGGTATAAAAAACTACATTTTACTATCAGTATTCCAGTATCCGTAATGGTGTATAGGGTAGAAAAATTGAGGTATAAAATGAAGAGATATATCAACATCAGGATTCCACCTGTAGATAATATGGCTTTTAATGGCTCATCTTGATATATCATAAATACCAATATACCTCCAAAAAGGAATGTTAAAAATAACATGAGTGTACTACCAAATTTAGATGTGTATGTTTTCATAATGTAAGTGGTGTTTAACACTTCAGCTTAAAAATACATATTTTTTAGATTGATTAAATCTAAAGATAAACGATATCTTATATGTTGAGTAATTTAAAATTTGTATTTAAATGTTAAGCATTGTATTGCCTTACTATTGTAGAACTTAAACACGGTACAAATAAAATTTTTACATGTTATGAGCACATATTGCATTTAGGATATGTTTTTTATATAGAGTTAAAAAGTAAAACAAAAAAATCGCAATACAGAATCTCCTTGTAGCATTATCAAATTCGTAATTTGTAAATACTTACTCTAACAGTCTCTTTTGTACTGCACCGTTGCTATTGGATCATAATTTATAGACAATGGGTATAGATTTATAGTTTATAAGCTTCAATATTAATAGTATTGCCACGCACAAAAAAAAGAGTGTTAGCCTATAAACTATGATGTTTTAATACTGTAAATGATAATTTAATTTCGTTACAGACACTCTTAATGTTTTAAAATAATTCACCTTACAAGCTAAAATTACTTAACATCTTTAGGCTGATGAGTTTAGATGGTTAATTGTATTTTAACTCTGTTTTTATATGAATTTTTATGGAATTATGATGTGTAACTAAATATACATTTCTGTTAAATTTTAGTAAATTTACGGGATTGACAAAATAGTTGTGGAATGAATAAGAATTTATGTTTAATTGTTTTTTGTTTTTGCTGTAATCTTATTTTTGGACAGTATTCTAACCTTAAATTTGAGAATTTAAATACCGAGGAAGGACTCTCAAGCAGTACATGTTTAGAGGTTTTTCAGGATAGCCAAGGGTTTTTGTGGTTCGGTACTATAGACGGCTTAAATAAGTACAATGGTTACGAATTCGAAATATTTAGACCCGTATTAAACGATTCTACTTCAATTAGTAATAACCGAATAAATGCCATTCAAGAAGATACTCAAGAAAATTTATGGATAGGGACCAATAACGGCTTAAATTTTTATCATCGAGACACCAAATTATTCAAGCACATTACCTTATATAAACAACCGCTTAAACTAAATAATCCTAAAAAAATAATTAACACGCTGTTTTACGATGCTTTAGAGAATATTGTTTGGGTGGGCACAAGCGATGGTTTAGTGAAGTTGGTGTTAAGTGACGATTCTAGCCAAGTAGACGATTTAGAACCTGTACATTACGAAAACAATCCAGGACAAAAGAACACTATAGATAATAACAACATTAACTCTATAGTAAAAGATGAAGATGGCTTTATTTGGGTAGAGACAAGTGGAGATTATTTAAATAAATACAATCCAATTTCAAACGATTTCGAGCGTGTGTTTATTCAACATGATAAACCTTATGAATTAAACCATATTCCGAAGCGTTTATTTATAGACTCTGGTAACGATTTTTGGATTGGAAACGATTTGTCTAATATTATTGTTTGGAATAAAGCTAACAACACTTTTAAGCAACTGGCACTAACAGAAAATAGTATTCCGTATTATACCATTTACGAAGATTCTACAGGAATAATCTGGATAGTAACAGATGGATACGGTATTTTCTTATTCGATAAGGATAAGCAGGAATTAAATCAGATTGTAAATAATTCTTCAGATCCATTTTCACTGCCAGGAAATCAGGTGTCTGATGTAATTGAAGATGATAATGGAATTTTCTGGATTGCAACCTATAATGAAGGGATTAGTAAATTAGATGTAAAGAAATCGAGTTTCGGTCATTATTATTATCAAAAAGGACGACCTAACGGATTAAATGAAAAAATTGTACAATCTGTATTACAAGATAGTAAAGGTAGAATTTGGTTGGGAGCCTATAATGGTGGATTGAATTATTTTGATGAAGAGCAACATACATTTACAGCGTATAGTCACGAACCTGACAATCCCAATTCTTTAAGTTCAAACAAAATCATGTTTACGTTTGAAGGGAATGATGGAGACATTTGGGTCTGTACTTTAGATGGTGGCGTGAGTAAATTTAATCCAGAAACTAAATCTTTTAAACGGTTTTACCACAGCGAGAATAATCCAGAGAGTATAGGTCAGAATTCTGTGTGGACCGGATTAGAAGATAAGCATAATCGTGTGTGGTTAGGATTAAGAGATGAAGGATTAGATGTGTTTGATTCTAAAACACAAAAATTTCATCATTTCAAAATAGGAGAATCCAATCAAGAAGGCCTATTAAACAACTTCGTGTTTTCTCTTTTTATAGATTCTCAAAATCGCTTATTAGTAGGAACATCTTTAGGTTTAAATTACATCAATTTAAATACATTAGGATCAGAAATTCCTGAGCACATCACCTTTGAAGACGTAAATATTAATGGAATATCTGGCAACAGAATTAATGATATTATAGAAGATAAATGGCACAATATCTGGTTAGGTACAGATATTGGTGTCTTTAAATTAGATAAGGATCTAAACCTTATAAAAACCTATTTTACTACCGATGGATTACCTAACAATCTAATCACGGGAATTCAGGAAGATTTAAATAATAATATGTGGGTCACCTCCAGAAGTGGACTCTCGGTAATAAAACCCCAAACACATAGTATTAAAAACTTCAATACGCACGACGGTATTCAAGGTATGGAATATCAAAGTAAATCTATAGATTGCACTATAGATGGTCGTATTCTAGCGGGAGGAATTAATGGATTTAATATTTTTCAACCTGCAGATATTGTAATTGGGACTTCAGAAAAGTTATACCCAAGAATCACGAAGTTGAAAATTAATAATGATTATGTAAAAATAGGAGATCGTATTAACAATAGGTTTATTTTATCAGAACCTAAAAATCTCGTTTTAAATTATAAACAGTCTAATTTATCTTTCGATTTTTTAGCGCTTCATTTTAAAAATCAAGAGCAAGTTAAATATGCTTATAAAATGGATGGGTTAGACGATAAATTTATTCAAGCAGGTAATAATAGACTCGTTAATTATTCCAATTTACAACCAGGAGATTATACCTTTAAAGTAAAAGCGACAGTAGATGGAGATTGGGATCATGCGCCCGTAACCTCTATGGATATTACACTTAATTCTCCGCCATGGAAAACATGGACAGCCTATACCATTTATGCCATTATTTTTCTAGTGTCACTTTGGTACTTAAATAAATACTTTACCAATAGAATTAAAGAAGAAAAGGAACACGAATTCGATCAAATGAAGCTCGAGTTTTTTATCAATGTTTCTCACGAATTTAGAACACCATTAACCTTAATATTAAATCCGCTAGACAAATTAATGGCAGGATATAACGATTCAGAAACAGTAAAGTCGTCTGCAAAATCTATTCAACGTAGTGCAAGACGTTTATTGTATCTTGTAAATCAGTTATTAGATTATAGGAAAATGGAAGTGGGTATGGCGCCTTTACAACTTCAAAAAGGAGATATTGTAAAGTTTAGTAACGATATTTTTGCCTTGTTTAAAGGGTTAGCGCTTAAGAAAAATATAGGCTATACGTTTACGTCTACAACAGATGAATTATATTCATTTTTTGATTTCGATAAGGTTGAAAAAATATTAACAAACCTCATTTCTAATGCCATTAAATTCACTAATAACGGTGGCGAAATTGTTGTATCCATTAATAAAGTTGAAGATAAAGGAAAACCTTCTACTTTTCTAGGGCAGTCTAAAAGACTCACAAATTATATTGAAATTATAGTAGCAGATACAGGGATTGGTCTTGATAAAGAACAATTAAACCAGGTGTTTTCTAGATTTTATAATGTAGATGTAAATAAAACAGGAACGGGTATCGGACTTAATTTTTGTAAGGGATTAGTGGAGCTACACGGCGGTGAAATTTTTGTAGAAAGTGAGTATGGAGTTGGGAGTAAATTTGTGGTAAGAATACCTTATAGTAAAAAAGCAGAAACAAGTGTAGTTGAGGCAGTTAAAGATGAGTTCTTAATTAATTCTATGAAATCTGTAGAGTACGACATGCTTATTTCTGAAGATAGCCAAGAAGTCGTCGATCAGGAAGCAGAAATTCATGAAAAAGAACGCGCTAAAATTTTAATTGTTGAAGATAATAAAGAGTTACGCGAACATTTAAGAAATGAATTACGCGGACATTACGAAATTATTGAAGCTGTAAATGGGGAAGAAGGTCTTAAAAAGGTACATAAACATTATCCAGATCTTGTAGTTAGTGATGTTATGATGCCTAAAATGGATGGTTTTGAATTGTGTAAACAACTAAAATCTGAATTTGAAACATGCCATATTCCGGTTATTTTATTAACTGCTCGTGCGCTAGAAGAAGACCGTATTGAAGGGTATAAAACAGGAGCAGATGGCTATTTAGGTAAACCGTTTAATATGCGCGTTTTAAAGGCCAGAATTTCGAATTTGTTAGAAACCAAACGTGTTTTAAGAGAGAAGTTTTCAAAATTGGGCGCAGTGATTCCTTCTAAAGAAATTACAAATAACTCTATAGATGAAGCCTTTTTAGAAAAAACCACAAAAATTATTTTAGATAACATCAGTGATTCCGATTTTAAATTAGAACACTTACTAAAAGAAGTTGGTATTGGGCGATCACAATTTTATAGAAAAATACAGAATATTACGGGGCAAAATCCGAGTAATTTTATACGTACCATTCGTTTAAAATATGCCTCAGAATTATTATTAAAAGATGTCAATACCATAAAAGAGGTAACGCATATGTCTGGATTTAATTCTGCTGCTTATTTCGGAAAAACGTTTAAAGAACTCTATAATATGACGCCTAGTGAGTATGTAGAAAAGCATAAAAAAGAATCGTCAGAGCCAGGTCGTTAATGCTATATGTTATTCTAATGAATTAGGAGTATGTAGTGTTATAATAAAGATTTATAGGTTGTAAGTTGCTTTATATGTGTTCTTTAATGTGGTCATCATTTATATAAAATAATGTACTATGAATAATACACGATACTTTGGTTTGTTAGGAATTGTATGTATGTTCTTAATAAGTTGTAATGCTGAGAAAAAGGAAGCAGTAACTGTTGTAAAAACCGAAATACAAACAGACGTTCTGCTAAATCAACATGCGACAAAATTAAAAGAAATCTTAAGCACCTTAAAAACAACAGATAGTTTTCCAAGACACATTTTTAAAGGAAAGACCAATTGGGAATTAGTCGGAATAAAGGATTGGTGTAGCGGATTTTGGGCAGGCACCTTGTGGTATGCATATGAACAGTCTAAAGATTCTACTCTCTTAAAAGGTGCTAAACAATTTACAGAAGCATTAGAGTCGCTAGCGTATACACCGCCTAAAAATCACGATCTCGGATTTCAATTGTACTGCAGTTATGGGAATGGTTTCAGATTAACGGGCAACCAAAAGTATAAACAAATTTTGTTAGATGCAGCTAATAATTTGGTCACCTTATATAATCCAAATGTAGGAAGTATTCATTCTTGGCCATACCGTACAGATTATTCGCATAACACGATCATAGATAATATGATGAATTTGGAACTCTTATTTTGGGCCGCTAAAAATGGAGGCGATGCATCGCTTTACGATATGGCTGAGAGTCACGCAGAAGTCACCATGAAGCATATTGTACGTCCCGATGCGACACTCTATCATGTTGCTGCTTTCAATGATTCAACAGGCGCGTTTATAAAAGGGTATACACATCAAGGTTATGCAGACGAGTCTATGTGGGCACGAGGACAAGCTTGGGGAATTTATGGTTTTTCGTTTACTTACAAAGAAACAGGGCGTGAGGACTTTTTGAAAACGGCTATAAATTTGTCTGATAAGTTTTTAGAACGTTTACCAGAAGATGGTATGCCATATTGGGATTTCGACGATCCAAAAATACCAAATACTCCTAAAGATGCTTCGGCAGCAGCTGTTGCAGCATGCGGATTATTAGAATTATCTACTTTAGTTAAAGATTCAGAATTGCAAGTAAAATATAGAACGGCGGCTAAAAAACTCATCAATCTATTATCTTCTTCAGCCTATCTCAGCAGATCAACAAATCAAGCGTTATTACTTCATGCAACAGGAAATTATCCTGATGGTTCAGAAATAGATGAATCCATAATTTATGCCGACTATTATTATATGGAAGCTTTAATGCGTCTGAAAGCATTAGAAACTAAAGTATAACTGGAGTCAAAAATTAATAGTTTTCATTTTAAGAGTGATAAAACCAAGTTATTTTTAAACAGGATATTGATAAAAAATATCACGATGATTTAATTGCGTTTCGATATAATCAGAGAACTAATTTTTCTTTCTATGTGTAATTCATTTGTATGATAAAGTTCTCAATGTTTTTATCATTTTAATTTGAATTACCTTTGAAATAGGCGATAATTCATAGGTAATGATCTCTATTTTATACGTTTATAAATAGGTTGTGAGTACTTTTAAAAAGTATAATTAACTATTTAAAACTATAAATTATGAATCTTAAAAAACTACTTTTTAAAATTATTTTAAACCCTATCAAAGCACTAAGCTTTGTGTTAATCTTTGCTACGAGTGTAGGTATGTCTGCCCAATGTCCAGCTTCTTATCCTTTTCTCGAAGCCATAAACGCAGGAGCTTTATCAGCTGATTTGACGATACAGGATAACGATACCGTAGGAAATGTAGAAGATGGCTCTTTTGTTGCTTTTAATTCACTAGATATTACCTGTGCCGATCAACTTTCTATTTCTGCAGCAGCACCTAGTGAACGTGGATATATTGAGGTACGACTTGGAGGGGCTACAGGAACTATAATTGGCGAATCTCCTTTAATAAATACTGGAAGCTGGGGTACATTTTCTACGATACTAATAGATATTGATAGTAGTGACGCCACAGGATCAGATACCATTTATTTTATGTTTAGATTAGCACCAGATGGTGGTTCTAGATATCTATTTAATATAGATGCCTTTCAATTTATAAATACAACACCTTTATCTGTGGATGATGTAGAAACTTTTGAGGTGAGTATATATCCTAATCCAGCATCAGATTTACTTTTTATTAATTTAGAAAATAATAGTTTAAATAGTAACAAAACTAAAATCTCTTTATATAACGTAGCTGGTCAAAAAGTGAAAGAAACAGAACTTACAAGTCCTAAAATGGAACTTAATGTATCTAGTTTATCAAGCGGACTTTATATTTTAAATATAAAAGATGACACGAAAAGTCTCTCTAAAAGAATTATAAAGCTATAAAACCTTACGCTTTTAGTGTAAGTGGTTTTAATAAATTGAACATAAATTGAAATTTAGGCAGGTGAAAAATGGCTTAAATAGCAGTATATAATACAC
>NZ_LMAK01000023.1 GCF_001439665.1 Formosa algae
CACTAAAAGTATTTATGGTTATACCGAATATTTAGGGTATGAAAGATGTTATTTTTCTTTAGATTTAAGTAAAAACCAGATTATAGAAATTTTTATTGATGAACATTTTGAATACGATATTAATAAGAGTAGTGTCCTAAATAATTTTATGCTCAATAAAAAATCTTTTTATACAATTAATGAAATAGGAGAAAAGATTAAATGGGTGAAATACAATCCTAAACAAGAGATAAAAAAGCAGTTATAAGTAAAATAATTGTTTCAACTGCCGCTTTTTGTTTAAATTAAAAATGATAACAAATACACCTGGAGCCATCAACAGATGGCAGCTCATTATATAAATACTATAGCAGAAGGCTTAAAGCAATATGATAATTCTCTGCACTCTAATCAATATTATAATGATTTAGCCTGGAAAGGTTTATATAAAATAAGTGATGGAGAAACAAATTCTCATATTTTAACAGATGCTTGGAATACACTAACAACTACTGAACAAAATAGAATTAAGAATACGATAAAAGATGAGCATACATACGGAAATAAAAACTGTAAATAATGAAAAATTTAATTAAGATATTGATATTGCTTTTTGCACTTAATTCGTATTCCCAAAAAGAAAAATATTTATTATTTAATAAAAACAAAGATAGTATTGTAACTTT
>NZ_LMAK01000024.1 GCF_001439665.1 Formosa algae
ATTAATTATACACGGTGTTGGCAAACGTTTTTATTTTCAATTTGTTAATTAGTTCGAAGATAATAATGTATTTAGTTTTTTTTCTAAATCATTCAAGCTTTTATCTTCCTTATCAGCGCCACGATAGCGGTCAACTATAATACCTTTTTCATCAATTAAGATGTATGCTGGAATGGGCTGTACATAATATGATTTATTAATAGAACCTTCCTTTCCAACATTGCCCATCCCTTCATAAATATGATACCAATCTAATTTTTCATTTTTTACGTTTTCTTTCCAGCTTATTTCATCCTTGTCAAATGAAACACCAATAATTTCCAGCCCATTTGAATGATATTTATCGTAAATCCTCTTAATTTCGGGAATTTCCTTTTTACAAGGCACACACCAAGCTGCCCCAAAATCTAATAATACAGTTTTTCCTTTGAATTGTTTGAGACTTAAAACATTCCCGTCAATATCCTCTTGAGAAAAGTTTGGTGCGACATCGCCAGAATTGACAATGTGTAGTTTAATTTGCTCTTGGATTTTTAAACCATATGACGACTCCTTAATTATGGGATTTAGTTGAGAATATAGCATTGATAATGAATCAGGGGGAAGTGTTCTATAATAATTATTTATTACATATCCACTAACATATGATTTTGGATTATCAACTGCATATTGAATTCTAACATTTTTGATGTCATCTAATAGTTTTTGCCATTTTGTAGTCAAACTTTTAATTTCTGTTTCAGAATTTTCATTGGGAATGTCTTTATTCTTATCAATTAATTTTTGTCTTTCATCACTTATATTTTCAATTTTTTCATAAAAAGGTTTGGTTGTTTTATCTAAATTCTCATTTTCAATTTGGGTTTTTGAACCACTTATTTTTGCATTTGGGAATTCCCCTTCCTTTAGTGTTAAATCAATTTTGTTTGGTTCTAAAAAAAACATTAAACGATTAGGGTCTTCCATATACCTACCAGTTAAGTTACTTGTTAATGAAACCATTTGAGTATTCATTAGATAACCTTCTTTTGAAAAAGATTGATTTTCTACTGGCAATGTATCCGAAACGTAAACGTTGGAACTGTCAATATAACTTAAGATTACATACTCCGTATTAGAGCCATCAATTTTCCCTTTTAATACAAAAGATTTGCTATTGGATTTAAGTTGATTACAGGATGTCAAAATAAATAATCCAAGGGTAAATATTGTAAGTGCTTTTATTTTCATTTCATAGAATTTAGTGATTAGTTTCTTTTTCAAATGTTTGCTAACTCCTATTATACTAAATAAACGTTAGTTTATCCCGTAAGGAATTCTTGTTTTAGTTATAATCTTAAAAGTAAAACAAATTAACTTAACACCATTACAGGAAAACCGTAATTAATCGATTTTATTCAAGTATAAGTAATAGCGCATCCGTAAATGTGAGCTCTTAGGTTATAGATAAAAGGAAACGTAATTATAGTGTAAGTATGAGCTAGAAAGGTGTATTACGACTTTACCATTGGGCCTAAAACATCCCACACCGTATGGGCTACTAGTTTATGGCCATCAACATTAGGATGAATACCGTCACGCTGGTTTAATTCTGGAATACCGCCCACTTGTTCTAAAATAAATGGGATAAACCCAATGTTATTTTCTGCGGCTAAGTCTATAAATAACTGTTTAAAGTCCGTAGTATAATCCGCACCCATATTTGGTGGCAATTGCATACCGGCTAACACAATTTGTGTGTCTGGGCTTTTGCTTTTAACCACATCTATAATGGCTTGTAAATTGGCACGAGTTTCTGTAATGGGTACGCCTCGCAAACCATCATTAGCGCCCAATTCTAATAAAAAGATGGTAGGTTTTTGCTTAATAACCCAATCTATTCTGCTTTTTCCACCAGCACTTGTTTCTCCGCTTACCCCAGAGTTTATCACTGTATAATCTAAATTAAGTGCATTTATGGTATCTTGTAGTTTACCTGGATAGGCGTCGTTAGTATCGTCTAAACCATAACCTGCAGTGATACTATCTCCAAAACACAAAATGGTTTTACGTTTTGTTTCTGGTGTTTCGGTAGTTTCTGCTTGTGCGTTTACAGTGTCTGTAGTGGTTTGCTGTTTAGAGGCCTCGTTTCCGCAAGAAATCAGGAGTAAGGCTACAATAAAATAACAAAACTTTAAGAGTTTTGAGACTTTTAACCATGGGTGAAGTGATTGCAATTGTTTATTTTGAGCCTCGCACATAAAAAGTGATTTAAATTAAAGATTAAATGTCAAAGATATTAAAGATAACTGGGTTAGAAAAGACTTATACTAGCGGTAACAAACAATTAACGGTATTACACGACATCTCCTTTGATGTTGAACAAGGCCAAATATTTTCCATTGTCGGACCTTCAGGAAGTGGTAAAACCACCTTATTGGGGTTATGTGCAGGCTTAGATCAGGCCAATGCGGGAACGGTGGAATTGTGCGGAGAAAATTTAAGTGCTTTAAACGAAGACCAACGGGCGCAATTACGTAACAAACATGTGGGCTTTATTTTTCAGAATTTCCAATTGTTACCTACTTTAACGGCTTTAGAAAATGTGAGTGTACCCTTAGAATTGCAAGGCGATAAAAATGCCACTCAGGTGAGTTTAGACTTGTTAGAGCAAGTGGGCTTGGGGGGACGTGTACATCATTATCCATCTCAGTTGTCAGGTGGAGAGCAACAACGTGTGGCTTTAGCACGCGCGTTTGCCAATAAACCAGCCATTTTGTTTGCCGATGAACCTACGGGGAATTTAGATGAAGAAACGGGCGAAAAAGTCATTCAGTTATTATTTGAGTTGAACAAAGCCCATGGGACCACTTTGGTAATTATTACTCACGATTTAGATTTAGCCAACCGTACGCAACACATCTTAAAACTTAAAGGCGGAAAAATAATAACGAACCAACCGACTGCAGCACTTTGATACAACATATACCCAAAAAAAACATACAATTAGCATGGCTTTTTAAAATGGCTTGGCGAGATGCCAAAGCAAGTAAAGTCCGTTTACTATTATTTATGGCCTCTATAATTTTAGGTATCGCTGCGGTGGTGTCTATACAATTATTCAGTGCTAATTTACAAGGTAATTTACAGAGCCAGTCTAAGACGTTAATGGGAGCCGATTTTATAATCGACTCCAAACAGGAACCTACAGTACGGGCACAAGCGATTATCGATTCGTTAAAACCAGACGCTTCCGAAGTTAATTTTGTCTCTATGGTGGCCTTCCCAAAACAAGGCGGTACCAAATTGGTAAAAATACAAGGAATCACTGGCGGATTTCCGTTTTATGGCGATATAGAAGCTGAACCTGCAACTGCGGCAACCACTTACCAAACATCTGGTGGCGCATTGGTCGATGCCACGTTAATGATGCAATTTAACGTTAAACCAGGCGATTCTATAAAAATTGGCGAACTGACATTACCAATCGCTGGGGCCTTAACATCCATGCCTGGGAATTCGGCTATTTCTAGTTCGGTAGCACCTCCAGTAATTATTCCGCGTGAATTTGTAGCAGCCACGAAACTGATACAATTTGGGAGTCGCCGAGAATATCAGTACTTCTACAAGGTGTCCGATACGGTTAACCTAAAGCGTTTAGAGGATGTAGTAGAACCGATGCTAGATTTAGAAAATGCCGATTTAGATACCCATACCGGAACGTCTAGACGTTTAGGTAGACGTTACCAAAATGTGGGAAACTTCTTGAATTTAGCAGCCTTTATTGCTTTATTATTGGGCTGTATAGGTATTGCCAGTTCGGTACATATTTACATTAAAGAGAAGCTAAAAGCCATAGCCGTGTTAAAATGTATGGGCGCATCAAGATTGCAAAGTTTCTTGATATTCCTTATTCAAATTGCTGGTATTGGTATTTTGGGTGGCGCTATAGGTGCTGGAATTGGTGTGGGCTTACAGTTGGTATTTCCGTATTTATTACAAGACTTTTTACCGTTTACATTACAGATTTCTATTTCCGCTATTCCCATTCTTATCGGGATTTTACTTGGCCTGTTTATGTCGGTGCTCTTTGCGCTTTTACCTTTATTACGTACTTGGTTTGTATCGCCTTTAGATGTCTTACGCGTTAGCGAAGATGGGGCACAAGAGCCACGTTTGGTCCGGTTTTCTGTATTCGGAGCCATTGTTGTGTTTTTATTTCTATTCTCGTATTGGTTAATTAGAGATGCGGTATTTGCACTAGGATTTGTAGGGGCAACTTTATTAACTTTTGCAGTATTGGCTGGAGTTGCCATGGCATGTATTAGTTTAATTAAACGGTATTTTCCGAAGCATTGGAGTTTTACTGCACGACAAAGTATTTTAAATTTATTCCGACCAAATAATCAAACCGTGGTGTTAGTGGTTGCCATTGGTTTGGGGACGTTTTTAATTAGTACACTGTATTTTACCAAAGATATTTTATTGGCAAAAACCGAAGTCGGTGCACAGTCGGAAAACGCCAATATCATCATACTCGATGTGCAACCCGATCAGCGTGCCGCCATTTCAGATGCGATTAAAGCACACCAATTGCCAGTGCTTAGCGATATTCCGTTAGTTACCATGCGTATGCAGCGCATTAATGGCGACTTGGTGAATACCATCCGTCAGGATACTACACGACAAGTCCGCGGTTGGGTGTTAAACCATGAATTTAGAACCACATATCGCGATACCTTAATAGATTCTGAAGTTATTATTGCAGGGGAGTGGACACCAAGATTAACACCTGGAGAGCCGTTAGTGATTTCTATTTCCGATAATTTAGCTGAAGATGCTAATCTAGATGTTGGCGATCCTGTAGTCTTTAATGTGCAAGGTGTACTTATGGAAACTACGGTGGGGAGTATTCGTCAGGTAGATTGGTCGCAAGTGCAACTTAATTTTACCGTAGTCTTTCCCGCTGGCGTGTTAGAAGATGCCCCACAGTTTAACGTCCTGACCACTTTGGTCGCAGACGAGGCCACTTCGGCACGATTACAACAGGATTTGGTAAGTAATTTTCCCAATGTATCCATCATCGATTTAAGGCAAGTTTTTACCCTTGTAGAAAGTATATTAGATAAAGTTTCGTGGGTAATAAACTTTATGGCTTTCTTCAGTATGTTTACCGGAATTATAGTGTTAATTGGTTCAATTAGAACCAGTAAATATCAGCGTGTTAAAGAGAATGTGTTGTTACGGACTTTAGGTGCCAAAAACAAACATATTTTACAAATTTCGGCTTTCGAGTATCTGTTTTTAGGACTCTTAGGGAGTGTAGTTGGTATATTATTAGCGTTAGTTAGTAGTTTGGCTTTAGCACTTTTGGTCTTTAAGGAACCGTTTGTACCGTCTGTTATTCCATTTTTAGTGCTCTTACCAGGTATTACAACTTTGGTTTTAGTAATTGGGTTAAGCAATATACGTTCGGTGCTTAAAAGTTCGCCTTTAGAAGTGCTGCGTAAGGAAGCTTAAACATTGCTCGTGCAGGTTATATAGCATCAGTACATTTCGGAATACGATATCATAATCAGGGTTTTTAAGGGTATAAACGCCTCTAAGACTCTGATTTTTTTATTGGTCCATGATTTGAGATCAAACCTGATCGTCTTTTTTATTTTAGTTGGCACGCAACCTTTTTTTAAATCTGCATCTTATAATAAAACCTTCAATATATTATGACAACCAAACTATTTCGATTTCCTATTTTTATTTGTGGTCTTATATTAAGTGTAGCGAGTTGCAATTCTGATGATGATTTAACTAATTACGAGGTCTGTACCTACGAGATTGTTAATTCCCCTGCAGACGACACTGTGACTGCAGAAGAAGAGGTTTTAGCCGAATCACTATTCGCAGCAAACAATATCGCGTCTGATGCCCTCCAAATCACAGCCATCAGTACAGATCTGTATCTTAACGATCATGTGTATTGCAATCAGTTTTTAAATGGCTTACAAATTTTAAATCATGATCTCATTTATCATTTTGATGCTGAAGGTTCATTTTATCAATTAAGCGGATACCGTATTACAGAAACTGAACTGGATACCGAAAAACGGTTAACTGAAAATTATGTTACAAATGTGTTTTTAAATGAAGTTGCTGAAGATGATGCGAGTAGCTCAGAGCTAGACGATATTATTGCGGGCTGTGTCGATATTCAATTTGGGTATTTTGAGCAATTTGGTGGTGGTATCGATTATGAATTCATTGCTTTAGTAAAAGCGTGGAAAGTTACACCACACGATGCCGATTATCCAGTTTTATACCTAAACGATAGTAACTCAGAACTTATCTATTATGGTAATGGGATTCAGACCAATTAAAAGGTTTGATTTGAACATTTAGGTAAGTTGAATTTATGGATTTGGGGTAGGTCTATTTTTGTTAGTATAACTAAAATAAACATGTTAATACCTAAGTAAAGGCTTGTAACATATGGCTATAGACAATAGAAAAGTGAGGATATTCCGAAAAAATAACTGATTATCGTTTATATTTGTTT
Organism: Formosa algae; assembly: GCF_001439665.1. GTDB lineage: Bacteria > Bacteroidota > Bacteroidia > Flavobacteriales > Flavobacteriaceae > Formosa > Formosa algae. The sequence continues at coordinate 6,533 of NZ_LMAK01000024.1, forward strand.
TGATGTAACACGTTGTGCTTCATTATAACCAACCGCTAATCAATGATAAAACTCTTTGGGAAAATTAGACAAAAATTACTTTCTGAAAATAAATTTGGAAAATATCTGACTTACGCAATCGGAGAAATTGTGCTTGTTGTTATTGGAATTTTAATTGCATTACAAATCAACAATTGGAATGAAAATAGAAAACTACAAGCTGAAATTACTGATATTTATAAGCAGATTGTTATTGACTTAGATAATGACATTGACGAGTTTTCAAACGTTATCAAATATTACGATTCTATAAAACCCGTTTACGATGCTGTCTTTTCAGATACTAGAACAATAGATTTATTAGACGATGGATTATCTCGAATAATGGCCGGAGGTCCAATAACCAATATGAATAAAGGCGGTATTGAACGCTTAAAATCAGTTGCTTCTAAAGATAGTCTATCATTGCATTTAATTGAAATATACGATACTGGAACATTTCTTAACCTTTTAGAGAAAAAAATTTCTGATGAATCTTGGTTAGTTACAACTACATTTAGAGATAATTACAGTTGGTATCCCGAATGGATAAGTAAAAGAATAACAAAAGATAATAGCAGTAAAGAGCTACAAGATTATTTTGTAAATAGTCAAGAATATAGACATTATGTTATTAGTAGTTACCAGAAATTATATAATTCTTATCTTCCAAATTTGCAATTCGGAATAATTGAATTGGAAAATATAAGGAAATTAATTAATGAACGAATAGATAAATAACGATAGCACAACAGCATGTATAATTAATTGCTGGGTTAGTGCCGACTTACGAACATTCCTGCAGAATATTCTATCTGTGATTTATTTGCTAAATAAGGTGCTTAACCACGCAACTAACCATAAACATTACCGTCCCACGCAATTTGACCAAACCAATGAATATATATTGACTTGAACATTTTCGACAGCATTAAGAAATAAGAAAATCTCGATGAAATGAGCGGAATTTATATACAAAATGGGAGAATTTAGTCTTATTAAGTAAAATAGTAGTTCCTTATTCAAATGCGCATCTGCATGACTTATTTCGTGGATTTCAGAAAAACCTAAATGATATAGATAGCTTACCGCAATGTGAAAAGCCAGTGGCTCCCGCTAATCCTTTTTATGGACTTAAATAGCGTGATTTTACGCGCATAAACTAAATACGAAGTGGGCCTGTTCTCTGTAAAAGAACCAAATACGTGTTTCTACGTATTTTTAGTCCTCTTTAAGTTTTGCATGTAAAAAATAAGTAAATTAAAGACTAACAAACTAATATAGAACACTTTAATCTTATTAAACCACCCAAACGATGAGAAAGAACAAGACCAATATCCCACAGCCACAAGCCCCACATATAGAATTTGATTCTAAGTTACTCGAAAACGAAATATGGCTTACCACCCAAGAAGCCATGCAACATTTAAATGTGAGCCGCAGTACGATTTACAGACTACGCAGAAAACACCACATTCCAAATTTTAAATTGGGTCACAGTCCAATGTTTCCAAAACATTTACTTAATAAGCTTTTATTACATCGTTCTATACGTAATGTAAAAGAGCAGGAAGACGGCCGTATCGCTAAAGTACAGTAAAGGTTATCTTGCTATAACCAAAGAGTACAGCATACAAAAAGCGCATTCGCTTAGCAAACCTTGGTATGCCTTGCCAATACGCTTTTTACCGTGTAGGTTCGCACTTAACTAACCGTAACACGACCCAAATACGTACTTATTGCTGCTAATGTAGTTTCGGGTTTATTAAACGATGCCCACACTTCAACTTCAAACGTACTCATATACGCCGGTAAATTTACTGTTGCCGTTGTAGCATCGCGGGTATCTACAGCCAGATCGCTATAAAACAAATTTAAATCTGGGGCATAAGCCACCACCATTAATTCGTCGAAGGGCGAGGCATTACCTTGTCCGCTATTATCTGCCCAATTTAGGGTTAAAATTTGTCCGGCGCCAGCGGCTAAAGTACCGCTATTTAAGCCCCGTAAATCGCCTTTACTAATAAGCACTTTGGCATAATCTATTTCGTAACCCAGAGCAGTACTTACCACAGCTTCTTTAAGATGGTAAGAGGTTGCTAAATTAAAACGCGATTTGTCGTCCTGTTTATTTCCAAAGTATAGATTTAAAACCTCTTGCAAAGGAGTTAAAAACTGAATGACTATTTTAAATTTTGCGCGTTGCTCTTCCTGTTTTGCGCTAGGAGTATACTTACCACGTTGTGGTAAACTACGCATAATGTCTTTACCGCGCCATCTTGCGCCAACTACATTTCCTACTTTTCCTGAAAATCCGCCTAGGATTCCTTTTTCAAATGTTGCCATAATTATATGTTTTATTGATTAATAGATGTCTAAACTAGAATTTAAAACACTGAAAACAAAGCAGTTGACACATGGTGACACAAAGAAACACAAACTGAACGGTTGTAACACAAGGTGACACACCCTGACACATGATGACACATCCTGAAACATGATGAAACCGCCTGACCACTACTGACCACTCATGACACAATATACTGTTTTACAAGGGGTTTTGTTCGAGTCTTGTTCGGGTTTTGTTCAGGTACAGCTTTGCTCTATGTTTTAAAAATGGAGCGTTTTAGGACGGAAACCCGAAGCAAACTGCTATAATGGGTATTTAAATGCCATTGAAGCTAAAAATTATGTGTTTAGAAGTCAGTTGTTTATGTAAAGGATTTTATAGCATATATATTGCATATATGTTATATTTGGGTGTATAATGGACATAATGTTCATTATAGAATTGTTAGTTATAATACCTAAAAACTATGAAAACCTGTTTTATAATAATGCCAATAAGTGATAATTCAAATTATGAAAAAGGTCATTTCCATAGAGTTTATGAACACATAATTAAGCCAGCATGTGATATAGCAGGCTTTAAGCCTGTAAGAGCTGATGATGTCTTATCTACAAACCACATCGCATTAGATATTATTAAGAAAATAATTGATTCTGATATGGCTTTATGTGATTTAAGTTCACAAAATCCAAACGTACTTTATGAATTAGGCATCAGGCAGGCATTCGATAAACCTGTAACACTTATCAAAGATTCTAAAACTAAGAGAATATTCGATATACAGGGGTTTCGAGACTTAGAGTACGATGAAAGTTTAAGGATTGATAGTGTGGAAGAAATTATTGATTTAGTTGCAGAAAATTTAAAATCTACATATAAACAACAAGAAACTGAAATCAATTCACTTGTTAGGTTATTGGGAATAACACCAGCCGAATTGAAAGAAAGCACGAAAATTTCCATAGAAACAGAACTAATTCTAAATAACCTCAATTCAATTAATAATAGATTGGAAAATCTTGAGAATAAAAAGAAAAATACACTCCAACAATATGTTATTATGGATGACGATAAAACACAAAAGAACAAACATGACTACGGAGAATCATATTCAATAAAAGAATTTGAGGATTTAAAAAAAGGAGATAAAGTTGCTCACAATAGATTTGGAATTGGCAAGGTTGTTAAAATTGAGGGAAAATCAACAGATTTAAATTCTTTTAAAGGAACTTTCGAATTTGAAAATGGAAGCACTAAAAAATTATTATTACGCTTTGCACAAATGTATAAAGTACTATAGCTAACACCGCATAAAAAAAATTGCTTATTTTAGTTAAATTAAAAAGTAGTTGCTTTTTTACTAGCTGCTGATTTTCCTTCGAAAAAACCTCGCATGCAAAACCGCAACTCTTTTTATGAAAACACGTTAACGGTCAGGCTAAAACGAGCCACCAAATGAAAAATAAAACAATAGAATTATGACTCTTGAAGATCTAATAAAACAATATAAAACAGAGAACTACAAATTTTGGAAGTATAGAGACAAAGAAGGAAATGACATTAACACCCATTTTTTTTTTGAAACTCATTCAGACTACTTGGACAAGTATTTAAGTTTTTATAAAGACTTACCTAACTTGACTGAATTAATTGTTCACGCTGCAGATGGGATTTTCAAACTAACAAACAACGGAATAAAATATTTTATTAGGCATAATCATCAAGAAGTATTTTTAGATAATGAAGGTAATCAAAGGGGCATTCCTTTTGAGATTTCTAAACAAGTTCGTGACAATCTTATAAAGAGAATGAATGATATTCTAAAAGCAAGAACTTTTGACGAAATTTTTCAAATAGTAACAGATTGTAAAGTTAAAGGCTTTGGTGAGTTATCAATTTATGATACTTCTATGAGAATTGCTTCTCATTTAAACATTGAACCTGACAAAGTTTATTTACATGCTGGTGCTAGGAAAGGAATGGAGGTGTTAGAAGAAAAAGGTTATGTAGAACAAGGAAGTGCAAAAAAGAAATATATTGAAATTAAAGATATGCCAAAACCATTGCAACAGTTAAAGGCAGCCGAAACTGAGCATTTGCTTTGTTCAATGAAAGAAAGTATGGCACAATTAAAGCCATTAAACTGAATATGTGACATTGGAAAATAAAGCCCGAACCGCTATCGAGTAGACGGTTGACGACTTAAAAGCCGATACTGCGTCTCTCACATCAAAGTACTGTGGTAAAAAACAAGTAAAAACGCATTAATTTTTTACTAAAGTATTTCTATGAGAATCATCATATATTGACCCAGATTTTGCTATGGCAAATGGGTGTTTTAATAGGGGATTACAGACTGTAAAAAATGCAATTAATTTATACAAAGACATACATTTTATTTATCTTTAGACTATAGAACACCAAATATGGGATAACAATTATCTGCCTAAAAACAATTTAAAACTGTAGCCATATTTCAGGACAAGACATTACTCTATGGATAGAAAATCAATTTTAAATCAACTTAAATTAGCATATAGCCCATTAACCAATTATGAATTTACAATTGTTAAGAATGATCCATTAATTGAAAGAGCACTTGAAAAAGCAAGTCTATATGTAATTACACAAAGACCAATAATTACATTTGAAAATATTGTATCAAATCAAGAAGAAAATTTACTAAAATTTGAAATCCATCAAAGAAATAAACCGAATATTTTAAAATGTAAATTACCCTATTTACAAGATGTATTTAATGTTTCTGGTGAGCACGAAATTCATCTAGCTATAAACTATATTAAGAAACCTGCTAATCCTAATAAACAACCAATTGGTAATGTATATGGGTTTTCTTTAGTTGAATACAAAAATAAGGAAAGTAGGTTTTTAATTTGGTTCTCTCCTGAAAAACTCCTTCAAAACTGTTGGAGAGGAAATCTGAAATGTGAAATAGATGGAGATATTAGGGAATTTTTAAAATACAAAGTCCATTATGTAGGCAAGGCTACCAAACAGGGGATTTTAAATAGATTAACAGGACATAATACTTTACAAGATATTCTATCTCTTGAATACCCATTTTCATTTGGTGAACTTCCAACACATGAGATTGCGATACTTTGTTTTGAGTTTCAAGATAACTTAGAAATACAAAGTTTTGGCATAGAATCAAGAAATGAAGATATAGTAGCAGCTTTAATGGGAGAAAACCGACCTCCACAAGACAAAATATTCTTAGATGCTGAAAAAGCTCTTATTAAGGCAATGAAACCTAGTTATAATAAGCAACTATTTAACAGTTATCCTATTAGTAAAGATGGTTTATTTGATGAAAATTATGATGTCATTTCTTATACTTTTATTGATCCTATTACACTCGAATATGAAAATGGAATTATTGAAGGGGGAAAATCTCTTATAGGAGGAGATAGTATTATTATATCAGACAACGAAAAAATGGAACTGGTAAAATCAGCACAGTAAAAGTATACAAATATATAAAATGAGTTACAAAGAAGAAATTTCAGGAATTGTTGAAGAAAAACTAATTGATAAGAGCGACATCTTTGATTACTTTGAAACACCTTTTGAAACGCTATGCAACAAAATATATTTGTACTACAAAAAACTAATAGAAAACAATTCAGATTTATATAATATTGAACCGAATTTCTTCTTCTTCAAAAACAATACAACCATAAATGCTTCAGCTTACATAAAAGAAAATAACACTTTAACAAGCATTAATATTGGTACAATTCATAAACTAAAAAGCATCTTTTTGGATAGCGAAGAACTCACCAATGAAATCTTTGGTGAATCCATACAAACAATTAATCAAATTTTAATTGAAAAAGAAAGTTCAGTAATGGAATTCATGTACTATTCGGCAATAATTTTCTTAATGAATCACGAAATAGGTCATCTGATACAGAATAATGGCAAATCAGAAAAACACATACATGAATCAATTAACGAAGCAGAAGACTTCAACATTGAAAATCACATTTACGAAGTCGACTCGGATATATTTGCATCCATGAAACTTACCCAAGATATTCATCAAGTTTGGCTTAAATTCGATGATAAACATAGAACTGACGAATTTCTTTGTGATTTAATTTCTTTAGCATCATCTGCAATCGGAATCTTTAAACTCTTCAATTTGAACGCAGTAAAAGAAGTTTATTTCAAGGAGAAATCTCATCCACATGTAGCAGTTAGATTTATAATTATTCAAGAAAATATTGTGAACTACATTTCTCACATTAGAAAATCAGAAATATCAGAAGAATATAGGGATACAATGATGTTGAATTCATTTGGCTTAATTGAAACTTTAAATAAATTTCATAAAGATTCATTTTTTGACAATTTCACTAAGACAGTTAAGCAACATTCAGATAAATTAGAGGAATATGGAATATACCTAACCAAAGAAGTAGCCAAAAATGAAAACTGTGCTTATTACAAAATGAAAGCATTAGAAAAATAACTGTCTATAACAACAGTAACCGTTACACAAACCAATACTAAATAGTCCAACGATAATAAAAATGGTCTTTAGAGACGGTTTCTGTTTTTATACAGTTAATATTTTAGGTGATTTACAAGGTCTTAAAAGCGTATTAATAGCTATTACTAATCGTGATTTGGTTTATATGAAAGATATATATAACATATGTTGCATATACCTTATATTTGAGTGTATAATGAACATAATGTTGATTATACAATTGTTGTCAACTATTAAAGACTTGGTATTGAAAAAAAATAAAAAAAGTAATAAGATTGAAACATACATACTTTGTTTTACATTAATAACTTTAGTTTTATCGTGTAGACAAAAAAATGAACTTGAATACAAATCTGACATAACCAAAAAATCTTCTGTACATTCAAAATTAATTTTCCCAGATAGTATTTTAAAAAATTCAATGTTTGGCAAATTTGAATATTATTACGATTTACCTGATAGTTTAATCCCTGATAAAGGAGACTATAGCTTGATGACTATATACGCTCAATTAACTAAAGACATAAAAGACCCTTCTAAAATAAACATAAAGGAGTGTGATTCATTTTTTGCCGAGAGAAAGAATTTTAAAGACACTTTAATAAGCCCAATATTCTTTAGAACCAAGGATATGAAAGGACAGTATTATTTGTCTGGAAAAGGGATTATAAAATCACTACCTGCTAATAATGGTAGAAAGGACACAATAAGTGACCTAACTATGCATATTAGGGAATTTAGTTTTTCAAAATTAGAACCGATTAAAATAAATGAATAAACAGTTGACAACAACGTGTAAAAAACATAGGGCGGTTTAGGCTTAATTTAAAAGCTTAGGTTTCTTTATGATGTCGCCAAATTTTCAATTTGGCATTTAGAGAAAAATAAAAGCAAAATATGTAAATTTGGCTTAGTGAGAATTCGAAAAACAGTGCTTATCCCTTGCCCTACGTTCCTTACACTAACCGTTGTGCAACATATGCCAAAGATTGATAATTTGAAATAATAAATTGAAAAAGTATATAAAATATCTGATTTCCTTCCTTCTGATTTTCGGTCTGACGGTTAACGAATGTTTTCTATATTCTCAAATCAATTCTTCGAACTATCATCAAGTCTCAAACATCAATACCCGAAAAGAATTTAGTCATAAATATTCGGAATTATACGTTTACGGTAGACAACTTCAATCAGAAAAAATATTTGTTGCGCAGATTACATATCTCAACTTACGAGATTTTTATAGTGCTAAAATTACAAGAATCTTCAATTTACAAATTGAACGGTATCAAACAATAAGTTCAATAATAGCTCGACACGTTTTCTTAAATAAAAAATTCGTATCCAGCAATCAATATACAAGTTTATACATAGCCTAGAACAGACTTTACTTTCTATGCGAATATGCATTACTGCATAAAATGATAAAACAAATGTCTAATCATTTATCATTACTAAAATGTATAAACAAAAGAATAAAACACATTTGGAGAAATCCAAACAAATCCTTAATTGGATAAAAAGAAAAATTATATTAATAATTACTGCCGTTATGCTTGGAATGTCAAATGCAATGTATGACGAAGATAAAATGATTAATGGAAATCAAAATCATACCGAACAGGAACATAAAAAGGATTGACAGAATAAAAAACAAAATATGTTGCACAACACCGTGTAAAAAACATTGCTTATTTTAGTTAAGCCGTTTGGTCGTTGCTTTGTTTGCTAGCATCTGATTTTCCTTCGGAAAATCCTCGCGCTCAAACACGCAACGTTCCTAACACATAATTGTTGTGTAGCATTTCAGTAAACCGACAAAACAATACGAGAACTTAAATTATATAGATATGATTAAAATGACAATGATGTTTAACGTAACCCAAAACTGACACATGAGGAATTTGTCAAACATCACATTGAGAAACACGGTCAATTGTTTAAGCAAATACCGGAGGCTAAGAAACATTGTCTGCGATACATTCAAACCCATCCAATAAAACAAAAAACCGATGTGGTTGATGTTGACAATTTTGACGGAACAGCCGAACTATGGTTTGACAATTTGGAAGGACTTGAGAATACATTAAATTCCCAACTCTATAAAGATAAAGTTTTTCCTGACGAAAAAAAGTTTTTAGACCACGAAAACACCTTGGTTACAATAGGCAATCAAGTAGAAATCATAAGTGATTAATTAGCAAAATATTAAAAAAAGAAATATAATGACAAAACCAAATATCGTTAGAGGAATAGACCATATTGGTATAACTGTTCCAAATGTAAATGATGCTGCCCAATTTCTTGAAAAGGCGTTTCAGGCAAATACTCTTTATGATTTAATCGAAAAAGAAGATGAACCAATGGAAGGCGAAGAAACTGAACAACAGTTGGGAATTCCAAAAGGAAGTAAAATAGTCCATATGAAATTAATGGAAATTGGAGAAAGCGCAACTATTGAACTCTTTGAATTTGTAAACGTAAAACAAACAGAAGCCATTTCTTTAAATGATTTTGGATATACCCATTTTGCTCTATATGTAGATGATATAGAGCAAGCAGCGGAACGCTTTGAAGAAGCTGGCGGAAAATTACTTTCCGAAATTCACCCTTTAGGAGGAATTGAGGACGGAGCCAACAATGCAGGTGTTTATGGGAAAGCACCTTGGGGTAGCTTAATCGAACTGATTACTTATCCTGACGGATTGAAAAAAGAAAGTATCGATAGATGGACACCACCGAAGAGAAAATGAAAACATAAAAACTGATTACACTTCAGACAAAAAAACACTTCACAACATAGTGTATAATTCATTGCTAGTACTCGCTTACTTACGAAAATCCTCGCGGATTTTATATTCGGTTTGTATTTGCTGATAGTTGCTGAAAAATGCAACGAAATCATACACAAAACCGTTGTACATAATTTAACAGAACGAACATAAAATGAATCTAAACAAATCAATTGTAAAAAAACTAATGTACTTATCTGGAATGATGAATATCGGTGGAGTACTAGTTTTATCTAGATTTTTTTCGAATAATGTAATTAATGAAGCTGACCCCGTAGTAATGTCCAATTTTGGATTACTTATGATAGTTGTTTGGGGACTTTCATTTTTAGCTATGGCACCTAAATGGAACCATCTTAAATGGGTGATTGGAGCATTCGTTATTGAAAAATTTATTTACGGATTTGTTTGGACTAAATGGCTAATGAATAATAACCTTTCAGATGTATATGAACAGGATATGATGGCTGGAATTTTCTACACTATCTATGGAGCGAATGATTGGTTTTTCTTCATATTTTACTTGATTGTTTTTATTTACTTGAGTAAAACTCAAAATAAAGTAATCTGGTAATATTAAAAACGATGTACAACAAAGTACTGTGGTAAAAAACAAGTAAAAATGATATAATAATTTTGATTTTGCTATAACTAAGTATTCGGCTCGCCGATAGGCCAAAGCTGAATATAGTGTTGAGGAAGTTGGCAGAATAGATTTAGATGAATTTGAAATAAGTACTTTGCCTAACTCTGGTAATCGTTGCACAAGCCAATACTAAATAGTTTAACTATAATAAATAACCGTCTTTAGAGACGGTTTCTGTTTTTATAAAGTAATATTTTAGGTGATTTACAAGGTCTTAAAAGAAGATTAGTAGCTATTTCTAATCGTGATTTGGTTTATATAAAAGATATATATAACATATGTTACATATATCTTATATTTGGGTATAATGAACATAATGTTCATTATACAATTGTTGGCATTAATTTAAAATGAAGCACTTCACAATCATATTGACCTCCTTACTTTTAGTGTCGTGTTCTTCGACATATAAGATTGTTGAACAACCGACAGAGTATTCGACTATAATTGAAAAAGGTCGTGTAACGGGAGTGATATTTAAAGAAAATGATGATTGTTTTCTGTGCCTTCAAGAAAAAGAAAGATTCACTCCGACAATTGACGATATTCAAACAGCTGAAAGAATACTCAAGGAAAATTTAGCGAAAGCAAATGAATCGAGAATGAACCAATTTGACAAATGTCCAGTAATCCACAGGAAACTAAAATCGTATAGACGACAATACTTCGGTTACTTTGACAGTAACGGTCACAAAATTATATATGCCACTTTCAATTGGGACAGGTATTCCATTTTTGATGGACTTCGGGGATACTACAAAGACGAAAGCGAAAATTGGAAAAAAGAAAAGGAAATGGTATTGGACGGTTGTAGCTACCATTGGGAAATTAAAATCAACTTGAACACCGAAAAGCTCTTTGAATTAGGAGTGAATGGAAGTGCTTAAATGGAAGAAAAAATAAAAACTAATGCCAACAAAACCTATACGCAATGCGGGTTGACGAGATAAACGAAAGGTCGGTGCTTCTAGCGCGCCAAAGCTCCGCTTTGACGTTTTTGTTGAATAAAATTAAAAACACAAAACGCAGCTTTGGCTACCATTTGTGCAAGGTTGAAAGTTTCGGATTTTCAATCCCGCACTGCGCATAGCCGGGACGTTGGGCACAATTAAAACCAAATGAACAGACTACTTACTTTATTTCTGACTTTATGCATATTTGGTTGTTGTGACAAACCAGAATTACTTGATAATGGTTTAACAAAAAGTGTCAGCAATTTGACCGAATACTCGATACAGGCAAAACAAGATTCGATTGGAAATAGAATTATGGACACTTTAGTCAAGACAAAAAAGACATACAACAGTCTTGATAAAATTATAAGTCGTTATCAATACAATATTTTTGCTGATGAGAATATCGATATTGAGTTTACATATGATAATGAGAATAATCTGATTAAAGAAACTGTTGGATTATCTAAAGACACCGAACCAATCACTGTTTCTTACACTTACAAAAATTCAAAACTTAAAAGCTCGCAATCTGAATCGGAATATAATGACTTCTACACGAAACAAGTTGGAAATTATAAATATGGTTTTTTCGGAAATTCGAAGGAATCCACGTTATCCCAAATATTCATTGATAAAGAAACGAACGATACCATTACCAACACCTTTGAAATTAGTGATTTTAAAACCGAATTGGTAACTAAAACAAAGCATATTGACTATTTAAAACCGGAACGGAATATAACTCTGGAATATGAATATGATTGTGGAACGCTAACAGAAATGAGAAAATACAATCACAAAGATTCCTTGATTTCAACAACGAAATACGAATATGAATTGGACGACAATCAAAATTGGATTACCAAAAACTCGTTTGAGAATGGAAATCTGACTTATATTAAAACTCGAATTATAAACTATAAATAACTGTGCCCAACAAAGTACTGTGGTAAAAAACAAGTAAAAATGATATAATAATCCTGATTTTGCTATGGCAAATGGGTGTTTTAATAGGGGATTACAGACTGCAAAAAGTGCCATTAAATTGTACAACGACATATCATTACATTTATCTTTAGACTATAGAACACCACATATGGTATATCAATTATTTGCCTAAAAACAATTTAAAACTGTAGCCATATTTTTAGGACAAGACATTTGAGTCTGAAACCATTATTTAACTTCTTGGAATGCATGTTACGGACTAAGAATGACATATAAAAAAATAGATTAAAACGATTTGTAACGCGGTATATAATTAGAAGTATTTGTTGTTTCGAAAAATAAATTAATAATAGGCATATAAAAAAGGTGTGACCATCCAACGGATACTCACACCTTTTTAATATTGTATGTCGAAATAAGAAACGTCCTTATTCTGTACCAATAGTATCAATGACGTTATTGTTACCCATCCCTTTAGGGTTATCTCCCCAAGCGTTAAGACCATGTTCACTGTCTGTTGCAAAAAGCACGATTAACCAAATCCATCCAATAATAGGAAGAAAGATTAGCAGCAGAAACCAACCACTTTTACCAATATCATGTAAGCGTCTTACGGAAACGGCTAATCCAGGAATAAATACAGCTAGAGAATATAATACGGAAATCGCAGAAAAAATCCCTGATCCAACAAAGTAGTCTAATATGGCTAATGACCAAGAAATAGCTGTGTTTATTAAGACAAACATCCAATACTCTTGGCGTCGGGCGCGTCCTTTAAAATCTGCATAATGTTCTTTAATGACTTTTAAATACCAATTCATAATTAAGGTTTTAGGTTAGTAGTGCTAATTTAAATAAAAAAAAGGAGTTATAATCTGTTAAGATCTATTACTCCTTTTTTGTAAGTATATGTTGAAATATAATTTATTCTGTACCAATAGCGTCTATTACGCTGTCGTTTCCAATCCCTTTTGGGTTATCTCCCCAGTTGTTAGTTCCTGGTTCACTATCAGAGCACACTAAATATATGTTATAAAACGGGATTAATAAATACCAGCCGCTTTTACCAACATCGTGTACACGTCTTACACCTACAGCTAAACCAGGTAAAAACACAGCTAAACTATATATAGTAGATAATGTACTTAATAAGCCACTTTCTAAGAGGATTCCAAGGAAGAGTAATGCGTAAGAGATTATAATGTTAAATAAAAAGAACATCCAATACTCTTTACGTCTTGCACGTCCTTTAAAGTCGGCGTACTGTTTTAAAACTTTTAAATACCAATTCATTGCTTATAAATAATTAAGGTTAGTGGTGCTAATGTAATATAATTCTTTCGGTTATAACAAGCATTTTGTCCACAAAAAAGAGTGTGATAGCGTTTAGAACAGCCCTCTAGACTTCAATTCTAAATATTTATTGATAGTGTCTCCGGTTAGATTTTCTGGCTCTGTAAGCACCGATTGAATGCCGTATTTCTGTAAGGCTTTTACAATTTTCTTTTTCTCATACATAAACTTCTCTGCAATAATCGCATCGTAAACGCCTTGAATATTATCTGATTTGGAGTGAATTATGGTGTTTAATTCGGTGTTTTTAAAAAATACAACTAGCAGTAAATGATTTTTTGCCAAGGCACGTAAATAGGGGAGTTGGCGGTTTAACCCATCCATAGTTTCGAAGTTGGTATATAAAATAAATAGACTCCTATTAGTGATTTTACGTTTTGCAGCGGCGTATAAACTGCTGAAATCAGATTCAGAAAAATCTGTTTTTATATTGTAAAGCGCTTCCGAAATTAGGTGCATTTGCGAATGTCTTTGCTCTGCCACAATAATATCTTCAACCTGTTTAGAGAACGATAACATACCGGCCTTGTCCTGTTTTCTTAAAACAGCATGGCTAATGGCTAAAGTGGCATTAACGGCATAATCTAACAAACTCATGTTATTAAAATGCATTTGCATGGCACGCCCTTTATCGATTACTGCATACACGGGCTGTGCTTTTTCTTCGACATACTGATTTACCATTAACTGATTGCGTTTGGCTGTGGCTTTCCAGTTTAGGGTTCTAATATCGTCTCCAGACGTATATTCTTTAATTTGTTCAAACTCTAGTGAATGCCCAATACGTCTCACTTTTTTTGTACCATAGGAGATGGATGCATCTGTAAATGCTCTAAAATGAAAGGCTCTTAGTTTTAAAAAGGACGGGTAACATTTTAAATCTTGTGTATCGCTTAAAATGTATTTTTTAGTTGCCAATTGTAAAGGGGAAGAGACGTACACATTGGTGTATCCGAAATTATAAGTACCACGTTTGGTCGGATTCAAATCATAACGCAAGGTTTTCTGCTCTTGTGTTTTAAGCTTGATGTTAAAAAGAAAATCGCGTTTTTGAAATTGAAATGGCAATTCTTCAATTATATCTAAATGACAAATAAACGGATATGTATTGGTAATCTGAAGCGTAATGGTATTTGTATCGCCGTTAGATAAACGTTCTGGTAAGGTGCGAGTAACTGTAACAGCATCATTAAATTTATAAAGGATCAGGATATCGATAATCACTAATAGCCCAAGAATTAAACAGAGTATTTTAGTGATATAAAATACAATAGGCGCAAAATAGCCAACTACAAAAAGGACAGCAATGCCTCCTAAAATATAGAATAACCTGGTGTTTAAAAATAATGTGTTATAGAGTTGCTTCATTCTATTATCGTGGAATCTCCACGGTTTCTATAATTTGCTCAATAATTTGTTGACTGCTTACACCTTCCATTTCGCGTTCTGGAGTCACGATTACACGATGTTGTAATACAGGTACAGCGGCTCTTTTAATATCTTCTGGGGTTACAAAGTCACGCCCATCTATAGCTGCAAAGGCTTTAGATGCTTTTAAAATGGCAATACTAGCTCGTGGAGAAGCGCCTAAATATAAAAAGGAATTAGAACGTGTATTGACTACAATATTGGCAATGTATTTTAAAAGATTCTCTTCCAAACTAATTTGATTGATAATTGCTTTAAAACCTTCAATTTGAGCGCCACTAATAATGGTCGCTATTTTTTCAAGCTTTGTGGTATTAATTAAGGCTTGCTCTCTCATGATGATTTCTAATTCTTCATCGGCTGTCGGATAAGCCACATTAATTTTAAACAGAAAACGGTCTAATTGGGCTTCTGGTAAACGGTAAGTCCCTTCTTGTTCAATGGGGTTTTGAGTTGCCAGCACGATAAACGGTGCTTTCATGGTATAGGTTTCTCCATCAATAGTGACTTGTTTTTCTTCCATCACTTCAAACAAAGCAGCTTGGGTTTTGGCAGGAGCACGGTTAATTTCGTCTATTAAAATCATACTCGAAAAAATAGGCCCTTTCTTAAATTCAAAGTCCGATGTTTTAGCATTAAATACAGAGGTTCCTAAAATGTCTGAAGGCATTAAATCGGGTGTAAACTGTATGCGACTAAAATCGATATCCATAGTCCGGGATAGTAATTTTGCCGTAATGGTTTTGGCTACACCTGGAACGCCTTCAATAAGTACATGTCCGTCTGCTAGAAGCGCTACGATTAGCAAATCCATCATATCGGCCTGACCGACAATTACTTGTTTTAACTGCGTTTTAATATTAAATACAGCCTCTTGAAGTTCGGAGACATCTAGGCGGTTTTTAAAATCTAAGTGTGCGGAGTCTTCTGTAGGTATTTGGTCTTCCATAGAATTATGTTTTAAAGAATTTATCGATCATATTATTTAAAACAAGCAACTCTACATCTGTACATTCTGTTTTCTTGTTTAAAGCTATGATGGTATTTATTAAATATTTGGTGCTCGTAAAATCGTTATTAGATTTTAGGGCTAAAGTTTCTATAAACTCTCGGTTTAAATTCGAAGTATTTATAAGATATTGTTCTCGTACCTTTTCTAAAAAGTAGGTGATTTTCTTATCGACTAAATTCTTATGGTCGGCTTCTTTAAGGTATAAGTTCGAGATGGTTTGCGCAAAGGCTACCGTAGAATTTTCTAAAGGCTTAATAATGGGAATTGCGCGTTGTTTACGTCTGGCATTAAAGAGCATAAACAGGAGTAAACCAAATAGAGACACCATTAAAAACCACGTTAAAGACGGATGCTTTAAAAAGAATACAAACATAGAATCTTGAGGCTTTTCCGGTGTTTCGGAGTACTGACTGGATTTAATCTGCGGATCCCACACTATAGGATTGTCTGGTAAATATGATAAGACATGTGCGGCATAGGCTTCGCGACCGTTCAATAAATTGAAATTAGTAAACACTATAGGCGTGGCGTGTAACAATATGGTGCCTTCACCATAATATATTTTTAAGAAGTTAGGTTTTTGCTCGCCATCGACTTCTACCGTACCTAACACCACACTAGTATTGGAATTATAGGTTTCAAAATAGTGTCGTCTAATGTTCCTATCGTAAGTATAGGTTTGAGTATTAAACGCTTCGTCTTTTAATTGTAAACGGCCATCTAATGCTTTTAAGGCTACTGGTGTATATTCGTAAAAATCTAAATTGGTAGTCGTAATGCCTAACGTATCTTTTAAATGCGGCGGAAAATTATTGAGCGATAACAACGCATGGTTTCCTCGTTCAATATAAGTTAATAAATAATTAATCCCATCGGTGTTTAATTTTTCAGCATCCGATTTAATACAGATGTAATTCCCAAAATGGTCTTCATGCATCTCTTCAAACAGATAATCGTATATATTTTGGTCTAGGGATAAGACCTCACTATCAAATAAAGCTTCGGCTTCTTCGTAAACAATGTAAGTACCAAATGGACTTTTGCTACTTTCTTTAAAGTTCTCGTTCCAATCGGTTCTATCACAGCTAAAAACGCTACATAGCATCAGGAAAACCCATAGTTTTTGTATGTTAGATGCTATATTCACGAGATAGATTTAAAGATGGATTTATAACTGTTTTCTATAGTCTGAAATTGTGAAGCATCTATAGGAAACTCGCCATACCACACATAATTATAAATGTAAGAGATGTTTTTAAACTGCTCTCGAAGTGGTTTGTTTTCTATTTCGAATTGGTATTCTGTATTGGTTTTGTCTTTGTGATAAGTGATTGTCTTTTTATCAGATAAAACTTTTAGCACCGACAGATAATAGTAGCGCGTGGCAAGCCGGTAATCTTGATTTGCAATGGCGTGTTTTAGTCGGGTATTAAAATCTGTGTCGTGCAAATCTTCCTCTTCGTAAATTAGAGGATCGGCTACGGTTTTAGGTGCAGAGCTAACCGACCAAAAGCGACCTTGTAATCCCAATACCGATTTGATGATAATAAATACAATAATTAGGCCTAAGATAAATGGGAAAGCCGACGTCATGAAAGTTGAAAAGCTCTCTAAAAACCCGTAGTCGAAATCTGATGGTTCTTTTACGGTTTCCTTTTTGGCTTTAATAGTGTCGAAATACTGAAAATCTTCTTCGTTGTATTTGTCTTTTAAATTAGAATTATAGGATAAGTCTTGCGCAGCAACCGTGCTGGGGTTTACCTCAATCGTATCTGTTTCCGTTTGTGAATAAGTCGTGATCTCCTGAGCAAAGCTGTATTGAGCAATGATAAAGATGATAAGATATAGGGCTTTTTTTATCATCTTAACGCATGTTGTTTAGCCACTTTAAAAGGAAGAATGAGATAATAATACCCTATAGTTCCCAAACTACCTAAAATAATAGTGAAACATAATACCACAGGCATGGTGTTAGAATATCTAGTAATATAGCCCTCTAAAAATGCAGCTAAAATGGTAAAAGGTATGGTGCTTATAAAAATATAAAAGGCTTCGCGTACGCCAATTCTAAAGGACTGAAAACGTTTTAAGGTGCCCGGAAATAATAAGCTTGCTCCTATAATATAACCGGCTGCGGCTTCTATAATCATACCAAAAATTTCGTAAGTTCCGTGAATCCAGATGCCTTTAAAACTATCAAACAAACTATTATGCTGATAGAAAAAAGCTTGAAATACAGCGACCATAATGGCGTTATATGCAATGTAAAATCCGGTGCCTATTCCTAAAAATAATCCCGATAAAAACATGTTTAAGCCCACACGTTGGTTGTTGTCGTATATGCCAATAAACGTACCCCAATTGCTACCGCTTTTGTAAATGGCCATAGCATCGCCACTTTCAATATTTTCTATAGTTTGATCTACATACGCATGTCCGAGAATCTGTCTAGCAAACGCATCATCATTAAAGGTAGATAACAAGCCAATAAAAAAACAGATAAAGAACACGATAAAAGACAAGTAAATGTACTTACGGTGTTTATAAGCGAGTAGGGGAATTTTAGTAAAAAAGAAATGTAAGACTATATGCTGCTCTTGCCTTTTGGTGTGATACACATGATCAAAACTACTTTTAGCCAGTTTGTTTAAATATGTGGTGACCTTACTTTTAGGGTAATAGGTTTGCGCATACACTAAATCGTTCATGATTTTAATGTGTAGGTTGGCAATATCGTCGGGACTTTTTTTTTCTTTATTTGAACTTATGTGCTCAAATTCAAGCCATTTTTCTTTATTTTGCTTTATAAAAGCGACTTCTCTCATTAAGGCGAATTTAATCATTGCATGAAAAGACTCCAAATAAAAACGGCACAAAATGTTGATATTAATTTTACGATAGCTACCGGTGGTCAGCGGCTGTTTGCTTTCATTATAGATAACATTATTAAGTTTGCATATATCTATTTTGCGTATCAGTTTTTAAATTTCCGTTTGATTGACGATTCGTTTGGTGGCGACCACTGGACTATTAAAGCCATAGATGTCTTAATCTTTTTACCCGTGACGTTTTATTCGTTGTATTCTGAAATTTTGTTAAACGGACAAACCTTAGGGAAAATGTTGCTGAAAATTAGAGTGATACATCGTGACGGTTTTAAGCCGTCTATAACCGATTATACCATACGTTGGTTTTTACGAACTATAGACTTTAATTTGTTCTCCTTAATTTTTATTTACTTGGCCTCTTTAGGCTTAGATACCGAAGAAGAATTGTTGGTTTTTGTGTTTATTGTGGGGAAGCTTGTCGGGTTTTTGTTGATTATTTTCACAGAAAAGAATCAGCGTTTCGGAGACCTGATCGCAAATACAGTGGTGATTTACTTAAAAGACGATGTGAAGTTTTCAGACACCATTTTAGAAACCATTACAGAGTCATATAAACCGTTATACCCTTCAGTAATTCGCTTGTCTGATAACGATGCTAGAATTATTAAAGATACGTTTAATATGGCTGTTAAAGCAAACGATTATAATACGTTAGTGAAATTACGGACTAAGATTATAGAAGTTACCGGTATTAAATCTACTCATAAAAACGACAAAGCATTTATAGATGCCGTCTTAAAAGATTATAACTATTACACACAGAGTATGTAATGGTTGGTGTGCTTACTATTTCAGTTTAACCTAATTTAAATAGAATTTATAAATCATGTGTTCTTACTTCATGATTTTAGACATTGAAGGCGCTTTTTTAAAAGCATCTATACTTTCTAGATACGTTTTAATGGTTAAAGCACAATTGTGTCGGCCATTACTATTCCAATGATAATCAAAAGGCTCGTGATCTGGAATGTATTGATGTTTAATAGGGATACTAGGTATTGTTAATGAATTTTGAATACGATCTATATCTAATCTTTGCGGTTCGTATAAAATCAAACAGCTGCTATCAAAGGCTTGTAGGGCATCTATATTTAAATTGCTGTCTGTTGAAGCATTTGATTTTTTAAAAGGATTTACGCTTCTAAACAGTTGTTGTAGTTTTTTGTTTAACATCAGGTTACTATTTAGATAACGAATGCTTGCAAAATGTGTATATACGTTTTTAAAGCTTGTACTCTTAGTAACGGTGTTCCCTTTCCCCATAAAAGCGGCCTCGTAAAACGCCAAGTCGAGATCTGTTAAGAGTATAAAAGTATAATCGTATTTCTGTGCGGTGTATTGTTTAAAGAGCTGCACATAATCTACAATGTTACCGGACGATTTTCCATATTCATGTACTTCTACTGTTTGCTGGGTTAGCTGTTCTAATTGCCTGCCAATAGAATTTTCCACATCTACATGAAAGCCTTCGATATACGAATCGCCAATAATGGCAATGTTAAGTTTGTCGTCCGGACGGGAATTATAATCTTTTAAGCTGTTAAATCCTTGTGCATTGATTTTATAATGACTTGTAATTTCATGTCGACCACCTTTTATCCAAATACCATCTGAATGTGGAAGATACAGTTTGTTATTACCGATGTTCGCTTCAGGAATAACATCCGAACTGAGAAGAAACAACCGTGTTGTGGCTTCTAACATCACCATAAACAGTAGTACTAAACATAATATGTAGGTAACAAAGTGTTTCATTAAAATTGAAAGTATATAAAGGAGGTGTTTGCTCCAATTTGAGCTCCTGTTATAATGATAAGTAGAAGCAGCGCATCGACTAAAATACCGATATATTTATTTTCAGAATAAATATGGATAAGTTTGGTTGCTAGTAAATATTCTATCAAGATAAAGGCGAAAATAAATAGATATTCAATCCCTAAAGGCTGATTGTCGTATGGATTTAAATAGGTGATGTATTCAAAATCAAACCGGCACATGTGTGCGATAAAATGTATAGCAGTGTCTATAGAATTTGCTCTAAAAAAGATCCAACAGCAAGACACTAAGATAAATGTAGATAGTATGTTAAACACGTCTTTTATAGAAGGTAATAGCCATTTATTTAAAGTCAATGTAGCAGTATGAGTGTTAGTGTGTTTTATAAATAATAGCGGTAAAAAAAGAAGCGCATGTAAACCACCCCAAGTCACAAATGTCCAATTCGCACCATGCCATAAACCTGAAATTAAAAAGACAATACCAATATTGCGTATTGTTTTTAATTTGGATTCATGAGAACCGCCTAAGGGAATGTATACATAATCTCTAAACCAAGTAGATAATGAGATGTGCCATTTGCCCCAAAATTCACTAATGTGTCTAGAAAAATAAGGATAATTAAAATTGACCATCAATTCAAATCCGAATAGTTTTGCAACACCTCTTGCGATTAATGAATACCCGTTAAAATCGCAGTAAATTTGAAACGAAAATAAAAACATCCCCAATATTAAAGTAGAGGAAGGGTATTGGGCGTAATTTGCGAAAATATCGTTTACACTAGGTGCAATGGCATCTGCAATGGCTACTTTCTGAACCAATCCCCATAATATTAAGCGTATACCGCGAATGGCATTGGTGGTATGAAAAACTCTTTGTTTTAAAAATTGAGGTAATAGGCGTGTGGCCCGTTCAATAGGACCTGCTACTAATTGAGGAAAAAAACTAACAAAAGCAGCAAAAGCGATACCATCTTTAGTGGGCTTAAGTTTGTTATGATATACATCAATAGTATAGCTAAGGGTTTGAAAGGTATAAAAGCTAATGCCAACAGGTAATATTAAATGTAATGTACGTGCTTGTATGTCTGTTCCGAAATACGAAAATGCCGTAATAAAAGTATCTAGAAAGAAATTGTAATATTTAAAAACGCCTAAGAGTCCGAGATTGATAACTATACTGGTCCAAAGTAAGGCCTTTCTTTTCCGTTTGTGCTTTTCAGAGCCAAGACGGCGTCCAATGGTATAATCTACTAGAGTACTGCATATAATTAAACTTAAAAATCGCCAGTCCCACCATCCATAAAACAGATAACTGGCAAGTACGATGCAAATATTCTGAGCTTTTAAATGGGCGTGTAAACTCCAATACACTAAAAATAGAATTGGCAAAAAAACAGCAAAATCTATAGAGTTAAAAAGCATGTGGTTTATTGAAAATGAGCCTGTAAAGGTAATGAATTTTAAACTGAAATCTGCTGATGGACCTTATAGCATTCATCTACAGTAAAACCATTCCTAAAACGACAAGATAGGCATAACTGCTATTTAAACAGATAGCAACTCTAACATGAAGATTATGTGTTGGTTATAACGTTTATTTGATTTTTAGGAATACAAAAAGCTGTGATACAATTAAGTGTATCACAGCTTTTTGTGTTATCTAGTATGTTGTTTTAATTATTCAGCAGCTCCAGAAGCAGCAATATTTTCTAGTGCTTGCGAAATGGTAGCGATGGTGTCTTCATTATCATCTATATCATGACGATCGGCAATATAACTCGGATCGTTATAAATAATATTTACACCGCCATCTGCATCTTCATAAACTAGCATTTTTTGAGGCAAGTCTAAAGCAGTCGTTCTAGACGCGTTCATTAATGGCGTACCTAAAACGGGGTTTCCAAAGATAATAAGTTTTGAAGCTCCTAAGGTCATGTCTACACCAGCGGCATTCGCTTGATGGTCTAATTCTGCCATGATGGTAATTGGTTCTAAACTATTTAAAGTAGTGATAATATTGTTATACGTGGTGTCGAAATCATTCGGACTCGTCACTGTGACTATACCATCCCAATCGTCGTCATCTACTTCATTAATCATAATCGTTTCGTCTGTAGCAGATCCTACGATATTGGCTAATGCATTCTCTATAGTTGCTGTAGTCGATACATCTCCTATATCATGTCTGTTGATAATATAATCTATCGTATTGTATGCAATTACAGTATTTCCATCGGCATTGGTATACACACTAATACGTTGCGGAAGATCTAAACCTGCGGTAATGTTATCTTGCATTACAGGTGTTCCTAAAGCTGGATTTCCGAAATATACTGTACGCGTGTAATCTAAAGTTAATCCCGCATTTACGGCATTTTCTGAGTGATTCACTTCTGCTACAATTCCATTATTATCATTGGCATTTAATGTCGCAACTATTGTATTATAGATATCTGCAGCAGCATCATCGGTTTCGGTATAGGCTACACCATCGGCTTCAACTTCATATTGATCATCAATATCAGTGTCGTTGTTATCGTCGTCTTCACAGGCGAAAAATAAAAAGATAGCGCTAAAAAGCATGGATGTCATTGTGGTCATTTTCATAAGTTCTTGTTTTTTGTTTGTCGAAAATACCAAGCACAACTTTCTTTGCTTAGTGCAATCGCTTATAAAATTGACTGTAATCCGATCCGGTTAAATTATTTTTAACCATAAGTTGCTTGTAATAAATATATTATGTGTTTGTGTTTAGACGGATTTCCATGTGGCTCTAATAAAATCTAAATCCTTTTTTATCCTTGCAAACACTTCCGACTTTGGGATACTAATTTCAGTGGCTCCGTGTTCAGCACCACCCAAATCATATTCTACATGTAAAGATACAGGGACATTGATTTTATAGGATTTAAGTAATGAAAAATACCGCTTAAAATCGACCATACCTTCACCTAAAGGGACATTTATAGGTTGCCATTTTCCGTCTTTAATGCCCCATTTTACATCCTTTAAGACAATACTATTGATATATAGCTGAATCCGTCTCAGCCCAAGTTCCCAACTTTCACCACCTTCTATAACGGCATGTCTAATATCGTATTGGCTGCCTAAATATTCCCC
>NZ_LMAK01000025.1 GCF_001439665.1 Formosa algae
ACTGGATATAATACGGCGGGAAAAATATAATTCTCTGTAGTTTCTCCTCCTTTTTCATTTAAAATCGAAGCTCCTTTTTCTAAGGCATCATCTATTAATTCTTGTATATAAGCAGGTTTTCCTGGTTCTGGAAGCGGTGTAAGTTTAACACCTTGATCCCAAGGATTTCCAAACGGAAGAGCATCTACCCTATCAGAAAAACGCTTATTAAATGCTTCAATAATATTTTCATGAACATATAAAACTTTTAATGCAGTACAACGTTGCCCATTAAAAGACAGTGTTCCTGCAATACATTCATCAATAGTTAAATCTAAATCGGCATCTGGTAATACAATCGCTGGGTTTTTAGCTTCTAAACCTAAAACTAAACGCAATCTGTTTTGTCTTGGATGACTCTCTTGAAGTGCATTTGCAGATGTACTATTACCTATTAAAGCAAGCACATCTACTCGCCCTGTTTCCATAATTGGGGTTGCAACAACACGGCCACGACCGTAAATAATATTTACAACACCTGTTGGAAAACTAGTTTGAAAAGCCTCTAACAAGGGTGTCATTAACAACACACCATGTTTAGCTGGCTTAAAAATAACTGTATTCCCCATTATGATAGCAGGAATTAACAGTGCAAAAGTTTCGTTTAACGGATAGTTATATGGCCCTAAACATAATACAACACCTAAAGAACCACGTCTAATATGTGCATTTACACCATCGTGTTTTTCAAATTTAGCACTATCACGATCTAATTGTTTATACTCTTCAATTGTATCGTAAATATAATCTACAGTTCTATCGAATTCTTTCTCAGAATCGGGTAAACTTTTACCAATCTCCCACATTAAAAGCTTAACAACCTCTTCTCGCTTGGTTTTCATTTGTTCTACAAATTTCTCCATGCAAGCCACTCGATCTTTCACTTTCATTCTTGGCCATTCCCCTTGCCCTTTTCCGTAAGCATTACAAGCAGAATCTAAGGCTTCTAAAGCTTCTTCTTTTCCAAGTTGAGGAATTTTACCTAACAGTGTTGGTTTGTATTCTGGTGTAGAAGAAACAGAAGAATATACATTAGCTGTATCTCCTGTCCATGTTTTTAACTCACCATTTACTAAATAGGTATTTTGATTTATTTCGGTTGTAATTTTATATTGCTCTGGTATCTCTAAAAAAGATGTATGCATAATATCATTTTGTTTTAACAGTTCGTGTCTTAAATATACCGCTTTAATCGTTTTTAGTAGTTTAGAAATAGTTAAGCTTATACTAAAAACTGAAATAAATCGGGATTGTCGTTTAAGTAATCGCCATAGAATTTTCTAGATTTCATTTTCTCTATTAAAGGCACTAAATCCTTACTCGATATTAATTCAATACCTACAACTGCAGATCCGTTTACACGGTTGGTTTTTTTAGCATATTGAAAATATGTTATATCATCGTTAGGCCCTAAAATTTCGGCAACGAATTCTTTTAATGCACCTGCACGTTGAGGGAATTTCACAATAAAGTAGTGTTTTAAATTAGTGTATAATAAAGCACGTTCTTTAATTTCTTCAGTTCGCGTAATATCGTTATTACTACCGCTAATTACACATGCTACATTTTTACCTTTAATTTGTTCAGCATAAAAATCCAGAGCAGCAATACTTAATGCACCTGCTGGCTCGACTACTATGGCATCTTTATTATATAACTCCAAAATGGTTTCACAAATTTTACCTTCTGGAACCGTAATCATTTCGGATAAATTTTGCTTACAAATGGCAAACGTTTTATCTCCCACCTTTTTAACAGCAGCACCATCAACAAAATTTTCAATGGTTTTTAACTCTGTATTATATCCATTTTTAAGCGATGTTTTCATAGAAGGCGCACCTTCTGGTTCGACACCAATAATTTTAGTATCGGGTGATAATTGTTTAAACACACTAGATAAACCTGAAGCTAATCCGCCGCCTCCAACGGGAACAAATACATAATCTAAAGGCGCATTAATCTGACTTAAGATTTCTAAACCAATAGTTGCTTGTCCTTCAATAACTTTTTGATCGTCAAACGGATGAATAAACGTTTTATTTAGACGCTCGCATTCTAACATGGATGCATGATAAGCATCGTCGTAAGTATCGCCAACTAAAACAATGTTAGTATATTCTTCACCAAACATTTTTACTTGTTCAATTTTTTGATTTGGCGTTGGTGAAGGCATAAAAATAGTCCCCTTTATCTTTAGCAATTTGCATGATAAAGCCACACCTTGAGCATGATTCCCTGCACTTGCACATACAATACCATTTTTCATTTGCTCTTCAGTTAATGATGACATCCTATTGTATGCACCACGAATCTTATAAGAACGTACCAATTGTAAATCTTCTCTTTTAAAAAGAACATTAGCACTATAACGTTTAGAGTATTGTAAGTTTTGAACTAAAGGCGTTAAAACAGCAACCGACTTTAAACGTTCGGCTGCTGCTTGTACTGCTTTTAAACTTGGAAAATATGTTTTGTTTTCAGTTTGCATAATTGTGTTAGGCTAACACTGAAGCGTTTAATTATGCTTCAGTTTTTATTGTTTTCATTGCAGTCATTGCTGTTCTTAACGATTTTCCAATCGCTTCAATAGGATGATTCCTAATAGCATCATTTACTGCAATTAATTCAATATTGTCAACCTCGTTAGATGTTGAGTAAGGCTTACCAATAACATCTGTTTTAATTCCTTTCATGAAATCTACCAACATTGGTTTTGCTGCATGATCGAATAAATAACAACCGTATTCTGCGGTATCAGAAATTACACGGTTCATTTCGTAAAGTTTTTTTCTTGCAATGGTATTTGCAATTAACGGTAATTCATGAAGCGACTCGTAGTAAGCAGATTCTTCAATAATTCCTGCACTTACCATAGTTTCGAAAGCTAATTCTACACCAGATTTTACGATAGCAACCATAAGTACGCCATTGTCGAAATATTCTTGTTCAGAGATTTTATCAGAAGTTAATGCCGTTTTTTCAAATGCTGTTTCTCCTGTAGCTTCTCTCCATGTTAACAAGTTAACATCGTCGTTAGCCCAGTCTTCCATCATTGTTTTAGAGAAATGACCAGAGATAATATCATCCATATGCTTTTCGAAAAGCGGACGTAAAATATCTTTTAATTCCTCAGACAATTTATAAGCTTTTATTTTAGCTGGGTTAGATAAGCGATCCATCATTGTTGTAATACCACCATGCTTTAAAGCTTCAGTTACAGTTTCCCAACCATATTGAATTAATTTTGCAGCATAACCTGGCTCGATACCTTCTTCTACCATTTTGTCGAAACATAAAATAGACCCTGTTTGTAACGCACCACATAAAATAGTTTGCTCCCCCATTAAATCACTTTTAACCTCAGCAATAAAAGATGACATTAAAACTCCCGCTCTATCTCCTCCTGTTGCTACTGCATAAGCTTTAGCCTGCGCCAAACCTTTTCCTTCTGGATCGTTTTCTGGGTGTACAGCAATTAAAGTTGGCACACCAAATCCTCTTTTATATTCTTCACGAACTTCTGTTCCTGGACATTTAGGCGCCACCATAATTACTGTTAAATCTTCACGTACTTGCGTACCTTCTTCAACAATATTAAATCCATGAGAGTAAGATAATGTTGCTCCCTTTTTCATTAAAGGCATAATCGTTTCAACAACATTTGTATGTTGCTTGTCTGGAGTTAAGTTTAACACCAAGTCTGCAGTTGGAATTAATTCTTCGTAAGTTCCAACAGTAAAGTTATTTTCTGAAGCATTAACGAAAGAAGCACGTTTTTCTTTAATTGCTGCTGCACGTAAAGCATAAGAAATGTCCAATCCAGAATCTCTCATGTTTAACCCTTGATTTAATCCTTGTGCGCCACACCCTACAATGACGATTTTTTTACCTTTTAATGCAGTTACACCATCTTCAAATTCTGAAGATGCCATAAAACGACATTGTGATAATTGCTCTAATTGGTTTCTTAATGATAAGGTGTTAAAATAATTTGCCATTTTGTTTTAATTAATTAAATGCTACTAGCATTTGTGATATTTTCATTTCTTGTTTTGTTACAGCAATACGTCCTGAACGTACAAACTGCATAATGCCATAGGCACTAAATTCACGATACAATTGTTCGATTTCGTTTCTTTTACCTGATTTTTCAAGCACAAAAAATTCTTTATTAACCGTTACAATTCTAGCGTTACTTTCTTTAATTATATTTTGAATTTCGCGTTCTTCAAACAAAAGATCAGACCTTAATTTGAACATGCAAGACTCTTGATAGATGGTTTCTTCGTCTGTATGATAGTAAGCTTTTATAACTTCAACTTGCTTTTCTATCTGACCTATGATTTTTTTCATACGTTCTTCTGTAAGATTTACTACAATTGTAAATCTTGAAACCCCTTCAATTTCTGAAATCGAAGTATTTAAGCTTTCAACATTAATATGTCTGCGTTGAAATATCGCCGAAATTCTATTTAAAAGACCAATATTATTCTCGGTGTAAATCGAGATGGTATATGTGTTTATAGTATCTTCCATAATTAACTTAATCTAATTTCTGAAACTGAAGCTCCTGTTGGTATCATTGGAAAAACATTATCTTCCTTCTCTACACAAACTTCTAAAAAGTACGCCCCTTCGCAAGCCATCATTTCGGCTACAGCATCAGCTAACTCTTCACGTTTTGTAACTTTCTTAGCATCTATATAGTATCCTTTTGCAATTGCTACAAAATTTGGATTTGTCATCTCGGTAGACGCATAACGTTTGTCAAAAAACAACTGTTGCCATTGACGAACCATTCCCAAAAATTCATTGTTTAAAACTACAATTTTAACTGGTACTTTTTGCTGAAAGATAGTTCCCAATTCCTGAATATTCATTTGAAACCCTCCATCACCAATTATCGCAACCACATCACGATCTGGCGCCGCCATTTTTGCTCCAATAGCAGCTGGTAAAGCAAAGCCCATGGTACCTAAGCCACCAGAAGTAATATTACTTTTAGATTTATTGAATTTTGCATAACGACAAGCAATCATTTGGTGCTGACCAACATCTGAAACGATAGCTGCATCACCATTGGTTTGCAGATTTATTTGGTTGATCACCTCCCCCATGGTTAAACCCTCTTTTGTTGGGTGTAAATCGTCTTTAATAATTTTTTCAAATTCTATAGCATATAAATCTTTAAATTTTTGATGCCATGTTGCATGTGTAGTTTCATTTAAAAGCGGTAACAAGCCTGCTAAACTCAATTTAGAATCTCCAAGTACTGCAACATCTGTTTTTACATTTTTATCAATCTCTGCCGGATCAATTTCAAAATGGATCACTTTTGCTTGCTTAGCATATGTAGATAAACTACCTGTAACACGATCGTCAAAGCGCATACCAATAGCAATTAAGACATCGCACTCATTGGTTAACATATTTGGTGCATAATTACCATGCATACCAACCATACCTATATTTAAAGGATGTTCTGTTGGAATAGCCGAAGCTCCCAAAATAGTCCAAGCTGAAGGTATTCCTGCTTTTTCAATTACGGCTTTTAATTCTGCTTCTGCTTTTCCTAAAATAACACCTTGACCCCATACAATCATAGGTTTTTTAGCACTATTTATTAGGTCTGCTGCTTTTTGAATTGAAACACTACTCGGCACACAAGATGCTTTATAGCTACGTACCGAAGTACATTTTTTATAACTAAAATCGAATTCCTCGAACTGAGCATCCTTAGTAATATCTACTAATACAGGTCCTGGTCGTCCGCTTTTAGCTATATAAAAAGCTTTAGCCATAACTTCAGGAATATCTGCTGCTTTAGTAATTTGAACATTCCACTTAGTAACAGGAGTAGAGATACCAACGATATCTGTTTCTTGAAATGCATCACTCCCTAAGAGATGAGATGCGACTTGTCCTGTAACACAGACTAGAGGTGTAGAATCTATTTGAGCATCTGCAATACCTGTAATTAAGTTTGTTGCTCCTGGACCAGATGTTGCCATGGCGACCCCTACTTTTCCAGAAATACGTGCATAACCTTGGGCAGCGTGTGCTGCTCCTTGTTCATGACGCGTTAAAACATGATGAATTTGATCTCTATATTTATAAAGTTCATCATAAACAGGCATGATTGCTCCTCCAGGATATCCGTAAAGGGTTTCAACACCTTCAGCTATCAAACATTTGATAATAGCCTCGCTACCCGAAATACGCACGGTGTTCTCTGTAGCTGTCTCTGTTGTTTTTACTGTTTCTATGTTCATAGTAAAAAATTAAAATTCGTCCGTCACACATCCTTTTGATGCCGACGATACTGTTTTCGCATATTTGTATAGTACTCCGCGTTCTGCTTTCAATTTTGGAGCGACCCAATTTGCTCTTCTTTTTGCTAACAACTCTTCAGAGATTTCAATATCAATTGTATTATTTTCAGCATCAATAAAAATAACATCACCGTTTTCAACTAAGGCAATATTACCTCCATCTTGAGCTTCTGGAGCAACATGTCCAACCACAAATCCATGAGACCCTCCAGAGAAACGTCCGTCTGTAATCATAGCAACATCTTTACCTAAACCTGCACCCATAATAGACGAGGTTGGCTTCAGCATTTCTGGCATTCCAGGCGCACCTTTTGGTCCTTCATAACGGATAATGACAACATCACCCTTTTTAACTTTACCGTTCTTTATACCCTCGTTTACCTCAACTTCACTGTTAAATACATTTGCTGTTCCTTTAAAGGAGAGTCCTTCTTTACCAGTAATTTTGGCAACTGCACCCTCAGTAGCTAAGTTTCCGAATAGGATACGAATATGTCCAGTTTCTTTAATAGGCGTAGAAAGTGGTTTAATAATCTCTTGTCCTTCGATTAAATTAGGTACATCTTTTAAATTTTCTGCAATGGTTTTTCCTGTTACTGTTAAACAATCGCCATGGAGCATATTATTTTCTAACATGTATTTTAAAACACCAGGAATTCCCCCAACACCATGTAAATCTTCCATAGAATATTTACCACTAGGCTTTAAATCTGCCAACAAAGGTGTTTCATCACTTATGCGTTTGAAATCTTTTAAAGTGAAATCAATTCTTGCAGCTTTAGCAATTGCTAAAAAGTGAAGCACTGCATTAGTAGATCCTCCTAAAACAGTTACTAATCTAAACGCATTTTCTAATGCATTTTTAGTTACTATATCTGAAGGTTTTATATCATTTTCTAATAAATAGCGTAAAGCTTCTCCAGCTCTTACACATTCTTTTTCTTTTAATTTATCATCTCCAACGGCTGGCGTAGACGAGTTAAATGGCAAAGACATTCCTAGAGCTTCTATTGCAGATGCCATAGTATTTGCTGTATACATACCACCACAAGCTCCTGCACCTGGACACGCTTTATGAACAACTTCTTTAAATTCTGAATCGTCTATAGTTCCAGCAACTTTTTTACCATAAGCTTCAAAAGCTGAAATAATATCAAGCTTCTCACCTTTATGACAGCCAGAAGCAATCGTACCACCGTATACTAAAACCGATGGTCTATTTAATCTTAATTGTGCCATTAAAGCTCCAGGCATATTTTTATCGCACCCCACAACTGTCACTAAACCATCGTAGCTCATACCTTCTACAACTGTTTCTATAGAGTCTGCAATGATATCTCTAGACACTAAAGAATAACGCATTCCCGGTGTACCATTAGAAATCCCATCACTAATACCAATGGTGTTAAAAATTAACCCGACCATATCGGCATTTTGTGTTCCTTTTTTAACATGCGTCGCTAAGTCATTTAGATGCATATTACAAGGATTACCCTCGTAACCCGTACTAGCAATACCAATAAATGGTTTTTGCAAATCTTCATCTGTTAACCCGATAGCATGCAACATCGCTTGAGCAGCTGGTAATGATGCATCTTGTGTGACCGAGTGACTATACTTTTTTAAATTTTTCATATGTTTATAAAAGCTTTTGCTCTCTTTCTAATTCTTTAAGAGCACTAAATTAATTTTTTGTCATTTTTTAACGAATTTCATCCATTACATATAGACTAAACTCATTACCCATATTACATGTATAAAATACTGATTTAAAGCTTTTTAAATCGATTTATATATGACGTTCAATTTCTTCTTTTTGTTGTAAAAAAATTGACTTTTTTTAGAATTATAGCAGAAACCTAAATCGGACACTAAAATCCCATCTTTTTTTTAATGTTCAGTTTCAAATAAAACCTTAAAATCACAGTATTTTACAACCCATTTTAAAACAAAAAAAGCCTTCCATAGAAATGGAAGGCTTTAATTTTATTTTACATTATAAATACACTTCCATTATCCTCATGAGCGAATCACAACGACACTAATAGAAATAATATTTACTAGATTGTTTTTCATATGTATTTCAAATATCTTAATTCTAAAACTAAGAACCTATGAAAATTTCAAATATTTAACTTTTTAAGTCAGATTTTAAACTCTTGGCAAATCAATACCTGTTTTTAGAGGTAAATTTGACGATCCCATTAAATAAGTATCTACATGATAAGCAGCTTGTCTACCTTCTGAAATTGCCCAAACAATTAAAGATTGCCCTCGACGCATATCTCCTGCAACAAAAACACCAGGTACGTTAGACATATAATCGTTCGTATCTGCCTTAATATTAGTTCTAAAATCCATTTCTAGACCTAACTGTTCAGCAATGGTTTTTTCTGAACCTGTAAAACCTAAAGCTAATAATGCTAAATCGCAATCCCAAGTTTTTTCTGTTCCTGGAAGTTCTTTTAATTGAGGACGTTCTCCAGCTTTAAAAATCCATTCTACTTCTGTAGTAACTAATCCTTTTAGATTTCCATTTTCATCACCTAGAAACTCTTTAGTTGAAATACTGAAGAAACGCTCCACTCCTTCTTTATGAGACGAACTTGTTCGTAGCTTCATTGGCCAATATGGCCATGGTTGATGTGCAGGTCTACCTTCTGATGGTTTATCTAAAATCTCGAAATTTGTAACCGATTTTGCACCGTGACGATTAGAAGTACCAATACAATCTGATCCAGTATCCCCACCACCAATAACAATTACATTTTTACCAGTAGCTTTAATTTCTTTATCAAATTCTGTTTGGCCGCTAACGCGTTTATTATTTTGTTTTAAGAAATCCATAGCCTGAACTACACCATTTAATTCGGCTCCAGGAATTGGCATACCACGTCTTACCGTAGCACCTCCACAAAGAACTACAGCGTCAAAATCTTCTTTAAGCTTATCTGCATCTAAATTAACACCGACATGAGCATTAGTTTTAAAGATAATACCTTCCTCTTCCAACACTTCAATACGACGATCTATAACATTTTTATCCAATTTAAAATCTGGAATTCCGTAACGCAATAAACCTCCAACTTTATCGTCCCTCTCAAAAAGCGTAACTAAATGTCCAGCGCGATTTAATTGTTGTGCTGCTGCTAAACCTGAAGGCCCACCTCCAATAACAGCTACCGTTTTACCAGTACGCTCTTTTGGCGGATGCGCAACAACCCAACCTTCTTTAAAGGCTGTTTCGACTATATTTTTTTCAATATTTTCAATACTTACAGGGTCTTCATTAATACCTAATACACAAGCTTCTTCGCAAGGTGCCGGACAAAGGCGTCCCGTAAATTCCGGAAAGTTATTTGTAGAGTGTAAGATTGCAGCCGCTTCTTTCCACTTTCCTTTATAAACTTTATCGTTAAAATCTGGAATTAAATTCCCTAATGGACAACCACTATGGCAAAATGGAATCCCGCAATCCATACAACGCGCGCCTTGATTTTTTATACCAGACTCAGATAATGGAATTGTAAATTCTTTGTAGTCTTTAAGACGCGCTTCTACCGGTTCGTAACCTTCGTCTTCACGTTTATATTCTAAAAATCCTGTTATTTTTCCCATAATATCTATTGCGTTACAAGGTTTTCTTGTTCTAATTTAATTAAAGCTTGCTTATATTCTTCTGGTAAAACCTTGACAAACTTTGGCAAGTATTCTTCCCATTTTTCTAATATACGTTGTGCTAACGGACTTAAAGTAGCATTATAATGATTCTCTATTAATGTTTTAAGCTGTACGATATCTTCATCTAAAATTACTGGATCTAAGTTAAGATCTTCAGAATTACAATGGTTTCTAAATGTATCTTTAGCATCTAAAACATAAGCGATACCACCACTCATACCTGCACCAAAGTTTCTTCCTACTTCACCAAGTACTACAGCAATACCACCAGTCATATACTCACAACCGTGATCTCCAATACCTTCAACAACAGCAAGAGCTCCTGAGTTTCTTACACAAAAACGCTCACCGGCTTTACCATTTATGTATACTTCTCCAGAAGTCGCACCATATAAAGTTACGTTTCCTGTAATAACATTCTCTTCAGGTATAATTGTTGCCGCTTCTGGCACTTTAATGATAACCTTTGCTCCAGATAATCCTTTCCCCAAATAGTCATTAGTATTTCCATTAACAATCATGGTTAAACCTTTGGTTGCAAAAGCACCAAAACTTTGTCCTGCAGATCCTGTAAAGTTTAAATTAAGTGTGTTTTCTGGCAATCCTTGAGCTCCGTAAATTTTAGAAATTTCATTACTTACAACCGCACCTACTGCACGATCTATATTTGTAATGGCAAGATCTAAATAAGTTTTCTCCTTACGGAATAATGCGGGATGCGCTTTATTGATAATCTCGAAGTCTAAATGACTTTCTATATGATGTTCTTGTTTTTCTGTATTATATAATTTTACATAAGATTCAGTTTTAACTCTGTGTAAAATTGGAGTTAAATCGATTCCTGATGCTTTATAATGTTCAATAGCTTGATTACGATCTAATTTTTGAGACTGCCCAACCATTTCGTTAATCGTTCTAAAACCTAACTGCGCCATAATTTCTCGTAACTCTTGAGCTACAAAATACATATAGTTCACTACGTGTTCTGGTTTTCCTTTGAATTTTTTACGTAAGTCTGGGTTTTGAGTCGCGATACCAACCGGACATGTATTTAAATGACATACACGCATCATGATACATCCTGAAGCTACTAAAGGCGCTGTTGCAAAACCAAATTCTTCAGCTCCTAATAAACATGCTACAGCTACATCTCGACCTGTTTTTAACTGACCATCACACTCTAATACAATACGATTTCTTAAATCGTTCATGACTAAAGTTTGTTGTGCTTCTGCAATCCCTAATTCCCATGGTAAACCACAGTGCTTTAACGATGTTAGTGGTGATGCTCCTGTTCCACCATCAAATCCTGAAACTAGAATAACATCTGCTTTTGCTTTAGCAACACCTGCAGCTACTGTTCCAACTCCAACTTCTGATACTAATTTTACGTTAATACGCGCTTCACGGTTAGCCGATTTTAAATCGTAAATTAACTGAGATAAATCTTCAATGGAATAAATATCGTGATGCGGTGGTGGCGAAATTAATCCTACATAAGGTGTAGAATTACGTGTTTTTGCAATAGACGGATTCACTTTTGGCCCAGGTAACTGCCCACCTTCTCCAGGCTTAGCTCCTTGTGCCATTTTAATTTGAATCTCTTTTGCACTGGTTAAATAATTTGATGTTACACCAAAACGACCAGAAGCTACTTGCTTAATTGCACTGTTTTTCCAATCTCCATCTGAATCTTTATAAAAACGATCTTGATCTTCTCCTCCTTCTCCAGAATTACTTTTACCACCAATACGGTTCATGGCAATCGCTAAATTCTCGTGAGCTTCTTTACTAATAGATCCATAAGACATCGCTCCCGTTTTAAAACGTTTTACGATTTCTGTCCAAGGCTCTACCTCATCAATAGAAATTGGATCGTAGTTAGTAAATTCAAACAAACCACGAATGGTCATTAAATCTTTAGCTTGATTATTAACTAAATCTGCGTATTCTTTATATGTTGTTTTTTCGTTAGTACGAACAGACTCTTGAAGTTTTGCAATGGTTAATGGGTTAAACAAATGCTTCTCTCCATTACGTCTCCATCTGTACTGGCCACCAATTTCCAAATCTAAGTTAGCATCAATTTCACTCACTTGATAAGCGCACTGATGACGTTTAGAAATTTCTTTTTCTATCTCATTCAATCCAATTCCTTGAATACGAGTTGCTGTAGTAGGAAAATACTTTTCTACAACTTTGGTATTGATTCCTATACATTCGAAAAGCTGAGATCCGCGGTAAGAATTTAAAGTAGAAATCCCAATTTTGTTCATCACTTTTAAAATTCCTTTTCCAACGGCTTTATTATAATTCTGAATAGCCTCTTCGAAACCTAATCCCGTTAAATCTTCAGATTCTAATTGTTGTCCAACAATTTCATTAACCATATAAGGGTTAATTGCACTTGCACCATAACCAAATAATAAGGCAAAATGATGCACTTCTCGTGGTTCTGCAGATTCTATAATAATACTAATTTGAGAACGCTTACCACGTTTATATAAAGCGTGATTTACATAAGAACAAGCTAATAACGCCGGAATTGGCGCTTTAACTTTACTTACATTTCTATCTGAAAGTATAATAATATTTGTACCAGAATCTATTGCTTTCTCTGCGGTATTTACAATCTGCTCTAATCGATCTTCTAATCCGTTCACCCCTTTATCGACATCATATAATATTGAAATTGATGTTACTTGATAATCTGGACTTTTATCGTGATGTTTAATTTTATCTAAATCTTGCTTAGAAATAACAGGATTCTGAATTTTCAATTTACGACAATGGAATTCACTAATTTCAAAGATGTTAGTATCACTTCCTAAAGTCAAACTAATATCTGTAATTAATTCTTCACGAATACCATCTAAAGGTGGGTTTGTTACCTGTGCAAATAATTGCTTAAAGTAATTGTATATTAATTGCGGACGTTCAGACAATATAGCGATTGGCGTATCACTACCCATAGAACCAATTGGTTCTTTTCCGGCCTGCGCCATAGGTTTAATAATAGTATTCAAGTCTTCTTGAGTATACCCAAAAACACTTTGCCTTACCGTTAAATCCTCTTCTTCATGCACAACAGGATCCTCTCCGTAAGGAATATCTTTTAAGTGAATTAAGTTTTTATCTAACCACTTTCTATAAGGATGCTTATTCGCTATTTCCTCCTTAATTTCTTCATCGTTTATAATACGACCTTCGTCCATATCAACCAAAAACATTTTTCCTGGCTCTAAACGCCCATGAAATTTAATGTTTTCCGGCTCAATATCTACAACTCCAGTTTCTGAAGACATGATAACAAAGTCATCTTTTGTAACCGTATATCTAGACGGACGCAAACCATTTCTATCTAATAAAGCTCCAATATAAGTTCCATCTGTAAACGGAATAGACGCAGGACCATCCCAAGGTTCCATTAAACATGAGTTAAACTCGTAAAATGCTTTTTTAGCATCGGACATAGTATTATTTTTCTCCCATGCTTCTGGCACTAACATCATCATTACTTCTGGTAACGAACGTCCTGTCATTAATAACAGCTCAACTACCATATCCATAGAAGCAGAATCCGATTTACCTTTTAATATCGTTGGTATAACGCGCTTTATATCATCACCAAACCATTCGCTTTCCATAATTTCTTCACGAGAGAACATACGAGATACATTTCCTCGTAACGTATTAATCTCACCATTATGACACATATAACGGAATGGTTGTGCTAGATCCCATGTTGGAAACGTATTGGTTGAGAAACGCTGATGCACTAATGCTAGTTTAGCATCTAACAATGGGTTTAATAAATCTAAATAATACTCTTTAATATCTTCAGGCATTAAAAGCCCTTTATATATTATTGTTTTTGTTGATAAACTTGGAAAGTAAAAGAAAGAAGATTCTGAAAGTTTTGAATTATACACCGCGTGTTCTGCAATTTTTCTTGCAGAAAACAACTTTAAATTAAACTCAAAATCGGATTGATCTGGATTGTTTTTCCCTATAAAAACTTGCTTTATAAAAGGTTCACTAACAGCTGCAATTTTACCAATTACATTATTGTTAACTGGAGCATTACGCCACCCTATTAATTTAAGCCCTTGTTCTGCGATACATTTCTCGAAAGTATTTACACAAAATTCACGTTGGTTTTGCTTTTTGGGTAAGAACATATTACTCACTGCATACTCACCACGAGCAGGCAGTTCAAAATCACAATATTTTACAAAAAAATCATGGGGAATATCAATTAAAATCCCAGCTCCATCTCCTGTTTTCCCATCTGAACTTACAGCTCCTCTATGCTCCAGTTTTACTAGGATTTCGAGTGCTTTGTGGATAATATCGTTAGACCTACTACCTGTTAAACTACAAATAAATCCCGCCCCACAATTGTCGTGTTCAAATTCTGGCAAATACAGCCCTTGTTTCTTCAACATAATCATTAGTTGTTTAGTTAATTTTTGCTACTAGCAAGCACTAATATAAGAGTATCCTTTTTACTGT
Source organism: Formosa algae (assembly GCF_001439665.1). Taxonomy (GTDB): domain Bacteria; phylum Bacteroidota; class Bacteroidia; order Flavobacteriales; family Flavobacteriaceae; genus Formosa; species Formosa algae. The sequence continues at coordinate 14,568 of NZ_LMAK01000025.1, forward strand.
AATAATTGTAATTAAATTTTTATGACATTATAGGTATACTTTAATTTTCATTTTCTTATTACAATTATTTAGGGATGTAATTTACGAATTCATTACCATTTTCAAAACAAGAAAACGCAACAAATTTAATAATAAACAAAACTCTTGTTAACACTAGCTTAATTTAAGTGCGTTTTATTCATAAAATTTAACAATTACTTTAAATTTTGACAAAAATTAATTCTAAAAAACCCCGCTTTTGCAATATTTATTTAAAATACCCTCATTTTTTTAGGGTTAAAAATGAATTAATCACAAAAATAGACAGCAACCCCCTGTTTTTTAGTGGGTATAAAATCTTTTTACTTAGATTTGATTTGTTATTAACAAAACAAACCATATAAAAACATGAAGAAATTTTTTACCCTTGCACTAGTATTTGCATCATTTGGTATTTATGCCCAAGATGACACTATGGAAGTAAAACCAAAACTAAGTATCAGCGGTAGTGTTGATGCATATTATCAAACTTATTTAACAGCACCTGACGATCAAGGTCAATATTTCGGAACTGCATTTGCAAAAAAATCTGGATTTGCTTTAGGAATGGGAAATCTTATTATTTCTTACGATGGTGCCAAAACAGGAGCCGTACTTGATCTAGTTGTTGGACCAAGAGGTGAAGAAGCAACTTTTAATAGCGACATAGTAGACGGTATTGTTAACCAGGCATACGTTTACTGGAATGTGTCTGAAACAACGACATTAACATTTGGACGTTGGAATACATTTTTAGGCTACGAAGTTATTGCACCTGCTGCAAACTTTAACTACAGTACATCTTACTTATTTTCTAGCGGACCATTCTCGCATATGGGTTTAAAAGCTGACTTTGCTTTAACAGATGATTTTAGCTTAATGTTAGCCGTAACAAACCCTTGGGATACAAATGACACTTCTCTTACTGGAGAATATGCTTTTGGAGCTCAGTTAGGATATAAAGGACAATACTTAAACCTGTACTACGATAGTGGAAACAACGATGGTTTAGGTTTTGAAATAGACTATACTGGAGGATTCGATTTATCTGACTCGTTCTATTTAGGCTTAAACGCAGCATACAACGACAATGACGGATCAGGATTTTACGGCGCAGCATTCTATCCTCAATACGCAGCTACAGATGCTTTCAGTATTGGGCTAAGAGGTGAATTTTACGGAAAATATTATGACGATTTTGAAGAATTCGAAATAGATGATGAAACTGTAGTAGCATTTACGCTTACAGGAAGCTATACTATTGAAAACTTAATTATCAAACCAGAATTTAGAATCGATTCTTGGTCTGATGCAACACCTTACTTAGACAACGATGGAATGGCTACAGATAATTTAGCTGCATTTACCATAGCTGCTATCTACGCATTCTAATACAAAAACCCTATATATTAATAACGAGACAACCACGTCTTAATTTTTCACTAACTACTAACCTTAATAATTATATTTATGATGCTACTTTTAAACACACCTCCTGTAGTTCAAGACGCTGCCGCAGTAGCCGCAGCTGTTAAAGACGACATGGGAATGTTATGGATGCTTATTGCAGGTATTCTAGTATTCTTTATGCAAGCAGGATTTTTCCTTGTTGAATCTGGAATGACAGATTCTAAAAATGCAGTAAACATTGCCATGAAAAATTTCTTGGATATTGCTGTAGGTTCATTAGCCTTTTGGTTTATTGGATATTCTTTAATGTACGGAGCTGATGTCTCTGGCGGTGGATTCTTTCACTGGGGCGGATTTATATTCTCTCAAGGTCCAGCAGATTTATTCTTCCAAACAGTATTCGCTGCAACAGCTGCAACTATTGTTTCTGGAGCAATTGCAGGTCGTACAAAATATACTACTTATGCAATCTTTAGTATTGTTCTTACCGCTATTATCTACCCAATTGCTGGTGGATGGGAATGGAATGGTGGATGGCTAAACGCAGAATGGATGCCAGCAGAATTTATTGACTTTGCAGGTTCTTCTATTGTTCACTCTGTTGGTGGATGGGCTGCTTTAGTTGCTGCTTGGATGGTAGGTCCTAGAATAGGAAAATTTCTTGATGGAAAACCTGTTGAAATGCACGGACACAATCAAATGTATGCCACTTTAGGTGTATTTATCCTTTGGTTAGGATGGTTCGGTTTTAACGGTGGATCTCAATTAGCTTGGGGAGGCGACGATTCTGTTGCTGCTTCACAAGTAGTATTAGTAACTAATTTAGCTGCAGCAGCAGGAGCACTTAGTGCTTTATTATTTACTTGGTTTAAAAATGGAAAACCAAACTTAGCAATGACTTTAAACGGAGCTCTTGCTGGTTTAGTTAGTATTACTGCTGGTTGTGGAAACATGACCGAAGGTGGATCTGTATTAACAGGTTTAATAGGTGGTATACTTGTAGTATTATCAATTGGTTTTATTGAAAAGAAATTAAAAATTGATGATGTTGTAGGTGCTATTTCTGTACACGGTGTAGCTGGAGTATGGGGAACCTTAGTTATTGGACTTTGGGGTGTAGACGGAGATACTGGCCTTGGATTATTCAACGGTGGTGGATTCGCTCAATTTGCAGCACAAGGTATAGGTGTAATTGCTTATGCTATTTGGGGACTTGTACTTTCTTACATATTCCTTACTATTATTAAGAAAACATGTGGAGGCTTAAGAGTTACCGAAGAAGAAGAGATCGCTGGTCTTGATATTTCTGAACACGGTTCTATTGCTTACCACGGAAAAAGAGTTAGAGATATAGAATAACAAATATCAAAAACTTATAATTTTAAATATAGGAAAAGATGCCATGTAACAACATGGCATCTTTTTAACGTAATAAAGATTCTGTATGAAACAGATAAAAATTCGTAAATTCAAATTAACTAAAATGATAAACCATAATTAATTATGAAGAAAATTGAAGCAATTATTAGAAAATCAAAATTCTCTCAAGTGAAGACAGCCCTTCATTCAATTGGTGTGAATTTTTTCTCTTACTGGGATGTTACCGGACTTGGTAATGAAAAAACAGGTCACGTATATCGTGGTGTTAGTTACAGCACTAGTGACATTCAGCGCAGATACTTATCTATAGTAGTAAATAACGACTTTGAAGAAATTACAGTCAAAACACTTATGGATGCTGCTAGAACTGGAGATGTTGGAGACGGAAAAATTTTCGTTTCAGACGTTGAAGAGTGCTACAGAATTAGAACTGGGGAAAAAGGAGGAGAAACACTAAAATAAACACTAAAAAAACTTAAATATGGAATTATTGACAATTAACAATGTATGGATGATGATCTGTACAGCTCTCGTATTCTTTATGCACCTTGGTTTTGCATTCTTAGAAATAGGACTAACACGACAAAAAAACACATTAAATATACTTTTTAAAAACATATTCATAGTAACCATTGGTCTTTTACTATATTGCTTAGTAGGGTTCAATTTAATGTATCCTGGAGAATTCAATGGATTTTTCGGTTTTGCAGGATTCGGGTTAGATTCACCACTTACTCCAGATGGCGCTTTAGACTTAGCTTATAACGAAGGCTACACATACTGGACAGATTTCTTATTCCAAGGTATGTTTGCAGCTACTGCAGCAACTATTGTATCTGGAGCTGTAGCAGAACGTATGAAAATTGTACCGTTTATGATTTTCGCCATTATTTATGTAGGAATTATTTACCCAATTGCTGGTTCATGGAAATGGGGAGGTGGATTCTTAGATGAATTAGGATTCTACGATTTCGCTGGATCTACACTTGTACACTCTGTAGGAGGTTGGGCTGCTGTTGTAGCCGTATGCTTATTAGGCCCACGTATTGGGAAATTTAAAGACGGAAAGCCTCAAGCCATTCCAGGACACAATATACCTTTAGCAACTGCAGGTGTTTTAATCCTTTGGTTAGGATGGTTCGGATTTAATGGTGGTTCTGTATTATCTGCAGATCCAGGATTAACATCATTAACATTAGTTACAACTTGTTTAGCTGCTGCTGCAGGTGGTGTGGTATGTATGTTAGTATCTACGGCATTATACAAAAACTTAGATTTAACCATGTTCTTAAATGGTATTCTTGGAGGATTAGTTGGAATTACAGCTGGCGCTGACCAAATGAGCCCTACAGACGCTATACTTATTGGAGCTATTGCAGGTGCATTAATAGTATTTGCTGTAAGTTTTATTGACAAATTAAAATTAGACGATCCAGTTGGAGCAATAGCCGTACACTTAATTTGTGGTATTTGGGGAACTTTAGCAGTTGGGCTTTTCGGAGAATTAGCCGGAATGGATCAATTTGTTAGTCAGTTAATAGGTGTTGCTTGTTATGCAGTATTCTGTATTATAAGCTCATTCATTATTATCTTTATCCTTAAGAAAACTATGGGAATCCGAGTTTCTGAAAGAGAAGAATTAGAAGGTTTAGATGCTCACGAGCATGGTATGGATGCTTATCCGGACTTTAGAATGAACGAACATTAAAACTCATTTTAACTCATATTAAAAAGCCTTAAGACTATAAATCTTAAGGCTTTTATATTTTTAGACTTAATTAACAGCGCTATTTTTTGATTCTCTAATAATATATGTACTTTTGCCCTATAATAACGAGGAAAGATTTGACTGATTGCAACCTCACTAAAAAATGCTAAAGGACAGTGCATACTTCCTGAGACGTTTTCGTCAAATCCCCTCCATATTTAATAATTATAAATTAGATTATGGCATATTTATTTACCTCGGAGAGTGTATCCGAAGGACACCCAGACAAAGTTGCAGACCAAATTAGTGATGCATTAATAGACAATTTCTTAGCTTTTGATCCAAATGCAAAAGTGGCTTGCGAAACTTTGGTAACTACCGGGCAGGTGGTTCTAGCTGGAGAAGTAAAATCTACTACCTATTTAGATGTTCAGAAAATAGCAAGAGACACCATAAACAAAATAGGATATACCAAGAGCGCATATATGTTCGATGGGAATTCTTGTGGTGTATTTTCTGCAATTCATGAACAATCAGACGATATTAGCAGAGGTGTAGATAGAGAAACTAAAGAAGAGCAAGGCGCAGGAGACCAAGGAATGATGTTTGGTTACGCGACTAGCGAAACTGAAAACTACATGCCTTTAGCTTTAGATTTATCACATTTACTTCTAAAAGAATTGGCTCAGTTAAGACACGAAAATAAAGATATTACTTATTTACGTCCAGATTCTAAAAGTCAAGTAACTATAGAATATAGCGATGATAACGTGCCGCAACGTATTGATGCCATTGTAATTTCTACACAACATGATGATTTTGGAACAGATGATGTAATGCTAGCTCAGATTCGTGAGGATATTATTAAAATCTTAATTCCACGTGTCATAGCAAAATTACCTGAACACATTCAAAACTTATTTAGTGATGATATTACATACCATATCAACCCTACAGGGAAATTTGTTATTGGAGGACCTCACGGAGATACCGGTTTAACGGGTAGAAAAATTATTGTAGATACGTATGGTGGTAAAGGTGCTCATGGTGGTGGAGCTTTTTCAGGAAAAGACCCAAGTAAAGTAGACCGTAGTGCAGCTTATGCTACAAGACATATCGCTAAAAATTTAGTTGCAGCAGGTGTTTGTGAAGAAGTTTTAGTCCAAGTATCTTATGCTATTGGAGTTGTAGAACCTATGGGAATTTACATTAACACCTATGGTACATGCCCGTTTAATATGACAGACGGAGAAATTGCTAAAAAAGTATCTAGTATATTTAGCATGCGTCCTTCAGAGATTGAAGATCGTTTAAAATTACGCCAGCCTATGTATAGCGAAACAGCTGCTTACGGACACATGGGAAGACAACCTGAAACGGTTACAAAAACATTTACACAACCAAATGGAGAAACTAAAACATTAGATGTAGAGTTATTCACTTGGGAAAAATTAGATTATGTAGACGTCGTTAAAGCATCTTTTAACTTATAACACCTACTTAATTATTATATAAAGCCACTTTCTTAACTGAGAGTGGCTTTTTTTTATTCTCAAATCTCTCATGAATTCCCTACTTTTAAAAGACAATAAACACCGCTATTATGAAAAAAATTTATTTTATATTAATATGTACAACTCTAACCTTTCTCTCCTGTAATACGGACGATTGCGAAGATTATAATTGCTTTACGCCTCCCTCGCCGTTTCTTTTTGAACTCGTCGATAAAACTTCAGGAGAAAACCTATTCACAAATGTCACATATAGTCCTGAAGATATAAACATCATTAATACATTAAATAATAATGCTAAAACTGAGTTTGAATTTATAGATGAAGATAATTACAACATCATTCAAATCAACTCTATCGGTTGGAAAACCGAGACAGTAAATTTAGAAGTTAAAATAAAAGACGAGACCATATTCAATCTATATGTAGATTCTGAACGTAAAAATGAAGACTGTTGCAGTTTCACAAATTACAAAGCAGTAGAAATTCAGAATGTAGAATACACACAAGAAGATCAATTCGATATTTACACCATTCTTGTACCTTAGAAATATTTAGACATAAAAAAAGCAAGCTATAAAAGCTTGCTTTTTTGTGGGGAGAGTAGGATTCGAACCTACGAAGACGTAGTCAGCAGATTTACAGTCTGCCCTCGTTGGCCGCTTGAGTATCTCCCCAAAACCGGTGGCAAATATATCACTTTTTTTAAAGTTTCAAATAAAAAATTATCTTTTTTTATCACTACTGTTTTTACACATTGAAAATGAGCAATTAAGCCTCTAAAAAAATTACACTTACCATGGTTTACGCTATTAAAGGGAATAAACTGCTCTTAATGTAACATACCTTGGCTGAATAAAGTAATCTGTAGCACTCACAGAATAATCTGTTGTGGTACTTTGGCTTTGAGATTCCGTATCTAATAGGTTAGTCGCCTTAAGTTCAAACTCCCACTTACTATCTGCATCTTTTCTATATGCTAAAGATGCATTCCAGAATTCGTAGCTGTTAATACTTCCATCTTCATCACTAAAATTATTATACGTATAATCTGTTTTAAAAGTCAATACTTTCCATATTAATGCATTAAACTCTGCATTAGGAGAAGATGTAAAATACTTTGTTCTTGTATCTCCTTGGTCGTTATCTTGAATGCTATAATTATATCCGATCTCGAAATTTGGAGCATCTCTAAAATTAGAACTTAACTCTACACCATAATTCTGAGTATAATTCTCATTAACCGATCTTACACTCTGGATAAATTGATTAAATTTTGAATAGTTAAATGATCCACTAGCAGAAGCTTTAAACTTGCCCACTTGCTTTTGAAAACGTCCGCTAGCCGATACCGTTTCGTCTGCATAAGCAGAATTGAACGGTGAATTGGTACGTATTACACTTTCAAAATTGGTTATATTTCTAATGTTATCTATACTTTTATTATAGTTAATATTAGCAAACACATTAGTATAATTGAATAAATTGAAACTAGAATATCTTAAACGTACAGCATGAGAAATAGCATTATCTAAACCTTCATTTCCATAAAAGAACGAGTTGTAATCATTCATAACTAAACCTTTTGCCAATTGCGTCACATCTGTAAACTGGGTTTCCATATTGTAGCTCAACGTTAATTGCTCACTCTTTTTAAGCTGAAGACGCACATCTAAATCTGGAAGAATTTTATAGAAATTATCTTTGTATTTCTCACTAAATTGAACATTATCACTTGCATAACTATGTACTGTAGCACCTGGAGTAACTGTAAATATTCCAGATTTTAAGGTGTAATGCATCCCTACATACACATCAGAAAAGGTATAATCTATATTATTTATTCCTAAACCATCATTAATTGTTGGGGTTGGATCGAAAGTAGATCCATCGTCTAACACCTGAAAAATATTTGAATTAAAGGTTTGTTTACTATAAATCGTTCCTAAAGTAAAGTTTAAATTACTCTTCGCATTTAACACATTGTAGTAATCTACCTTCGCATCTACTTGATTAGACTTTACACGTTTGTCTTGATTTACATTATAATCAATTTGTAAATTATCTAAACCTAAGCCTGCTGCTGCATCTTCGTATTCACTTTTCTCCTCAATTATTGCATTGTAAAACGGATCTTCGTCTTGCCATAAATGCTGACCTTCGAAAGCAAAAATATGTTTGTCGCTTAAGGTGTAATAATAATTTAAATTTTGATTAATACTATATGGACTAGACGATTCGTTTTGAACCGTGTTCCCTATTATTGAAGATATTTCTATCTGATCTTGGTTTTCTTTAGAAATCCGACCAATAACATCGTAATCTAATTGATTGTTAACATTTGGCTGATACCCAACACTAAGTTTTAACATTCCTAAATCACTACTTTGTTTGGTTTTACTTTGAGTAGTTTCGTCCGGCACACCTAAATCTGTATTAGTATACACAATACTGTTGTTCTCTTGCATACCAATTCTGTTACTTGCAAAAATTCCGAAACCACTAAATGTCAATGTTTCTTTTGGTGCATAACTAAAGTTTGCAGCTGCAAATTTTGTATTTATATCTTGTGCTCTATTGTTTTGGAGCGATGCAAAACCAAGACTGTTAGTCCCTAAATCTATATTGGTTCCGCTACTTCTACTAGGAGCTTTAAAACCTCCGGTAAAGTTGAAATAATCTCGTCTAGAAAACGCTATTTCACCAATATTATTTAAATCTCCGATTAAATTAATACTGTATTTCGGACTATAATAAAATAATTTTGGCTGAAGCAGATACAAATTATCGTCGTCTGCGATTCCTCCTCCACCGGTAATATCTCCAAACCAGAAATTCTTTTTACCTTCTTTTAGTTTAATGTTTATGGCTACGTTATCTTGGTTATTAGTTACCGATCTTAACTGTCCTATTTCGGCAAAATTCTTTAACACCTCAATCTTATCAATAGCACTAGAAGGAATGTTTTCTGTTGCTAACTTGGAATCACCATCAAAAAAATCCTTTCCATCTACCATTACTTTACTCACTACATTACCTTCAACCTCTATCTCTCCATCATCATTAATTTCAACACCAGGTAATTTTTTAAGCACATCTTCTAATTTCCGTTCTGTACCATTTTTAAAAGAGTCTGCATTATACACAATGGTATCTCCTTTCACGGTAACTGGCATTTCGTAGATTAACTCAACTTCGTCTAACGTATTGTCATTGCTTAAGGTGAATGTTTTGTACACATTCTTATCGGTAGTCTCTATAGCAATTTGCTCGGTTTTCATACCAATATAACTCACCTGAACATTATACTTAGAATTTTTAGATACCGATAATTTATATTTACCGTCTGGGTCTGTAATCCCGTAAGATTCTAACGCCTGACTTTCGGTATTAATCGCAATAACATTGGCTAATTCTAACGGACTACCCACGCTATCTTTAACAACACCTTCTAACTTTAACTGCCCAAAACTTATATTAAAAGCTAAAAGCAAAAGAATAATTAATCCTTTTTTCATTTCTTTTATTTGAATTTTATGTAAAACAATACTATTAATTATCTTCTACCTCCACCACCTGGGCCACGTCCACTAAAAGATTCACGTAATTCTGCCATTTTCTTTGTGGCAATTTCTGTGTACTCTTCTTGCGTTACGACTTTACCCTTAGTTGGTATTTTAATTTCAGTATCGTCTTTTGCATTCAATACAATTTTAGAACAAAGTATGGTTGTTTTATCTGCGCTAACTTCCAAAATTAATCCTGGTAATCCCCAATAATCATCAGGACCTTGATTCACTGGAATTTGAGGTGTGTACCAAGCGGTTACTGTAACCTCTCTAGGTTCTACTGTTTCTTCTTCTTTAGATTTATCTTCGTCTTCACCTCCACGTCTTGGACCTCTAAAACTAGTAATATCTGTACCACTAACCATTTTTACGGCTGTCGCTTTAAAACAAGTATACTGACCAATTTGTTTGGTTTCGTTTTCCATTTTCCAAACTAATTTTGGAAGACTATCTTTAATAAGAAACTGTTTTCCAAAAAACTCTTGGTCTACAATCACTTGATTTGTTTTTATATTTTTATACTTAGGTCCTGCAGAAAGATCGCCTGGACCTCTAAAACCTCTACCTCCAGAAGACGAAGGCGCTGCTAATTTTTCTTCTTCTTTATAAATAGATTCAGAACGGTTAAACGATAAAATATATGATTTCTCAAACAAAGATTTCATACGCTCTTCAATTCGTTTTTTCTGCTCATCACTTATTTGTCTTCCTCCAAAATCTGGCATCTCTGCAGTTGTTTTAGATTCGTAATAGGCTTTTCCTTGAAAGTCTGCTTGTGCTAGAGCAGAGAATGAAAATGATGTGCATAAACACACCAAAAACAGTTTTAATAGTTGTAATTTCATATGTATAATTAATTAATCAGGGTTAATCTGTTTTTATAAGACTCTCGTTTTTAGAATTCGTTTAATGCTTTTTTATTTTTTTTATTAAAAAAGCAAGTATTCACGTGACATCTCAGGGTATATATTAAAATACTCCGCCCTTTTTTGTACTTTTCACTTATGAAATTTATGCTTTACATCTTTCTTTTCTCTTCTGTAATGACGCAAAGCCAAACGGCTATAGAAGTGAATTTAAAACAAACAAAACCTCTTAATGTGTCTACTTTTGTTGATACAGATGCTGTTGAAACCACATATTATATTAATAATAATGAATTTTCTAAACAGACAGCCACTCAAACCTTGCATTACACCAACCTGCAGCTGGGTAGCATAAGTAGTGCCAATACATTTAATCCTTTACGCTTAAATCTGTTCTACAAAAATTTTAATACGGTTATGATTTTAGATAATCGATTGGCTGAAATTTATAAAATAGACTTTAACAGCCTTACACCTTATAGAAATCCATTGTTTGTCTCTACCGGCTACGATACGACACTCTGGATTTTAAACGACAACACTCAACAACTAGAACTGTTTGATTATAAAACAAACACTTTAAGAGCAGCAACTACACCTATAAATTCTGAAGTTTTAGATATGGTGAGTAATTATAATTGGTGCTGGCTACTTACTACAGATTATATTTATCAGTTTAATTATGTTGGATCTTTGGTTCAGAAAATTAAGAATGATGGATTTAATAAACTCGATGAGAGTAATGAGAATTTAGTGCTTCAAAAAAACAACACCCTATACTATTTGAAAAAGGGCAGCACAGACTTTGTGAAACTAAACTTACCTGATTTATTAATCAAACAGTTTTTGCTTACGAACCAAACCTTGTATATTTACGACCTGAAAAATTTGAATCAATTCCATTTAATAACACCATAAGCTATGCATGTTGCAATTGCCGGAAATATTGGCGCAGGAAAAACTACGCTAACTAAATTACTTGCTAAACATTTTAAATGGGAAGCCCAACTTGAAGACGTTGTAGATAATCCATATTTAGACGATTTTTACAACCAAATGGAACGTTGGAGTTTTAACTTACAAGTTTATTTTTTAAACAGCCGTTTTAGACAAGTCCTTCAGATTAGAGAAAGCGGAAAAGATATTGTTCAAGACCGAACTATTTACGAAGATGCTCATATTTTCGCTCCCAATTTACATGCCATGGGCTTAATGACAAATCGTGATTTCGAGAATTACCGTTCTCTTTTCGATCTAATGGAATCTGTGGTTCAAGGGCCAGATTTACTAATTTACTTAAGAAGTTCTATTCCTAATTTAGTAGGACAAATACAGAAACGTGGTAGAGATTATGAAAACTCTATTAGTATAGATTATTTAAGCCGATTAAACGAGCGTTACGAGGCCTGGATTCATGGTTACGACAAAGGAAAACTTCTAATTATTGATGTAGATAATTTAGATTTTGTAGACAATCCAGAGGATTTAGGATATATTATAAATAGAATAGATGCCGAAATAAACGGTTTATTCTAAAACCTTATTTTATAAAACCACTTGCTCTCGCGTGATTAATAGCTTCTTTACTAGACTTTACTAATAACGCGGGAGTTGTTTTATAACTATTAAACAATCCTTCAACGCGTATCATCTTTTCTTTGTGTCCTACGCATCTTAAATAAATAGCCGATATACGATTAGGAAATAATTCTGCAATTTCAATATAAATATCTGCATCGTGTTCCCCACTATCTCCAATAAGTATAAACGATAATTTAGGATACATATTCAAAATATTAATAATCTCCATTTGCTTCTGAGGTTTCTCGTTTGCTTTCTTTTTCTTGAAGATGGTATTCATACTTCGCAAAAGTATTGGTCCTTTTGGAAAATTATTTGTTTTAAGGAAGAACGTTAAATACCGATACAAATTCCAAGGACTGTGGCTCACATAAAAAATTGGATTAGCATCTTTTCCTGAAACACCAATATGCAACATATTATAAAATTCTGCCGCACCTTCTAGAGGAATTCTTTTAAAAGCACCTTTAAAGAAAGTGTTTACTAATACACGCCATTTTAAAATGGAAGCAACTCCTGTGAGCATTATCGTATCGTCTATATCACTAATAACTCCAAACTTTGCGGTCTTAGGCGGAATTAAAATTTGTGCAGGAAAACGATTTTCATTTGTGATTTTACGCTTAATATTAACATCACTGTATGAAGCAACGACTTGTAACCAACCTTCTTCATTGGTAAGCTGATCTAAATGTTCTAGGTTTTCTTCAGATTTAAAATACCCATGATCGTCAGTTTTTACTTTAATTACAGTATCGTCCGGTAAACGTAAATTTAGCTCTACATTTTTAACCTCATCACTTTCAAAACGTTTATACGTGTTTATTAACAATTTAAACAACCCTTTTTGCTCCAAGTCTATAGTTTCATCTTCTAAAGCGCGGCCTCGTAAATAAAAACGAGAAGCAGTGCCATAACTTTGAAATGCTATAATTTGTAGGGGATCTCTTTTAAACATTTTTAATTTTAAAAAACATAATGTAAAAATACCGGATTATTACCAAATTAGTAGCGTATTGGACACTAAAAAACCGTCTAAAACTAAAATTCTAGACGGTTTTTTGTTTACTAAGCCTAAAGACGAAGTTAATTATTTATGAATAAACTGATTTACATCTGAGCCTTCGTAAGTTATGGTTTCTACAACCTTCTTACCATCAACAATTTTCACGGTAGTTACTTCAGCTATTTTATCTCCAGCTTCATTTATTATAATTTCAACATCTTGCTCAACGCCCTGAACCAGTTCGGTTTGGTTGTTATTTAAAACATCTTCATTATAACTTGTAAGACTATCTGCATTTAACGCAATACTTGGAGCAATAACCAAGGCTACAACAGACATTAATTTTAATAGAATATTTAATGAAGGTCCTGAAGTATCTTTAAACGGATCTCCAACAGTATCTCCTACAACAGCAGCTTTATGTGCATCTGTTCCTTTTTTACCCTGTTCTTCTATAGTTTTTTTAGCATTATCCCATGCACCACCGGCGTTAGATTGGAAAATAGCCATTAAAACACCACAAGTGGTTACTCCAGCAAGAAGTCCTCCAAGCATTTCTGCACCACCTATAAAACCAACAGCAACGGGCACAGCAATAGCTAATAACCCGGGTAAAACCATTTCTTTTATAGAAGCTTTAGTAGAAATATCGATACATTTTCCATAATCTGCAACACCATCAGCTTTATCAAATATGGCACGATCTTCTACTGAGGCTTTACTCATATCAGAATCATATTTACGCATAACAACTAAGGCTGCTTTTAATTCTGGAATATCTCTAAATTGACGACGCACTTCTTCAATCATTGCCATAGCAGCACGACCAACAGCATTCATAGACAAAGCTGAGAATACAAATGGTAACATACCACCTACTAATAGTCCCGCCATAATATCTGGTCT
>NZ_LMAK01000026.1 GCF_001439665.1 Formosa algae
TTTTTCCCGCCTCTTTTTTTGTAATTGGAAACAATGGATCGACTTTGCTCCAACCGGTTTCAATTACTTTAAAAGTATTGTGTTTTTTTTCTAACTGTTTAAATATGGTCGTAGTGCTAGGACCTTGAGTGCAGTATAAATCGAAAAAACCTCGAATTCTAAATTCGCTGAAAATATGTTTTTTAGAAGGTCTTTTTTGAGCTAAAAAACCATGAAACACTTGTGCTTTTAATCCCTTTAAAAAATCAGGAACCATATTTGTAATGGTTAATATAATATCTGGGTTATAACTAATAACTTGTTGAATAGTTTGTAGCGCATTACTTTTAGATTGGATAGCTTTTTTTCCATCCTGTTCGTCTGCAAACCATTTTACAGTATATCCGCGTTTGTTAATTTCTTCTTCTAGAGGATTACCAATCGGGATAGCATAGCTATATGATATGTATATTAAAAATTTATATTTCAACTCACTAAAATTTATAATTAAAAGTTTCTATATCTTCTGCAAACCAAGCAGCTACAATGTTTTTGGTTTCCTCATCATAATACTCTTTATAATCACTTGGTTTGGTTGAGTTCAGGTGAGGCAGATCCGGATTAATACCAATAGTATTTGCCACTGCTTTAAATTCTTCATTTAAATTTTCGAAATGCAGTATTTTATCTAAATCTATATCTTCATTATTATTTTTAAGCCAAAATACTTGTGGTGCAAATAATAGAGGTCTTATGCCATAATAGGATTCGTCTTGTTCAACAAAAACTTTGGTTACCCAATCTTTAAAAGAAATGGGATTATCTTTCATATTAGATTTATTTGTTTTTGTTCTGAATTTATATTGAGACACAACTTTTGCCCATGGATTTCTAACAACCGCAAACTTGTAAACATTATCCCATTTTTTTTGTCCGATGTATTTAATCACTTCTTTTACCGTTAAATGCTTACGATAAGCCTTTCCTGTAATACTAATAATACTAGTACCTCCGGTTTTTGCGATATGAATAAAGACAAATTCTTTATGTTCTCCTTTTTTGACAGGCGAATTAAAAAATAGACCAATACGATTATTGATTCTTTTATACAGTTTGGTGTCCATGTTAATAAATTATTAAGCAAAGATAACAAATTGTTTAAGCTTATTTTTTTTGTATTCGTTGTTCTTTATATAATTTAATTGAAGTAGACATGTTTAATTTAAAGACTTTAATTATGCCAGAAATATCAGTAATACTAAGTACCTATAACGCAGAAGCTTGGTTAGAAAAAGTTTTATGGGGTTATGAATGTCAAATTTTTAAGGATTTTGAAATTGTAATTGCCGATGATGGTTCGAGATCTAGTACCAAAGATTTAATAAACAGATTCCAAAATACTACGAGTTTACAATTAATTCACATTTGGCAAGAAGATGATGGTTTTCAAAAATCTAAAATTTTAAATAAAGCACTACTTGCTTGTAACTCAGAATATATTGTAATGAGTGATGGCGATTGTATACCAAGATTAGATTTTTTAGAAGTACATGCAAAACATAAACAACGCGGTTATTTTTTATCTGGCGGATATTTTAAATTGCCCATGGGCATTTCAAAAAAAATTAAAGAAAAACATGTGCTGTCTGGGAAATGTTTTAGTTTAAAATGGCTTAAAAAACAGGGCTTAAAATCGTCTTTTAAAAATAATAAACTGAATTCTAAAGGATTTAAATCTGAACTTTTAAATACCGTAACACCTACTAAAATGAGTTGGAATGGTCATAATTCTTCAGGATGGAAAGATGATATTTTGGCCATTAATGGTTTTGACGAACGTATGCAATACGGCGGACAGGATAGAGAATTGGGAGAGCGTTTATTTAATTATGGTATTAAATCTAAACAAATACGTTACAGTGCAGTTTGTGTGCATTTAGATCATAAAAGAGGGTATAATACCAAAGAATCTATAGCTAAAAATAAAGCCATTAGAAAATATACAAGAGATTCTAAAACCATATGGACCTCTTATGGTATTACTAAAGAAAGTATAGAGCTAACGGCTTAAGATTTTAATTTGTCTTTATTTCAATACTCTAGTATTTTAAAATCTATAATTGAATGTTTTTATGTCTTCTGCAAACCAGTCTGCGATTATGTTTTTTGTCTCTTCGTCGTAATACGATTTGTAGTCGCTAGGTTTTGTAGAATTTAAATGCGGAAGTTCAGGATCTATTCCAATAATCTGAGCAACTTCTCTGTACTCTTCATTTAAATTTTCAAACCTAATCACTTTATCCAAATCTATTTCACCTTGATTATTTTTTAACCAGTCTACTTGTGGTGCAAATAATAAAGGTCTAACATGGTAATAAAATTTATCTTTTTCAACAAAAACTTTTTTTACCCAATCTTTAAAATCTATAGGATTGTCTCCCATTTTAGATTTATTCGTTTTTGTTCTAAATTTATATTGCGAAACAACTTTAGCCCAAGGATTTCTTACAATGGCAAACGTATAGACATTATCCCATTTTTTCTGACCAATATATTTAATCACTTGTTTTACTGTTAAATGCTTACGGTGCGCTTTACCAGTAATACTAATCACACTTGTACCGCCAGTTTTAGCTATGTGTATAAATACAAAATTTTTTAATTCCCCTTTTTTAACTGGGGAATTAAAAAATAAACCAATGCGGTTGCTGATTTTTTTATAAAACTTAGTTTCCATTTAGTACTTAAACCGCTACATTATTATCGCGAAGAGCATTGTTTAAAGATGTTTTCTTATCGGTACTCTCTTTACGTTTACCAATAATTAATGCACATGGTACTTGAAATTCTCCAGCAGGAAATTTTTTAGTATAACTACCAGGAATAACTACTGAACGTGCAGGAACTCTACCTTTAGTTTCTACAGGAGTATCACCAGTAACATCTATAATTTTAGTACTCATTGTTAAAACAACATTAGCACCTAAAACCGCTTCTGTTTCTACATGTACACCTTCAACAACAATACATCTAGACCCTACAAAAACATTATCTTCTATAATAACAGGAGCAGCTTGTAATGGTTCAAGAACACCACCAATACCAACACCACCAGACAGGTGAACGTTTTTACCAATTTGTGCACAACTACCAACAGTAGCCCAAGTATCAACCATAGTTCCTTCGTCTACATATGCACCAATGTTTACATAACTAGGCATTAGGATAGTCCCTGCAGAAATGTAAGCACCATGACGCGCAACAGCATGAGGTACTACACGAATTCCTTTTTCTGCATATCCTGTTTTTAATGGAATTTTATCATGAAATTCTAATGGACCACATTCAATAGTTTCCATTTTTTGGATAGGGAAATAAAGTACAACACCTTTTTTTACCCATTCGTTTACTTGCCATCCATTTTCGGTAGGTTCTGCAACACGTAATTCTCCAGAATCTAAAAGAGAAACTACTTTTCTAATCGCAGTAATGGTTTTGTCTTCTGATAATAAAGCTCTGTTTTCCCAAGCTTCTTCTATGATAGATTGTAATTCTTTCATTATAAATCTTTAAGTTTTTTCAAATATACTTTTATAATTTATCTCCTTAAAACACAAAACATAAAAAAAACCTAAATCTTTATAGATAGAATCTATTATTCTTCTAATTCTTAACATTAACTTTGTCGAAAACAATAGAGCATGGCACGAGTTTTAGCATTAGATTTTGGGAAAGTAAGAACGGGAATTGCAGTGACAGATGAGCTTCAAATCATTGCATCGGGCTTAACTACTGTAAATACCAAAGAGCTTATTCCGTTTTTAAAAAATTATATTTCTGAAGAAAACGTGGAGTGTTTTGTAGTAGGCGAACCTAAACAAATGGACGCAACAGCTTCGGAAAGTGAAGCCTTAATTATTCCGTTTCTTCAAAAATTATCTAAAGCGATACCAAATGTTCCGGTAGTGCGTGTAGATGAGCGTTTTACCTCTAAAATGGCATTCCAAAGCATGATAGATGGCGGGATGAAGAAAAAACAACGTAAAAACAAGGCTTTAGTAGATGAAATTAGTGCCACTTTAATTTTACAAAGTTATTTATCTTCAAAATAAACCAAAATTTAATATAGATTTTTCCTGAAATTTACCCGCTTATCGAAAATTAATTAGCCTTTAGCTAAATTTTTTAATAAATACTGAAGTTAGCTTCTATATTTGCTTCAAATTAGTTAATGCTATGAACTATAATACCTTAATGTTTTTTGTCATAATTTTTGGTTTGTCCTCGGTTAAATTAAGTGCACAAACAAAAGATTTGAAAACAAACATAACCATTTCAACCACTATAAAGGATGTCAAACCTTTATTATCTAATTCGCTTCTCATAAGAGACGAAAAACCCTTAAAAATTGCCAATAGGCACAGTGATTTAATCAATCAAATTGTTAATTCTAAGATTAAATGCACACTAGACTTGTTTACTATTGTTAAAGATAAAGCAGACTGCTAAGTCTAAAAGATCTTAAAAATTTAATCTCTATCTTAAAGGAGTTTTAATATTATAGGCTATTAACGGTAAGAATTGTATTTTTGCATTTCAATTTTTTATAACGCACAGAAATGATTTTACCAATTGTCGCTTATGGCGATCCCGTATTAAAAAAAGTAGGACAAGATATAGATGCAGATTATCCTAAATTTAACGAGCTTTTGGATAATATGTTCGAGACTATGTATAATGCATTTGGGGTAGGACTTGCAGCGCCACAAATAGGTTTGCCAATTCGTTTATTTATAATAGATACTACGCCATTTTCTGAAGATGAAGATTTGTCTGAAGACGAGCAAAAAGAGCTAAATGGTTTTAAAAAAGTATTTATTAATGCTAAAATTACTAGTGAAGAAGGAGATGAGTGGGCATTTAATGAAGGCTGTTTAAGTATTCCAGATGTTCGTGAAGATGTGTTTAGAAAACCAGAAATTACGATTGAATATCTTGATGAAAATTTTGAAAAACATGTTGAAACTTTCGACGGTCTTATCGCGCGAGTTATACAACATGAATACGACCATATTGACGGCATTTTATTTACAGAGAAACTTTCAACATTAAAAAAACGTTTAATAAAAGGACGTTTAGACAACATTTCTAAAGGAAAAATTAGAGTGGATTACAAGATGCGTTTCCCAAAGCAAAAAAAGAGACGATAATATTTGTATAACACTGGCAAACACAAGATATTTGCCATCTTTTAAAAAATAAATTATGAGCTTAGATAAAGTATTAGCTATTTCAGGAAAACCAGGATTATATAAATTAATCATGCAAACGCGAAACGGATTTATCGCAGAATCTTTATTAGATAATAAAAGACTTTCTGTAACCATGAATCATAATGTAAGTGTGTTAAGCGAAATTGCTATTTATACATTAACAGAAGAAGTGCCGTTAAAAACGGTACTTACTACTATTGCTACTAAAGAAAACAACGGACCTTCTAGTGTGAGTCATAAAGACAGTAAAGATAAATTAGAAGAGTACTTTTTCGGAATCTTACCTGATTACGATGAGGACCGTGTATATCCAAGTGATATCAAAAAAGTAATTCAGTGGTATAACTTACTTCAAAAGAATGATCTTTTAGATTTTACTGAAACATCTGAAGATGATAGTGAAGAGGTAAACGAAGCACCTGTTTCTGAAAAAGAATAAATTCTATTACCATATAAACATATTAAAGTCCGACCTCGAGTCGGACTTTTGTTTTTATTACCTTTAACTCATCAAAATAATTTTATCTGTTATATACATTATGAATACACGCGCCCAAAAACTTCAAGCTTTCGATAGATTATTAACCATTATGGACGAGTTGCGTGAGCAATGCCCGTGGGATAAAAAGCAAACCATGGAAACGCTTCGCCATTTAACCATAGAAGAAACTTACGAACTTGGAGATGCTATTTTGGACAATGATTTACAAGAAATTAAGAAGGAATTAGGCGATGTATTGTTACATATTGTATTTTATTCTAAAATAGGAAGTGAAACTAAAGATTTCGATATTGCAGACGTTTGCAATGGTATTTGTGAAAAATTAATAAGTAGGCATCCACATATTTATGGCGATGTTAAGGTTGAAAATGAAGAAGATGTAAAACGCAATTGGGAAAAATTAAAACTTAAAGAAGGAAATAAAAGCGTCTTGCAAGGTGTACCTAATAGTTTACCTGCTTTAGTAAAAGCTAGCAGAATTCAAGAAAAAGTAGCAGGTGTAGGTTTTGATTGGGAAGAGCCGCAACAAGTTTGGGAGAAAGTAGAAGAAGAACTACAAGAATTTAAAGATGAAGTTGCCGTTGGAAATCAAGATGCTATGGAAGATGAGTTTGGTGATGTGTTATTTTCAATGGTAAACTATGCAAGATTTCTAAATATTAACCCCGAAAATGCCCTCGAACGCACCAATAAAAAATTTAAGAAACGATTTGAATATTTAGAACAGCAAGCAGCCTTGTTAAACAAGTCGTTACAAGATATGACATTAGCCGAAATGGATGTGTTTTGGGAAAAAGCAAAAAAACTTTAATTATTTTTATAATTCCGTAATCCAATTTCTCTTTTCACACGTATATATTAATAAGAGTGGCATAATTCTTCATAGGTTGAGATTAATAGCATAATCCTTACATTTTAAACTATGTCATTCAAAATAAGTTATTTCTATATAGGTTAGGGAATAATGGTTTAGTTAGTAATTTAATCCTACTTGATATGGTATGTCAAGTAGGATTTTTTTTGTAATTATCTCAGATTAGCTTCGTTCTCTGATTTAATTTTTTCTTTTGGTCTAATAATCATTCTAAAAGACTGATCTTTATTAATGTAATATCCCATCCAATCATAAAAGGCACGCATTCTATTTCTAAAATTCACAAGAGACATAATGTGTACAAAAATCCAAACACACCAAGCAATAAAGCCTTTTAAAAAGAATTTATGATCTGGTCCATCTGTTACCGCTTTATTACTTCCAATAATTGCCATAGAGCCTTTATCTGTATACTTAAAAGGCTCCCAAGTATTATTTTTTAAGTTTTTTCCTAAACGCTTTGCTTGCTGTATGGCAACTTGTGCCAATTGCGGATGCCCTTCAGGGTAGTTTTTGTCGCCAAAGACTAAAGATGTATCTCCAATGGCGTAAATATTTTTATAGCCTTCAACTAAGTTGTAGACATCGGTTTTTAAACGTTTACCACGACCGTAATTGTCTTCTTTAAACCCTTCGAAAGTACGGGCAGATATTCCTGCTGCCCAAATTAAGTTTCTTGAGTTTATTTGTGTGTCGTCAGATAGGTAAACAACATCATCTTTAAAATCTTTTACAAATGTATTTAGTTTAATAACAACGCCGTATTCTTTTAGGTTTTTATAAGTATAGCCTTGAGTCTTTTTAGACATTGCTGCTAATACTGCATCTTGTCCATCTATAAGGTATATATTACCTAAATCGCTGGTATTTAATTCTGGATAATCTTTAGCTAAAATGTGCGAACGCATTTCAGAAAACAATCCAGAAAGTTCAACACCGGTTGGTCCGGCACCTGCAATAACAAACGACAGTAGTGTTTTTCTTCTTTCAGGATCTTGTATTCTTGTAGCTCGCTCTAGACGTGTAAATATTACGTTTCTTAAGGCCAAAGCATCAGAAATAGTTTTCATTGGTAAACTCTTTTCTTCAATGTTTTTATTACCAAAGAAATTAGTCTCTGCACCAGAAGCCATTACTAAAATGTCGTAATTTAATTCTCCATTACTTAAAATAATTTTATTCTGATCTGGAACGACTCTAAGCAACTCGCCCATGTAAAATTTTACATTGTCGTGCTTTCTTAAAATCTTTCTGAAGGGATAACTTATAGCAGAAGGTTCCATAAAACCAGCAGCCACTTGATACAGTAAAGGAGGGAAAAAATTGTAATTATTTAAGTCTACTAAAATAACATTGTATTGATGTGCATGTTTAAGTTGATTGATAAATTCTAAACCTGCAAAACCACCACCAACAACTATAATTGTTTTCTTATTTTCCATGTTAATAAGTTTCAATATGTTGAATTAGCCTCAAAGATAATGTGGTTTTTTCTAATACTAGCTAATGTTATAATAAGATTTTTCGAAATCGTTTTCGAGTTTCTGTTTGTGCACTAAAGTGCTTTCTATTATGTTGTTTGTGTAATTTATGGGTAAAAAAAAACGTCCATTAAAATCATTTAATGGACGTTTATATAATTTATATTATCGCTTAGTACAAAGCTTTAATTTTACTCAGTTTTGTTTTCCATAGTTTTAAGTCGTCTTTATGTCTAGCAATATTTGCATGAACTTCTTTAACTAGAGGATTATCGTCTTTTACGTTTGTAAAGAACTGTAAATTGTTTTCTAACTGATTAATTTCAGCTTTAACTTCATCAATCTTTTTACGAATAAATAAACGCTCGTTGTCTAAGTGTCTGGTGTCTTCAGCATTATTAAGTTCGTCTAGTTTATTTTCAAACTTAATTAATTCAGCTTCGTTTTTATCTACTTTTACTTGTTTAAAAAGTTCGTCTAAAGCTTTATTAAACTTACCTTCTATAAAACGTTTGTTACTTGGTACACGACCAATAGCTTTCCAAGCTGTAATTTGTGCTTTAATAGTTTCTAGATCTGCGTCTTTTTCGTTTGTTAATTCTAAAGACTTCATAGCGTCTAGAAGTTCACTCTTAGCTTTAAAGGCTGCATTTTCAACTTCGTTTTCGGCATTCTTTTTAGAGTGTAATTTGTCGAAATACCCATTACAAGCCGCTTTAAATTGTTTCCAAATTTTATCACTGTCTTTACGAGGCACGTGACCAATTTTTTTCCAATCGTTCTGAATCTTTTTCATCAACGGTGTCGTTGCATCAAAATCATCATTGTCTTTATTGTCTTCGGCAATTTTTATTAAATCTAATTTTTTCTGAAGATTTTCAAACTGCTCCTTTTTTAAATCTTTGTAGAATACATTCTTCTTACGGTTAAAAGAACGAACGGTTTCTTTAAATTTTGCCCAAGTCGCTTCATTTACTTTTAATGGGACTTTTCCTGCGCTAAAAAAGGCTTCTCTTAACTGCTCAATTTCTTTAATTTTAGCTTGCCATCCGTTATGCGATTTTGCGCCTGCAATGGTTAAAGCCTCTATTTTATTGATAATCTCTGTTTTCTTTTCAAGATTTTTTTCATAGACCTCGTCTAATTGATTGTAATAGGCTTGGCGCTTATTATGAATAATCTTTGTCGCAGCTTTAAAACGGTTCCAAATCTCTTCTCTGTATTCTTTAGAAACAGGTCCTAATTCTTCTTTCCACATTTTATGAAGCACTTGTAACTCTCTAAACGAACGATTAGTATCGTCGTCTTGAGCTAATTCTTCAGCACGCTCTATAATCTTTAATTTTAAATCTAGATTGTGTTTAAAATCTAAATCTCTTAAATCGCGATTTAAGTGTAAAAAGTCGTAAAAAATCTCGACATGGTGGTGGTAACTATTCCAAGCATTATTGTATTTATCTCTAGGAATAGGCCCTGCATTACGCCACTGTTCTTGTAGGTCTTTAAAATGTTTATAGGTTGTATTAATGTTTTCTTCTACATTAATTAAACCTTTAATTTCTTCAATAATTTGTAGTCTGTTGTCTAAATTAGACTTTAAATTATTTTCTATATTTTTATAGTGAGCATGTAATTTACTTCTGTATTCTTTATACGCGTCTTTAAAGCGTTTTTGAATTGGACTAGAGTAGTAGAAGTCTATTTCGTTACCACCTTCATTAATAAACTCTTCTTTTTTCTCGTCTATTAACGAGTTAAATTTAGAATTGAATTCATTTTTAATACCATCAACATGTTCTTTAATGGCCTGAACTTTTTCACTTGATACTAATTTTTCAAGTTCGATAACCAATGCTTCTAGCGACATGCTGTCGTATTCCTTAAAAGGAATAGTATGTCTGTCGTTATTGCCTTCATCTTCGGCATCCTCGGCATTTGAAGCTTCGATTTCTTCAAAGACAACGTCTTCATTTTTTACATCTTCTGTTGAAGCTGTGATTTCTGTTTGTGAATTTTCTTCCGAAGTTGAAGCTTTTATTTGTTTTTCTTCGTTTCCGTCTACAGGTTGTAGGTTATCTTGCTCTGACATTTTAAAAAATGTTTGTGTATTAATATATTAGTCACTAAAGATACTAACAACTCTTATAATTACAAAGTGTTGTATAGTTTAAATGACACTGTTTATTGATTTATAAATCCCAGATTTCCCAAGATTTTTCTGCCTGATTTACAAGCATATTGTAACCGTTTAAAGTTGTTGCGTGATGAGCTTTCCCTTTTCTTAAAAATGTAGTCTCTTCCGGATTGTAAATTAAATCGAATAATAAATGTTCGGCAGTAATATCGTCATATGGAATATTCGGACAATCGTCTACATTGGGAAACGTTCCCACAGGCGAACAGTTAATAATTAATTTAAAATCTTGTAGACCTTCCTTTAACAATGTATCGTAACTTATCGTTTGGTCGTTTTTAGGAGTTCTTGATACATATTTAAAAGCAATTCCTAAATGTGTTAATGCAAAAGCAATGGCTTTGCTGGCACCACCTGTACCCAATATTAAGGCTTGATTATGATGTGGTTTTAAATAAGGTTCAATAGATTTTGTAAAACCATAATAATCGGTGTTACTTCCAATTAGTTTGCCGTCTTTGGTACGTTTAATTGTGTTTACAGCACCTATTTTTTTTGCATCATCGTCTAATTCATCCAAAAAAGGAATCACTTGTTCTTTATAAGGAATGGTTACGTTTAGACCTTTTACTTCTGGATGCTCTTTTAAAATGGAAGGAAATTCTGAAATATTATCTAAGTCAAAATTTTGATAGGTTGTATCTGTAATATTTAAATCTTCAAACTTTTTTTTAAAATATGTATTGGAAAACGAATACGAAATTTGCTTACCTAATAGTCCTAATTTATTCATGAGTAGTTCGTGTTTTTTCGCCGTATATTTCTAAAGCCAGTACAAGCCCAATACCTATGATAATTAAAGCAATGGCAACAAACGTTTCTGTATTTAATTCTGGAATATAGCGAATGTAATTAGTAATTACTTTAGATCCTGTAGAGTCTAAAGCGAGTTCTCCAGATTCTAATGTTTTAAAAACGGTCTGTTTCCAAGGCCAAACCACACCCAATGAGCCTACAATAAAACCGATAATAGATGCCATTGTAATACTCTTGTAATGTTTTAAAATATAGCTAAGCACATGAGAAAATGTAACCAGTCCTGTTAGCGAGCCTAAAGTGAATACACTTAAAACTTGTAACAAACGTATGCGTATAGGGTTATGTAGAAAACTAAAATCCCATTGAATAAGTTCTGCTACAGTATCATATAAAGCATTTACAGAATCGACCAGTAAGAGTACATAGTTTCCGAGTAATATTAAGATAAATGAGCCTGAAAATCCAGGAAGTGTCATTCCTGATACACTAATAATTCCACAAAAAAAGACAAACCACAGATTGTCGTTTTCTTTAGCAGGATCTAAAAAACTAATGCTAACACCTAGAATGGTACCTATAATTAAAGCGATAACCGTTTTGTAATTCCAATCTTCAAAATCTTTACTGATGTAGTAAATAGAGCCTATAATCATTCCGAAAAATACGCTCCATACATACAATTCATAATGTTGAATTAAATAATCCAAAATTTTAGAAATGCTGAAATAACTAATAATCATTCCTAAAAATAGCAGACTTAAAAACCGTCCATTTATATAACGGTATAAGCTTCTAAAGCGTCCATTAACAAGTAAAATTAAGGCCTTACCGTTAAATTTCTGAAGCGAATAAATAAACTCTTCATAAAAACCAGAAACAAATGCAACTACACCACCCGAAATTCCAGGAACCTTATTGGCAGCACCCATTCCTAGTCCTTTTAAGACCAAGAAAATCTTATCAGATAATGTTCTTGTGCTTTCCATTAACTTCTCTTAGTTCCTACTTTTTCTAAAATAAAGATAGTTAAAAATCCTGCAATCATTAAGCCTATTGCCGGTATTAGATGCGCGTCTATCTGATTCATGTCTGCATATACTGCAGGAAAAGTACTACGCTCTACTACCGTTTTATAAACCTCAGTAACTTGGGTGTGTTGTTCGAAAATAGAAAGCGTACCTAATTCAGATACTTCAGAGAATGGTAATATTCGTCCTGTCTCTTTTTCTAAAACAGTGGTTGTGAGTTTCCAAGGCCAAACTTTATTTAATGAACCAAAAATAAACCCAGTTAACACAGCTAATGTGATATTGTGATAATGTTTAAATAACCACTTTAGTAAGTGGCTAAAGCTTAATAAGCCGACCAAGGCACCTGACACAAATAAGATGATTTTCTTAACATCAAAATCGTGTAAAGCATCGCTTAGTGTTTTATAAGCTCCTAAGATAAGTAGGATAAAGGATCCGGAAATTCCTGGTAAAATCATTGCACAAATGGCTATGGCTCCTGCAAGAAATAGAAACCAAGGATTCTCTGAACTGTTTAAAGACGGTAACGTAGTAATATAATAGGCGAGTACTGCTCCAATGATTAGGCTGAGAATGGCAGCGATATTCCAGCGTTCAATCTGCTTTCCCACAAAAAAGATACTAGCTATAATGAGTCCGAAAAAGAACGACCAAATGTATATGGGATGATGCTCAAGTAAATATTTAGCAACACGCATAAACGAGATAAAACTTACAACAATACCAGAAAGTAAAGCCAGTATAAAATTTCCGTTTAGTTGTGTCCAAAACGCACTAAAACCCTCAGATTTTAAGGTTTTAAAAAGAGAAAGATTAATGCCACTAATGGTTGCAATAAGCTCTTCATAAATTCCAGAAATAAATGCGATTGTTCCTCCTGATACACCAGGAACAGCATCGGCAGCTCCCATTGCTAATCCTTTCAGAGAAATAATTAGATAGTCTTTTAATTGTCGTTGCATTTTTAGGTTTTAAATTCGAAACCCAAAGGTATAAATTTTACCCACATTGCACAGACTAATCTTTAGCTTTAAGGGCTTTTTTTACAAGTTTAGATTTGTACGTTTCTGGAAATAGTTCTTCTATAATAAAAACATATTCAGGGTTATAGTGCAAACCATTTTTTAAATGAAAAGATGCTTTTTCAAGTTCGTTGCCTTTAAAATATAAACCAGCTAAACGATATTCGATTTCGGCATTCTCTGGATAAAATTCTGCCGCTTGTAAAAGATTATAAATAGCAGCTTCAGGTTCTCCGATTTGTATTAAAATATCACAACGCGATAACCAAGTGTTTAATTCGTAGTTACCCAATTCTATTGCTTTTTTATATCCGTGTTCCGCCTCTTCTAAATAGTTTAAACGGTGATTAATTTGAGCAAATAATTTCCAATATTTTACATTGTCACCATCAATATTAATGGCTTTATTAACGTAATATAAAGCCTTCTGATAGTTTTTTTGTTTGCTGTAAAATCTTGTAATGGCTACCCAACCTTTATCCAATAAAGGGTCTTCGTGAACCGTTCTTTTAAAATATTTTATAGCCAGATCATTCTTATTCAACTTCTCGTAACAGTGTCCAATGCGTAATAAGGCAAAAGATGTTGGATCGTCTAATGTTAAAGAGGTGGTATAGCTTTCTATAGCGTCTTCAAAACGTTTTAATTTTTCAAGTACTTTACCTTTTTCAATATAAGCACCTACAAAACTATCGTCCGATATGATCGCAAAATCATATGCAGCAATGGCTTTTTTGTAACGCTTTAATGCGAAATATTGTTTGCCTAATTGGTGCCAACCAACTTCACTGTACGGGTTTTGATCTAAATAGAGGTTAAGATAAGTTATAGCTTCTTCATGTTGTTCCATAAATTCGAAACAATAGATCATGTTGTAAAGCGCAGAATAATCTTCAAGATCTTCTTCTAAACATTTAATAAAACTGTTTTTAGCTTCTTCAAACCGATCTAAGAATAAATATTCCATACCGATTAAAGAATATAAATCTGCCGTTTCTTCAGATAGGAGTATGGCTTTTTTTAAGACATCAATAGCTTGTTCGTGTTGATCTCTTTTAGATAAAATATTTGCCTTTTGAATGTAAATTTCTTCATTTTGTGGTTCTAACGTGTACAAATCGTTAAGCATAGAATCTGCCTGTTCTAGCTTATTTTCAAAAACAAAAACTTCTATTTTAAAAAGTTTTAAATTGGTACATGTTGGATGTTGATCTAAACCTAATTTTATAGCTTTTTTAGCCAATGCGATTTTTCCCAGATCTAAATAATAATGGATTATATTTTCAAATTCTTCTGAATCAAAAAATAAGACATGATTTGTCTTAAGCATTGATTCAAATTTTAATAAGGGTAATTCGTTGTTATTAGGACTGAACTCCATAGGCAGCTGTATATGGTTTCTTATACCATTAAATGTAATGCTCAAATTTAAGCATAATTAAAAAAAAAGGTAAATCTTTTCAACAAAGTAATCAACAGTATAGAAAAGTGAACTGGAAATAACGATTTATTTTATTAAAAATCAGTTGTTTATCTTGTTTAAGATGTCGATAAGTATCTTGCAACCCGCTTCTATTTCTGTGTTAGATATCGTTAAAGGTGGTGTTATTCGTATGGCTCTAGGTTCAAAAAGTAACCAAAATGCGATTAAACCTTGGTTTTGAGCTTCTAAAATCACCTGATTTGTAATTTCTGCACTCGGTGTTAAAGCGGCAAGCATTAAGCCTTTCCCTCGTATTTCTGTAATTAGTGGATGTTGTAATAAGCGTTTTATTAAGCGTTCCTTCTCTAAGGTTTCTGCCATTAATTCTGTCTTAACAACTTCTTTTAAGGTGGCTAAAGCTGCGGCAGCAATAACCGGGTGTCCGCCAAATGTTGTAATATGACCCATTTTAGGATGTTCTTTAAGTTGTGCCATTAACGCTGTAGAAGCGGTAAATGCACCAATTGGCATTCCGCCACCCAATCCTTTGCCTGAAACGACGATGTCTGGAACACAGTTGTAATTTTCAAAACCAAATAATTTCCCTGTACGGCCAATACCTGGTTGTATTTCATCTAAAATTAATAAAGCACCAACGGCTTCACACTTTGCTTTAACCTTAGTTAAGTATCCGTTTTTAGGTTCAATAAAGCCCGCTCCACCTTGTATGGTTTCTAAAATAACGGCTGCCGTTTTGTTGGTAATTTCAGCTAAGTCGTCTTCGTTGTTAAACGTTATAAGTTTAGTGCCTGGTACTAAAGGTCTGTATGCTTGTTTGCGTTCTTCATAACCCATCACACTCATAGAGCCCATAGTATTTCCGTGATAAGCATGTTTAGCAGCTATAATTTCACTACGTCCAGTGGCACGTTTGGCAAGTTTTAAAGCGCCTTCAATAGCTTCTGTTCCCGAATTCACTAAATAGGTTTGCTCTAATGGTTCTGGGGTGTGTTGGGCAATAAATTTAGCTAAATCTACTGCTGGTTTTTGGATGTACTCCCCATACACCATAACGTGCATGTATTTATCGACTTGATCTTTTATGGCCTTAACAACTTTAGGGTGACCATGACCTAAACTACATGCAGATACACCGGCTACAAAATCTAAATATGCATTTTGATTAGTGTCGTAGATATAAGAGCCTTTAGCATGCGATATTTCCATAGCCAAAGGGAATGGAGAGGTTTGTGCTTGATATTTAAAGAATGCTTCTTTCATCTTAAGGTGCTTTTTCTAATGTTGCAGGTGTTTTTAAATCGGGTTTTAAATTTTGAATTGAATCTTTAGAAGGTATATGTCTAGAGGCTTTAGATGGGTTTTGTAAGTTGTTTGATTTATTTGTTTCTTCGGCTTCTTCAGCACGATCAATTAACTGATCATCAAAAAACTCGTCTTGTGGCACATAGGGCTCTAAACCTTTTATTATAGGTAGATCTAAAGGCGGATCGTCTGTAAATAAATCTTCTACACTTTTAGGGCGCTCTTCTTCTCGCCAATCAAATCCGCTTAATTGAGTGGCATTGGCCGGGTATTTAGACTCTGGAAATAAGGTTCCATCTACCTGATTAATTTTTTTTAATTCTATAATCTCGTTACCTTCAAAGAACATGGATATGTTAGCCGATTTAGATTTTTCAATCCCAATTAATTTTTGTTCGTCGTTTCTGGCGTAATAAATGGATTCGGCATTTCTAATAATGTCGACTTGTTTTAATTGATTTTGATCGTTAAACAATCCGTATAATCTTTGTCCCTTAATTTGATTGAAGCCTTTACCAATAGTATCTTTACTAATTATAAAAGCATTTTCGAAAACGATAAGAGAATCCAATCGTTCTTCTTCAGCATTCGATTTAATATGAATCGTATCACCTGTCATCTGATTGCCAACATTCCAAATTATAGGTCGGCGCTTTACGGCAAAGTTATCTTTTGGTGCTAGTCGAGACAAATTTATAAGTTGGGTTAACCCCGTTTGCTGATCCATGTGTATAGAATCTGCTTTCCCACTCATATCCGATTTATACATTTTTACATTTCTAAACGCACGTGTAATTCTATGTTCTGGCTTTCCTGTAACCATTAAGGTGTCGCCATGAATATATAATGAATCGCGTTCTTGTACCGAAATGGCTAAAGCGCGTTTGGTTATAAAAACAGAATCTTTTGCTCTATACACTTCTGCATAATGTCCCTTAATAACACTATTATTTAGTGTATCTGTAACCGTGATGTTATTGGTAGCAGAGGCAAAATTCTTGTTTCTATCAAAATATAAACTGTCGCCTTTTATAGTACGGTTATCATAATCTATTTTAGAGTTTTTAATAAAGTACCCCATGTCACTTTTGGTATCGTAAAAACCACGCTCGCAATATATTTTAGATGTTTCGCCTGTAATTGTACTTGGGCCGTACATGTAAGCTAATGCATTTTCTGTATAATAATCTAATTGTTCTGTTTCTAAAATGTATTGGGGATTAACAAGTTTTACCTTATTAACAAACTGGTATTTTTTTACATCCATATAATACCTTCCAATGGTGCTGGTGATTGTTCCTGAAGAATCTCGAACTACTTTTCCGCCAGTTTTGTAAAACGATTGTTGTTTTGCCCGATCAAAATATAAGGTGTCTGTGGTTAAAACCGAACTAGGTTCTGTTAACACCACATCTCCGCTGGCAAAAGCTAATTTTGTTTTTCCGCTATATTCTACATATTTGGCATCCATATTAATGGTGTCGCCTTGTTTCATTTTAACGTTACCGTAGGCTTCAATAAAATCTTCTTTGCTGTAAAATATGGCCTGATCGCACCACATATTTACACCTTCGTGTATAATATGAATCTGTCCAGAATCATCTCTAGTTAAGACTTTAGCACCAGGATATTTAGTTTCGCTAGTCGTTAAAAATCCAGAGTATTCTATTTTAATACGTTTTTGTTCCTGAGCTTGAAGCGAGGTAACTGCAATAAAAAAGAATACAAAAAATATATAGTGTATTTGAAATGTTTTCAATTTAAAATATTTGAGGCAAAAATAAGGATATAAATGATTTTCGATAATGATTTGTAAAACATTTAAGATAAAAAAACCTGCTTAAAATAAGTCTAAGCAGGTTTTTATAAAGTTGTAAAACTAAATGTTATCTAAAAATAGTTTCTTTTCTATCTGGTCCTACAGAAACAATGGTAATAGGTGTTTCTAATTCTTTTTCTAAAAACACGATATAATCGTTTAAGGCTTTTGGAAGCTGAGAATCGTCAGACATTTTAGTTAAATCTTCGCTCCATCCAGAAAATTCTGTGTAAACAGGTTCTACATTTTCAGGCTCGATGTTGTAAGGGAAATGTTCTATAACTTCACCTTTATATTTATAAGCTGTACATACTTTTAATGATTTAAATCCTGATAACACATCAGCTTTCATCATCATTAATTGAGTAACGCCATTTACTTGACAAGCATATTTTAAAGCGACAAGGTCTAACCAACCACAACGACGTGCACGTCCTGTTGTTGCTCCAAACTCATGTCCAACTTTAGCCATAGTTGCACCATCTTCGTCGAATAATTCGGTAGGGAATGGGCCAGATCCAACACGAGTTGTATAGGCTTTAAAAATACCAAATACTTCTCCGATACTGTTAGGCGCTACACCTAAACCAGTACAAGCACCAGCGGCAGTTGTATTACTAGATGTTACGAATGGATATGTTCCGAAGTCGATGTCTAATAGTGAGCCTTGAGCACCTTCTGCAAGAATTGTTTTTCCTGATTTTTGAGCTTGGTATACATACTCTTCTGAATCAATGAATTTTAAAGATTTTAAAACTTTTACAGCTTCAAAAAATTCAGTTTCAAGTTCTTTTAAGTCGTATTGAATTTCAGCATTGTAAAAATCAATCATAGCTTCGTGCTTATCTGCTAAAGCTCTGTAACGATCTTTCCAATCTTCTAATTCTAAATCGCCTACACGTAATCCATTACGTCCGGTTTTGTCCATGTAAGTTGGTCCAATACCTTTTAAAGTCGATCCAATTTTTGCTTTTCCTTTAGAGGCTTCACTTGCTGCATCTAATAAGCGGTGCGTTGGTAAAATAATGTGTGCTTTACGAGAGATAAGAAGTGTTTTTCTGTAATCTACATCTTGCTCTTCAAGCTTATCTAATTCTTTTTTAAATATTACAGGATCTATAACCACACCGTTACCGACTAAATTCATAGCATCTCCGTGAAAAATTCCTGAAGGGATAGTGTGTAAAACGTGTTTTTTACCGTTAAACACTAAAGTGTGTCCTGCGTTTGGTCCCCCTTGAAAACGGGCAATAACATTGTATTTAGAGGTAAGAACGTCAACAATTTTTCCTTTGCCTTCGTCTCCCCATTGTAACCCTAGTAGTAAATCTACTGCCATTATAAAAGTATATTATTTGGTTGTTGTTTTTCTGTTGCCATAAAAATATAGCGAATGATTTTTTATTTCAATATCAAAAACTTCTTCGATTGTTTTCTTTATAGATTGAATTCTTGGATCGCAAAATTCGATAACTTCACCGGTATCTGTTAAGATAACGTGATCGTGTTGTTTATCGAAATACGATTTTTCGTAATGTGCTTGATTTTGACCAAACTGATGTTTTCTAACTAAGCCACAACCTAATAGAAGCTCTATAGTATTGTAAAGGGTTGCACGACTAACACGATATTTCTTGTTTTTCATGTTTAGATATAGTGATTCTATATCGAAATGAACTTCACTATCGTAAATTTCTTGAAGTATAGCATAACGTTCAGGTGTTTTTCTATGACCGTTATCTTCTAGGAATTTGGTGAAGACATTCTTTACAATGTCCTGATTTTTTGTATCTGATTTTAAACTCATAATTTCAACCGCAAATTTACATATATTTTTAGACTCTAGACACTTTATCTATACCATTAATTTTTTTTAGATTCGTAACTAATTTATTCAGCATTGAATTATTCTTTACAATTACATTCAGTTTCCCTGAGAATAGTCCATCATTTGTTTTAAAACTTATACTTTTAATATTGACGTGCATGTTTGATGAAATGATTTTTGTAATGTCATTTACAATACCAATATTGTCTATTCCCGATAAAATTAATTGCGCAGAATATGCTTGTTGTGACGAATCAATCCATTTGGCTTGAATAATTCTATATGCGTAATTAGATTGCAAAGATACGGCATTTGGACAGTTTTTCTTGTGTACTTTGATGCCTTCGTTTACAGATATGAATCCGAATACTTGATCTCCCGGAATTGGATTACAGCAATTAGAGAGTTTATAATCTAATTTTTCTTCTTCCGCTCCAAAAACAAGTAAATCGTATTTTGAAGTGACTTCTTCTTTTTCAAGCTCTTCCTTAGAAACATTTGCACGACGTGTTATTTTATTTTTAAAGAAACTAACAAGTGCATTGCTTCTAGAAGATGCATAAGATTTTAACATGGTGTTGTCTATTGCACCAATACCTATGCGGTAAAATAAATCTAAACTGGTTTTTAATTTAAAAAAATGAACCAATTCGTTAACCGATTTTTCATTAAGATCTATTTTAAGTTGTTTTAATTTACGTCTTAAAATTTCTTTACCATCTTCACCAATACTTTTTTTGTCTTCTTTTAAAGCAGATTTAATTTTACCTCTAGCTTTAGCAGTTGTGGCATAATCTAACCAGTTTGCATTGGGTTTAGAACTGTCTGATGTTAATATGTCTACTTGATCTCCGCTATTAAGTTTATAACTAAGCGGGACTAACTTACCGTTTACTTTAGCACCACGAGTACGCATACCAACTTCGGTATGTATATTGAATGCAAAATCTAAAGGCGTGGCATCTTTAGGTAAAGATTTTAAATCGCCTTTAGGTGTAAAAACAAAGATTTCTTTAGAATATAAATTGAGTTTAAATTGCTCAACAAAATCAACCGCATTGGTTTCGTTACTTTCTAAGGCTTCTTGTAATTTTGCAACCCAAGTATCTAAACTGTCTTCTTTAGTATCTCCTTGTTTGTATTTGTAGTGAGCCGCGTAACCTTTTTCTGCGATTTCGTTCATGCGCTCACTTCTTATTTGTACTTCTACCCAACGCCCTTTTGGTCCCATTACAGTAATATGCAAGGCCTCGTAACCTGTAGATTTAGGTGAAGAAATCCAATCTCTTAATCGAATAGGGTTTGGACGAAAATGATCTGTAACTATAGAATAAATTTTCCAAGCCAAGAATTTTTCATTGGCAGTATCACTTTTATATATAATCCGAACGGCAAATTTATCGTAAACTTCGTCAAAAGATACGCCTTGCTTCATCATTTTTCTACGGATAGAAAATATGGATTTCGGACGTCCTTTTATGGTGTAGTGTAAACCTTCCTTGTCTAAAGATGTTTCAATTAACTCGTTAAACTCTCTAATGTATTCGTCTTGTTCTTCTTTACTCTCTTTTATTTTATTCAGAATATCGAAATACACTTCAGGTTCTGTATATTTTAAACCTAAATCTTCTAATTCTGTTTTTATATTATACAGTCCAATACGGTGTGCTAGAGGGGCATAAATGTAAAGCGTTTCGCTGGCAATCTTAATTTGTTTGTCCGGACGCATAGAGTCCATAGTTTGCATATTGTGCAAACGGTCTGCTATTTTAATAATAATAACACGAACATCATCATTAAGTGTAAGAAGCATTTTACGGAAATTTTCCGCTTGTAAAGACACATCTTCCATGTCTTTTTGCATCGAAGAAATTTTAGTTAATCCTTCTACAATTACAGCAACGGTTTTACCAAAAAGATTTTCAATATCTTCTATGGTGTAATTCGGATTATCTTCTACAACATCATGTAAAAGGGCAGCAGCAATACATGTTGCATCTAGACCAATTTCTTTAGCAACTAAACGTGCAACCGCTATGGGATGAAAAATATAAGCTTCACCAGATTTTCTGCGTTGTTCGCTATGTGCTTCTACAGCAACATCAAACGCCTTACGAATTAGTTTTTTATCATCGTCTGTTAAGGTGCGATAACTAACTTTTAAAAGGTCTTTGTAAGCTTTTGCAATGGCTGCATTTTCTTGTTCTATTTCGGCATCTGTCATCAACTAAAAGTAGTATAAAGAATATTAATTTACAACAGTTTTAATCTTTTTCGATTGAAGTATTTCTGTGTTGTGTTTATTGAGAAGATAAAGCTTTTATTACGGTTTTCATACCTGTAGATGCTTTTTCTTTTATGGTTGTAACGTATTTATCGTGTATGTCTGCAGGCTTAGGGTCTATATAAAATATAGGCGTTCCAGACTTTACAAAATCTTTTAATCCTGCTGCAGGATACACTTGCATAGATGTGCCCACAATAATTAAAATATCGGCTGTTTTACAAATTTCTATCGCCTCATCTATCATAGGTACAGCTTCTCCAAACCATACTATATGAGGTCTAATTTGGTGACCTTGGGCACATAAATCGCCTAGTTTCATATCTGTATTCCAAGGAAGAATATCATTGTTTTTTATACTTCTTGCTTTTAATAATTCGCCATGTAAATGGATAACGTTTGTGCTGCCTGCGCGTTCGTGTAAATCGTCTACATTTTGAGTGATAATAGTCACTTTGTAATCCTGTTCTAATGCGGCTAAATCGAAATGAGCAGAATTAGGTTTAACCTCAAGAAGTTGTTTCCGGCGTTCGTTATAAAAAGTTAAAACCAATTCTGGATTTTTAGCAAAACCTTCTGGAGTAGCCACATCCATAACATTGTGACCTTCCCATAATCCATCGGCATCTCTAAAGGTTTTTAAACCACTTTCGGCACTTACTCCAGCGCCACTAAGTACAACTATATGTTTCATTAGTTAAAAATAAGAAATCATTTTTATAAATTAGAAGATTCATAATACTGAATTTATATTCATGATCGATTTAAAACTTCTAGAACATTTAGAGACTATTATAACGCCTAATCGCAAAGCCCGATTTGATGCTGTTTTACCACAACGCACCAAACATTTTACGGTCGCAACAGAAGACGTTTATCAATTACATAATACCAGCGCAGTGATACGAAGTTGCGATGTTTTTGGTATTCAAGAAGTGAATATAGTTGAAGAGCGAAACTCCAAACAAATAGATCGAGAGATTGCTATGGGAGCACAGAAATGGGTCGATCTTAATCGCTACAATCATGTGAAAGATTGTATTACAGATTTAAAACAAAAAGGCTATCAGATTGTAGCGACTACGCCACATGAAAACGATTGTGAATTACATGATTTTGATGTTACAAAACCGTCCTGTTTTTTCTTTGGAAGAGAAACAGAAGGCTTATCTCAAACTGTTTTAGATGAAGCAGATTGCTTTTTGAAAATACCTATGGTAGGATTTACAGAGAGCTTAAATATTTCTGTTTCTGCAGCTATTATTTTACAACATGTAACGACTAAATTGAAACAAACAGATATCGATTGGCGACTTTCTGAAGCAGAACAAGTAGAAAAACGTATGGATTGGATTAAAAAAACGATTAAAAGTTACGATGATGTTGTGACTCATTTTTACAAGCAAACCAATATCTAATACGAGGTAATTTGGTTTGATTTTTGATTTATATTCGAAACTAATTATGTAACAACCTAAAGTCTAATTAATACGACTATTTATAAACAAACAACTATGACAATAACTAAACTATCTAATGTCTTAACAATTATTGTACTTGTATTTAAGCTGTCTACTTACGGACAAGTAGTAAGTACAACTGCAGCATTAGAGTCTGCTATTTCTAATGCAACTGCAGGAACAACAATTACACTTGCAGATAAAACATGGAGTAATGTGCAGCTCAGTATTAATAAAATAGGAACAGAAAATGAGCCTATAACAATACAGGCAGAAACTCCTGGAAGTGTTTTTTTTGAAGGAAATTCTTATGTGAAAATGGGAGGCGCATACATTATATTTAAAGATGTGGTGTTTCAAAACCCTTCAAATTTAGATACAGATATTCCTGTTATTGAATTTAAATCGTCTAACGATTGTAATCATTGTACGGTTACCAATATTCAAATAGACTCGTATAATGGTACAACAGCTCAAGAAGAAGATACATTTAAATGGATTTTATTACGCGGAACAAATAATGAAGTAAGTTATTCTTCATTTATAGGGAAACATGGCGTAGGTAGTATAATAAATGATAATAGAAGTTCTACAGAGGCTAATTATCATAAAATTCATCATAATTATTTTGCCGATCGTACACCTGTTGGCGAGATTAATGATTTAAACGATCAAGATGCCATTAGAATAGGAAGTAGTTCTACATCATTATCAGATTCTTATACCGAAGTTTACAATAACTATTTCTATAATTTTAGCGGTGAAATTGAAGTGATTTCTAATAAAAGTGGAAAAAATAAATACTATAATAACACATTCGATGATTATCAAGGAGCCTTAACACTGAGACACGGAAATGGTTGCGAAGTGTATAATAATTTCTTTTTTGCTAATAAAAATGTTTTTAGTGGTGGAATACGTGTTATGGGAGAAGATCACTTAATTTACAATAATTACATTGAAGGTGTTAACTCTAAAAAACCAGACGGCTCTACATCTGGAGGAACCGGAGGGATTAATGTTTCTAACGGAAAACCAGACAGTGCATTAAACGAATATTATCAGGTTAAAAACGTAAGTATTGTAAATAATACACTTGTAAACTGCGATTATGGACTGCGAATTGGGACTAAAATAAAAAGTACAAATACGCTTGCTCCAGAAAATTTAATAGTAGCCAATAATGTAATTTACGAAAACACCACCAAAGCTATTCAACTTACGACAGCTCCAATTGGAGATGCTTCTATAATGGAAGGGAATATTAAACAAAACGGATCTTGGGATATTACTACAGATACTAATGATAACATCAGTGTAAGTTCGGGATTGTTGGGGTCTAATGCTACATTTTATTATATTGTAAGTGGGAGTGCTGCGATTGATGCAGGTATTGGATCGTATGCGTTTTTAACAACAGATATTCTTGGTGGTCCTAGATCTGCATCTTTTGATACTGGTGCAGAAGAATTAAATGCAGGAGGCGATATGTTTCCTTATTCACAATCAGATATTGGTGTAACAGTTGGATTCGGAACGGATAAAACTTTAGGATTAGGAGATATCATAAAATTAGAACAACAGCTTAAAATTTATCCGGTGCCATCTCAAGGTGCTATTTTAAATATTGCTTTAGGAAATCAAACTTTAGGCTTGGTGGAAATTTCAGATATGGCTGGACGATTAGTTCTTGCAAAAATCTTTAATACATCTAAAGCAGAAATAGATATTCAGAATTTTAAAACAGGAACTTACATTGTAAAAGTACAAGAGGTCTCAAAAAAAATAGTGATAAAATAAAGGGTAAATTTTTTCAGCCTATTTATTCTTAAAATGTAATTATTTAGAGGTTAATTTTAATCAAAAAAAAACAGGCTAAGAACAATAGATCTTAGCCTGATATTTATAGATTAATAGCACTTTTATATTGTTTGATACAATATGTTTTGGATTTTTATAACACGTATAGCATATTAAAAAATAGACTATAGTTTTATAAGGTATGGCTAAATTATACTTTTTTTTAAAGCCTTACAATGCGTAGGTTTACGTACTTTTAAATGCGATGTTCTGATAGGCGTTAAAAGTTAAACCAATATTTTCTTTGAAAAGTGCTTCAACATTTAGATGTGTACATTGATAATGACTTTTAAGTTGAGCTAACGTTGCATTCTTATTTTGAACCTGTAAATGCATCAAAATATTGTCAAGTATAGTAGGTGTTATGTTTTTTAACAAATTTGATGATAAAACAGACAAAAAATCTTTAGGCGTATTAGAAATCATCTTAACCTGATGTTTCACTAAATACCCCACATAAGTCGGTCTGCATTTAGCGATATAAAACATGCCGAGTGTTTCTGGTTGCAATATTAAAGGTGTAAGGAACGGTTTATAATATGCCGTAGCATTTGTGTTGTCTACACTATAAATTATATAACTAAAACCATCTGGTTGAATGGCGTACGTTTCTGTATTGAATAATTCAATAGAAAAAACATTTAGTACCCAATAATTATTTGGGGTAAAATAGTTATGTGTTTCAATAACAGTAATTTATAGTTTGGTGAGCTGTAAAGCTATAAATTAAGGTATTAAAATAGTATACGTAAGACTACGTATTAAACGTGTTTGGATGATTTTTCAACCAAATAAAGAGTGCATTTTGGTTGGAGGTATCTATTTCTAACTTTTTAATAATATTACTTCTGTGTTTTTCTACCGTACGTTTAGAAATAAATAATTCATCGGCAATCTGGATGCTGGTAAGATTTTTATCTAAATATCTTAAAATTTTTAATTCGGTGGCGCTTAGTTTATTAAAGTTTGCATCTGTATTGGCATTAAAATGAATGCTATTTTTTAACTTTTCACCAATATAATTTGTGCCGTTTTTTAAATACTCTAAACATGATTCTAATTCTTCCAAAGCACTATCTTTTGTAATATAACCATGAATAGTGTCTCCGACCTGCTTTAAAATAGCTTCTTGTTTGTGTAACGTTAAGATCACAATTTTAGTGGCAATAGCTTTTCGTTTTAGTTCTAAAGCAATTTCTAGGCCGTTTAGTTTTGGCATATCAAAATCCAGGATGGCAATATCTGGCTGAAGTTCTACAATTTTATTATAAGCAGAATTACCGTCAGTTGCTGTAGCTATGACTTTAAACCATTTTTTTTCTAAAAATTCTTTCGTACCATTTAATAATAAAGGGTGATCGTCTGCTAGAATTATAGTGGTTGACATAGTTTAATGTTTTTGAACTTTAATTTGAATGGTTGTGCCTTTCCCTTTAACAGAATTAATACTTAATTGGGCACCTATAATTTTAGCTCGTTCTTTAATGGTTTTCATACCTAAACTATTAAGTAATTCGGTGTCTTGGGTAACGTCAAAACCATCTCCATTATCTTTAATTTCAACAAGAATGGCATCTTTTAAATCGATTATACTTGTATTACACGCTTTAGCATTAGAATGCTTTTCTACATTGTTTAAACATTCTTGAACCATACGATAAACAAAAATTTCTTTATCTTTTGAAATATCTAAGGATTCAACTTCAATATCTTCTGAATAAAAAATAGTAGAATTATTCTGAAACGTTTCAATTGTATTTTTTATTGAATTTATTAATCCTAGTTTTTCAAATTGAAAAGGATGAAGCTGTTGCGAAATGTACCTAACCTCGTCTATAGCATAATCTACTAATGCTGTATCTGTATTGTTGTCTTTGTCTAATAATATTTTATTTTTAATAAGCAACAAACTCTGACCAATACTGTCGTGCAATTCACTTGAGATACGTTTACGTTCGGCTTCTACACTATGAATTAAATCTTGGGCAAATATTTTTTGAAGTTCAGCATTCTTTTGTGAATACTTACGAGAACGCCATAAGTAAATGATTGAAAATAGCGCAATAAGTATAATAATACTCAACCAAAGCAATTGTGCTTTACGAGTGTTTTGTTCGTCTAATAATTGTATTTCACTGTTCTGATCTTTTATTTTCTGATCGCGTTTATTTGTTTCGTAAAGCGTTTGGTAATAGCTTAAGGCATTATTTTTTTGAATGGATTTTAAGGAATCTTCAATTTTTTTAGACGCTTTTAGATGCGTATAAGCATCTTCATACAACTTTAATTTTTCATAAATTTTGGTAAATAACCTTTCCGAATCTTCAATATT
Organism: Formosa algae; assembly: GCF_001439665.1. Taxonomy (GTDB): domain Bacteria; phylum Bacteroidota; class Bacteroidia; order Flavobacteriales; family Flavobacteriaceae; genus Formosa; species Formosa algae. Next base: position 27,445 of record NZ_LMAK01000026.1, read on the forward strand.
TTCGATATTATTTGAACTCCTGACAAGATCCGAATATTTTAAGCACCATTGTAATGCTGTGTTATAGTCTTTTTCGGCATACGCCAAATAGCTAGCAGCTCTATAATAATTACTTTCATAAATGCCTTTTATGTTTTTTTTATCAGATCTTAAAGTATCCAAATAAGATTTAGCTTGATTTATACTGTCATTTTCTGCATAAGCAATTGTTAAGGCCTGTAAGAGTATAGGTTTAAAATATTCAAAGTTGTTTGATTTTTTATTTATAGAGACTGCTTTGTGCAAATTTTGTATGCGCGCTTTTTGTTGTCCTTGCTTGTTATAATCTTCTGCAGAATTAGCATAAAGAGAGACAAGTAATCCATAATTCTTAGACAATTCAGCTAAAACAATAGCTTCATCTCGTTCTTGTTTTGCTTCTTTTATAAATCCATTGGAACTGTATAATATAGATAGGGCATTTTTAGAGGCAATAATATTAAAGGTGTCTTTAACTGTAAGAAATATTTTAGAGGCTTCTTGTAAGCGTTGAGATGCTTTGGAGAATTTTCCTTCATCTGAATAGGCATATCCTTGGTATAAGATTGCAAAGGCTTTAACATGATCGTTTCCGGCCTTTTCTGCGTAGGTTATAGCTTTGTCATAATAAGACATGGCTGTGTCTATTTCTTTTATAAAATAAAAACTATCGCCAGCATCTATATGTATACCTGCTAAATTTCTATCTGAAATATGATCTTTTACAACTTTGAAGTATTTCTTAAAAAGAATAATACCTTTTTCAGGTTCTCCTATAACATTGTTGTAATAATTTATTAAACCTTGTGTGTTTCGAGAAGCAATATTAAAGGAGTCTAATGCTATTGCTAAATCTATAGTGACTCTGGAAATAGAGTCGAAACCTAATTCTTTTTTTTGATAAATTAAATCGGCTAAGGTATCTAAATAATGAAGTCTTTGACTTTGGTCGGTCTCAGAATGTATTTGCGCTTTCAACGCATCAATTTTAGGTTGATGCGTTGTGTTTTGCGCTAATGTATAAGTGTAATTAAATAATAATAAAAATATTAAAGCATATTTCATTGCGTCTTTTATCAGTCATAAATTTACACAATTTAAGCTTTATTTCCTTCAATCCAAATTTTTGCATTTTCAAAGGCCTCTAGCCAAGGTGAAACCTCATCTGTTCTACCTTCTGGATAGTTTGCCCAGTTCCACTGAAACGTAGAACGCTCTATATGTGGCATGGTTACTAAATGTCTTCCTGAAGCATCACACATCATGGCTGTATTAAAGTCTGAACCATTAGGATTTGCTGGATAACCTTCGTAACCGTATTTGGCAACAATGTTGTAGTCGCTTTCGTCTTTAGGAAGATTAAATTTTCCTTCTCCATGAGAAATCCAAACCCCAAGAGTGGTACCTTCTAATGTAGATAACATCACAGAATTGTTTTTCTGAATTTCTACGGAAGTAAATGAACTCTCGTGTTTATGCGAGTCGTTATGAAGCATTTTTCCATGCACATCGTGTTCTGGATTAATTAATTCTAATTCCATCCAAAGCTGACATCCATTACAGATCCCAACAGAAAGTGTGTCGTCTCTTTTAAAGAAATTCTTTAAAGCGGTATTTGCTTTTTCGTTATATAAGAACGCTCCAGCCCAACCTTTAGCCGACCCTAATACATCTGAGTTTGAGAATCCTCCAACAGCACCAATAAACTGAATATCTTCAAGTGTTTCACGACCAGAAATTAAATCGGTCATGTGTACATCTTTCACATCAAACCCAGCTAAATACATGGCATTTGCCATTTCACGTTCAGAATTACTTCCTTTTTCACGAATAATAGCAGCTTTAGGCTTAGGCTTACTGGCATCTATTTTAGGAAGTGTTCCTGTAAAGTGTTTAGGGAAAGTATATTGTAACGGCTGATTTTTATAGTTTTCGTAACGTGCATCTGCAACGTTATTTGCTGTTTGTTTTTTGTCTAATAAGTAAGAGGTTTTGTACCAAACATCTCGCATTTCAGAAACATCGAAAGAGAAAGTCTCTTCATGGTTTTTAATGTTTACTTGACCAGAAGCATTAGCTGTACCGATTTTGAAAATTTCAATACCGTTTGCTGCAAAGCTTTCTTCTACTGAAGCATCTGCTTGGAATACAAGTCCTGCGTTTTCAGAGAATAATATTTTAAGTGAATCTTCTTCATTTAAGTTTGTAAAATCATAATCTGCTCCCAAATTCACATCTGCAAAACATAATTCTAATAATGTCGTGATTAATCCACCAGAAGCAATATCGTGACCAGCTTCAATTTTATCCGCTTTAATTAAGTCTTGAATGGTATTAAATGCGGTCTTAACAAAATCGGTACTTTTAACATCTGGTGTATCGTTTCCAATAGCGTTTAACGCTTGGAAGAATGAACTACCACCTAATTTAAAGTCGTCTTGAGAGATATTGATGTAATAAATATTTCCGCCATTTGCTTTTAAAAGCGGCTCTACAACTTTAGTAATTTCTGAACAATTTCCTGCAGCAGAAATAATTACCGTTCCAGGAGCAATAACCTCTTCGTTTGGATATTTTTGCTTCATAGAAAGCGAATCTTTTCCTGTAGGCACATTAATACCTAAGTCGATTGCAAATTCTGAAACTGCTTGTACAGCTTTGTATAATCTAGCATCTTCGCCTTCGTTTTTACAAGGCCACATCCAGTTTGCCGATAAAGAGACACTCTTTAAGTTGTCTTTTAAAGGCGCCCAAATAATATTGGTAAGCGATTCTGTAATGGCGTTTCTACTACCTGATTCAGGATGAATTAAAGCTGAAATAGGCGCATGCCCAATAGAAGTTGCAATACCTTCTTTTCCGTTATAGTCTAGCGCCATAACACCAACATTATTTAACGGAATTTGTAAAGGTCCAACACATTGTTGTTTGGCTACTTTACCACCAACACATCTATCGACTTTGTTTGTTAACCAGTCTTTACAAGCCACAGCTTCTAACTGTAACACTTGTTCTAAATAGATTTTTAAGTTTTTAGATTTGTATCGTGGATTTTTATATTTTCTGACAATGGTATTGTCGGTCATTATTGTTTTAGGAGAACTTCCAAACATATCTTCTAAGGCTAAATCCATTGGTTTTTCACCAGTCGTTTTAGACTCGAAAGTAAAGCGGTCGTTTCCGGTAACTTCTCCAACATCGTAAATCGGAGAACGTTCTCGATCTGCAATTTTATGTAAAGTTTCTAAATGTTTTTCAGCAATAACTAATCCCATACGTTCTTGAGATTCGTTACCAATAATTTCTTTAGCCGATAGGGTAGGGTCTCCAACTGGTAAATTATCCAATTCAATTTTTCCTCCGGTATCTTCAACCAATTCCGATAAACAATTTAAATGTCCACCAGCACCATGATCGTGAATAGACACAATAAAGTTTTCATCACTTTCTACCATACCACGAACAGCATTTGCAGCACGCTTTTGCATTTCTGGATTAGAACGTTGTACGGCATTTAACTCGATACCTGATTCAAATTCTCCAGTATCTGCAGAAGACACTGCGGCACCACCCATTCCAATACGGTAATTTTCACCACCAAGAATAACAATTTTATCACCTGTTTTAGGCGTGTCTTTTAAGGCTTGGTCTGCTTTACCATATCCAATACCTCCAGCTTGCATAATGACTTTATCGTAACCTAATTTTCTAGCTTTCGCTGTACTAGACGATGCGTTTTCGTTATGTTCGAACGTTAATACAGAACCCGTAATTAATGGCTGTCCGAATTTGTTTCCGAAGTCTGAAGCACCATTACTGGCTTTTATTAAAATATCCATTGGTGTTTGGTATAACCACGGACGAGCATCTATTTTTTGTTCCCACGGACGGTTTTCTTCTAAACGAGAATACGACGTCATATATACCGCAGTTCCGGCTAAAGGTAAAGACCCTTTTCCTCCTGCAAGTCTGTCGCGTATTTCTCCACCAGAACCTGTTGCTGCTCCGTTAAACGGTTCTACAGTAGTAGGGAAGTTATGTGTTTCTGCTTTTAATGAAATTACAGATTCGTAATTTTTTGTTTCGTAAAAATCAGGTTTGTCTGCTGTTTTAGGAGCAAATTGTTCTACTATAGGACCTTTTACAAACGCGACATTATCTTTATAAGCCGAAACAATATCGTTCGGATTTTTGTTTGATGTTTCACGAATCATTTTAAATAATGATACCTCTTTTTCTTCACCATCGATAACAAATGTGCCGTTGAAAATTTTATGACGACAGTGCTCTGAATTGACTTGTGAAAATCCGAAGACTTCAGAATCTGTTAACGGGCGACCAATTTTTGTTGCTACGCTCTCTAAATATGCGACTTCTTCGTCGCTTAACGACAAGCCTTCCTGAGCATTGTAAGCCGCAATATCTTCTATATTTAGAATAGGTTCTGGCTTAATGTCTATGGTAAACGAATCTTGATTTAGGCCGTTAAATTTTTGAGAAATCATCGGGTCGAAATCTGAAAAATCTTCAGCAACAGCTTCAAATTCCTCAATACGAATAATGTCTTGAATACCCATGTTTTGAGTAATTTCGACAGCATTTGTACTCCAAGGCGTTATCATGGCGGCACGTGGACCAACAAAAAAAGCATCGATAGATGCTTGCTCAAGCTTAGGCTGGTTGCCAAAAAGCCATGTTAATTTTGAAATGGTTTCAGGAGATAATTCTTTAACTGTTTGTACAGCAAATAATTTACTGTTTACGTTTCCAAAGAAATGAATCATAGGTTCAGGTTTGCGTTGTTTTTTAAGAAAGGACAAAATTAGTGTTTTTTAGCGATATTTTTTGAAAAATTAAACAGTCTTTTTTTTCGATACCTACAGTCTTTTACCCATAAAAAAAGCGACCAATTTGGTCGCTTTTGTATGAGCTGTAGCAGGTGTTAGTTTTTAATTAACTTCTTACTAATTGTAGCATCGTCTTGTGTCATTCTTAAAATATAAACACCAGATTGTAAATTTTTAGTATCAATACTTGTATTGGCTTGTATCATTTCAGAAATTACTAGTTTACCTAACATGTTGTAAATACTAATCTGAGTTGCTTCACCGTTTGGTAATGCAATGTTTAAAGTAGAATTTACTGGGTTAGGATATACTTTAATACTAGATAATGTATTTTCTTCTACACTTAAAGCAGCATCGTAACAGGTCCATTTTAAATCATCAATCATTACACGATCTGAAGTAGAAGATATGTTATTTAAAGTTACAGATACATTACCTGAAACATTGATGTCTTCAATGGTTGTAATTTGTTCTTCATCACTGTAAGGGATTTGTCCAACTACAGTACCGTTAACAACTAAGTCGAATGTTCCTGAACCACCACTAAATGTACGTATAGTTGTTACTGTTAACGAACCAATACCTTCAGAGGTTTCTGGAGCTGTTAAAACACCATTTCTAATCGTGATAACTTTGCTAGAATTGTTACTTAAGTCTATTCTTGCTCCAGTAGCATTCCATGTTAATCCGTTATCTCCTGTCCACGTTCTATCTGCATATTGACTATCATTTACATCTTGAGTAGAAGTTAGATTAGTAAAAGTTTCTTCTGTACAAAAATCAGAATTTGAATTTTCATAACATGTCCAAGATAAATCATCTATTGCGATACGGTCTGATGATGTTGTTTTGTTATTTAATACAATTGTAACATCGCCTGCAATATTAATATTCTCGATAGTTGTGGTTTCTGCATATTCTGAATAAGGAATTTCTCCAACTTTAGTGCCATTTACAACTAAGTCGAAAGTTCCAGAACCTCCACTAAATACACGTAAAGTTGTCACTGTTAAAGATCCAATACCTCCAGAAGTTTCTTCTGCTGTTAAGATACCATCTCTAATACAGATTGCTTTAGACGTGTCTATAGTTTGATCAATTCTAGCATCTGTAGCTGACCATGCAAAGTCATTATCTCCATTCCAAGTAACTTCATCATAATATGTATTAATGTCTCCAGAAATATTTTCAAAACTTTCAGAAGTACAATAATCAAAAACTGTTTCTTCTGAAGTTGTTACTGAAACAGCAGCTGTGGTTGCAGATACATTACTAGACGCATCTTCTGCAGAAATAGAAAATGCATATGTTGTACCTGGTACTAAATCTGAAATAGTGATACTATTTGTATAAGCTTTTACCAAAAATGTACCATCCAAATATACATTATAAGAGGCTACAGCAACATTGTCTGTAGACGCTGTCCATGTTAATGTTGTACTAGTTGCAGTAATATCTGAAGATGCTAAATCTGTTGGCATTGTTGGAGCTTCTGTGTCATCTTCAGCAGTGTTTCCATCCCATAAATTTTGTGCAGCATCGCCTCCCCAAATTACTGTTGCTAAATATGGGTTGTCAATAAAAGGGTTTCTGTTTCCTTGTGCATAGGTGTTACTTGTATCTCCGTGGTATGCGTTTCTTTGTTTTTCGAAATCTGATACAGGATCTTCCACATTCCATTCTAAGAATAAGTCAATCATTTCGTCAGGTGTGCTAGCAGAACTACCAAAACCTACATTTGAAGGTAAACATTGTTCACCATATCTTACATACATGTACATGATAATACGTGCACAATCGCCTTTCCATTCGTCTCCAGGATACCAACCATCAGTAGTTGCGAAAGACGTTCCTGTACCATCTGCAAACTTTAAGTTTCCACGGTCAGAGTTTCTAGCAATATCACTTGGGCGTAACATTAAAGCATCAGAGCCAGGTCCAGATTCTCCTAAATTTGGAGTTCCTAAAGATTTTGGATAAATGTGCTCACGGTTCCATTGTCCTGTGCTTCCACCGTTGCTGTTTTTGTCTCTAGTTCTATCTGTAGATGTACTTCCATCGGTATCATCGTAACCATAAACTAAAATGACTTTGTCTGAATCTGTAGGATCAAGATCTGTAACTTTTAAAGCTTCCCATACACCTGGAGTATATGTTAACTCATTAACGTGTTTTGCTGTGGTAACAGCAGTTAAATCGGCCTTAAGTTCTACTCCCGTTTTAGTAAAATTAACGGTGTTGTAATACGATTGTAAATCGTCTGGGGGCGTGATTTGAGCAAAGCCCAAAAGTGAAGTAAAAAGTAATAAAAAAGAAATGTAAAAGTGTTTCATAGAGAGGTTTTTAGATTAACATTGATTTAGATTTGTGCTCAATTTACGAAAATAAAAAAGCTAGTAAAGAAAAATCTTTACTAGCTTTTAAAAAGGTGAGATATTATATAACTATTACTTTCTCTTTAGTAACGCCATATAAAATCCATCGTATCCCGTTTTGTGAGCGTAAACATTTTCGTCGCGCACAAATGTAAAGTCTTTTCCAAATTCTGATGTTAAGAAAATGTCAACTTGTTGTCTGTTTTCAGAAGGTAATACCGAACAAGTCGCATAAACCATTTGTCCGCCAGATTTTACCATTCTTGAATACTTCTGAATAATTTCTTGTTGTGTTGCTCTAATTTTATCTAAAAATTCAGGTTGCAATTTCCATTTAGCATCTGGATTTCTACGTAAAACGCCTAACCCAGAACAAGGGGCATCAATTAACACACGGTCTGCCTTATCGTAAAGTTTTTTAATTACTTTAGAAGAGTCTATATGGCGTGGTTCTATATTATGTGCACCATCGCGTTTTGCACGACGTTTAAGTTCGTGTAATTTATTTGCATAAATATCTAAAGCAATAATCTGACCTTTGTTTTCCATTAAAGACGCTAAGTGTAATGTCTTACCTCCAGCTCCTGCGCAAGTATCTACCACACGCATTCCAGGTTCTACTTCTAGATATGCAGCTACTAATTGAGACGAGGCATCTTGGACTTCAAAATGTCCGTTTTTAAAAGATTCTGTTGTGAAAACGTTAGCGCGTTCTTTTAATTTAAGCGCGGCAGGATAACCTTTTAAAAATTCGGTTTCAATATCATTATCAAAAAGATCGGCTTGTAACTTGTCTTTAGTAATTTTTAGCGTGTTTGTTCTTAAAACAACCTCTGCTTGTTGGTTTAAAGCGGCAATCTCTTTTGTCCAAAGTTCTTCACCTAATTCTTTAGCACCAATTTCATCCATCCAATCTGGAATAGATTCTTTGAATTTTCTTATTTTAGAAAGTTCATCAAAACGTCCTTTAATTTTACGTGTTGGTGTGTTTTCAAAATAAGACCAATCTGGTAATTTTATACCTTTTAATGTTGCCCAAACAGCAAACATTCTCCATATATTATCTCTATCGTATGGTTCTTTTACTTCTGCTATTTCAGCATATAGGCGTTTCCAACGCACAATTTCGTAAGTGGTTTCGGCAACAAAGCCACGGTCACGACTTCCCCAGCGTTTATCGCGTTTTAATAATTGTTGTACTACTTTGTCGGCATAAATTCCTTCATTAAAAATGAGCATTAATCCGTCTACTACCGCAAAGCATAAATTTCTATGTAATCGCATTTTGTGTATTTAATGGGACAAAGGTAAGTTTAATTAATTATTTTTAGCTAAAATTTTAATAAATGCGATTAATAACTAGCCTTTTACTTTTTATTTTAATGTCATCTTGTAATCAAGAGGTTAAAAAAACGGTTAAAACATATAAATCTGTTGAGATTCAGGATATTTATAACGATTCAATAAGCGTACGCGCCATAGAACTTATGGGAGATGGAACCTTAACTTTTGCAGCAAATAATGGAGTTTATGGATTGTATTTCCCGAAGAAAGCACAATGGGTAACCTCTACGCAATTACACGATTCTGTACCGTTACATTTTAGAGCGGTTGCACATACGGCTAACGATTTTTTCATGTTGAGTATTGAAAGCCCTGCGCTGTTGTATAAAACAGGAGATGATGGGAAAATGACTTTGGTGTATGAAGAACATGGTGAAGGTGTGTTTTACGATGCTATGACGTTTTGGAATGATAAAGAAGGGCTTGCTATTGGCGATAGTGTTAATGGTTGTTTGTCTATTATAATTACTCGCGATGGTGGTGAAACTTGGACAAAATTAGCTTGCGACGTTTTACCAGAATCTTTAGAGGGCGAAGGTGCATTTGCAGCAAGTAATACTAATATTAAGGTGTTAGGAGATAAAGCATGGATTGCCACTACAACAGGAACCATTTATTTTACAGGTAATAAAGGTGTGTCTTGGGTAAGTATAGAAACACCAATGCTAAATACAGAGCCAACACAAGGTATATATTCTATAGATTTTTATGACGATTATAATGGTTTTGCCGTTGGAGGAGATTACACAAAACCAGAATTAAATACAGCTAATAAAATGAAAACGTCTAATGGTGGGACAACTTGGGAATTAATCTCAGACGGCAAAGCTCCAGGTTATAAAAGCTGTGTGCAATACATCCCTAATAGTGATGCGCAAGGTCTTGTTGCCGTTAGTTTTAATGGAATAGATCTGTCTCATGATGGCGGTTTAACTTGGAAACATATTAGCGATGAATCTTTCTATACCATTAGATTTGTAAACGATTCTTTGGCCTATGCCGCTGGACAAGATCGCATCTCTAAATTAGAATTTAAAGAATAAATCTATCTACAGTATCAGATCTTAATATACTTAATTAACTACAAAAATATTAGGCTTTTAAAGCGACTCAATATTATTTATTTCAGAAAATAATAAGGTATGATAATAGTCATAAATTATAATCTGTAAAGCCTTTACTTTTGCATGCTTTTAAGTGTAATTAGTTATTCTAAAATGTTGTTATAAAATTAGTTTAAGAAATATTTTAATATTATGATATTAAAATTTAAGTAGTTTTTGATGTGAATATTTCGTTAAATTTGCACTTTTAAAAGTATAAAGAAAATTGGTTGTTGCGTTTTTATTTACGTAAACATTAAAAGGGAATTCGGTGTAAATCCGAAACTGTCCCGCAGCTGTAAGCTCAAAACTGAAGCCTAATTTAGGGTCACTTTTCAATAGAAAGGGAAGGCCAGGTGGAAGGAGTAAGTCAGAAGACCTGCCTTTTTTCTAGTAATTCAAATAGCTTTCGGGGATAAAAGCTTGGGATTAGAATCTTAATTATTCTTCTCTTTAGAGAGTACCATAGTTTTGCTGTGGCATCTTTCCTCGTTCGTATAAAACTAGATGAGGTGAGATTTTTTAAATCGTTTTATTGTAATTTATTTATCGGGTGTTTGTTGTCTTGGTCTGCTATGGCTCAAGATAAAGATTCTGTGTCTACAACAACTCTAAACGAAGTCGTTTTAAAATACAATGTCACGCAGCATCAAGCACATGTGTCTCCAGTTCCTGTTCAGACGTTAAATAGCGAAACATTAGCTCAGCTAAATAGCTTAAATGTTGCCGATGCCATTCGGTTTTTTAGTGGTGTACAGCTTAAAGATTATGGCGG
>NZ_LMAK01000027.1 GCF_001439665.1 Formosa algae
GTTTATCTTTATAGACGCTTATTATATCAATATAAGATGTTCTTTCATTGATATAAATAACTTCTAATAAATTACTAAAGTAGAAATAATCATATTTCAATATATTTTCTAAAAAAAATATCTTATCAAAATCACTTAATGAGAACACATTTGAGTTTTTGGGCAATTCAGAATGAAGCACTTGGTAAACTTTAAGTTGCTTACCACTAGAATAAAAATTGTTTATTTTATTTATGAAATCGAAATTTACTGCCGTATCTATGTATGGCTTAGCAGAAATACCTGTTTTTGTTACTTTTATTAAACCTTTTGAATTTTCATTAACAGTTAATTCTTGAGTAAAATTCACACTAAAAACCTCAAATTTTCTATTGATTGTTACTGCCGTTACTTTTTTATTTTCTATAAATGATGATACTAACTTAAAATACCCTAACCTTCTAACTTTTGTATTAGTTGACATAATCCTTAGTTCATTTGAATCTGGTATTTCTTTTTTCAAAACAAAGAATTCCCTATAAAATTTTGGGTTTTCCGAATCATCAAACTCATTAAAAACAGATAGATATTCTAAAAATTCTTTATTTAAAATGTAATTTTTATTAAATTTAATAGTGTAAAAATATCGTTCAAAACCACATAACTCATCACCATAATCAATATATAATTTATACGAATCTATAGAATCCGAAAAGGCTTTATTTATTGTTCTAATTAAAAAATACATTCTTTTGGATAATGAAAAATATTCATTACCAAATTCTCGATCTTCAATGTTTTCATAATCTATTATTTCAATACTAAATATACTTATAGCATTAACGATTATAATTCTAATAAAATCTTCATCAATTAAATGAAAAGATATATCGTCGATAAATGGCAATAAAGTGTCTTCAACACCCATTTTTATAGTATAACGAGAAAGTTCAAAATATAAATAACCTTCATTGTAATATGACTGGTCAGATTTATCAAGTAAAAGAAATAATGAATTCATATTTTATATAAAACAACTAGCACAACCTTCACCTTCAGCTTCTAATATCTCATCCTGCCAAGACTGTCCGGTTCTTGATTTTTTCTTTTGTCTATTCATTCTTAAATAGTGTTCTTTTTTAATAGATGCTACACGTTCGGGTTTTTCTAAGTCCTCTAGACGTTCCGCCATCCAGCTATAACCTTCTTTTTCGTATTCAATAGCTTTAACGTATAATTCAGGATGCTGTTCTAGTAACCAAACCCACTCTATCTTTTGTTGATAGAAACAAAAAAAACAACCAGATCTACTTCTAGAATAGGTTCCTGTTTTAATTTCACCATCAATTTCAACTTGATATTCAATTGGCTTGTAATATGCAGGCACACCTACTCCAGATTCTACTAAAATTTGAAATACATCGTCTAGACCAATAATTTCATCATTATCTATTAAAGGAAACTCATCCAACTTACCAATTGGGTAGTCGGTTGTTTTAAGGAATTCGAAAACTACTTTGTTAAACAGTTTTAAGTCTACATCCATTAAAGCATTTAGCTTTTGAGTTTGTGTAAACTTAGGAGAAATAAGTTGCTCGACATACTGCAAGGCACTAGGCAGAACATTATTATTTGCGTATTCTTTGTAATATGCTTTAACCATTTCGATATTGGAATTGATTAAAAGCTTCTTAATTACATCCTCACTCCAAATATTTTTTCTAAAAGGAAAAATAGTTTGAATATTCTCTTTCTTAGATATATACCCTTCCCTATTTTCGTCACCTCTAATCCCTACATAAGAAATTGTTGGCTCATCGCTCACATAAGCTTCAAAAGGCTGTAATTTCATCTTATTAGTACACCATCTAGCCGTTGCAGAAGGTAAGTAACCTCCATACATAGCTAAGAAGTGATCGAAAGGATTTTTCATTGGAGAATTATCCTCATCCATAGATTTATATAATTCTATATCTCTTCCTAAAACAGAATTAAGTCTTCCTATTAAATCATAAGTTTCTTTTAATTCTTTTCCAGTATCACAAGTATAGTATTCTATATCAAGTTCTGGATATTTTTGGCTCATATAAATAGATAGTGCAGCACTATCCTTACCTCCTGAAATACCCAATAAATGTTTTACTTTCGCCATAATTAAATATTCATTTCTTTAGAAAGTAATTCCACTAAAAGTTCTTTTCTTTTAGCTTCGTCTAACTGACTAATCGTTTCAGTAATCTTATTTTTTATAGATGTAAATTCCTTAGTAGCTTTAGTGTTTACAACCAGTTTATCATCAACATATTCTCCTGTTTCCCCAAAAAATCGAATTGAATATAAAGTACCTTGATCGGAATTATTATTAAAGTTACGGATTTCAGAAGCTTTTATTAAACCTAAAGACAAATCTTTTACGGTATCAACCAATAAAGGCTCCTCTTCATCTATCAAATCTTCTAAGCCTTTTCCTAAAGCTACATCTGCAACGGACTTAACCCAACTTACTCTATCGTCTAAAGGAGAAATTAAACGTCTATAAAATACATTCTGAACCTTACCTAAGGTTGCGGGATTAATATCACTAATCTTAGATTGAATTTCTTTTTTGTAGGTTTCAAAGTCTGTTGACGAGCAATAGAATGAATCTATAATTACCTTTTCTATTCTATTTAATAATTCATCATAAGCACTTCGAATTTCTCTTATTGCATCTTGGATATGCTTAGTAAACGAATTAAGTACCTCCTCATCTTCTTTTATAGATAACGAATGAAAGCCTAAAGCAGTTGGAAACAAATTAAACAGAGCATCTTCGGGATCTTTTGAAGCCAAGATAGCTTCTCTTAATTTTATCGCTTTACTAGATAATTTATCAGTTTTAATCGTATAGTTATTTAATCCTCTCTGAAATCTTAAGAAATTCCCAAAGATAGACAAGAAGGTAGACTGTGTTCCTTTTGAACTTGAATCTCCAATTTGAACTAACTCTTTATAACTCTCAAGCAAATTAACTTTTAAACCAGAAACATCGTAACTTTTTATTAAGAAATCTTGAGGCTTTTTATGGATTAAATCAATAGTATCTTCAGTTATAAACGGAATAAAACCACCACTAGAATGAAACAAACCATAATCTTCCTTTTTAGCGATTAAGAAAATAGGAATCCAAAAATCAATAAATCCTTTTTTCAGCTTGTATGGACTTTGTTCTAACAGTTCATAAAATTCCAATAAATTTCTTTTATTAGATAAAGAACTATTCAAGAAAGCTTCTGATTCATTCCAGAGATTAGTTAAGTTAGAGTCTTGAGGAGGATTACTCAACTCATAATAACCGAGATCATTATTTCTTTGATGTATACCTGACTCCTTTAATAAACTTATATAAATAGCTTTTTGGGGTGGGAATTTTTCAGCAGGAAAATCTAAATTTTCAAGATGTTCGTTCTCTAATAAAGCTCTAATTAAATGTTTTCTAGCGGTATTAATAGGACCACTTAAAAACTGTTTATTTATAAGTTCATTATTAAAAACTGGTGTGTGTTCATAAATTTTATAGCATATTTCTGTAAGCCATTCATATAATTTATGCTTACTTATTACGCTCTCAATTTCTCCATCATTAATCCAAATATTTTTATCATTATTAAACAACTGGTTAATTGCTAGATTTCTTAATTGTTGTAAATGAAACTCTCTCTCTGAACTTAATAGTTTTAATGCATTTCTGTCATCTTGATGTTTTTCTAGAAGTCTATCAAACTTAAGAATCATTAAAACTTCATTCCTAATTTGACTAGAATTTTTATATAAAACAAAGACATTGGATGTGTAATCTTTTGACATCTTATTGATATCGGCAACTTTTACATCATCAAAGACTAAATTAATATAGCCATCTATAACCCCTTCTGCTTTGGATAGTCCGTTATTTGAATCATATATTTTATATTCAAAAAACCGACGTGTACCTGTTTCAAAAGAATATCTTTTAACAAGCAAAACAGGTAAATCTACAAGATTCTTTATTTCATTTGAAATAGAGAAATCAGGATTAATCTCTCTACTAACAGTAATTAACTCCTGTTCTAGATCAATATCTGTTCCTTCTAAAAAATTAATTTTATTACTATATTTATAGAATCTAATTATCCCAGCTTTTTCAAGCCTGTCTAGAATAAGTGATACATTTACTTTTCTAGTAAGTTTAAAATATTTAGAAATAAAAGCCTTATCAAAAAGACCACCCATTTTAGAGAAAATATTAACTAATCCTATGGTTTTTATAACCTCAGAAACTTGCTGATAGTCATCCTCGAAAACTAACTCTGCTCTTTCAAGTGCTCTAAACGTAGTTAACCATTGTGCTCTATGTGGATTGTCTGGACTATTAATTTCAGTAGATAATGTATTAACCAAGTAATCGTACACATTAGAAACTGAATAAAAATTTTCTTTTAGTTTCTTAATAGAGTAATCAGTATCGTCATTCAAAAATGAAAACAATGATCTCTCATTCTGTCCGTAACGCTGAAGTGAATTAACCAAAACATTTGATGAAAGCCAATCTAACGGATATAGCGAATTACTTAAGTCATCATTTACCAATTTATTATGGCTAACTAGTTTCGAAGCATGTATTAACTTCAGAAGATTTTTAAAGTCAGATTTAAGCCTTACAGGTGTTGTAAACTCTTTTAATTTTTTACTTGCAAAATAAATAAGCTGTTCTACCGGCTCATTAAATACTAAATCAACAAATCTTCCTTTTACTTTTTCCCATTCTAGCTTATCTTGATTAGACAAGTTACTTCCATAACTTGAAAAATTTTGATGCAATGTTATAATGAAGTAAGTTTCATTCAAATCATCGTTGGCCCATTCTGATATTTGCTGAATTAAAAAGAGCTCATCAGCCGACTCATTTTTTGAGGCGTACTCTAAGAATTTTCCAAACTCATCAATAACAAGTACAACACCTTTATTTTTTTTAGAAGCAGCAACTCTTCTTTTCTCTAAAGCAGCTATAACTTTAGAATTATCTAAATCGCCTTTTAGCTTAAATTCTTTTCCAAGTACATTTAAAAGCGAATCATTTTCTCCAATAATCTTTATAAATTCATAATCAACAACATTACCTTCTTCCAAAGATAAGTCATTAAAAAACATTTGCTCTTTATTCAAATTTTTCTCAAGTGCCCAAAGAAATGTTGATTTACCTGTTCCGTAATTACCAATTAAATTAAATGATTTGTTCGCACCATAATTATTAACGAAAATTCTATCAAAAATCTCTTTCGTATTTGGCGTAACAACATAGTCTAATTGCTTAGACTCGTCTCTAACTATATTAGTTGAAATATTATTAATGTACTCCATAATGGTTTTTCAACATATTATTTTTAAACTCGTTTGAGTTATTTTTAAATTGTAATTGTCTTACTCCAGCATCGTCCTTGTAAACAAATTGATTATTCTCTTCACAAAGTTTATCTATTTGAATTTCTAAACCTTCATTAGACAAGCATAAGTAAGATCCAACAGTTTTTCTTACTCTATCAAAACTCACTGCATTTTCATCTTCAAATTCATTTAACAAGCAATAAGCAAAAACATCACTAGAAATGCTTTCTTGAGTATTTCTATTCAACCTATAAACTGTTTGATTTACGGCATTCTTTCTTCCTGTATCAGATACCAGGTTCAGACCAAGTAAAGGCGCATTAAAATCATCTTCAACAGTCTTTTCATTTTTAACAGGAGAAACAAATGTTCTTATAAATACTTTAAAGTCCGAATTGAAAGTTTTTTCTGCAACCTCTTTCTGATCATTGTCAACAAGAATTCTATTTACATAATTTAATATCTGATATTCAGAAAATTCTAAAGTAGCTTTATCAGAAAAATAGCTTGAAAAAATAAGTTGAAAAATTGATGAATGATTAGTCTTACATAAATAATATTGTAGTAACCATAATGAACCTTCGTTCTCCAAATAAGGATCTAGTTTTTCGGTAAGAAATAATAAATTGGCAAATTCAGTTAGAACATCTTCCTTATTCAACATACCGAAAGCCTTTAACCAATGTTGAATAGATCTAACCATATTCTTCCCTACACCTAATAAAGGAATAGCTTCATTCATTTTAAAAATATCTAAACCGCCCTGATTATCAATAAGTTGAACACCTTTTAAAATCCATTGCTCTTTACAATGAAAAGTGTCATGTCCTGAAAATCTTAAAGATTCTTGATTTGAAGTCATTAATTATTAATATAAATTTGATTCGTAGTGCAATTTAATTTAAATATGGATGAACTCATCCATATAGAATAAGTTTTTATTAAGAATTTGAAACACAAAACATAAACACCTAACAAACAGAAAATTAGACACAAGTAGATATGGCTAAAGAAAAAAAATGGCTTTCTAGTAAAGAAGCCTTAAAGACTGCAAAGATACAAAGTTGTGACATAATGAATTATCGAATTAAAGGAAATCTTGAGTTCAAAAAACAAGGAAATGTTTTTTTTTTATTCTAAGGAAAGTATTGATAAATTGAATAAAAGCAAGTAAACTTCTCTATAAATCCTACATTACATAATTATATAATTCTATATTTATAAACTAATAATAAATTACCCTACAAGACTTCATAATCAACTCTATCTAAAATGGATTTAATGTTACTATCCACTTTTGGACTAAACAATTCCTTACTCACGGTATACGCCTTTAAAAGATGCTCTGGATAATTTAAATGCAAAAGTTCCTTAATTTGAGCATTAGTTAAATTAGATGACAACCATTGTTTAGATTGTTCAAGATTAAGAATTAAAGGTTGACGCTTTTTAAGATTATGAATTTTCGCAAATAAAGGAGATGCTTCCTTTGTTATTATAGAAAAAGTAACATAAGTATCGATAATAGTATAAATTCCTGCTAACGACAATGGTTGTTCCTCGAAGTTTTGAATAAAAAATGGATATTTCTTTTTCTCGTATTCATATGGCTCAAAAAATCCTGTTACAGGAATAATACAGCGTTGTTCGTAGATACCGTTTTTATATATAAAATGATTAAATAGTTTCTCTGCTCGTGCATTTAGGCCACCACCATATTTAACAGCGTCTTTATAATATGGTTTTATTTGATCTACTGATTTATTAGGAGGAACTATACCCCAAACACCTGGAGCGATCACTTCAGGTTTCTGTTGTGGGATAAACAACATATTAGGATGAGCAAATCCATTTAGATGATATTGTGGTTTATCAAAAATAGCACGCACTTCTTCATTGCTTAACTTAACACCATAGTGTTTCTCTAACTTTTTAGTTTTGAATGTAGTGGCGGTGTGGAAGCACATATGTTAATTTTTGGTCTAAAATCTACTTTACCAATTTCTTATTTTTAAATTTTATAAAATTAGGAATTTCATTTATAGCTTCCTTATTAATTGAAATTTCTTTATCAAACTTATATAGTTCTTTTTTATATTCTAAATATGCCTCTTCAATAATTAAATAATCTTCATATTTATAACTTAAGTATTCTTCTAGTTTTTTTTCACTATAGAAATATTCATTTTTTCTAGTTTTTCGCTTTCGCTTTCGATTTTTAATTTTATTTTTTAAAATTTCATAGTTTTTCTGCTTGAATTCAATTTTTTTCGTTTCAAGAAGATTAATGTTTTTTGGTATTTCTATTGATACTCCATCTTCTAACATAGACAAAATATCTTTTTTAAGCTCTAAGAGTAAGTTATAATAATAGTCATAATATTTTTTAATGTTAATTTGTTCTATCAATTTTAAAACTTTAATTGATTCACAGTACTTCTCTCCTAATAAATTATAAGTACTGTACTCATAATAATCTAGCACCTTATAGTTGTCACTAATAGTTTGTACTGAGTTAAAATCAAGAGTCATAAATTTCTTTAAATCCTCTCCAATTCTATTCGAATTTTTTATCAAATATTTATCTAAAAAAGCCCTTTCATTTTTTAATGCAGAATAATAATTTTCGCAAATAAAGTTAAAGGAGGATGCCCACTCTGAATATTTTAAGCAGTGTTTTGCAGAATAATTAATAATTTGCTTGTATTTGGCATGTGGATATACAACAATGTCTGAAAAAGGTGCGAGTATAATATTTTTATACTTAATTACTGAGTAAAAATAACTTACACATCCAAATCCGAAGTTTGTCTCTGAAATGAAATTAAAATCTTCACTTAATTCAAAAGAGTATTGTTCCCATCCACGATCTAGATGAGAAATGGCTAAAGTGTTAGTGTTTAATAAACTGTATTCTCTATTCAGGTAAAATGCATTTAATCTATGGTGGAGGTGATTTTTTAGTTCATGTACGGTTGTTAATTCTGAATCAGCCAAACACACAGATACAGAATTTAACTCTGTAAAGGCTCCTTTTAAATCAGTACAATAATCAAATCTTTTAAATAAATCAGGAAACACACTTCTTATACTCTTAATGGTGTTTTTTATATCGGTAATGATCATATTCTTGAACCGATCTTCCTTGTTTTCGATTTTTGTTTCTAGTTCATTAATAGCGCATTCAATAATTTCATCATAATTTCTATTAATCACTTTAGTGGTACTAATTAGGTTCCCTTCTTTCGTATTTTTTTCTATAGTATATATTTCCTTGATTTTCTTAATAGTATCCATAAGTGTTTATCCAAGATTAATTAGATGCGGAGTTTAACTCCTAAATTTAACGAATAAATATGAGATAAAATGTCGGTTTATAAATCATAGTTAATGCCTAAATTTATCTAAGTAATTTATGCTTACATAATATCCTCAAATGCCATATCGAGTTCTTCAGTACAAAAATCTTCTAAATATGTTTCAGTTGTTTGAATAGACTGATGTCCTAAGCCTTGTTTAATCATTACAGTACTTCTTCCTTTTTTTAATGATAGTGTTGCGAAAGTATGTCGAGCAGTATAGAAATTAAGTTTACCCTTAATACCGCATTCAAGAGCGATTTTGCTAAGAAGTTTTCCATAATGATTTAACACACTTTTTTTTCGAGATTTTAGTTCATCTTTTGTATAAAATTCTATATCCTTTTTTAAAATTGGAAAAATGTATTCAGTATCAAACGGACGATAAGTTTTAAAATAATTCAGAATTTTTATGGTATAATCATTATCAGGGATTTTTATATTTAGCTTTACTCCTGTTTTGTTTCTGGTGTAGGTAAAATGGCTTAAATCTATATCATCCCATTTCAATTCTGCTAAATCAGTAAAATTCATACCTCTGCAATAAAAACTAAATAAGTAGGTGTATAATGCCTTTGCTCCCTCTTTGTTCGTAGAAAGGTCATAATCAAGAAGTAATTGTAAATCTTGTTTAGTTAAGGCTCTTTTTATTTTACTAGATTTTAATTTTGAGATTATATAATCTTTAAAGGGATATTCCTCCCTTGATGCAATTTTCGATTTAATGGCTGAATTATACACAGCTCTAATATTACGCATGTAAACCCCAATACCACCGTCATTACAGCCATGAGCACGTAAGTTAGATTCAAAAGCCACTAGGAAAGTATAATTAATTTTCGAAAATGAATAAGTTGTAATTGAAGGTGTAAATCGTTTTAGGGCTTTAATTGTATCGTTATAAGAATTACAAGAACTTATTTTTCCAGATTGGTAGAATTGAATTTTTAACTTTTCGAAATAGGGTATAAAATTTAACTGTTCAATTTCTTTAGGTCTAAATAATGAATCAAAAATGTCTATGGTGAATTCAAATTCCTTTTCAATCATTAAATCTAATATTTTGGAAGCATCTTGTTTTATTTTATTTAGGATACGATTAGATTGCAAATAGTTGGGGTATTTTGAAGTAAATTCACTTGTCTTTTCATTCCAGAATTTAGGTAAGACATTGTAGGGTGTTTTGTAAAATTTTGACTTTCTATTAATCGTTATTCTTAGATTAATTGGATTTGTACCGTCACTTAGCTTTGTTTTTTTTAAGATGATTTTGATACTAGCTTTCATAGATAATTTTTTAAAAGTTCAACATACGTACAACAAATGCTAACATTTGATGAAACTCGATGAAACAAAAATATTTTTAAAAAATTATAAAGTATTGAAAATCAGTGATTTTGAAGCTAAATGCAGTTAAATGCAAAGGTTGCTTGTCTATCTCATAATCAGGTGGTCCCTGGTTCGAGCCCAGGTGGGACCACTTCAATATTGTTAAGCCTTTCGAGACATCGAGAGGCTTTTTTGTTTTTAGACATGTTCTGTTAATCTTAATTCAGGAAAGCTAACTTTTATTTTAGAAATTTTAAACAGATAATGTCTTTTAAGCTTTGTATACGTCTAATGCAAAAGCGTTTTCTAATCTACAAATATCAAATATTCCGAATGTAGGTGTTTAAATTTTCAGGTCTATCTAATTGTAATTTGTGTCGCAGTCTATAGCGTTTCTTTTTAAGTCCATCTTTAGAAATATTCATCACATTACATAGGTTTACAGCCGACATATTAATTTTCAAATAGGCGCAAAATCTAATTTCTGTAGGCGATAAATCTGGATGAAGTGTCTTGAGATTCTTGAAAAAATCTTTGTGGATATTTATAAACAACTCTTTAAAATCATTCCAGTTATCTTTTACTTTTATTTGATTGCTTAGTGTTTTCGAGAATTGTAAAATTTCAGTTTCAAGAGCTTGTCCTTCATTATGTTTAACAATTTTTTCTAGTTTGGTAGACACGCCTTTTAAAATATCATTATTTTGATTTTCACTCAATGTTAAGGCTAATAGTTCTTTTTCTTTTTTTAGGACTGTATTTGTGATTTTCTCTTTTTCTAAACCAAGTAGTGTTAATTGCTCTTTTACCGAAATAAGGTCGGTAATATCTAAACCCATACCAGCAAAATAATTGTCGTTGCCAATTTGAAATTTGTAACCTTCAAAAACAAACGGAATACTTTTTCCTGCTTTGGTTAGAATATTGGCATAAACTTGTTTGGCAACACCTGTTTCTTTAATGGTTTCAATAGCATGCTCTATAATTTTGGTGTAGTCTGACGTTAAATAAAACGCAGGATGTTTATCTAAACATTCTTCGTAGGTATACCCAAAAATTTCTTGATGAAAAAGATTACACATTTTAAGTAAAACATCGTCTTCCGTAACTTGATAAACATAAAAGGTGCCTGGAAGGCAATTCATAGCTGTAGGATTAAAAATGTCTTCCAGTTTAGTGTCTTCCTCAAAGTATGTTTGCATCATAAGAATGTGATTTTTTAACTAATATAAATCTTTTTTAAAAAAGTAGACAAATGGTAGACAAAATTTTTAATGGCTTGTTTCTTTGTGTATTATATTTAATTTTGAATTTGTTTTGACTTAATAAAACCCATATATGAAAAATTTTTACATTCTGATTATCTGCTTAATCAGTTTAACCGTTAGCGGTCAAACCGATGCAGATGCCTTGGCTAAACAATTGCAAAATCCTATTGCAAATTTAATTAGTCTGCCTGTACAAGCGAATTTTGATTATGGCATTGGAACAGAAAATGGAAGTAGAATGACCTTAAATATTCAGCCAGTTATTCCCTTTTCTGTAAGTGAAAATTGGAACTTAGTAACACGTACAATTGTACCCGTTATTTCTCAAAATAATGTTTTTGGAAAAAGTGGAAGTCAATTTGGACTTGGTGATGTTGTAGCGACAGCATTTCTATCTCCTAAAGCGCCTACAGATGGTGGTATTGTTTGGGGTGTTGGTCCTGTGTTGCTGTTGCCTACTAGTACAGATAATTTATTAGGATTAGGAGAATTTGGAGCTGGACCTTCTGCAGTAGCATTAACCCAAAAAGGAGCATTTACAGTTGGGGGATTAGTAAATCATATTTGGGCAAATCAGCTTAGTAGTACTTTCTTTAATCCTTTTATAGGACGAAATTTTTCGGGTGGTCGTGCTTTAACTTTAAATACAGAATTAACTCAAAATTGGACTAATGATGCATTTACAGGTGTTGTTATGTTACAAGGTTCTAAAGTTTTTAAAGTTGGAAATCAGGCTATTAACGCAGCTATTGCACCGCGATATCATTTTGGTGGAGCAAAAGCTGCAGATTGGGGAGTTAGAGCACTGCTAATTTTTCTTTTTCCAAAGTAAATAAAGCTTATACGTTTTTTAATACCACTAAATCCTTAAAATTGATTATTGGTACTTAAAATAAAAATTTTGGCTGTAATTGGATCTATATTAATTAGGTGTGTTAGATATTACATATGAAATGTTTAGGGTAAGTGTGCCTTCTATTACGTTATGATTAAATTAGTAGCTAGGGGTTCGCAGTTCTCGGTAAATGATATTTAAAACTAAGCGTATGCATTATATGTGTAAGGTTATAAGGCTATTACCTCAACTATTTATTCGCTTGAGAATACTGAAGTAAAATATCTTGAATTAAGGTTCCAACCATATTATATAATCATATCAGGCCTTTTGATTAGGCATTAGGTTTTTGTAGGTTTTATTCTAATTATGTGTAATATTTTCTTCAGGTAAACCAACGGTCTGAATTTATTGCTATTAACAAGTCTTAAAATAATAAAGTATGAAAAAAATAATTTTTCCATTAAGTTTAATTGCTTTTTTAATGCTCCAAGGCTGTAAGGATGCTTCCGAAACAAAACATGAAGAAGATCAAATATCATCTTCAAATAGCAATAAACTGCCATATGAAGATCCTGAATTTCAGGGAAAAATTGGTCGTACGTATAAGGATTCAGAAATGGCGTGGCCAGATCTGCCTACACCACCTAAAGATGCACCAAATGTAATTGTGATTTTGTTGGATGATGTTGGGTTTGGAATGACAAGTACTTTTGGTGGTTCCATACCTACGCCCAACTTAGATAAATTGGCAGATAACGGATTACGTTACAACCGTTTTCATACCACCGCTATTTGTGGGCCTTCAAGAGCCGCACTGCTTACAGGACGTAACCACCACAATTCCGGAAGTGGATTTTTAGCTGAGTGGGCAACAGGTTTTCCTAGTTATACCACCATGATTCCAAGAAGCACAGCGACTGTAGGAAAGGTTATGAAATATAATGGAATGAACACCTCTTGGTTTGGTAAAAATCACAATACACCAGATTGGGAAACTAGTGCTGTTGGGCCGTTCGATCGTTGGCCAACAGGTTTAGGTTTCGATTACTTTTACGGATTTAATGCCGGTGAAACCCATCAATATTATCCAGTTGTTTTCGAAAATACAGTACCTGTAGAACCAGATAAAACACCAGAAGAAGGCTATCATTTTATGACGGATATGACGGATAAAGCGATTAGTTGGATGCAGTTACAGAAATCTATTTCGCCAGAAAAACCTGTCTTTATGTACTTTGCTCCAGGTGCTGCTCATGCACCTCACCATGTGACTCAAAAATGGCGAGATCAATTTAAAGGTAAATTCGATCATGGTTGGGATAAAGAACGTGAGATCACCTACGAGCGTCAGAAAAAAATGGGAATTATTCCAGCTGATGCTAAATTATCACCAAGAAACGAAAAAGTCCCTACTTGGGATTCTAGAAGTGCTGAAGAGAAAAAATTCTATTCATTATTATATGAAAACTTTGCAGGTTTTTTAGCGTTTACAGACCACGAAGTCGGACGATTAATAGATGCCGTTAACCAATTACCTGATGCCGATAATACGCTAATCATGTACATAGTAGGTGATAATGGGGCGAGTGCAGAAGGCGGACTCGAAGGAACTATAAATGAAATAAAAGGGTTAAACGGTATTTCCAGTACCATTGCAGAAAATTTAGAAAAAGCAGACGAAATAGGAGGTCCATCTACAGAACCACATTTTCCTGTGGGTTGGGCTTTTGCAGGAAACACACCGTTTCCTTGGGTGAAGCAAGTTGCGTCTCATTTTGGTGGAACTCGTAATCCTATGGTTGTATCATGGCCAAAAGTAATAAAAGATAAAGGCGGTATACGTTCTCAGTTTTTACATTTAATAGATGTTGTTCCTACTATTTTAGAAGCTACAGGTATACAAATGCCAGAAGTTGTAGACGGGGTAGCACAACGTCCGTTAGACGGTAAATCATTTCTGTCTACATTCACCGATGCCGATGCACCAGAAATAAGAAAAACACAATATTTTGAAGTGTTTGCAAATCGTGCATTATATCATGAAGGTTGGGTTGCAACGCATCAACATACATTGCCATGGCGACAAGATATTGCTCCTGGCTTTGAAGATGAAGTTTGGCAATTATATAATATTAAAGATGATTTTTCGGAAGCTATAGATGTTTCAAGTGAGCATCCTGAAAAATTAAAGGAATTACAAGATATGTGGGAAGTAGAAGCTGAAAAGTATCATGTTTTCCCATTAGACGATCGTGGCTCTGCACGTCTTGCAGTGCCTAAACCATCTCCATTAGGCGATCGCAAATCGTTTACGTTTTATGAAGGTGCCACCCGAATTCCAGAAACAGCTGCTCCAAATACCAAAAACACATCTTGGACCATGGAAGCTATGTTGGAAACTACACCTAAAGCAAAAGACGGTGTCATTAATGCCATAGGAGGTTTAGGTGCCGGTTATACCCTATATGTAAAAGATGGATATCCTACATTTTTGTATAATTTCTTTGAATCCGATATTAAAACCATTAAGTCTACCAAAAAACTACCTGATGGATTAGCCTCTGTAAAAATAGACTTTAAGTACGATGGTGGAGGTGCTGGAAAAGGAGGTGTTTTTACACTCTTTGTTAATAACGAAAAGGTAGGCGAAAGTCGTATTGAAGCCACAGTTGCCGGACGTTATGGTATTGATACCTTCGGAATTGGAGAAGATTCAGGATCGCCAGTAACGCATAATTACAAGGCGCCATTTAAATACCAAGGTCAAATTAAAGAAGTAACCATTGATTTGAAATAAAATCTAATCGCTATTAATTATATTAAGAAAAAGAGAGCTTTAGGGCTCTCTTTTGTATTCTAAATAACATTATTGTAATAAGCTTGGTTGTTTTAATCATCAATATTAATGAGTAAAATTACATATTTAATGTGTGCTTAAGTCCAGTTTTGAGTAGACAAAAGGTGGACTAAAATTAAAATTACAAAGCGTGTTTTTAAAAAATTAGAGTGGATCTGAAAAAGTTTTGCCTTAATTTTATCAGCCTAACTGAAATTTTTACTGAATGTTTCGATAAAAAAGCCTTTAGTTTTTAATAAAAATGTAACTTTAGTAGGTAAATGGTATTAATAATCATTGTAGATTTTAATGACGATTATTAGTTCTAAACGCATGATGTAATACGTACTATTAGTATTTTAACTTATCAAAGTTATTTTCTTCTTAAAATGTATTGTTTTTTTGAGCAACACTAATAGTTTTGTGTTTTTATGTAGTAAACTTTTATAACACATTAAACATATTATTCTTTATGAATAGCTAACATAAGATGTTTTGATTATATATTTATATAAAAGTCAAATCAATACATTTTATGTATTAAAATAAATATGATGATAAAAAATAGAATTAAAATCCTAATACTGGGAATCTTATTAGTGAGTATTTCGGCTTGTAAAAATAAAGTATCGAGTGCAAAAGATACTTCTGAAATTGCTGAGGTTACAATTCCTGTAAAAAGTGAAAATTTTATAGCAGAAGGATTAGCAGAACCCATAACCGTGGTGAGTAGAACATTGTCTGATGGGACGACTGCCGATTGTTATAAAATAGTTACTAAAGGCACACCAACAGATCATGATATGGGGCCTTGGTGTCCAGGTAATATTTCAGACGATGCTTCTGCAGGTGGAATATGGTTAGAAAACGGAAAAGTATATGATGTAGATGGCGAGTTTGTTAAAAATTTAGCCACATTTTATGAAGATGATACTTGGATGTTATACGATAAAGAAACAGGAGAAATCACCAAAACAAAAACAAAGCAAGAGTGCGAAGATGCAGCAAATCCTAATGTTGGAGTTGAGTATCAAAATTTTTGTGTAGAATGTTTACCATCGTATTTAGGTGAAATGACACATACGTATTATATTCCTGTAACGCCTAAAAAAGCAGAGAAAGCGTATAGCTTTTCTAGAGGTCCTGGCGGTGGCGGTGGTCACGGACCAGAAGGACATGAACCTCCAAAACGTCCAGAAGGTGGAGAACGACCAGAGAGAGGAGAACGTCCCGAAGGCGGAAGACCTCAGGAAGGCGGAACGGGAATGCCTTCTAACAGAGGTCTAGCATTTAATGGTGTGGTTTTTAATGCACCTGCACCAACAGATAATATTTTAAGCGCTTACACTATTGCTCCTTTTGATGATGCTGGCGGACATATAAACTTAAATGAAGGGTATCACTATCATGCGGCAACGGGTGTATCTAAAAAAATAGAACAAGAAGATGACCATTCAGCTATGATTGGTTATGCTTTTGATGGTTACGGTATTTATGGAAATACAGATGCTAACGGAAAAGAATATACAGATTTAGATGAATCTAGAGGGCATTATGATAAAGTGAGAGGTTACCATTATCATGTAGATCAGGCTGGAAATAATAATTTTATAGACGGTTTACGTGGGGAATATGCTTTATAAAAAAGCACTATCAAGATTAGTTGTTTTTGTTGTGTTACTGCTGAGTCATTTTGCATGGGCTCACAGTCCAGATTTTTCTAATGTTATAATTTCTAAAACAGAAAACGGACAAGTAATCTTACAGATAAATACGTCTTTAACGGCGTTTCAGGAAGAGGTAAATTACATGAATGGCGAAGGAGCTTATAAGACTCCAGAAGAATTTCAGAATTTAGTAATCGCACATTTTAAAGCTAATTTTTCAATTGTAATTAATAAAACAGATACGTTACAATTTAAAAACCCCAAAGTGTTTTTAGGGCATGAAACAAAGCTTGTGGCAGAAGTAATTGGGTTGCCAGATCAGGTAAATAGCATTCATTTAAAAAACGAATTATTTAAAGAAATCTATAACAATCAGTCTATAATTATTTTTCTTATGGATCCATTTCCTACAGAAAAATTCACTTTAAGTAGAGACAATAATCATAACTTAAATATAGAATTAAAAGACGGAACATGGACCCCTATAGTGGTTGAAGAAGCCGAAGATTTTAATTTTAAATATGTTTTTTATGTTGTTGGTATTTTACTTGTTTTAGGAGTCATATTCCTAATTAAAAAACGAAAATAATTATATAAATTATCATAAAAAGAGAATCAAGCGATTCTCTTTTTTTATGCCTTAAAAGTATCACATCTCAGGAATTTATACATTAAAAACGAATATGCTATATTTGGTAGATGTAGTGTGGGTTTAAGATGCTTTATTATAACATAAAACTAAAGTGATAATAATAAGTACAGAATTATAGGTTTAGTAGAGTGTACAAAATCAATATTTCTAAGCTTAACAAAAAATGCAACCTCTTATACTTTTCACGACCTTTTAAATTTTTTAAAAATCTAATTCTAAAAATAGCCAATTAATGAAACGACCAATTCTAAAAGTGAGTCTTGTATTGTGTGCAATTACTGTATGCTTATCCTGTAAAACGGAAACATCTGAAACAACAATTAGTGATGCAGAAATTTCTGCTGAGTCTAAAAAGGTTAATGATTTTTTTCAAAAAACATTTGATCAGCGAGTAGATTTAAATCCAGAGTTTCAAACCCGTCTGGGAATAAAAAAAGACTACGGGAAGCTTAGTGATAATTCGCCTGAAGCCGAAGCGAGAGATTTGAAAATAGACGAAGATATTTTAGTATGGTTAACAGATTCTGTGAATGTCGATGCCCTTTCTGAAGATGTATTGTTAAGTTATACCTTATATAAGCAACGTATAGAAAACAGTATTAACGATTACAAATTCAGGTTACATAATTACCCTGTAAACCAAATGCATGGTGCACAATCAGGAAAACCAGCCTTTCTAATTAATATGCATCGTATAGACGATGTTGCAGATGCAGAAGCATACATTTCTAGATTAAATGGTTTTGAAGGTTATTTTTCACAATTAGTAGAAAATTTAAAAGCTCGTGAAGAGATTGGTGTTATGCCTCCAGAATTTGTATATGATAAAGTTATTCAAGATTCTAAAAATATTTTAGAGGGTCAGCCTTTCGATAATTCTGATGGTCAAAGTACATTGCTTAAAGATTTTTCTAAAAAAGTTAATGCTTTAGATATTGATGTGGTTGAAAAAACACGATTAGAAAATAGTGCTAAGGAGGCTCTGTTAACATCTGTAAAATCGGCTTACGACGGTTTAGTGACCTTTATGGAAGCACAGAAATTACGTGCCAATACAGATGATGGCGCATGGAAATTTCCTGACGGTGAAGCGTTTTATAACAATGCAATACAAAGAACCACAACTACAGATTTAACTGCAGACGAAATTCATAATATAGGACTAGCAGAAGTAGAGAGAATTCATAAAGAAATGAACGCTATTAAAGAAGCGGTTGGTTTTGAAGGTACATTGCAAGACTTTTTCCAATTTATGAAAACAGATAAGCAATTTTATTATTCAGAAGATCAGGAAGGCAAAGATGCATATTTAGCAAAAGCTGTTCATATTATTGATAGTATGAAAACCCGTCTAGACGAAATCTTTATTACTAAGCCAAAATCGGATATTATGGTTAAGGCTGTAGAGGCTTTTAGAGAAAAGTCTGCAGGAAAAGCATTCTACAATCGTCCAGCTGCAGATGGTTCTAGACCTGGAATTTATTACGCCAATTTATACGATATGGCAGCTATGCCAACATATCAAATGGAAGCCTTGGCGTATCACGAAGGTATTCCAGGACACCACATGCAATTGGCTATTCAGCAAGAACTTGAAGACGTACCTATGTTTAGAAAATTTGGTGGTTATACGGCTTATACCGAAGGTTGGGGATTATACTCTGAGTATGTGCCTAAGGAAATGGGATTTTATGCCAATCCGTATTCAGATTTTGGACGTTTGGCAATGGAATTATGGAGAGCGTGTAGATTGGTAGTTGATACAGGAATACATGCTAAAAAATGGACTAGAGAAGATGGTATTGCATATTATACAGAGAACACTCCTAATGCAGAATCTGACGCTGTTAAAATGGTTGAAAGACATATTGTGATGCCTGGACAAGCTACAGCTTATAAAATTGGAATGTTGAAAATTCTTGAATTACGCAAAAAAGCTAATGATGCGTTAGGCGATGCTTTCGACGTACGAGAATTCCATGAAGTTGTGTTGTCTCATGGTGCAATTCCTTTAAATGTTTTAGAAGATTTTGTAGACGATTATATTGCTTCAAAAAATGAAAATAGTTAAGAATTTAAACTGTAAATTTTTCTGCTTAAAAAATAAATTTTATACTACTAAATATTCCTAAAATAAGTCCATGAAATTCAAAATATAAAAGACAATAATTGTCTTGTTTAATTTTGAAAACAATGACTAAAAAAATCTGATAATTTAATGGACTTGATTCATTTTTTTATCAGATTTATTTTTTGGAATTATGTTCTTAAAATAGCTGTATTTTATAATGATCAAAACTATTTTTTATTACACGAATTTAGCAATGTGTTTTTTATTTTTTTAAATCGAAATTTTGATGTAAGTAATAGTGTTAATCACTTTTAAGTAAGATGTTTAAGCTGTTTTTTATTTGTATTTTTTAATGCTATATTCTTATTTTTATTTAGATGATATAATCTAATAAAAAAACAAAAAATGATTAGTTTTTAAATTACTCATTTTTTTAATTATGTGTTAGAAATATTATACAATTAAAAATAAAAAAATGACAATTTTAAAACAGAGTAAAAAACAATTTTTGATTATAAATTATACACTTCAAATATTATGATTTTTTCAAATAAATTACAGGTTTTAAAAACTTACTAAAAACTG
>NZ_LMAK01000028.1 GCF_001439665.1 Formosa algae
CCATCGCCATTAAGATCTTCAAATAATGGATCTCCCGCCACAGCGGTTGGTTGGGTAGCAGAAGTTTCACCGTCTTTTAAAATCCCTAAGTATCTATATCCGTAAATGGTTCCTATTGGAAGTCCTTCTTTTAATACAGAATATGATCCGCTTACGTTACCATCTATTCTCGCTTCTTCTCCTGGTAAGAAATCGGTTCCTTCTATTAGTTCAAGATTAATAACTTCATTTTCGTTCTGAGAAAAATTAAGATTAGTGGTCCAATTAAATCCGCTATTAAAAGTCTTGTTATAGTTTAAACCAATCTCATATCCTCTATTTTCTACTTCACCTGCATTGGTAAGTATAGATTCTATTCCATTAGAAGGCGCAATGGTTTTGTCTAGTAATAAATTGGTAGTATTATTTTTATAATACCCTAATTCCATAGTTAAGGCGTTATTAAACAGTCCCATTTCTAATGCCAAATCAAACTTTTTAGTTTCTTCCCATTGTAAATCTTCATTTCCAACTCGAGAAGAAATGGTTCCTATTGCCAGAGTTGTTCCATCTGTAGTTACAGAAGCCGACGGAGAAAATGTACTTTGTCCCAGTCCAACTCCAAATCTATCGTTACCTGTTATTCCGATACTGGTTCTTAATTTTAATTGTGAAATTAAATCACTTTTAAAGAAGTCTTCATTATGAACATTCCACGCTAATGCTGCTGCTGGAAAATCTCCCCATTTATTACCATCTCCAAATTTTGAAGATCCATCTCTTCTATAGGTTAAAGTAAGCAGATATCTTTCATCAAAAATATAATTTACACGTGCTAAATACGAAGCCAGTTCACTCTCTGCGATATACGAAGATGGCGTTAAAATTGTAGCACCACTTTGCAGACTATAGTACCCTAAGGCATCTGTAGTAAAATCGCTAGAACCTGCAGAAAAATACTCTTCACTACTCCATTCGTGCGTATATCCTGCAACAGCATTAATACTGTGTTTTCCTATAGATTTATCATAACTTAATAAGTTTGAATATGTATAGTATTTATATAATAGATGACTTTGTCTTGCAGAACCTGGATCTAAAGATGAAGCCACTAAACTGGAATAGGATGGTAAAAACTGACTAATCTTTTGATTTACAATTCTGGCTCCTCCTTGAGTTTTAAACGTAAAATCATTAAAAATTTTAGCTTCTAAGAAAGCATTCGCTAATACAAAATAATTGGTGCCATTATTATCCATAATCTCTAACGTCTCTAATGGATCTGTAGGAGATGAATTACCAAAAATTAAGGCTTTGTCTTCTGTAGACAGTGCATCATAAACATCGTAAGTTGGATTTAGCGGACTGGTTTGAAATATACCTCTTAAAATATTGTCCTGTAAAGAACTTGCCGAGAATCCAAGAAAATCGCTCTCGGTTGCAGAAAGTGAGGTATTCACACCCACTTTTATTCTATCGTCTAATAAATCTTGATCTGCATTTAAACGAATATTATACCTATCAAAAGAGGTGTTTTTTACTACACCATCCCAAGAATAAACCCCTGCGCTGAAAAACATTTTAGTATCATCGTTACCACCTCTAACAGCAAGCTGATGCTCTGAAGTGTATCCTGTACGAAAAGCTTCGTCTAGCCAATTGGTTTGTAAACCAAGTTCATCAATACGCGCAATAGCTTCGTCTGTATATGAAGGCGCTATGCCATTTGAAATATCTATTTGGTTTTGAAGCGTAGCATAATCTGCAGAATCAATAAAATCATAAGCATCTATATTGGCATTTTGAATAGAGAAGCTTCCTGTATATGTTATAGAAGATTGTCCTTTTTTACCACGTTTGGTTGTAATGATAACAACACCATTGGCACCTCTTGTACCATAAATAGCAGTTGCCGAAGCATCTTTTAAAATACTTACACTCGAAATATCTGCCGGATTAATACTATTAGATAGTGATTCCATAGGAAAACCATCTACAACATATAACGGATTGTTGTTACTGTTAACAGAATTGTTACCTCTAATTCTCACTAACATATCTGCACCAGGTTCAGAACTTGTTGTAGATATTTGCACACCAGAAGCCCGACCTTGTATTAAGTTTTCTACACCTACCGAAGGGCCTTGGTTAAAATTTTTCTCATCAATTACAGCTACAGATCCTGTTAAATCTTCTTTTCTTACGCTACCGTAACCTATTATGACTGTTTCATCTAACTGACTAACTTCAGATTCTAAAACAACCCTTAAATTGGTTTCTGTATTAATTTTAACTTCTTTGGTACTATACCCTAAAAAAGAAAAAACAAGTACATTTCCTGGGGATGCAGTAGTTGAGAAATTACCATCAAAATCAGATACAACGCCTTTTGAAGTACCTTTAATTGTTATGGTTGCTCCAGGTAACGGAGCCCCATCTGTGTCTACTAATGTGCCTTTTATATTTTTCTCTTGGGCTTGAACAGGTATGACTACCCCAAATATAAGCACGCAAATAATTTTAAATAATGTTTTTTTCATACAAAAGAGTGTGGATAAATAGTTAATAAATCACACATTGTCTTCTTATCGAAATAATCAGTAATGTGTGTTTACAATATTATAGTATAAACACTATAAAGAGTGGTAATTATTCTGCAAAATACGACGACATATCAACAAGAAGCCCAATAAAACCAATAAAAACTCATGAATTTAAGATTTATCTTAAATTTTCATCAATCCTAGTTTTATTACTTATATACAGTACATAATTATTTAAAAAAAGTAAAATTTGAAATTAAAAAACAACAAATTCATGGAAGAGATTAAAGGAAAGAGCCCATTTTAAAGCAAGACTAAGCTTACTATTTTTTTTGATTCTAATGATGAACTTAAAATATGAATAGTAGAATCAATAATGAAGTAATACGCAACATCAAATTTAAGACATGACTAATTTACAATCCGTGATCAATTGTTTATCTTTAGCTAATTTTCAAAAACAAGCTCTCCAGCTTTTATGGTTTTTATAACCTTTAAATTATTATGTTCTTTTTTAAAGATTACAAAATCGGCTTGGTTTCCAACTTCTAAAGCGTTCGTTGCATTTCCATTAAAAAAGGCAGAAGGTTTTAAAGATGCCATATTCCATGCTTCTTGTAACGACAAGATTTGTTTTTTCACTAATTGATTTACGCCCCACATTACAGACTGTGCAGAACCCGCTAGTAAATTCGGATTGTTTTTAACATGTAGTTTTCCTTCAGAATTTAATTCAACCTCACCTCCGATATGTCCTGTATATAATCCGCTTGGTAAACCTGCGAAAGAAGTTGCATCACTTATTAAAATGGTTTGATTGGGTTTTGCTTTAATACAAATTTTTAAAAGCGAATCTGGAAGATGAAAACCATCAGCTATTACTGTAGACCATAATTCTTCGGATGCCAATTGCTCGTAAATATAATTAATATGGCGCGGCAACATCGCATGAGACGCATTACCCAAATGCGTAGACATTCGAGCGCCAGCTTCTATAGCCGCTTTAATTTGTTCTGGATTTGCAGCAGTATGCCCTATAGACACTACAACTCCAGATGCTACACAACGTTTTATAAAGATTGAAGACCCTGCCCATTCCGGAGCAAGTGTAATAATTTTAATTCGGCCTTTAGCAGCCTTTTGCCAGTATGAAAACAGTTCCCAATCGGGTGCCTGTATAAATTCTTTTCTGTGCGCTCCGCGAGGTCCTTCTTCTGCAGATAGAAACGGCCCCTCAAGATGTATACCGCCTATACACTTATCTATTTCAGGATAGGCATCGCAAGCCGCTGCTATTACAGCTAACAAATCATGTGTAGCATTTACAGCATTTGTAATGATAGTTGGAAAAAAAGTGGTTACTCCATTTCTAAATAAAACTTGAGCTAAGGTCTTAACATCTGTCATTTTTAATCCCAGCTGATTGAGATCAATACCTTGAAATCCGTTTAATTGAATATCTACCAGCCCCGGAGCAATAAAAAAATTGGAATCTATTCTTTCATCGCATACAGAAATATCATATATTTTATCACCTTTAACCTCTAGCTTAATGGGCAAATTTGTTCTATAATCTAATGCCTTAAAAATCATGCTTTTTTTTTTAAAACGACTTACGACCTTTTAAGTTTAAATACAATTCCTCTAACTCTGTAGTAACATTTTTTTTATTGAATACTCCTAGAATAATATATAGACATAAGGATGCAAATATAGGACCACCCATTTCTAAAGCTAATGAATCTTGATCTATAATTTTTAATGCTATAAAAACAATTAATCCCCCAATTATTGAGCCCATAGCAGCAACACTGCCACATTTTTTAAACGCAGGAAGCAATCCTAATATTACAGGAATTGATATAGGACCAAGCAATGCAGCAAACCAAGTAACTATAAGTCCAAAAATGCCTCCAAATTTACTTGCATTAAGAGCAACTACTATAGTAACTAAAGTAAAACAGAACGTGGTGATTCTTGCTAATTTAAGCTCTTTTTCCCTAGGAAGATTTCTAAATTTTGATGTCAGATTAGGTAAAATATCTCTACATATTACTGATGACACTGTATTAGAATCTGAAGCCGTCATCGACAAAGTATTTGCAAACATGGACGCTAACACCAAGCCTAGCAAACCTGTTGGCAAATATTTTTTTGCCATTAACCCGTAAGACAAAGTAGGATCTGATAAATTTTCTAGAAACAAAGGCGCAGCAAACATTGGATATAACAAAATTAACGGCCAAATAAGATATAAAACAGAAGATAGTATCCCTGCTTTTTTTGCCACAGAAGCAGATGATGATGATATAAATCGCGTTGCCAGATTCCATGTTCCACCGCTGTAACTAAAAAAATTAATTAACAGCATAGCAAAAGCAAAGCTAATAGTGTAGGGATCGTTAAATAACTTAGAATGCCCTTCTGGTAGTTTGTCCCACATGGTTAACACGCTCTCTAAACCGTCATTGGTATTCATAATAATGATAACAAACATGGTTAAGCCCGCAATAACTTGTACTATAAATTGAGAAAAATCGTTCCAAACATCTGCCCACAAGCCTCCTATTGTAATATAAACTAGAGAAACAAAACCGACTAGTAAAATACCAAAAGTGATCGATACACCACTAAATACATTTAACAATACTGCAATAGCTGCTAATTTACCACCAGTATCAAACACCTTAATAAGTGTACCAATCCATGCAA
The DNA here is from genome assembly GCF_001439665.1 of Formosa algae. GTDB lineage: Bacteria > Bacteroidota > Bacteroidia > Flavobacteriales > Flavobacteriaceae > Formosa > Formosa algae. The sequence continues at coordinate 5,235 of NZ_LMAK01000028.1, forward strand.
TTATTTGTTGTGTTTTAAGATTATAACGTATAAGTAAATACTCTGTTGGCGATTGTATATTTGCAAATTGTCTTAATCTAGCCCATCGCGGTGCAATAAAAAAAGCCGCTAATAATGTAGCTATAGATACTGTAAAAGCCCACCAAACATACAATGTAAATCCATGTGTATAAGCTATTCCGGCGTAAGCCACAAAAACTGCTCCGCTATAACCAGAAACGTGATGCGAGATCCCAGACAACCACCAAGGTAATTTCCCTCCGGCGGTATAAAAATCTGCTGAGTTTTTAACTTTAGAATACGCCCATAACCCAATAGATAAAAGCATTAAAAAATATACTGAGAGTACAATCCAATCTAAAAACTGCATATAAATTTTAGGTATTAATTAAACAACTTAACTATTGATTTATTCTTGCCTGAAACAAAAATTAAGGCCGAAAGACACATTACATATCTTCCAACCTTAAAAACAAACCAACTTTTTATATTTTTCAATAAGGCGCATATTCTACATCGTCAAACAATCCATAATTATCTTGTTTAGGAATATGATCGCCCATAAATTCTAAGTTTTCTACGCTACAAAAAATATAGAAACTCGTGTCTTCACCATAATTAAGATTTAAACGGCTCATTTCTATGCCATCAATATACCATACAGCAACATACATATCGTTTTCTAACTTCAGCTCTAACGCTAACGTATACCAAGCATTTCGTTTTACAGTTTTTATAATAGACTGAAACGGATTGGCTTGAGACGTCATATAAACTACCAAATCTTGTTCTTTTGCCTGAACGCCTTGTCTTACATGAGCACTGCCATAACCAATTTCAAAATCTAGTTCATGGGCATCGTCATGGTATATAAAGGCGCCTATACTTGCCTTATCTCCTACGCCCATCTCAGGAACAAAAACACGCCACGAATACATGCCTTGCTTATATATTTTTTCTTGTGTTTTAACTTTAGGTCTATCCCAGGTATTAGCTCTTGTAAACATATGTAGTACACCATCTGTAATACTGTAATTAGTATCCTGATTTACATTCTGAGAACCATCCTCCCAACCTTCTAACGTATTAAAGTTCCAAGTCATCTTTTCGCTATGTTCTGTTGAAGCGACTTCAGTTTGTTCCTGAGCAGAACAACATTGTATACACAGCGTTAGACTTAAAAAAACTAAATATTGTCTTAGTTTATAGGTATTAAGACCTCTCTTCATTTAACATTTTTTAGATTTTTAATAAAGTAATGAAGAAAGCTAAACTCACACCCGTAACGTTTTCGTCAAATTACCGTTACATATTAGTATTACACTCGTAATCTGTAAAATATAGGTTCTTAAATATATTTTTTTTCATAAAAACATCTATTTTTGAGAGACACTACCCCAACACACACCTATCTCACTTCTAGAAATAACCATTCATTATATATGCTGAAGCCATCTCAAAATATTAATATTTTATCCGACAAGTTTAAAACTGGAGAAGTTGCCGGAAAAGCCATTGAAGATTGTATCGTAAAGTTGCAAAATACCCAACCGTTTGTTCGAATTATTTTCGCAGCAGCCCCGTCTCAAGACACCATGCTTGATTATTTAACAGCTTCAACACTTATTGATTGGAATAGAATAAAAGCTTTCAACATGGATGAATATATTGGACTCGCACCCGGTTCGGAACAGTTGTTTTCATCTTACTTAGAACGAAACCTTTTCAGTAAAGTAAATATCCCACACAAGCGTCTTATAAATCCAAGTGATACTATTTCAGACGAACTGCTTAGCTACTCCAAAATAATACAAGAAGCACCCATAGATATTGTTTGTTTAGGTATTGGCGAAAATGGACATATTGCTTTTAACGATCCTCCCGTGGCAAATTTTAAGGATACTGAAAGCGTTAAAGTCGTTACATTAGACCACGCATGTCGCACACAACAAGTAAACGATAAGTGTTTTAACACTATAGAGCAGGTGCCAAAAAGAGCAATAACCCTAACAATACCCATACTTATAAATGCAAACCATTTATTCTGTGTGGTATTAGGTAAAAACAAAAGCGAAGCCGTAAAACAAACGCTATTAGGACCTATAACAACAGCTTGTCCAGCTTCCATACTTAAAGAACACCCCAATTGCTCGTTCTATTTTGACGCAGATGCTTACAGCAAAATAAATCATTAACAATGTCTTACAATAGCTAACATATTAGAAATTAAAACCCTTTTTAACCCGATGAAACTCAAACATATTTTAAGCTGTTTACTTGTAATAAGTATCTTTTTTGGACATTCTAACTTACAAGCTCAAACAGAACAACTCCCTAATAATGAGTTTAGTATTAAAGGGTTTCATTTGGATTTGCGCATACAAGTTATGACGCCTAAAGCCCTGAATGAATTCGCAGAAACACTTTCAGATTTTGGTATAAATACTTTAATCATGGAATGGGAAGGAACATTCCCTTTTAAAAAACATGCTACAATTTCTAATGCGTATTCTTATACAGAAGAAGAAGTCTCAAATTTTATTTCTCATTGTAACGCTTTAGGCATTCAAGTTATTCCGTTACAACAAACTTTAGGTCATGTAGAGTATATTTTACGACATAGCAGATATAGTAATTTAAAAGAAGACAATAAGGATATTTCTCAGCTCTGTCCAATGGAAGTAGCCGATAACAAAGCCCTTTTTACAGAATTATTTACAGAGTTGGCGAACATGCACCACTCAGACTACATACATATTGGCGGTGACGAAACCTATTTGTTAGGACATTGCGATAAATGTATGGCAAAAGTTGAAGCTGAGGGTAAATCTAAACTCTTTGTAGACCACATGAAGATGATTACAGAAATTGTAATAGGATTAGGCAAGAAACCAGTCATGTGGGCCGATATTATTTTAAAACATCCTGAAGCGGCTTCAGAATTACCAAAAGAGACCATTTTTATAGATTGGAATTATGGTTGGAACATTAATCATTTTGGAGATATTCCCAATTTACAAAATCAGGGATTCACATTTTGGGGATCGCCATCTATACGGTCTCACCCAGACAACTGGTATGTTACAGATTGGACTACCCATTTTAAAAATCAAAAGGAGTTCATTCCCTATGCTCGTGAATCAAATTACAAAGGTATTGTTATGACCTCTTGGTCTACCACAGGTTTATATGGTTTTACTTGGGATGTGGGTTACGATGTTATAGACATGGTACAAATAAGAAACACTTACCCTTTATCTGGTTTTAGGATTTTAATTGCAAGTTATGCCGAAGCTCTTAAAACAAACACGCCTATACACCCAGAAACCTTTGTTATAAATTACGGAAAGAGCCGGTTTGGATTAAACACAAACGACTCTAAAAAACTATGGCAATTTTTATCTGCTAAACCAGAACTTGTAAGTAACGAAAAACCCGAAAGCGATGCTGCTGTTTTAAAAATGAAGTCAGATTATGCAGCTATAAGAACATTATTATTTCAAATAAAACCAGCTACACATCAAGACGAATTCAATCATTTTAAATTAATGGCAGATTTAAGAATGCAGTATTTGAGTTTTAAAGCAGTTGAAGCCAAATATAACTCTGAAAACTTCACCACTTCTCAAACACCCGTTTTATTAAAAAAATTAGATCAAATTTTAAAAGACGCCAAACAACTAGACCAAAGATTTATCGCCTTAAACAAAGGGTTTCTTTACGACTCAGAATTAAAAGAACAAAACAAAATAAGAGTTCAAGCGGTAAACGTTTTACATAATAGATTATCTAAATTAAAATAAAAGTTATGCTCTAATATCTCATCAGAAAATGTTAATTTTCTGATGAGATATATAGAACTTGGTGTATGCTACGTTTATATAAAAGTTAATTATGTTTGTATATTACAGAAATATTCTAAATTTTTTTAATTATTATAAATGCCTCCCTCATTAAAATGAAACTAAAAATTCTTTTGATTATAGTCTTGAATCTGTGCTTTCATAATCTATTCGGTCAAAACGAAATTTCTTTTCTACATATCACTCCTAAAACAGAAAATGGATATCGCACCATTAAAAACACACTACAAGATGCTTTAGGATACGTTTGGATGTCTCAGTCTAACGGACTTATGAAATATGATGGGTACGACTATACATTTCATTCTATAGATGCTATTTTCAACAAAACAGACATAGACGATGAAATTGAAACTATAAATCTAGACGCCAATAACAACGTGTTGGTCCTTTCTAAAAAAGGATTATTAGCAAAAAGAGAACAAAACGGTACATACACCCAACTTAACAACCACTTATTAAAATCTAAAGACGAGCTCTTAATTAATAAGATTTTTGTAGAAAAATCAAAAATCTGGGTTATCGATTTTTCAAATGTTATTTACAATTTAAACCCTGTAACTTTAAAAATTGAACACACCCAACTCGGACCTCAATCTGAACTCCAAGGCAGCGAGATTGTAGATTTAACAATCCTTCCAGAGGCAGACGCCATTTTTATAACTACAAATAAAGGCCGTTTATTTAAATGCCACGCGAACACGCTTACAGAAATTAAAGGCGATTATAACAACCATCCCGGGATTATGTATTTAACGCTTTCTAATTCTAATGATTTATGGATAGGAACTAAATATATGGGCTTATTCAAATACAATATTGCTAATCAGAATATTACACAGTATTCGTACTATAAAGATGGTGTAGACATTCTTGAAAAAGACATGATTTTAACGCTATTTAAAGATAGCGATGGAATTATTTGGGCAGGATCGGATGGAGAAGGGTTATATAGAATACACCCAGAGACAGAACATATTACGCTGTACAGGCATACTTCTTTAAATAAATCGTCTTTAAGTGCCAATTCCATCATTCATATTAACGAAGATTCCGATAAAAACTTATGGGTTATTTCTAATTACGGAGACATAAATATATTAGTAAATAGTAACAATGCCATATTTCATCACAACGGTCTAAAAGGTAATATATCTGCACGAGTATTGTCATTATTAAAAGATTCAAATAACAACATTTGGATCGGAACAGACGGTAAAGGATTAACAAAAAAGAACCTCAGCACAGGAGTAGAGGAACAATTTCTCACCATAAATAATTCTTTAGAAGGCTTCTATATTCAAACTATTTCAGAAGACAATAATAGTAATATTTGGATTGGAACTTACAAAAACGGATTGTGGTTTTACGATTCAAAAACAGCACAAATTTCAAAAATATCCTTATCGAACACCTACGGAAAAATACCAACAGACGTTTTAACCACCTTTAAAGACAGTAAAGGGCGTATATGGGTAGCATCAGATGTGTGTTTATACATTTTCAATTCACAAAAAGAGAAAATAGCCACATTTAAGTTTGGTGAAAATAACTTAAACGGAGAATTAATTAGATGTATTGTTGAAGATGCTCACGATAAAATTTGGTTAGGTGTAGACAACGGAGGCCTTTTTATGTTTAACGAAAATACCGAATTAGAACATTCTACATTTGAGAATGTAAACTACGGAAACATCAAAAAATACAATTCTATTGTTTCCATGGCTTATGATGGTGACCAAAAAATATGGTTGGTAGACTTAGAAGGTCAAATTTATAATATTAATGTAAACGACAAATCTTTCAAGAAATTTAATGATTTTAAAACTTTAGATGGAACCGATTTTCACACTGTTTTAATAGAAGACAAAGACAATCTTTGGTTAGGCTCTAACAATGGATTATGGAATATAAATGTTACTAACGACTGCAGCGAAAGATATACAAAAGCAGATGGTTTTTTTAGCGACTATTATACTCAAAGAAGTGCTTTTAAGGACAAATCTGGAATGCTATATTTCGGAGGCCTTAATGGTGTAGACGGCTTTTATCCAGAACAAATTTCTAAAACAGAAATTCATTCACAGTTAATTATAAACGCCATAGAAATACTTAATAAACCGGCATCTATAATAATCCCCGAACAAATAAAAGATGGCGTAGAAAAAACAACAACTTTAAAGTTAAAAGACAATCAATCGTCCTTTCTTTTTAAATTTTCTGCCATCGGCAATATTCTAAATAGCAATTACCTATACGCTTACAGATTAAAAGGATTTAATGACGAGTGGAAAACCACTAAAAACACGCGTATTGCCAGCTACACAAATATACCTTATGGCGCATATACCTTTGAGGTTAAAGCTGCGACAGCAAAAGGAAACTGGGATATTCCTACAAAATATATAGCGATAACTATTGCTCCTCCATTATGGATGCATCCGCTGGCTTTTGTAGTGTACGCCTTACTTTTGGCCTTGATATTTTATGGGATATATAAATGGTATTATTTAAAGAAAAACTTAATCCTTCAGAAGGTTAAAAATGAAGAAGAAGCCAATAGTTATTACGAAAAAATGAACTTTTTTTCTAAAATGTCTCACGAAATACAAACACCGCTTACCTTAATTATGGGTCCAGCGGAAGAGATCATTAAAAAAACTAAACATGAAAACGATCCCATTTTAAACCAACGCTTAAAGGTTATTTACAACAATGCTAAGCGCTTGTCTAGAATAACCAATACACTAACAACCATAAGAAACAAAGAGATTGGCCAACTGAAATTAAAAGTGTCTAAAAAAGATATCATAAAAAAATTAAACAAAATTTCAGATTCGTTTAGAGAAGAAGCTCGATTTAAAAAAATAGATCTGGAATTAAACCATTTTGAAAATGAATACTTACTCTATTTTGACAGTGAACTTGTAGAACATATTATTTACAATTTACTATCAAACGCTTTTAAATACACGCCAGTTAATGGACGTATTTGCATTAAAACAAAGCTAGACACTACAAATCAAAAACTGAACATCTCTATTATAGATTCTGGATATGGTATCTCTAAAAAAGAATACAACGATATTTTTAAACTATTTTACAGATCAAGTCACACCTTATTTAGCAAAGGTATGGGCATTGGCTTAGCTTTTGTAAAAGAATTAGTCACACTCCATAAAGGAGAAATACATGTAAAATCTAAATTAAATAAAGGCACAACGTTTACAGTGTCACTGCCACTAAAAGATGATGCTTACACTAAAACAGAGCGCTTTGATGCGGTTAAAAACGAATCTATTAAGCCACATATAGATTTATCGACCTTAAACGAAACGGACTATAAAAATAACGAGAATAAAGAAACCATTCTTATTGTTGAAGACAATTTTGAAATGCTTCATTTCTTGCTAGAAGTCTTTAATGAACATTATAATGTGTACGGAGCATATAATGGAGAAGAAGGCTTAAAAATGATAAAAGATTTCTTACCAGATATTATTATTTCAGACATCTCTATGCCAAATATGGACGGTTTAGAAATGTGTAAGATTTTACAAAAAGACCGAGAAGTATCTCATATTCCATTAATATTTTTAACAGCTAAAAACCCAACAGGATATAAGCTTAAAGGCTTAAAATACGGTGCTATTGAGTTTATGAGAAAACCTTTTGATATAAACGAATTACAACTAAAAGTCCGCAATATTTTAGCTCAAAACCAAAGAATATATACCAAAGCGAATTTAAAACATTTAAGTGCTCCTGAAGTGACTATTGAAAAATCTAAAGACGATGAATTTTTAGAAAAATTAATAGCCCTTTTAAACACCAATTTAGACAACCCCGAATTTAAATTAGAAAGTCTTTCTGAAGCTATGAATATGAGCTATTCTAACATTTACAGAAAGTGCCAAAAGTTAACTGGAAAAACAATTGTAGACCTACTCAGACTCTTACGATTAAAACGTGCAGCAGTACTTATAATTAAAAACAACCTTAATATTTCTGAAGCTTGTTTTGCCGTTGGGTTTAACGATCCTAGATATTTTTCAAAATGTTTTAAAGCACAATTTAAACACACACCATCTCAGTTTAAAAAACTGGCTAAAGAGTACGATGAAGATACCTTTTTAGAAAAATTTGATTTATAACCGCCATCCTTTTTATTTCAGTAATTATTGAACTTAGTACAAGTTAGATTACGCAAATAATCTCGTTTCAATCAAGACGGAGAAAACAAAAAAAACGTAAAACTGAAACATAGCCTTACGTTTTGATAATATTTATAAATAACTTTGTAATGCTTCCTATTTTTGAAATCCACTTTGTAATGCTTTCCTTATACCTTCAAGGTTTTCAGAAAATTGCATCATTTGAGAAAGCAATTGAGCCATTTCATTTTTATCTCCAAATCCTTTTAGCTTATTGTTTTTTTGGAAGGTGTCTTTTATAGTATTCCATCTTATTGTGTCCTCTTGAGATAACAGACCAACGAGCTCTTTATATTTCAATAAATTAGCCTCGGCTGAAGATGTCAACGTTTGAGATTCACTTTCGTAATGAGAAAGTACCAATGTTTTCAATTCTTTATCATTCATCACAGGAACCACCTTAGCAACCAATTTATTCATATCCCTATAAGATCCCTGCAATTTAAATGAAGGCTCTGTTCTATATTCATCTTCCATAGCTGCACTTTTTATATAGGTTTCATTCACCTTAAGCACGGAATCTCTAATTTGGATTACTTTTTCTAAAACAGACACATATTCTTGAATCTCTTGATTTGTATGATTCCCTGTTAGCTGCACTTCTTTATTATCATTTTCAATACGATCAAGTAAGCCATAAACATCTTCAAAATTCTTAGAGCTTAATTGATGCAAGATCGGATTAGCCGTTAATGAGTTTTCTATTAAACTTAACCTAAACAAATGCGCGGTATCTCCAATAATATCTCCTAAATTGTAGATATCTGCTCTATTCGCTAACATGTCTGGAATCCTAAATTTATCGCCACTTTCGGTATATGGATTTCCTGCCATAACCACACAAAACTTCTTTCCACGAAGATCGTAAGTTCTGGATTTCCCATTATACACACCTTCAATTTTTCGAGTTCCATCAGACAAAGAAATAAACTTTTGCAAAAACTCAGGATTACAATGCTGAATATCATCCAAATACAACATCACATTATTCCCCATTTCAAAAGCTAAATTCAATTTTTTCAACTCTTCTCGAGCTGCAGAATTTGTTGCAGAAGCAGGATCTACAGATGTTACATCGTGACCAATAGCTGGCCCGTTAATCTTCATAAAAATTAAACCCAGTCTATTCGCTATATATTCCATCAGGGTGGTTTTACCATATCCTGGAGGCGAAATAAGCAATAACAATCCCATTCTGTCTGTTCGTTTTTGATCGCCAACTGTTCCCAATTGTTTTGCCATATTATCTCCAAACAGCGGAAAATAGACCTGATCTATCAATTTATTTCTTACAAAAGAACTTAAAATACTTGGTTTAAACTCGTCCAATTTTAAATCGTCTTTTAACTGAACAGTCACCTCATGTTTTGCTTTTCTAAAAGCATTAAACGCAGGTACTTTTATATTGAAATAGCTACTATGAACCGCTATAAAATCATGATAATTAAACGGATATTCACCTTTTACAATAGTGGAATGTTCACCTAACAAGCCTTGAATATTTTCTGAAGGCGAGGTGAATTTTGTATTTAAAACAGCTTCATCTTCAAATAAGATTAAACACACCACTTCGTTAACATATTTAAGTTTTAGATAAATATCTTCAGCGTTTTCACTCGATAAGAAGGCTTTAATCCACTGACGAATTAAGCCCACTTTTGCCTCATTAGACTCTAATGTATCTAAACTTTTTTTGAATTTAAGATCGGCTTTTTGCGCTTTCAGCTTTTCTAAAAAGGCGTCTTTAATTTGAATGGCAATACCACTTTTTTGAAAAACGTCGTCATTTTGAAGCTCTTCAAAAAGGTAGTGTGCGGCATCATTTGCGAAAGTAGCATCGTAAATTCCCGAAGTTTCACCAAATTTTAAAATCGACGTTTGAAGCTTGTGTAATATAAAATCGTATTCCTTCGTATTTGGAAAATACTGAATAACCTCTCCTGCGGCTTTTATAGCCTCGTTAAGATATTGTTGCTCTTCTTGACTTGTAAAATGCCAAAAATATTGAGCACAAGATCTGGTTTCGGGATGAAATCTTAATAGATCTAACGTTTTATATTTCTGAATAAGTGTAGTTAATATTTTGGTAGCATCCAAATCATGAACACCCTTAACGTAGCCTTCAGAATAATCTTTACCACTTTCATTCTGAACCCATTTTAATAGGTCTTCTGGTGTTTTATCTATTATAGACTCCTTATCTTTTTGAAATATTTTATAAGCCAAATAAGCACCTCTATAAATAATTTTGTTTTCAGAAATATAATCCTGATCCCAAAACTCCTGAGAACTTAAAAGTGTTTCATTTTCAATATGTTCATAAAAATCTGTTCCTGTAAGATGGTATTTTAAATGCCCATCGGCATATACGATAGTAAGATCGAGCTCTTGATTATTAACCCCAAATTTATGCTTCCCTAAACGGATAACATTATCACCATCTTCATAAAGTTCTTTTTTGTCTTTTAGCTTTCTTAAAGCGTCCTCACGAGCCGATTTTAATAACGACAAGATCTCTTCAGACTTCCCACTATCGTCCATTTCCTGAAGTTGCTTAGCAAGATCTCTAGCCTTATTAACCAAAATATCTGAAGCGAAATAGCCATTTATATCTGCTATTTCAGTAAACGACTCCATCTTTTTTCTAACGCCTTTTAAAATACGCTCTGCAGATTTTTGAAACACCATGGCACGTTTATTTCGTCTTTCAATAAGACTATTTTTACGTGCTTGAAAAGCATTTTGAACCTCTTCTCTTTTTTCTAAAATAAGACTAATAAACTCCTCGAAATCTGAAAACTTACCCTCAAGTTCCTCCAACTGAATGGAAATTCTTGTCTGAAAATCGTCACATTTTTCTGGAACATCGGCTATATCCAAGTAATTAATTATACTTTGATCTATAAGTTTTAATTGCGCAGCAAACTCGGCCTGAGCTTCTTCACTCCCAAGAGACTTACGCTTCTTTCTAATCCCAGCTTTTAACTGATTTATAGTAGCAAAAATTAGTGAGATATTATTTATAATTCCTGTAGAATGCGAAGTATCTTCTATTTCTAAATTCGAAACAATATCTATAAGTAGTTCAAGGTCTTTTGAAATATCGTTTACTTTTTCTTCTAATATTTTAGCCTCAACAACTTTCTTTACTTTATCTAATCCCTTTTCGTTCTCCTTGACAGCTTCCTCATAAGGTTTTAAAGCTTTATCGTCTAATAAAAAAGTGGCGCAGCGCTCGGATATGGTTGAGGTTTGCTCTGCGATTTGTTCTTCTAAAGCATCAATAAAGGTTTCATCAACATAGCGGATGTCTTTGAGACTTATGGCCTCGCCACGAAGCCCCCGTAATTGGGTTAAATAACTCACAAAATCATTAATACTTCTAAAACTCGTACTTTTAATTTTGTTGAATATCTGCTCGGCTTTGTCTTTAATTTCTGCTGTTTTCTGGCCTGCATTTTTCTTTAACTGCAATACCTTCTGAAACTCGTCTATAGCCGCATTTGCTGCCTGATTTATTTCATTTAAAGGTTCGTTTAACTGCTGGGTTTCTGCTTCTTTTAACCAATAATAAGAATCTAATATATCTTTAGATCGTTTGGCTAAATCTGCATACAAACCATCATAATTATCTTCTTTATTTAAAAGATTAATAAGACCATTTACCTCGGCCATTGCTTTAACAATATCCTTATTCCCAATTTTATAAAGCAAACTATCATTATGCGCAGAAGGCATGAAATCGGTCTTTAAATAAGGGGTTTGCCAAATCTGGATCACGTGATGTCGCGTCTGTTCATTTTCATTTCTAAAATAGCACAACTCACCATTTTCTAGAATAGTAAACCCATTACAAATAATTGGAGTTTGTATTTTTTGCGTGATCACGTTATAGCTCATTAAATTATAAAGCCCGTGTTTGGATGAGTAGAATACGTAAAGAAAATCTTCGCCATTAGGAGATGCAACTTTCTCCTGAAACTTAACATCTGAAATACTATTATCAAAAATGTAATATTCTCCCGTTTGCAAATAATAACCTGTAGGAAAAATAATGCCGTGATCATCCGGAAGTAAAACACAAGCATCTTTAATACTATCTATTTTCTGAACTTCCTTAAGCTTATGATTGTAAACAAAAAACCTAGAACTTTCCTGAAACGGTTTAATATCTAAAACAATAAGGTTGCCTAGATTAGCAAATCTATATTGTCCATCGTCTAAAGTTTGGTCGCGGTACTCTACATCTTCCGAATACACACCCTGCCCATCATCTGTATTATCTTCTATTTTAATAGTTAAATCACCACCAATAGTTTCTACAAAAACACGATCTAAAATAGAAACATGAGCATGCACTCCACGACGGTGCATATCTCTAGAGACTTCTTGCCAGTTAAATTCATGTTGTTTTGGCAACTTATATTCATGATCACTACGGTTATCTACATATTGTAGTGTATTATCTTTAATTAACCATTTAAACGCTTTAATATCGGTAACACTATCGCTTAACTGAAAAACCATGTATAAGTAATTTCCAATAATGGCAAACTTTGAAAAGATAGTGTTGCGGTAATATTTATATAGATTTTCGAAATCCGATTTAAAAACATCATCTTCAAGAAGCTCTAAAGTGATAGGCTCGAATGTGTTTTCTTTGAATGTATAAACACTCATAACGTCTTTTAACGTAATGTCTGTTCTTAACCCAAAATGAACGTTATAACCAAAAACACAAGTATTACCAAGAGAAACGATGTCTCTAGCGATGCAATTATTTTCTGTATTAATACGGTCGTTAGCAATAAGTTTGGTTTCTAAAGAACCAAAAACATCCTTTCTACCTTCATTAAGTTTCTTAAGTCGTTGCTGTAATTCAGTTTTTTGTTTTTGAAGTCGGTTTTGTATCACCTCATAGGTGCCAACATCAAGTTTTTGAGCATGCGTTTCCTGTGTAGGTTTCTTAGTCATGATATGCTTTCCTGAATTTTAAAATTATAATGTCTAGTTAGTCGATTAATCTATAAAAGTTAGCCCGCTACAAGAGCAGGCTTCTTTTTTTTATTTGCTCAACTTTGAAATAGTACTTCCTGAAATCCCTAAGCCTTTAGCCATATTTAATAGATTTCCAAGCATAGTATGCTCGTCTTTATCTTTAGATTTTAACTTTAAATCTGCAATTAGACTCGCAATACTAACATTCTTAATATCTTCTGTAGAAATACCATATTTAGTAGCAAAATTGCTCACTTTTTCTAAAAGGTTACCTTCTACATCGTCGCCACCTAAAATCGCAGATTTCACTTCTTGGATGTTACTAGAACTTTGCACCAATCTATCGAAACCTTTACCTCTTGTAATTTGTCCAATAATTTGATCGAAGAACATAGTTTCTCCACCAACAATATCAATTTTCGCAGCTTTTAACGCATCTCCAATAACTTGTGCTTGCGCATCGGCTATTTCTTTCTGAATATTAATATTTGCAAGCTCTATTTGAAGTTCATTGTTAAGACGTAATTTAAACTCTTCGTGGTCTTTACCAACACCATCAAGTTTCTTCATTGCAGCTGCTTTTTCTTCTATTCCTGAAGCATCAGCAAATGCTTTTTCTTTGATAACGTCTGCCTCTGCAATACCATCTTTACGTTTCGCATCTGCTTTAGCTTCAATTCCTGCTGCTTCAGCTTTAGCTTTTTTCTCAATAATATTAGCTTCAACTAATCCTTGACGCTCATGAGCATCTGCCTTCGCATGCATAACTTGTGCTTCAGACATTCCGACAGTCGCTTCTTCTTTAGCTTGAGCTTCTGCTAATATTTTACGAGCTTCTGCTTGTTTCTGACTTGCTTCTTTATGCGCTAAGGCTTCAATATTAATTTCTTCAGCCTTCTGTTTAGCAGCTTGCTTTTGCGCCTCAGCAGCTTTCGTAGTTTTAATTAAATCTTCTTCAGCAAATGCTTCTGCATTTGTAATCTTAACCTGCTTATCTCTATCTGCGGTTTTAAAAGCTTGAATATCTTTCATATTTTCTTGCTCTTCAACCACACCTTTTTCAAGCATAACACGATCGCGAATAACATCTTGAATGTTCTTCTTCTCAACCTCTACAACTTTCTCTTTTTCTATTTGTGCTAAAGTAACCACACGCTCGCGCTCTGTAGCTTCTAACAGCCTGTCTTTTTCTACTCTTTCAGACTCTACAGCATCTGTACGTTCTTTATTTTTAAGCGCTACTATAACTTGACGTTGCATATTTTCTTCAGCAACTTTTACTTTTTCTTCGGTTATAATTCTTGCACTTTCAGACTTTAAGCGCTCTTCTTCATTCACCTTTAAGATCTCTGCCTCTTCGCGAGCTTTAATGTTTGAAATTTCACGTTTTTGTTGTTCTTCCTTTTCAGCCAATTGCTTATCTAACTCTAGAATGGCTTCTCTAGCTTCAACATCTTGCTTGCGAATTGTTTTTTCTTCGTCACGCTTAATCAGGTTCGCCTTCATATTTTGAACCGCGGTAAGCTCTGTAATTTTCTTTATACCTTCGGCATCTAAAATGTTATCTGCCTTTAATTCTTTTACAGAAGTTTGCTCTAAAAAGTCAATTGCACAATCTTCTAAGGTATATCCATTTAAATCGGTACCGATAATATTTACAATTTCATCACGAAATTCTCTTCTAGCTTCATATAGTTCAATAAAATCGAACTTTTTTCCAACGGTTTTTAACGCTTCGGAGAATTTAGCTTCAAAAAGATCTTCTAATGTGGCTATTTTAGAAGCGCGATCTACTCCAATAGTTTGAGCCACTTTTTTAATATACTCTACATCGTTATTCACGCGAACAAAGAAGGCTACTTTTATATCTGCTCGCATATTGTCTTTACAAATAAGACCTTCGTGAGCAAGTCTTTCAATCTGAATTTTCTTTACAGAAATATCCATAATTTCGGTCTTATGAAAAACCGGAACTGTATACAAACCTTTATCGGTAGCCACTTTTGTGCCACCAAAACCAGTTCGGATAAGTGCCTGACCTTGTGGTATTTTTTTATAGAACATCGCGATTATCGCGAAGTAAACGATGATTAGGAAGAGTAAAATACCTATTCCAATGCCAATAATTGGTAAAATTGATTCCATTTTAGTTTGATTAGTGTTAAGATTTATTATTCGTTATAAGACTGTACTAAGTAATAATTATGATCTGCCGATCTTTTTATAATGAGTATACTAGCGCCGTACGGTAAAGGTTCTCCGGTTAGTGATTTTACATAGATGGACATGCTGTCTCCATTAACTTTAACCTCTGCATTCCCCATTTTTTCTTCAGAAATAGAAGACAGTAATGTAGCTTTTCTTCCTAAATAATCTATTGGTGCATCGCCATCTTTATTTAAGTTTTTAAAGAAGCTTTTAAATGGATTTGTTAGCACTTTAGTCACAATTAAAGCAGGAAAAAATGCAATAATCATTATGGCGAATCCTAAAAAATGATCGTATGTATAAGTTAAAGCGGTAGTAATTGCAGTTATAAACCACCAGACAAAAATCCAGAACGTAAACGTAAACATGAAGGGTAGACCAACAAAATTAAAGTAGATTAAAAAAATCTGCCACCATTTTAAAGGTTTCCGTCTTTTATCAACAATGTCTTCTTGATTAATTTCGGTATTCGAAATATCTTCAAAATCCATATTTCCACCTTCAATACCAGAATCTACATCTGCATCAATATCAACGTCAATATCAAAATCAAAATCAGGTTCGAAATCTAGGCCACCAATCATGGTAACTATCCAATATAAGATTAGGATAATTAACAATATACTGAGTACAATATTGACTTCAGAAAAAAGTATGTTAGTTAGTTCTGTCAAGATTAGTTGTCTTTAGAGGTTTTCATTCCCAATTGTTCCTTTAGTTTTTCAAGGTCGTTATCTGCTTTGGCTTTAGAAGTATCTACTGCGTTATCAATCTCCTCATCTACAGATTTTGAAGCTCCTGCAATATCTCCATAAGCTTCAGCTAGAGCTTCTTCTTGAGCCACTTTTTCTTTCATACGTTCAAGCATAGAAACGGTTCCTGTACTATCCAGTTCTGCCATTTGCTTGTTTAAGTTTTTAGTAGCGTTACTTACTTTAACTCGGGCTTTTAAGGTTTTTAGTTCATTTTCCCAATTGCTAATATTCGATTTAATACTTTGAATATTCTTTTGAAGCTGATCTACGTTATTATCAAATTTAACAGATTCTTCCTTAGCTCTTAAAAGCTGTTTTTCTGCACCTTCTTTTTGAACTAAGGCCAGTTTTGCTAAGCGATCTGCTTCTGCAACTTCTAGCTCTTCTGCTTGTCCCTTTTTCAAAATAATAATAGCTTTATTTTGATATTCATCTACTTTATTTTGAAACTCCTCTTGATCGTTTTTAGCACGTATTGCCAATGCTTTTACCTGAGCTAAAGCTTCTAAACTTTTCTCAAGATCAGATTTCATATCCCTTATACCTTGCTCGGTCATTTTTATGGGATCTTCCATTTTATCAATCGCAGAATTTGTTTCTGCCTCTCCTATTTTAAATAATCTTCTAAAGATGTTCATAATGTTTGTATTTTAATATTTTGAAAATTCAATGATTTTATCTGAGTATTCACTCATTAACAGACTTAAAGAATTTAAAGAACCTTCCAGCTCATTTAAATCCATATTTTGCACTTGTAAAGTATCTCTAAAAATGACTTTGTCACCAGAATCGTCTAACACAAAAGCCCCATGAACAATGTCTCTGTTCTTTTGTAAAAGACTTTTAAATATTTTCTCTGACTGATTATTTATCTTAAAAATAAACTGCTCCATAATTAAAATAGGTGGAGCAACTCCTATAATAAGATTTCGAATTCCAGAATTTTCTTTTTGAATAACCAACAAACCATCTTCAGGATTTTCTCTGGTTATATTAAAGTTTAATTCAAGTAAAAAATCTCTCGTAATTTGGAAATGATTTTTCATAATTAGGTTTTACAGTTAGTACTTTTTTTCCCAAGTTAATAATACAAAAAAGTATTAAGACCTTGTCAAATAATCTTACAAGACACTATATAAAGCGCTTTAAAAGTGTTCATAAAATTTAGGGCTACATGTATAAAAGCAAGAGTACACCTCGCTTTTAAATCAATTTAAACTAAAAATATTAGCAATGTATTTTATTTTTCGCTAATATTGTTAGACTAATTTAAGGAAATAAATTGAATTTGCAAATAAAATTAGCATTAAAATGTCTTTATTCGGAAAAAATATAAAAAAAATAAGAAGTGTAAAATCTCTGAGCCAACAAGCTTTTGCCGACATATTCGACTTAAAGCGAGGAACTTTAGGCGCTTACGAAGAAGGCAGAAGCGAGCCCAAGATAGAAACTATTATAAAAATTGCTAATTATTTTAGCATCTCTATAGATGATATTTTAACCAAAGAACTTACTGTAAATCAATTATTCAAATTTCATGCTGAATTGGAAGGCAATCCTGACATGATAATAAAAAAGAAATTTACAGAAATTCCTTGCATCACTTTTGAAGATCATAATAATTACATCAATCTTGCTTCTAACGCAAATTTTATAAACGACTTAACGCCTATTGCCTTACCCATAAAAAGCGACAACAAGTTGCGAGCGTTTGTTGTTAACAATTTAGAAATGACGTCTGAAAACAATGGCTTATTTCCAAAAGACATTGTTATTGGAGAATGGACGCCAAAAAGTGATTTTGAAAAAATTACCCAACCTGAAATATTTTTAATTCTAACTAAAGACGAATTACTGTTAAAAAGAATATTTCCAAGCAATAATGCATTTATCTTAAAAGCAGACCATGCAGGAATAGAAGAAAGCCTCTTGCCCTTCACTGAAATTGTTGAACTCTGGCAAATAAAATACGTGTTTCACAATAGGGTTCCCGATATAAAAGACAGCCAAGTTTTAAATAAACTAGCTTATTTGGAACATGAGTTTAAGAAATTAAAGTCGTCGCTTTAAAGCTTACTCTGTATGTAGTTTATAAAACAAAAAGGGTTTCAATCTCTTGAAACCCTCATTAACACTAGTGGAGAAGATGGCTCTCGAACCTAGTATTTCATAAAACTTCATATACCACCATAACCCTTATATAATAAGACTTTTACTATATTTGTATTTTATAGCGCATCATAAAAAACCACTTGAATTCAGTAAAATTGGGTGTAAAATTGGGTGTAAAATTTATTTTATATGATTCAAATAAAACGAAATTTAATCTTTTCGCTTGAAAGGAGAAAAAAAGATGGAGTATTAATAATTGAAAATACACCTATCAGATTACGAATAAATTTTGAAGGTTCTCGATTAGATATACAATCGGGTTATCGCATAGATAATTCTAAATGGAATCAGGATAAAGAGCAAGTAAAGAATGGGGCATTTAACAAGCTTGGACAAAGTTCAGCATCAATTAATTCTCGCCTATTAGAGTTAAAAGTTACAATACAAGACCTATTTCATGAATTCGAAAGTCAAGACAAAATCCCAACAAAAGAACAAATTAGACAAGCGGTTAATGAAATAAAAAACAAGGGAAAAGTTAATATCAAAAAATCTGATGGAAACTCTTTTTTTAAAGTATTTGACCAGTTTGTAAATGAAAGTAGTAGACTAAACAATTGGAGCACATCTACTAAAAATAAATTCGCTGTTATAAAAAATCATCTCACCAATTTCAATCCAAATTCAAAATTTGAAGATTTTAACGAAGAAGGACTTTCAAATTACCTTAATTATCTGAGAGAAGAAAAGAAGATGAGAAACACTACCGTAAAGAAACAGTTAAGTTTCTTAAAATGGTTTCTAAGATGGGGTTTAGAAAAAAAATATCATAACAACGATGATTTTCAAAGTTTCAGACCAAAGATTAAAGATTCAAAAAAAACCGTAATCTTTCTAACTGAAGAAGAAAAATCTAAAATAGTAAATTACAAAATACCTGAATCAAAAACATACCTAGAAAGAGTACGTGATGTTTTACTATTCTGTTGCTATACTGGTCTAAGACACTCCGACGTTTACAATTTAAAAAGAAGCGACATAAAAGATGATTATTTTCAAATTACAACAGTAAAAACTTCTGACAATTTGATTATTGAATTCAACAAGCATAGTAGAGCAATTATTGATAAATATGCTGACATACCATACAAACAGAATAAAGCACTTCCAGTAATCTCTAACCAAAAAATGAATGACTATTTAAAAGAGTTAGGATTATTAGCAAAAATAAACGCACCAGTAACACATACATATTACATAGGAAACATTAGAAAAGATGAAACATTACCTAAACACGAATTACTGGGAACTCACGTTGGTCGTAGGACTTTTATATGTTCCGCCTTATCGATTGGAATTCCCGTGCAAGTAGTAATGAAATGGACTGGTCATAGTGACTACAAAGCAATGAAACCATATATCGATGTTGCGGATAAAACAAAAAGAACAGCAATGGATAAATTTAATGAGTTATGAAAAACAAGGAAGAAGAAAATGAAACTGTAAATGTAAATAACACAGATGGTAGTATTGTCTTATTAGCCAAACTCTATTCAGATATCAACAAATATTGGGCATCAGAAGTAAATTCGAATGGTTCTAATTTTGATTTTGACTCACAAGATATTTATCGTCATTTACTTGAAAATGTTATGTTTATTTCTGAAATAATAGAAAAGATAAATCCAGAAACTGAGAAAGAAGAAAGAATCGTTTTATTAGAACACCTTCACAAATCAATAATTCCAAACATTACAATATATAAAAAACATATAGAACTTTTTAAAAAATTACCTAGAAAAAAATTAGAATTAAATGAGTTTAGGAAAAGAAAATATCCTGAAAGTACTAAAAATGACAAAGAATTAGAATCTCTCTTATATAAAATTAAAGAGATTCAAAATAGAGAAAAGTATTTTTCTTCAGACTTATATAATAACATCGGTTTTTTAGCCCATAATTTGCATGAAGAACTTTATTTA
>NZ_LMAK01000029.1 GCF_001439665.1 Formosa algae
GCCGACACCGCCGATAAAGGAATAGTATAGGTCTTAATATATTTAGACGCTATATAATAAACGTATACAAATGTTAAAGCTGCGCTGAGTCCAATCATATTGTAAACCGCGCTTTCTGCAGCATATTCCGGCGTTACTTCTAATCCGAAGAAAAATAGCGTGATGGCTGATCCTGTTGGATAACCTGATAAAATTCCAGCAACCTTCGGACTCACATTTTCAGCAAGAAGAGATAGGCCTATCACTAATCCGATGGCGACAATGAGTTTAATAAAGAAAAGGAATTCTATCATTATTATGTAGTTCTATGTTCTATTTTATCACTGTTTTAGATTAAAAAGCACTTTATGAGGTTCTAAGATACTAGCGATACAAAAATCAAATATAGTGATCTGTTTAGGATGTCTTCTGAAATATTAAAAAAGAAACTATACATTTAAAATGTATGCCTCTATTGAAAAACAGACATTAATTCTGCTGAACTAAAGATTTGACATATTGTCTGTGTAGAATGCGTAATTTTTTAAGTTCTATGCGTAATAACCTTATAAAATCGGACGAGTTTGTAGTATTGTTATCTAAGTGCTTAGAGGTATAGTATAATCTGTCTATAAAAAAACGCAAAGCTTTAGCCTGTTTTATTTTTTTAATAGGATTGATTTCATTTTCGGTTTCTACAATTTTGGGTACTAAACCCAAAGCATCTATAACTAATTTATCGGCGTATTTATCTAAATAATTTTTAGAAGTATGCATGGCAATTATATCTTTGTCGTAGGTAATGTACGCCGCGATATGTCGGGAGAGTTTAAAAACATCTAAAGACTTTTTGTACATTGGTAAGTCTTTAATATTTGTGTTGTCTGACTGTGCCATTTCTAAATTAATTACTGCAAAAATAACACTAAACTGTACAAGATGTATTTAAAAGTGAAATTTTAATCCATTATAAAGCTTAAGCGCTCAATAGTATTTTTATTCAAATGTTTTACAAGTGTAGAGATGTTTAGTGCTGTTTATAAACAGGTTAATAAAGTCTGAAAATAAGGGTCTGTTTTTTAGTTTACTAAATATTTCGTAAAATTAGCAATTTGTTAACGATACTGCCGTAAAGTAGTATGAAACGAGTGTAAAAATTACGAATTAATAAATTTGTACGCTTTTTAGTTTCAAAAAATTATTATAATTTTAGCTTTCATATAATTTTTCAAATTATTAAAATTACGAGTTTAAACTAATAGCCAATTTCATGAAAAAAACCACCTTAAAAGATATTGCAAAAGCATTAAATGTATCCGTTTCCACAGTATCTAAAGCACTTCATGACATTCCAGAAATTAGTGAGGAAACTCGTATTTTAATTCAGAATTACGCCAAAGAGAAAAATTATAGACCTAATTATAATGCTTTAAGTTTAAAAAATAAACGCTCTAAAAGTATTGGTGTAATCATTCCAAATATGCTTAATTATTTCTATATGCAAGTGTTGCAAGGTATAGAAAAAGAAGCTGCTAGTCATGGTTATAGAATCATGACAACAATCTCTAACGAATCGTACCAAAAGGAAGTAGAAATTATAGACATGTTATCTACAGGAAGCATTGATGGTTTTTTACTAGCGATCTCTAAAGAGACTGAAGAGAATGGCGAGTTTAGTCATTTTACAGACAGTGTGAAATTTGGATTTCCTATCGTGATGTTCGACCGTGTATCAGAACACGTAGAATGTGATAAAATTATTACAGACGATTTAAACGCTTCTGCAGATGCGGTTAGTTATTTGGTAAAACAAGGATGTAAACGTATTGCTTTTGTTTCGCCTTTAAAAAGTTTAAGCATCGGACGTTTACGTTTTGAAGGATATAAAAAAGGGTTAGAACAAAATAATTTGCCTTTAGACCCTAACTTGGTTATTAATACAAACGAACCTGATTATAAACAATACGATGCGATGATTCGTCCGTTATACGAGCATAAAATTGACGGAATTATTTCTACTAATGAATCTTCTGCATTGTCTGCCATGAAATTAGCTAAGGAAGATGGGTATAAAATACCAGAAGATCTGGCCGTGATTTCTTTCGCCAATGGTATTCTTGCTCGTAATTCACACCCAAGATTAACCTGTGTAAGTCAGCATGGAGAAATTATGGGAGCTGTTGCAGCTAAGAAACTGATCGATAAATTAGAAAAGCGAGACGATGCAAAATCTTTCGCCACCGAATTTATCGAAACAGATATCGTAGTGCGTGACTCTACACGCTAAATTAAAGTTTAATGGTGATCCTTTTGTTTCAGCATTCTACCTTTTAAATAATATAAAATACCAATACAAACTAGCATGACTACAGTTGTAGTGTGCCAAGTAAATTCGTATCCATATTTGGCTATTAAATGCATGCCCGAATTGTGTGCAATAATATGTGCTATAGAGAACGAGATGCTGTATAGTGCCATGTATTCGCCTTGGTTTCCTTTTTTAGCACGATCTAAAGCGAATGCATTAGAAAATGGAAACGCAATCATCTCGCCAATAGTCATAAAAAACATCCCAATTACTAAAACGCCAACCCAACTGCTTATGTTTAAAAAAATGAAACTTAAGGCTGTAAGTGCGGCTCCAAATATTACGATACTAGTTTTAGAGAGCATTGATTTTTCTAAGGATTTTACCAATGGCATTTCTAATACGAAAATTAGAAAACCATTCATTCCCATTAATAACCCAATCTGAAATTCTGATAATTTAAATTCTTCTTTGTAAAATAAAGGCACTGTAGAAAAGTATTGCAAAAAGGCAACACCAAATAATAACATGGCAAATAAAAAGATAATGTAATTGATATCTTGGTAAGCCGATTTTGGGTGTTCTACTACAATTTCATCTGCTACTTTTACTTTTTTAGGATGCAATACATTTAATAATAATATACCAGCAAGAATACATGTTATACCGTCTACCCAAAATAAGCCACCATAACTTAAGGTTACAATTATTAATCCGCCAATAGCAGGTCCAGCTGAAAAACCTAGATTAATAGCTAAACGAATTAAGGTTACAGAACGGACTTTGTTTTCCTGCTTACTGTATGCACTTAGAGCCACAAACATGGCGGGTCTAAACATATCTGCTACCATTAATAATATAAAAACACCAATAGATATACTTACAAATGTTGTTAAGTATTGCAAGGCTACAAACAAAAATCCTGAGACAATTAAACTAAACACCATCACTTTGTAGTAGCCTATTTTATCGGTTAGTTTTCCGCCTAACCAAGAGCCAACTACAGAGCCTCCTCCAAATGCACTCATTATCCAACCGACTTCTATTAAAGTGAAATTTAGATTCTTAGTAAGGTATAAAGATAAAAAAGGGATAACCATGGTTCCGGCCCTGTTAATTAACGTAATAAACGCTAACCACCACACTTCGGTAGATAAGCCTTTAAAGGTGTTTATGTAATTTTTAAAAATGGTTTTCATTGGTTTTGGTTTGGTTAGTGCAAAAAAAAACGTCCAACTTAACAGAATAAGATTGGACGTTTTTTATATAGTATTTAGAAAGTCTTATATATAGCAGGTCCTGTATCTTAAATAAGATAGGCGGGGAAGTTTATAAGAGACTTTTTTGTTTAACACGATTGG
>NZ_LMAK01000030.1 GCF_001439665.1 Formosa algae
CGTCTATAAAGATAAACTTATAAATCAATTAAAAGAATTTAATAGTTTTAACAGGAATAGAAAGGTTTCAAATGAAATTAATACGGTTTTGAAAAGAATTTTGAACTGGGAGAAACCAGAGAAATATTTAGAACATGTGATAATGCCTAGACTAAATTGGATGTTAGATTTAAACTTAATCAAATTAGACAGGAAAAATAATGTAGAAATAACTAAGATAGGCGATAAACTATTCGAAAATATATCTATATGGAACGACATAAATACTAAAAAAGTAATATCACCCGATTCTTTTCTTGATAGATTTATGGTTCATATTTTTGATGATTGTTACAATAATTCAGAAACCAATAGCCCTATTGATGCTGAATTCATTTTGGATAAAATGTACGGATACATTAAACAGAGTTTTGGATTATTTAAAACCCTTGCACCGAATAGAGTTACTTTTTCACAAGCAGCGAATTACACTAAATATATGCTATATTTGAATGATGATATAAAAGTCGGATATCAGTTTATTTTAAACAAATTGTCAGAAAAAGATCAAGATATATTTATATTTAAGTATCAAGAGCAATATAGGGATGGTTATATCCAATTAAAGAAGTAATATGGCAGATTTTAAAGACACTTATAAATTAACAACTAATCCATTCAGATTAACACCATCTATTAATCCAGATGAATTGGTATGGGCAGGATTCAACGATGTTAAGACAAAATTTGAAAAAAGAATAGAAAGAAGTATTAGAATACCTAATTCTACTCTAGTATTAAATTGGGGAGAGTATGGTAGCGGTAAAACTCATGCCGCCAGATTTTTTAACAAAAAAGAAGAACTGAAAACTATAGGAGATAAGGCAGGAAGACCTATACCTTATTCAATGGTAATTTCTCTTCCAAAAGGTAAAGATCCTATTTATAGTATATACATGTCTGTTATTGACAAATTAAATATAGAAGAGGTAAGAACTAAATTTCATGATATATCAGGTGACATTAAATCCTATATTGATTCAATAGGATCTAATATTCATATTCAGAATGTATTAAAAGCATTGTTTAATACAGAAGTAGGTCATCTAAATATAAAGAAATATCTATATGGGAATATGAATGCTACGGATTTAAAAAGCCTAAATGAGTATGGGATTTTACGATCTTTGAAAGAAGATAATGATTATTCCGCAGTACTAGCAGGATTATTTTCATGTTTAACTTACGATAAAAAGAAATACTCATGTATTATAATTTGGATAGATGAATTTGAGGATATAATGGTTCTAAATAACTCTAGTATTGATAAAATTAATAGTTTCGTTAGAGAGCTATTGGATAATACTCCAAATAACTTATTGCTTTTTTTAAATTTAACATTATCGGCATTAATGACTGAAGAGGATTTAGGTTCTTATGTTTATGAAAGTGTTAAATCGAGAATAAAGGAAAAAATAAGTTTTGATCTTCCGAGTTCTAATGATTTTAAGGAGTATTTAAAGGAATTGTTAAAGCATTTTAGAGTAGGTTCTGCTGATAATTTATATTTTCCTTTTGATGAAAGTGTTATAGATACACTAATTAGCGATCAAGGTAATGTTTCGCTTAGAAGATTTAACGAGTCTTTATCTTTGTTATTAGAGCTTTCAGATATGGACGGAAAGTGTCCAATTAATATGGAAGTCTTTGAGGAATATAAATCTGAAATTTTATGGGATAAGAATTAACGAATGAATAGTATTTGTTGCTTATTAGATGCTTGTACTGTGATTAATCTTATTCACATTGATGATAATGACTTTTTATTAAAAAAAATCAAAAAGTTAGATGTTTATATAAATGATTCAGTTTTTACCGAGATACGGAACAATGTATATGTAAAGCCATGGAGAGAATTAGGCTCTAATCATATTGACAAAGCTAAACGAGAAGAAATTAAAAAAGAAATTGAACAAAAGCTAACCTTTTATCGGGGTAAGAAGAATAATAATCAGGATTTATTAGATGATTTAGGAGATGATTATTTTGATAGAATAAAGAGTCTAACTAATTACACGAAAAGAAAAAATGGTGAATTATATTCAACAGGACAGGCATTATTCTTAAGTAGAAATAATTTTAAAAATGTATCATTTTACACAGATGACTATCCTGCAAAAAATGATTTTGCTGATTTTTTTCATGATCAACAGATAGGACAAATCAGGGATTCAGTTGATTTTTCAGTTGATTTTATAATATTACTTTATTGGTTAGATGAAAATTTTACAGATGATCAATTAAAAAATAAATTGAATGAGCTTTATTCTCAATATGCAACTGAAGTAGTTTTATTAAAAAAGAAATTACAAAAATTCAGAAGTGAAAAAATTGATGCTCAATTTTTAAAATCTAAAAAAGAAATAGCATTAAAATTAAACGAATTAATTCGCCAACTTGATATTTATGAATTTAACGAAATAATGGAGTATTATAATTTTTTTGTTGGTAAAAAATCAAAATGCAATGATATTTTAAATATCCTTCAGGAATATTTTTCTGTTTTTGAGTTAGATAATAACCAAAAAGAAGATAGTCTACTAATAAAAATAAAAAAAGTAAGTGCAGATATTGGAAAGGTTAAAATTTTAAAACTTAATGATCTTATTAACTAAAATCATAGGTGGTTCTAGGTATTTATTCTCATTTTTAAATAATTAGATAACTCAATATCTTTAAATAGCTCCAATAAAACTTGATTAATTTTGATTTGAATTACTTTAGTTATTAACTCTGTTTTACTCCTAAAATCATTGATTTCTTCATTTATATCAATTTCTAAATACCCTCTATTCACAAATGCTTTTAAAGGCATTCCTATATTATTGTTTTTAGTTTTAAAACTATTTTGATGTTCTTTCCAGGTCACATTAAAAGCATCCATTAAATCGTCTGTTTCAATTACATTAGATTTATTTTCTAAATATAACTTATGTAAAGAAAGTAATAAAATAATTTGATGTGGAGCTAGTTCTCCTCGTGCTTTATCTCTTTTTAAGTTGTCTACAAACTCATCAATGTCCATTATTGTTTCGAATTATTGGATTTATTTGAAAATAAAAAATGGACCAACCTATTTTAAGGTTAGTCCATGACTATTAATGCTAGGCTTCACTCAATATGTTTTCTGTCTCCTGTTTAGACTGCAGAATAAGATCAAGCATGCTTGTTCCTATAGTTATATCTAAGTTTTCCTCTTGTATTTTTTTCTCCAAAAGAAGTAAGCCTCCGTTTGTATAGTTTTGCATAGTAACATGTAAACGTTTCTTAATAGCTTCGACTGTTTTTTTCCCTTTGTCGAGCTCTATCAAATCATCTTCAATGCCTTCAGTTTTTGCAATTACAGCCATGAAAAGATACTCTTGTATGTTGGTAAAATCATTTCTTAGAGCGCTCTTTGTGCTTCCCCAATACTGTATAGCATGACTGAAATCTTTTAATTCTGCAGTTTCTGGTAATTCTTCATATTTATTATTATATAACCCTAAGAAAAATGCATAGATGTACAACTCGTAATTGTTACTGAATATTTTTCCTTTATCTTCTCTATCGGTTTCCGCTCCTCCTCCTTTTCTGGTTAATGACTTAAAAAGGTGCTCTAGATTTTTATCATATTTTGGCGTGGATTTTTTCCACTCGTCGAATAATTTATCCATAATTTATAATTCTATTACAACAGAGTTAGTGGTTTCAATTTGGTTTTCAATAGAGTTTTCGTCAAGCTTAACCCATAATGATTTATCTTTTACAATATCGGCTTGATAAAAACTACTGTCAATACTGATTTTTTTATTTTCATCTTCTTTAATGAAGTCTTTAACAAGTATTATACATTGATCTGTGTTTTCTTTAAAGGAATTAAAGAAAGCTGGGTATTTGTTGCTGTCAAAGGTCGAAAGTGGGGCGTCCAAAATTAGAGGGTAACTTTCGTTAGCTTCATTCTTTACCATTTTGGAAATTGCTAATAGTAAAGAAGTGTGAGCAAGTACCTCTTGAGCACCATTTAGAGCAAAAGGGTTATTAAAATTGTCTAAAACTTTAAACTCAACTTGGTTTTGATTTCCCCTTTTTGATTTGTATAATTTTATTTTCCCTGTATATGCTCCTTCATTAGTCGATTGAAAAATTTCATTAGCTTGTTTTTCTAAATCAATTACTAAGTTGTTGAATTCTTTTTCTGTAGTTTCAACAGTAATTGTTAAAACATCATTTAAAAGTTCTTGAGTTTTCATCAAGTAACCTGCAACATTTGCTATATCTAAGTTGTTTTTTTGATTTTGAAAATCGGCTAGCTTTTCTTTTTTAGAATTTATAATGTTAGTTAAACTTCTCAAGCTTGTGTTTTCGTCTTTTATATTGGTGTTTAAGCCTTTGAAATCTCTCAAAATTGTAGCAGCACTTCCTACATCTATTTTTGAACCACCAATTACTTTAGCTCTTTCAGCTTCATCTTTTTCTCTCTCCTCTATTTTTTTATTAATATCTGCTTTTCTACTTTCTACAAATTCAAAATTTTCAGATATTTTAGACTCCATTTTAATAAGATTGGAAATATTTTCATCATTGGAGTCTGATATTTTGGTTAGAGAATTAATATAATTATGTTTGAAAAGTTGCTTTTTTTCAAACATATCTTTTTCCACAGCCTCAATATATTCTTGAAGTCTATTGTTCATGAATTCATAAGCTTCTGATCCCTTAGGAGCTTCTCTATTGCATACTTTACATAGTTCAGCTTCTATCATTTCTTCCATGTGAGATCGAGTAGGTGCTCCTATCGGTAAAGGTATGATCCCGTTTTTTAGATTTTCTATAGCTTTCTTTTCACCTATTTTTTGTTGAAACTCATTTTCTAACCTTCTTTTAGTTTTAGATACATTAGCAATTTTGGTTTTGTATTCTTCAAATACAGGTTTATAATTTACTAATATCCAGTTTTTGTCAAATAAATCCTGTGTGTAGTTTTCACATTCTCGAACGCGAACTTGTAGTTTGCTTATTTCTTCCTCTTTTATTCTAATTCTTTCAGAAAGTGTTTGGTATGACTCGGCATTCTCAATTATATTCTCATATTTTAGAATTGAGGATTGTATTTTATCAATATTTATCTCATGCTGATTTCTTTCTTTTTCCTTATCAGATATTTCTCTTCTAAGATTTATAATTTCCTCACTTAGAATAGCATATTGTTTTTCTTCTCTTGCATTTTTTTTTCCTGCTGCAGTTACCGCATTCTCTGCACGCCCTACGAAATATTCAGCTTTAGGTATGTAATTCTTTAGGTAAGTAGCATCAGAAAACATTTCTATAAGCGTAGAAAGCGCATCTTTGCTTTCAAATACTTTTAAATCCGTTTCTCCTTTAAACATACTATATCTCCTAATACGCTCATCAAATATTTCACTTCTCAGCTCTTTTGGAAAATCTACTTGATATCTTTCACCTGTTTCTTCTTCTCTTATTCCAATTAAACTAGGCCTAGAGATGCTTATACTTTCATTGTTTTTATGGGCTATAAATGATTTTTCAATAGTTTTTGTCTCATTGCCTTGACTTACAGTCATTCTCACAGAAACTTGAACATTTATACCTTCTTTAATTTCGTTATGTACTGCTTTTTGACTAATAAGTCCTTCTAAGTTAGATTCATAATCATCGAAGATCCATTCAATAGCTTCAAAAAATTTCGTTTTACCATGACCATTAGCTCCATGAATGATATTTACACCTTCAACAAAGTCAAATACATTTTTTCCGTAATAACTTTGATAATTTGTTATTACAACTTGTTTAATTCTCATGACTAAATGTTTTTGTTTAAGTAAATGCTAATTTTGTTGTACAGAGTAATGTCATTAATTCCTTGGTTATTTTCCAATTCATCAACTAATATGGCTATAGTTTTTATGATAGGGATTTCTGAAACTAATGCTCTTGTTACATTGTTAGGTATATCCCTTTCTTCTAGTTGATATTTATCTTTTATAAGTTCGTGACTTACAAATTTTTTAAAAATTTTATTTTTATTCATTTTAAAATTTTTTTAATTTTCATTATTTATATCATAAAGACTAATGTTGTAATGCATGCAGATTTCAGAGAGCTTTTCATATACTTCAGCTTTATTAATTGCCAGTGAAAAAAAGTTTTCTACTCTCTTCATTTCATTTACAATAAAGGATCTTTCAATATTGAAGGTTTCATCGTTTTTGTCCATTTCAAATTTTGGTATCACAACTAAATCATGGATATAGGCAAATTGTTTTCCTTCGGATTTTCTTAATACTCTTCCTCTTCGCTGTATAAATTGTCTAGGATTTCCTGTGCTAGCGCAGAAAATAGCTAATTCAGCTCGAGGTACATCAACACCTTCATCTAGACATTTCATAGATGTTAAAACATGTAAATCACTTTCTGAAAATTGTTTTATAACACTTTTTCTGTTTTTTGTTTTTGAAGTAAATTTCCTAGCCATTATTGAAAAATCAATATCTGTGATAGCCTTAGTGTATTGGTCTATTAAAAAAATATCTTCTTCATTTTCGATATAATTATCTTCCATAATAATATCATTATTTTCAAGTACCCCTTCTGGAGTATAAATTAAAGTGTATTTAAGATTGCCTCTTTTTTTGAACTCATTATTTACAATTGTCTTAAATTTAGGGAGCTTGTTCTCTGCTTTATGAATTATTCTTTTTCTTTTTAAAAGAAGAATTTCCACCTCTTTACATTTTTTAAATGATTTTGTTACGGGATCTATAAACTGTGCAAGTTTTTTGGATATTTCCCTATACTTCTCAAACTCTTGTTCTGTAAGCGATACAATATGTGGGTAATAATAGTACTTGCATAAATATTCCTTCTCAATCGCTTCTTGCATACTAAAACTATAAGTGTAAGGATCTTGATCGTTGAAAAAGGAATCGATGGAGATATTACCTGTCTCGTCATAAATCCTATTTGGCGTAGCTGATAGTCCAATTCTTTTTTCTAAATGAATTTTAGGTAATAATTTGGAGATATTAGGAGCTCCAATATTATGGACTTCATCTGCAATAAAAAGTGTTTGCTTTGGTAAGTCTTTAAAGAAATTTTGAAATTTATCCTTTACAAATGAAGCATAAGTTGCAATAACAATAAATGAGGGATTGTTAAGTCTTGATAACATATTATAGAAAGAAAGCTTGTCTTTCCATTTTTCTTTACTACTTACAGTAATAATATTAGTGTAATTAAATTTTCCACACTCTATTTTCCATTGATCTACTAGCTCTAATGTGGGAACTAATATAATAGCTTTATAAGTACCTTCTTCTTTGTATTCATTTAAGAGACAGTTTAAAGCGGTTAATGTTTTACCTGTCCCGGTAGCCATGGCAAAAAGGCCTTTTCTATTGTTGTCAATCCATTTTAAATATGCCTCTTGTTGATATTTTCGAGGACCTTCTTTGAATGGAAATTTAGGTAAACTTTCTTGTCTTACAAATTCATCTATTTTTCCAATAGCAGAATTGATTGCTTGTTGTGTTTTAAGGTTGTTAAAGTCCTTTTGATAATTCTTCAATAATACTTTCTCTTTAACTAAAAGTTCATCTATATCTTTATCACCAAACTCACTTTTAATTGCTGACTTAACTTCAGATATACTCAAGTATTCCACGTTTTGTGATTTTTCAGAAAATATTTCTTCAAAATATTTAATCTGTTTGTTTACAGATCTTTTAGATCTTTCATCGTCCCATGACATTCTGCATTCTAATTCTTCTAAATTTTCAATAAAACCATAATATGTAAAATTACAAGATGATTTATAGCTTACCGCATTTTTACCATCACTAAAAACGCCTGATTTGTAATGAGCTATTCCTCTTCCATCTTTCGGTTTAACAATTTTTATCTCAATTTTGTCATTAGCAATTAACCAAGCGAAACATTCAAAAAAGTGCTTACCATACTCATTTAATGATTGATGTAGTTGTTTTATATCATTAAGATTATACACACTAGTTAATGATTTCTTATTTTGACCATTTTCAATAGCTGCTTTATCCTCATCGGATAAAATATTGTTTATTACAGCCCTCATTTTACCTCCAGAGTATATAAAACTAGCAAAGCCTAAGGATAATAAATTTATAGCCGAAGAACTGAAATAACCTAACAACAAATCAAAGGATTTGCTATTACAGAGGGCATCCAAATAAAACTGTAAAGGTTCATCTTCACTACCTGTTTTATAATCTCGATCTTCAGCCCAATTAACTTTTTTTAACATATCTTAACTTGAAATTGTTTTTCTTAATGCTTGAATTAGAGCATCGACATCTGCTTTTGATGAACATTTATCAATAGACACTCTTATGTTATTATAGTTATTGTAATTAGTTATATTCATTGCCTTAAGTACATGTGAACCATCCATAACTCCAGAATTACAAGCAGACCCATTACTCAATGCTATTGATTTATTCATGCCTATAAATACATTAGAATCTAAATTTTCTATAATTATATTAACAATGTTTGATGATCGTAAATTCCGTTCCGAGATGATTTTACAATTTGTAATGTTCTTTAAAGAACTTATGAAATAATCTACTATTGATTCAATTTTAGAAATACTCTCATCCATTCCATCATAAATAACTTCACACGCTTTACCCAATCCTACAATTAAAGGGGTGTTATATGTGCCTCCTCTTAATCCTCCTTCTTGTCCGCCTCCATGAATTAGAGGAGTCAATTCTATTCCTTCTCTTTTATATAGCGCACCTATTCCTTTTGGTCCATTTAGTTTATGACCTGAGAAACAAAGCATATCAATTTGGTCTTCTTCAATATCTACATTAATCTTGCCGACAGCTTGTGTAGCATCACAGAAAAAAGCAATATTATTATCATTACAGAGTTTTCCGATGTCTCTAATTGGCTGAATCACACCTGTTTCATTGTTGATGTACATAATTACAACAATTAAAGTGTTTTTCTTTACGGATTCCCGTAATTGCTCTAAAGAAATTAAACCACTTTCATCCACATCTAAATAAGTAACTTCATAGCCCTTAGTTTCTAAGTATTCACATGTAGATAAAACAGCTTTATGCTCTGTTTGTACTGTAATAATATGGTTTCCTTTATCTTGGTTGGATTCAACATAACCTTTAATTGCGAGGTTGATTGATTCTGTTGATCCTGAAGTGAATATAATTTCATCTTTATCGCAATTAATAATATTTGCAACCTGTATTCTAGACCTATCAATTGCTTGTTTAGCTATTTCTCCAAACTTATGAGAACTAGAAGCATTGCCGTAAAATTCTGTAAAATAGGGAAGCATTTCATCTAAAACTCTTTGATCAATTTTAGTAGTAGATGCTGTGTCCAAATATGACACGTATATGTTTGTATTCATTAATTTTACCAGTTTTGAATAATGGTTTTTTTTAATTAGTTTGCTATAAGTAGAGGGAGGCTTAAAAATAATGATATTAAATTTTAAAATCAATTTTTAATATAAAAATCTATAATTATATAAATGTAGAAGTATATGATTATAGATTTAAATAAAGCTCTTTTTTGGCTTTAAATGAGGTTAATTTTACTGCCTAAAACTGAATAAGTATACATTACAGTTAGGTTTATAGAAACAAGTTTAAAAATAAGAGAGAAGAATAAATTAATGTTTAATCTCGCAATATTTACTTGTATAGAATTCTCAGGAAGGATTTTGCTGTTTTCCGTTTTAAAAATCAGTTGATTTTTATTAAGTCTTAGGAGAATTTTAAATCAACTGATTTTTAAAATGCGCCTCAGCGGCAGGCGTCACGGAAGGCTTGGTAGCAAATAAAAAGGAGGGGTTGTGCTCTTGCAATATTCAATACCCCAAAACGGATTATAATGTTTTGTTTTTGTTCTTAAGATAAATAGTTGGTTTACTTTTTCTAGTATAGAATCGAAGTATGTTTGGGTCCAAGCCTTTATCTAGGTTGTACGCTTTCAGTTCTAGACTATCTTTAAAACCAGAATATTCAAATAATGACATTGATTTTAAATGGCTCGAGCTATCAAAGTAATTTTTAAGCTCAGAAAAACTCTCAGTTTTCAGTAGCTCTTTTGAGTTTTTGTACTTCTTATTTTCGAATCTATGGCTTTCAAAATTCTTTATAATTATTGATTCTAAAGAACATTTAAGATTACTATCTATGTCTGTTTTTGTATTACTAGTAGGTATTATGAATGATTTTTCAAAGTCTATTATTTTACCTTCATACAATTCTAGCTCTTTATCTGATTTTGGAAAAATATAATTATATAACCTATATTCAATTTCTCTGAATGTTTGTCCTATTTTTAAAAAATCAGAATTTTTAAAAACAAGAACGTAGAAAATTTCAGTACGATTATTCTTTTTATTTTCCCATTTTTCTTTATTAATTTGACATCTCCTTAAATATAGCCCTTTTAAACTTAGTTTTTTATGCTTCCGTAAATAAGCATTATTTGTAAATGTACCATAAGCCAAATCTCTTGAATCTTTAAAAGTGGTGGTGAAATGTGACCAATCTGCTCCATGTAGGTCGTACATATCTTTTACAAAATTATTTATGAAATCCTGTTTGTTAATAGTGTAATACCTGGGGTTTGAAGGCTCCGATTTTAAAAACAATTCACAGTCAATAAGTGAGTTGTCTTCTGTTATACAATCAAAATCTACTTTTTTTAATTCTCTTGATTTTATAGAAAATATATATTTAGTGTTTTTCATTTTTCCATAGATATTTCCTGTGTCAGAATAATAGGCCGTAAAATAATCCCAATCATTATTGAAATCCGTGTATAATTCATTTAAAAATTTTGTTAATAA
The DNA here is from genome assembly GCF_001439665.1 of Formosa algae. Lineage (GTDB taxonomy): Bacteria > Bacteroidota > Bacteroidia > Flavobacteriales > Flavobacteriaceae > Formosa > Formosa algae. Next base: position 10,907 of record NZ_LMAK01000030.1, read on the forward strand.
AAATGCTAATGTAATTTTACGTTTAATTTTTTCTCCATTTTTAAAAAAAATGTCGCAGTGCATTTCCAAGTTAAAATACTCTTCCTTAAAACTTTCCATGTTTTTCTTTTTTATTGCTAGCTTTCTAGTCCAAATAAGTTTAGGTTTTATTGAAATGAAAGGGCTAACGATTGATTATAAAATAGTTTGATTTGAATTGAGATGAATTCAAGATTAAGTTGTTATTCTTGTGGAGCTATAGACTCAAAAAAATCCTGAATTCCTTCTTGTAGTGAAATTGGGTGATTGGATAACGAAACTTGCTTAGGAGTTGGGGCAATATCCGCTGTGGATATCATGGTTAAATATAAATCTCTACCAGTTCTTTTCCATAGTGCAAAAGTGTATTCAGTATTAGCCTCTAAAACAATCTTATTTTTAAAAGTAACTCCACCAGCGTATTCTGGACTGTCAGGGTGATTACTAATGGGATTACTAATGGGATTACTGGTTAACCTAAACTGTAATTTATTTGTATCATTAACTTGAGTTGATTCCATAGCAGGTGCAGTAGGAGAAAAATATTTAAACTCTTCTTTTAGGCGAGGTAAATATTGATAATCCTCTATTCTATCACTCCAATCATTTCTAACAAGAAAAATTAAATTCAAGGCAGCTAAATCGTATAAGCCTCGAAATAACTTTTTAAAATTTGATTGACCTAATTTAGACCAATACTCCTTTTTAAGTGCTTTAAAATCCGTAGATAAACAGTTATGTAATAATTCACTCAAGAATGGAGATAGATCCATCCATCTGTGTTCATTTATTGCATCCTCATATTTCTGAACAAGTGCTTTTTGCTCCTCCTTTTTTTTCAATGCTAGAGCTTTTATTTCTTCCTCTTCACATGCATTACATTTATAGGAAAAATAACGATGTTTATAGCGTCCGATAGATTGTTTAAAATCAGATTGACTTGTCGCTTTGTTTCCAGATAATTTGTCACAAGTGCTACATACAATGTCGTAAGTAAGAATAGAATAAGTCTGTATGATTTTGGTGAGTTCAGACTGTTCTAAATTAAATTGGTTTTTAACCTGCAAAGGCTTTTGTTGAAACTCCAATGAGTTATCTATTTTCCAATAGGTATCAACAATGTCTTTTTGAATGCTAGTACATTCATTTAAATAGGCGATTTCGATGTTTTTTATTTCCATAATTACGTTAAATAAAAAAGCGTGGAACTGTAACTTATTGGTCTTAGTGGTCTCGCCAGAAACCTTCCCTCCAAATAAGAACAGCCCACGCATAACGTGGGCGTCTTAGTTTTGATATTGGAGGGATTATAAACCTGGCGAGTTTCTAAAACCAAATCAAAAGCTAAACGCTTTATATGTTAATATTTTTTACATCTGTAAATCTTTTGCAAGATACACAGATAAATTTTTATAGTTAATAGTTTATTAGGTTTTAAGATATTGCTCTAAGGCTTTATTCATAATGTTTTTTAGGCTAGTGTCTTCTTTAATAGCCTTTAGTTTTACCTTTTTTAAAAGTTGCTTTGATAAATAGAAAGAGAATTGAATTTCTTCACCCTTTCTTGTGTTTACAGGTGTCACTTTCTGCATCGTTTTAGAATTCTCATTTGCTTTTACTTTATTTAGCAAATCACTAATATTATCTTTTTCCATAAATCCATATTTATATAATTATACAAGTCGCTGTAACATATCTTGTGTTAAACCATCTAACTGTTGTTGTGCATTTTTATCCTTCTTTACTCCACCAACCAAAACAGAACGCGTAAATGAAACGAGATCTGAAATATGAGTTCTTGCAATTGGAACATTATACTCAGATAACTCAATTTGAATGTCTAGAGTGAGCGTTGTGTTAGCCTTAATCATGTTAAACACAATAAGTGCATGATCCTTTTTATTTTCATTTTCTATCAACTCTATAGTACTTTTAATAGCTAATAAATCTAAAACTCCAGCTTTAGTCGGAATTAGAATTAAATCGGCCATATTAATTAATTTAGGTAATTGATCAGATAAATACGGTGGTGTATCTATAAATACAAAATCATATTCAAATTGAACAACCTTATCAATATTATCAATAGAGGATAAAATATCAAAACTTGAAACGATATCCTTCAACTGAGACAAACTTCCTTGCAAGTCCATATCAATTAAAGCAACCTTAGCTCTGTTAGATATATTTTTAGCGAGATTAAAGGCGAGGGTACTTTTACCGACCCCTCCTTTTTGGTGTGTTATAAGTATTATTTTGGTCATGTTCTCTAGTTTTAATGACAGATTGTTTTGTCAGTTTTTCTATCGTTTTTTCTATTTTTTTCATAAGCGCTTCTTTCTCTTTTGGAGAACCATTTTTTAAAATGTATTGATTCTTGAATTTTTCTCGCTCGGGGCGCTTGTATTTGAAAAATTCATCAAAACTTTTTTCATTCATATTAATCCAATTCATTCTATCAAAACCAACATGATATGTATTACCTCCAATGGATCGCGTTGTTGAACGTTCTTTAGTTGTAGGTGTTAATTTTAAACGTTGTGTTTTATCTTTCCGTCCTACAATGATATGAGCGTGACTTTGTAGGCCTGGCTTGTAATCTCCGTTTTTAAACAAACCTTCTACAACTTCGGGATCTGTACCTTTAAATTTTCTGAAGTGCTCTATCTTAGCATAGTAAACAAGATCCTTTCCTGTTTTAAGACCTTTGTCTTCTCTATTAAAGTTTTTTGCATAATTAGTCATAACGATTCTGGCATATGCTTTAATTTTAGAATTGAAGAACTTGTATTCCTCTTGATTTAAATCCCATATATTTTTAATTTCTTTTTTATCTGTTATTCTTGACAGTATGTGTTTTAGTTCTTGCTGACTAAAATTTAATGTTGGAGCAAAATACTTAGCATCTTTTTTTCCTAATTTTTTAATATTACTATCGATAGCTGAAATGACTTCGTTCGTGCTAATATTGTCTTTTGAGTGAGTAAAAAAGAATTGTTTCCTTTTTTCAATAGCCATTCTTTCGAGGCTACTTATTGCTTTCTGTTGTAAACGATCTAGCTCATTGTTCTCTTTTTCTAGATACAATGCTAGATCCACACAGCTAGAAGTATTTGTGGCACCTAATGTGCTATGAGGTTTACTTATTGGCATTACTCAAAAAAGTTTTTAACCCTATTAACTATTCCCGATTTGTTTTTTTTATCTATCAATTTTGACATCTCGGTTAATGCTTTTTGTTGCTTAATAAAAGCAGCATAAATTTTACTGAGTTCGTTGGTAATGCGATTTGTTCTATTTTCATCTATTCGATCTATTTTTACAGAAGTCTCTTCGCTCCATCTAATCGAACTATTAATTCTTGTATTTATAATATTACTTTGAGATTTTTGTTCTTTAGAATACTCGAAAATATCAGTTCTTAATGGTTTTAAAATATCCCGTTCTTGTACTTTTAGAAAAGAAACTATTCGCTTATCTAAAGCCTTTACCATTGCGGCAGGGTTTTCGTTTATGGCTTCAACAGGGTTAATGCCCGTTCTTTTAAAATAGAGGATCATAGATTGAACTAAATCGCCATATGGAACACCAAAAACCTTAGAAATTTTAACTAATTCGTTATGGTGAAATTCTTTAATTAAGATGCTTTTTTTCTTCATTTTATTCTTTTTTACATTGTTAATCAAGCTGTTAGTGTGCTTTTTATAAAAGTGCTATAATATGTTATATTAGTTATGCATAATGTAACCTAAACAATATCAGTCTTTTAAACCCCGTAGGGCAAGTTGAAAATAGGGGTGCAGAGCAACGAAACCCCTGTTCAACTTGCTTAATTTCTTAACACCAAGCAGTGAGCGAACCCACCTTTGGTAAAACATATTTTTTTTAATAATTTATAGATGTCCATTATGTATTAGTTTTCATTAAATAATCGTTTAAATCATTGTAGTTCTTATAATGAATTCTATTGTCTATAACTTTGTTTTGAAAGTTTTCTGTTAAAATATTTGTTGCAATATTTCCAGCTTCATCATTATCTAAAAAGAGTTTTATTATAGAATAATCATTCAACAGGTCAATTACTTTTTTAACTAAAGAAGTGGAGTTCAGAATGATGAAATTTTCTTTGGGTATATGTTTTTTTAAAGTCAAATAAGAAAGAAAATCACTCCATGATTCGAATAGAGAAACCACATTAAAATCATTGCTTATTGTGGTTATTTCTTTTTTTCCTAAGCAGTATTTTTTCGGAAAGTTCACTTCAAAGCCTCCAGAATTATTCATAAACCCAAGACTATATAATTCTTTTCCTCTATTAAAAGAATAATGTACTTGACAACAAAATCGTTTTGCGAATTCTAAATTTATTCTTCTCTCCATTATAGAATTCAATATTGTTGGACTGCTTAATTCAGTCACTTTTTTTATAGAGTAGTTTGTTTGTTTAGATTTTTTAGGAATTGGCGGGTCAAAAGAAAAAATAAAATCTTCACCCCGAAGCCAATTGATAGCTTGTACAAAATCTACAGAAAAATATTTCATAATAAAATCTATTGTGTTACCTCCACAGCCTTCTCCAAAATCATAATACAGATTACCTTCACATTTAACAGAAGCTGTGCTCTCGTTTCTCCATTTGGCTTTAAACCAATATTGTTCTTTTTTCCTTTCAATGGCTTCAATATTTAATCTTTTTAAAATTTGAAACATTGGAATATTTCTTAAATTATCTATATCGTTCACTCTAATTTGATTTTAAGTCTACCTAGTTACCTAAACAACACAACATATTGCAAATAAGCTAATTAAAACTTAGGTAGTCTTTTTTTCAAGCTACCTAAGCTACCTATTTAGGTAAGTAAAACATTATTAAAAACAAGTTACCTACCTAAGCTAAACACTAACAATCAATCACTTAAATCATACTAGGTAACTAGGTAAGTATATTTATAGTTTATTCATTATCTGTAAAACCCCAAGGAGAGTTTTTAAATTTAGGCTGGGCTAAGTAGCCATAAACTTGGCGTTTTGCATGCTTAACTCTACTAAAACCGTGTTTCTTTAATGCGGAACCGATTTTTTGGATATTTAATTTCTGTCCCATCACCTGTAACTCTGTAACAATTTCGGTTGCAGTTCGAAAATCTCCAATGTCATCACTATTAGTATAGAATTTTAAAACATATTCACTCTCGACTGTTTGTATTGTAAACCGTTCATTTCTCATTTCATTAACTCTCACTTCTTCCGAGGTCAATTCAGATTTAAAATCTTTATCGTGCTTAAAAATATGATAAGCCTGTGACCAGAAATCATCTATGTTAAATTCTTTGCTATAAGAAAAATCAAGCTTTTCAAGAACAGTAAATATTATCCATCTCACAGATCCAGAGTCATCACATAAAAATTCTGCACGATTAGTTGAAGCTAAAAATGAACAAATCCTGTAAAGCAATGTAGATTTATCGCCATAAGGCAAACGCTCATTTATAGAAACCTGACTGATAAGTGCCTTAATAGCATTAATATCATACTTCCCCATTACATCTAATTCTTCTATATTTATAAGAAATGCTTTAGCAAGTTTAATTCGGTCATCTTTTCCTACCCCTAAATTTGTATATAAATACTTTTTGAGTTCTGGTGGACACAAATAGTTTAAATAATAAGATTTACCAAAACTTTGACCACCTTCTAAAACTAGAACATGTTTATTAATTGCTTCATTAAAATAAACTGTTTTTATAGCACGGACAGCCCATTTAAGAAGCTGCTTATAAAACAATTCATTATCATCTGTATTAACATACCCTGCATATCGCTTGATGTGATTTTTGCCATCCCAAGGCGGTAGATTTTCAAAATATTTTTTAATAGGATTAATATGTTTAACAAAATGTGACCTTAAATATGTCTTAAACATTTGAGGTGTAACATTTATTTTTTCCCTATTCAGATGAATCAATATGGACGACTCATTAAATTCAAGCTTTTCATTTGAGTTTTGATCATAAATCTCAAATTCTAATGCAATTTCATTAAACTTGATTTTGAAATGTTTATTTAATTCTTCGTGAATTTTATCATACACGGAATCCTTACGTGATGATACATCATATACGCTTATTTCTTCCATAAATAAATATTGAATGAGTATAATGCATATATTTGCATATACTCTTTGAGTTACATAAAAGATTATTTAAGCGTTCAAAAGTGGAGTTTTGAACGCTTTATTTTTTTAGCTGTTTTGAGAATTTCGACAAAACTTCTTCATCGGAATATACTTTATGTTCTCTAATCCATTCGACGATTTCTTCTCTGTCAAAAAACAAAGCACCATTAGTAGGTTTATAATGCGGGATTAAATTTTTGGAACTAAGTTTATGGATTGTACTTTCTGAAAAAGAAGTGTAATCCATAAGATTTTTTTTAGTAAAAATCTGTTTTTGGAAGTGATTCCCCCTCATAATCATCATTTTGAGATCTCTTATCTCTTGCATAATGTTTACCTTATTCATAATTTTTGTTTTAGAATTATGAGGCTAAACTAGCTAGATGAAAGTAAATGAAATGAGGGTTTGTCGGTCAACCGACTTTTATTTTCTATTAAATTTACCTAACTGACTTTTTTCAGCTCATCTAATAGAATTTCATACGTTATTCTTTGATATTGAGTTGATAACTGTCTAGGTTTTTTAGATATAGAATCAGCATTAATAGGTCTATAACTATTCTTTTTTCTGTATTTAAATAATTTAGAAGCTTGATTTAAAGTGAGCTCCTTATTTGTTAACAGCTGTACATAGGGAATAAAAAAGCTACGTAAAAAAACTGCGCAATGTTTTGACTCGAGTTCTAAATTTATATGTTCAAACTCTTTTAAGTCAGAATATTTAATCGCTTGGATAAAATCGTTTAAAGTGTTGTCATCACTAATTATTTTTTTTGATAAAGCGTTGAAAGCCTTCGTTATCATATTAGATTGTGCCTCGCTAAATGAAATTTTATCCACTTCTTTTTCTTCAATATTCACTTCAATGATTTCTTCTTTCAACTTGATCTCAAAAATTTTACCTCTAAAAAAGTGAGACACATCCTCACTATTAGTTCTATGTGCAATAGTAGGTAATCTTAAAAGTTCCAAAATATTTGATATAAGAAATATATTTTGACTATTTAAAAAATAATAAGAAGCACGACCCAATATAAATGTTAGAATTAATGGAATTATTAAAACAAATACCCAGTATGAATCAAACGCATAGTTTAAGCCAACAATAAGTGAACTAACTGGAAGTAATGGAGCGATAATGTATGAAAACTTCTTAGGGAGTTTAATATTTTTTAAATCTTGAATTTGTCGATGAATAAAGAAGAAAGAAGTATCAATTGTATTTTCCATAGTCGCTGTAATATTATTAAAAGTAAAAATACTAAAAAAGTAGCTAAATGAAACAGAATGAAAAGTTTACTATATTTGTGAGGTCAGCAATTTGTTGTACATATGTTGTACTGATGAAAACAAAAAAGCCTCTCGATTTCTCGAAAGGCTTGCCATTATTGAAGTGGTCCCACCTGGGCTCGAACCAGGGACCACCTGATTATGAGTCAGGTGCTCTAACCAACTGAGCTATAGGACCTCAAAATTGGAGTGCAATATTACTATTATTTTTAAAATACTGCAAGCGTTTTTATAATTACTTTTTTTAATATTTTAATCCTAAAACACACAAACTCACTATAAGGCTCGTATTAGGCTGTATATTAAATATGTTATACCTTTACACCCACTAATAAATTTTACTCCCAAAAAGTAAGATTATCTTTAAATATCAACTATTTTTGCAGCATGGAAAGTAATAGACAAAAAAAAATAGGCTCAGTTTTACAACGCGACTTAGTAGATGTACTTCAAAAAGCCGCAACTCAAGGTGGTATGCAGGGCATCCTGATTTCAGTTTCTAAAGTAAATGTTACTGTAGATTTGTCTATAGCTAAAGTATACCTTAGTATTTTTCCTAACGACAAAGCCAAAGAATTATTAGTTGGTATCCGCTCGAACACTCCATTAATTAGACATGAGTTAGCACAACGTACCAAACACCAATTACGTAGAATGCCTAACTTAGAATTCTTTGTAGATGACTCTTTAGAGTACATAGACCAAATTGAAAAATCTTTAAAAGGTCAAGACGACCCTATTAATGATCCTGAACTTTTAGGAAAACGTAAAAAGTCTTAGATTGAATTTTCCGCTGTACATTGCCAAACGTTACTTACGCTCCAAAAGCAGCAATAATGCCATTAATTTTATTACCATAATTGCAGCTGTAGGAGTGATTCTAGGTGCGGCATCGCTCTTTATTGTCCTTTCAGGATTTTCTGGTTTAAAAGATTTTACACTGAAGTTTTCAACCATTATTGATCCGGATTTAAAAGCTGTTCCTGCGTCTGGAAAATCGTTTATGCTTAGCAGCGCTCAATTAGAGGCTTTGCACGATTTAGACGGAATTGCCTCGTATTCTAAAACTATTGAAGAACGTGTTATTTTGGCTTACGACGGCAAAAATTATCCCGCATATATTAAAGGTGTAGATGCACAATACAATCAGGTAAACGCCATAGATTCTGTTATTGTTCAAGGTAGTTGGTTACGACCAAATACAGACCAAATGGTAGCGGGTTGGGGCGTATCTAGTCATTTATCGCTTGGTGTGTTAGATTACGGAAAAGCAGTTACCATTTACGTGCCTAAACCTGGAACAGGACAAATTACCTCGACTAAAAATGCTTTTAACGCCATACAATGCGTTAATGTGGGCTTATTTGATGTGAATGAAACATTAAATGAAACGTATGTGTATACCACATTTGAAAGCTCTAGCAAACTCTTAAACTATGAACCCAATCAGGTGTCAGCCATAGAATTTAAACTGAGTCCTAATTTTGAAGAGGCTACTATAACACCTCAACTACAATCTATTTTAGGAAACACTGTAATAATAAAAAATCGCATTCAGCTTAACGATGCACTTTATAAAATGCTAAATACAGAAAATTTAGCTGTGTATTTAATTTTTACTTTAGTCTTAATTATAGCACTATTTAATGTGATTGGCTCTATAATCATGATGATTTTAGACAAGAAAAAAACCTTAAGTACTTTATATAAACTTGGTGCTTCTGTAAAAGATATTAGACGTATATTCTTTTACCAAGGCAGTTTAATGGCTGTTTTTGGTGGTGTTTTAGGCTTAGTGCTAGGACTTATTATTGTTGGATTACAACAAGCCTTTTCTTTGGTTATGATAACACCTAGTTTGCCATATCCAGTTGCCATTAATATTCTTAATGTAATTGTGGTATTACTTACAATTTCAATATTAGGCATAATCGCTTCAAAAATCGCTTCGGTAAGGATTTCTAAATCTTTAATTGAAACGATTTAAGAGTTATTACTTTGTAAACTTATAATCAGAAAAATCATTAAGTACCATATCTAACGCATCAAAAACATCTTTTGAAGCATCGCTAGTTACTATACGCTGACGGTATTCTTTAAAATGCGGAATGCCTTTAAAGTAATTGGTATAATGACGGCGCGTTTCAAAAACCCCTAAAATTTCCCCTTTCCAATCAATTGCCATTTGTAAATGACGTTTTGCCGCTTCTACACGCTCATGAATGGTAATAGGATTCAAATGTTCTCCGGTTTCAAAAAAGTGTTTTACTTGTTTAAAAAACCACGGGTTTCCAATACTAGCACGCCCAATCATACAGCCATCTAAACCATACTCATCGCGCATTTTCATTGCTTTTTCTGGAGTGTCTACATCGCCATTTCCAAAAACTGGAATATGCATTCTTGGATTGTTTTTCACATTGGCAATTGGTCCCCAATCAGCATCGCCTTTATACATTTGTGCACGTGTACGTCCGTGTATAGAAATGGCTTTACAACCAACATCTTGTAAACGCTCGGCAACTTCTAAAATACGAATAGACTCGTGGTCCCAACCCAAACGGGTTTTTACAGTAATAGGTAAATGGGTGCGTTTCACCATGGCTTCGGTTAAACTTACCATTAAATCTATATCTTTTAAAATTCCTGCACCAGCACCTTTAGAGACAACTTTTTTAACCGGACAACCAAAATTAATATCGATTATATCGGGTTTAGATTCGGTAACAATATCTACGGTTTGAAGCATACTGTCTAAATTCGCACCAAAAATTTGAATACCAACCGGACGTTCTTTTTCATAAATATCTAATTTCATGGTGCTTTTAGCTGCATCACGTATTAGGCCTTCGCTAGAAATAAATTCGGTATACACTACATCGGCGCCTTGTTCTTTACAAAGTGCACGAAACGGTGGGTCGCTAACATCTTCCATAGGTGCTAAAAGCAACGGAAAATCGGGAAGTTCTATAGTATCTATTTTAACCAAAGTCTGTTTTTTTAAGTGAGCAAAAATACTGAAAATGATAGAATAAACACTATCTCCTTACTGTTTTGTATGTTAAGACTTTAAAAACAGAACATTGAAAAAACGTAAGTCTATATTTTAGAAAATGGCAATCTAATATCGCTTTACAACCAACTTGAAGATTTGGTTTTACTCATTGGGTTCATCTACAAAAACCTCTATAACTTTTAATTCTTCTTGAGAAGCTTCTTTTAATGCTACGGGTTCTAAATACAGCACTTTATCTATAACCAATTCTGAAGTATAACTAGAATAGCCTACAAAACTAACTTCTAAATTATAAGTTCCGGCTTGAATATTTTCTATTACAAAGTACCCACTTTCATTAGTAATTGTACCTAAAATTTTACTTGAATCTTGCTTATTTATTAAAATTATATTGGCATAAGAAATAGGTAAATCATTCTGATCTTGAACCTTGCCAGAAATTTTAATTTCTTGAGGAATAGATACAAAAGAAAACAATAAATAAAAGATAGTTAGTTTTAAAGACATAAAAAGTAAAATGGTTGTTCAAAAATAACATAAATAATTTAAATTAAATTGATAGATAACCATATTATAAATCAATTACATAGAAGTTGCTTAATTATTATCATCTTCAGAACGCAAACGATTTCTTTCATTTAATTCTTTTTGCTCTTTTTCATTGGTAGAAAGCTTTGTATTACCGAAGTTGTAACGCAAGCCTAAACGGAAATACTGATTATCATATTTATTATGATAAGTATTATCTTGATTCAAATATTTATTTTTTTCTGTAAAATTTGTGGTCTTAAAAATATCATTCAATTTTAATGAAGCCACCCATTTTCCGTTATTAAAACTTTTTTTAAGACCTAAGTCTATTTGTGCTCTAGATGAAATATCTGACGATCCGCTAATCATAGGAGACATATATAAAATTGAAATTTCTCCGCTTAAACTTCGATCCTCTGTAAAAGAAAAGAAATTCATAACGTTAGTATACATGGACCAAGTTTGATTGGTTTCTGTAGAATTCCCACTCTGGATTGCATTAAAGTAGGCTTTCTGATGAAAAATAGAATTAATAACATACACCGACCAAATGTCTGTAATAGTCTGATAGGTCATAAAATCGAAACCATAATCTACTGCTTTATCTAAATTGGTTGGCAAATAAATAACCTGATTAGTTGCGTTATCCTGAAACAATAATTCTGATGTCGGATCCATTTCATACCTGTAATACGCCTCAAACGTATACGATCCGTTTAAAGTGTAAGACAAGGTTGTTAAATGTGAAATTGTTGGATTTAAATTCGGATTTCCTTGTAAATAGGTATAATCGTTAAAATAGTATTTAAACGGATTTAAGTCTGAATACGTTGGACGCTCAATGCGCTTACCATAAGATAAACCTAAACTATGATGCTCGTTAAAATCGTGAGCGATATTTACGGTAGGAAATAATTTAAAATAGTCGAATTTATTAAGTTCGTATATAGAAGACACATCGCCTTCTGCATCTGTATATTCACCACGTAAGCCTGCAGAAAAACTCCACGATTCCCATGTTTTTGATGCATTTACATAAGCCGCATAATTGGTTTCTTTATAATTAAAAATTCCGCTGTTTAAATCGTCTATTATAAAGCGGTCGACATCAAAATAAAATTGATCGACATTACTCTTAGAATCTATTTGTGAGACTTTGGTTCCGAAACTAAAAACGATATTTTCTTTTAGTGTCATATTATAATCTGCTTGTGCAGAATAGATATATGTATCTTGAAGAGATGTAGAATTAAACATATTTTCTCGGGTAAACACATCGTCTACATCGTAATATTTAGAACTCATATCCTGATCGCGCTCATAGTCGTAGTTGGTATGATGCAAATTCACAGAAAAAGTGTTTCCGTTTTCAGACGTATTTACATAATCTAAATTAAAAGCCGCATTGGTTTTAGAATCGTTAATTATATTTTTTGATGTAAACGACGAATCTATAGCTTCCGTAGTCATATTGGCTAATCTATTCCAATATGGTGTTATACTTACATTTGAAGAGAATGAAAGTATATTCGCATCATTTATCGCATAATCAATATTGGCATTTACATCGTGCGAACGAGATTCTGTATTTCTATCAATTTTATCAATCCATTGACCTACGACCTCATCATCTTCTATAAAATTTATCTCACTTGTATTTATTCTATTCTTTTTGCGCTCCCCATAAGAATAGTTGGCAAAGAGACTTAATTTATCGGTTTTATAAAACTGACTGGTTCCCACTTTTACTCGAGGATACATCCCTTGCGTATAAGTTGTATAAACGCTACCATTATAGCCCACAATTAGATTTTTACTCATGGTAATATTAATTACAGCAGCACCTTCGGCATCGTATTTTGCTGGCGGATTTGTAATAACCTCTACAGATTGTATATAAGTGGCATTGGTACCAGAAAGTAATTGTTGTAAATCTAGCCCTGTTAAGTACACACGTTTATTATTTATTAAATAGATAATATTAGAGCTGTTTTTTACGGTAATTTGGTCGTTCATGATTAAAACACCAGGTGTACTTTGTAATACATCCATAACACTGCCTTCTGTAAGCGACGTGTCTTCTATATTAAAAACAATTCGATCGGACTGTTTTTTGTAAGTGGGACGTTTTGCAAAAATATTAACAGCATCTAAAGCTTCACTAAATTCTTCCAATAGAATAGGTTCTAAAATGGTAGATGCTTTTAAATCTATTTGGGTTGAATATTGAGAATACCCGATAAAACTAATTTCTAAATTATAAGTTCCAGAGTTTAAATATCCGATCTCGAATTTGCCTAAATCGTCTGTAATCGTTCCCTTAACAATAGATTCATCTTCAGTATGTACCAAAATAACATTGGCATAAGAAATTGGCATATTGTTTTGATCTAAAACTTGTCCAGAGATTTTAATATTTTGAGACATGCACACATAAGAACATAGAAAAAACAAAAAGGTAAGCTTAAAAGACATAAATAGCGAAAATGGTTACTCAAAAATAGGGTAAAAAACTGTAATTAAAACAGAAGATTACCACTTTACAAACTAAAGTTATATCTCTCAAAAACTACAGTTTAAAAAATATTAAATTGCTAATCTAATTCTGCTATATTTGCAGATTAAAGCAAGGTATAGTTTTCTTTATGAAGAACATCAGAAATTTTTGCATCATTGCACACATAGATCACGGTAAAAGCACTTTAGCCGATCGTTTATTAGATTATACGGGTTCGGTTACCGAACGTGAAAAACAAAACCAGTTACTAGACAGCATGGATTTGGAGCGCGAGCGTGGTATTACGATCAAATCGCACGCCATCCAAATGGACTATACTTATAAAGGTGAACAGTATATTTTAAACTTAATTGATACGCCTGGCCATGTCGATTTCTCTTACGAAGTATCCCGATCTATTGCTGCCTGCGAAGGGGCTCTGCTTATTGTAGATGCTGCACAAAGCATACAAGCACAAACCATTTCTAACTTATACTTAGCTTTAGAGAATGACTTAGAAATTATTCCTGTCTTAAATAAAGTAGATTTACCTAGCGCCAATCCAGAAGAAGTTACAGACGATATCGTAGAGCTTTTAGGTTGCGATCCAGAAGATGTGATTCACGCAAGTGGAAAAACAGGTTTTGGAGTAGATAAAATTTTAGAAGCCGTTATAGAACGTATTCCTGCACCAAAAGGAAATCCAGACGAACCGCTTCAAGCTTTAATTTTCGACTCTGTTTACAACACTTTTAGAGGTATTGAAACCTATTTTAGAGTATTTAACGGTGAAATTAAAAAAGGACAAAAAATTAAATTTGTCGCTACAGATAAAGAATATTACGCAGACGAGGTTGGGACTTTAAAACTAACCCAAATTGCTAAGAAAAGCGTAAAAACTGGAGATGTTGGATACCTTATTACTGGTATTAAAACAGCCAAAGAAGTAAAAGTTGGAGATACGATTACAGATTTCGATAATCCTACTACAAATATTATTGAAGGTTTTGAAGATGTTAAACCCATGGTATTTGCAGGAATTTATCCTGTAGACACAGAAGATTACGAAGAGTTAAGAAACTCTATGGAAAAGCTTCAACTTAACGATGCGTCTTTAGTATTCGCACCAGAAAGCTCTGCCGCTTTAGGTTTTGGTTTCCGTTGTGGGTTCTTAGGTATGCTTCACATGGAAATTATCCAAGAACGCTTAGAACGTGAGTTTGATATGACTGTAATTACTACAGTACCTAACGTATCCTACCATGCATACACGAATAAAAATCCTGACGAGGCTTTTATTGTAAATAACCCATCAGATTTACCAGATCCATCTACAGTTAACCGTGTGGAAGAACCGTATATTAAAGCGACTATAATTACAAAATCTGACTTTGTAGGAAACGTTATGTCGCTATGTATAGAGAAACGCGGAATGGTTTTAAACCAAACGTATTTAACACCAGAACGTGTAGAGTTAACTTTTGATATGCCGCTTGCAGAAATTGTATTCGATTTTTACGATCGCTTAAAAACAGTGTCTAAAGGATATGCGTCTTTCGATTATCATCCAATTGGAATGAAAACATCGAAATTAGTACGATTAGATATTTTATTAAATGCACAACCAGTAGATGCACTTTCGGCATTAATTCATGCAGATAATGCCCAAAATATTGGAAAGAAAATGTGTGAAAAACTGAAGGAATTAATTCCACGTCAGCAATTCGATATTCCTATCCAAGCCGCTATTGGAGCCAAAATTATTTCTAGAGAAACAATTAAAGCTTTACGTAAAGATGTAACCGCAAAATGTTACGGAGGAGATATCTCTAGAAAGCGTAAACTTTTAGAAAAACAGAAGAAAGGTAAAAAGCGTATGCGCCAAGTTGGTAATGTAGAAATACCTCAACAAGCCTTTATGGCCGTTTTAAAATTAAACGACTAAAACATATATCATTTTTATTAAAAAGGCCGTCTGAAAAGACGGTCTTTTTTTGTGTAATATATCTATATTTCAACAATGTAGGATTGTAAAATAAGAACTTCATTTATCATTACAAAAAAACGATTGCGCTTTAAATTATAGATAATTATTACAAATAGCATTTTTTTTAATAATTGTTATAGATTCATAATAAGGAATTCAAATAATCTTTATAAGTTTATAGGGAAATGCCATTTATAAGCTATGATAATCACACATCTAAGTGCCGAATGTTATCCAATCGCCAAAGTAGGCGGTTTGGCAGATGTTTTAGGAGCGCTACCAAAATACCAAAATGAACTAGGTGCTACTAGTCAAGTTGTAATGCCTTTTTATAAAAACAAATACACACAATCTCATTGTTTTGAAGCGGTGTATAACGATACTATTTTACTAGGTGAAACAGATTATGATTTCAGGATTTTAAAGTTAAAAGATCATGAAAACGATTTGGGATTCGATATCTTTTTTGTCGATGTTCCAGAGCTTTTATACACCGATTTTGTGTATACCACAGATGATACTGAACGCTTTTTAGCGTTTCAAATTGCTGCATTAGATTGGATTGCACAAGGGGATGTTATTCCAGACGTCATACATTGCCACGATCACCATACAGGATTAGTTCCTTTCATGATGCAAGAATCGTTTAGATATTCTATGCTAAGAAAAGTACCTGTAGCATTTACCATTCACAATGCGCAATACCAAGGTTGGTTTTCTCACGATTTGGTGTATCTCATACCTGAATTTAAATTTAGCCATGTTGGTTTATTAGATTGGAACCACAGTATAAATCCACTTGCAGCTGCCATAAAGTGTTCATGGATTGTAACCACGGTATCACCTAATTACATGGACGAATTAAAATTAAGTGCCAATGGCCTTGAGTCGTTACTAAGCGATGAACATGCTAAATGTATCGGAATTTTAAATGGTATAGACACAGAGGTTTGGAACACAGAAACAGACCCATTAATTATAGAAAATTTTACACAAGATACCATAGAATCAGGTAAGCTAAAAAATAAAGAATGGCTCTGCAAAGAATTTAATTTAGATATTAACAGACCTCTTTTTGCTTTTATTGGGCGTTTAGTTGAACAAAAAGGAGCCGATTTATTTCCTAAGATTTTTTCAGAATCGTTGTTTGGAAACGACATCTCGATATTACTATTAGGTTCTGGAGAGAAACACACCGAAAACGACCTGATTAACCTTAAAGAAAAATTTCCAGATAAATACAATGCCTACATTGGTTACGATGAAAAACTCTCGCATATTATTTATGCTGGAGCAGATTTTCTCTTAATGCCATCTCGTGTAGAGCCTTGCGGATTAAACCAAATGTATGCGTTAAGATACGGTACAATTCCAATAGTTAATAACGTTGGAGGTTTAAAAGATACTGTAGAAGATCTTTACGATGGCGGATTTGGAATTTGCCACAACGGGGTTACCGTGTCAGAAGTTTGTGAAGCCATTGAGCGTGCTTCAGAATTTTATGATTCAGATATATTTAAACAAACTAGAGCAGAAGTTATGTCAATAGATCACTCTTGGCATGCTTCGGCACAATCATATTTAAACGTGTATAACTCATTAAATCCATTTTTATGATTAACAACAAAGTACTATCTATTATTCTAGGTGGAGGTCAAGGCTCAAGACTTTACCCTTTAACCGAAGACAGATCTAAACCAGCTGTTCCAATTGCAGGAAAATATCGATTAGTAGATATTCCGATCTCAAACTGTATCAATTCAGACATTAAACGCATGTTTGTATTAACTCAGTTTAATTCAGCCTCATTAAACCGTCACATTAAAGATACTTATCACTTTAGCTTTTTTAGTTCTGCTTTTGTAAATGTATTAGCGGCCGAGCAAACCATTAGCAATAGCAATTGGTTTCAGGGTACCGCAGATGCCGTTAGACAAAGTATGCACCACTTTTTAAGAAACGATTTTGAGTACGCTTTAATTCTTTCTGGAGATCAGTTATACCAAATGGATTTTAATGAATTAATAGAAAAACATATAGCTAGCGGTGCAGAAATAAGTGTAGCAACATATCCTGTAAATGCAAAAGATGGTACAGCTTTCGGTATTTTAAAAACCGATGAAAATAGTATGATTTCTTCATTTATAGAAAAACCTAACAGCGAATTAATTAAAGGTTGGGAATCTGAAGTAAGTGATGAGATGAAGGCAGAAGGACGTCACTACCTAGCGTCTATGGGGATTTATGTTTTCAATAAGCAGTTGTTAGTCGATTTAATGAACGATCCAAGCACCAACGATTTTGGTAAAGAAATTATACCACAAGCTATTGGTAAACGCCCCGTGTATAGCTACCAATACGAGGGTTATTGGACAGATATAGGTACTATAGAATCGTTTTTTGAAGCAAACTTAGGATTAACAGACGATATTCCTAAATTCAATTTATACGATAAAAACCAGCGTATTTATACACATGCTAGAATGTTACCAACCACCAAACTAGCAGGAACAACATTAAATAAAGCTGTAATTGCTGAAGGCTGTATGATTCAGGCCTCTAAAATAGAACATTCTGTTATTGGTATTCGTGCACGTATTGGAAAAGATACTGTAATTACCAACTCATATATTATGGGATCAGACTATTACGAAACCCTTGAAGAAATAGATAAAAACCACATTCAAATTCTTACTGGAGTTGGTGAACGTTGTGTAATTAACAATGCTATTATTGATAAAAATAGTAGAGTTGGAGACGACGTAACCATTAACGGAGGTAAGCATTTAGAAGATACAGAAACCGATCTTTATGTAATTAGAGATGGTATTGTAGTTATTAAAAAAGGCGCTGTTGTACCATCAGGCTTTAAACTATAACACCAAAGTATCTTATTTTTTCACTTCAAAATAATTTGAAGCGATTTACAACAAACAACTATGGCACAAGTTATACCGTTTAGCTTATTCACAGATTTTGATATTAATTTATTTAAATCTGGGAAACATTATAATTTATTCGAAAAATTTGGATCTCATATAGTCACTTGCGAAGGTGAAAAAGGAACATATTTTGCTGTTTGGGCACCAAGCGCAAAATCGGTTTCTGTAATCGGAGATTTTAATTATTGGAACGCAGAAGAACACCCTCTTAACGTCCGCTGGGATTCCAGCGGAATTTGGGAAGGTTTTATTCCTAATATTGGCAAAGGTAGTTTATACAAATATGCTATTATTAGCCATAATAACAACATAAAAACAGAGAAAGCAGATCCGTATGGAACCCGTTGCGAGCAACCTCCAAAAACAGCTTCTATAATTTGGGATAATTCAGATTATAAATGGAAGGACAAAAGTTGGATGTCTTACCGGAACGAAAAAAACGGATTAGACAAACCGTATGCCGTTTACGAAGTGCATTTAGGCTCTTGGATGAAAAACGTTGAAGAAAATCGTTTTCTAACCTATACAGAACTTTCGGAAACCTTAGTGGCTTATGTAAAAGACATGAATTTTACTCACGTAGAATTTATGCCTATCATGGAATATCCTTACGATCCGTCTTGGGGTTATCAAATTACAGGATATTTTGCGCCGACTTCTAGGTTTGGAACTCCGCAAGAATTTATGGGATTGGTAGATGCTTTTCACAAAGCAGATATTGGTGTGATATTAGATTGGGTTCCCTCCCATTTTCCTTCAGACGCTCATGGTTTAGGCCAATTTGATGGCTCTTGTTTATACGAACATCCAGATGAAAAAAAAGGATACCACCCAGACTGGAAAAGCTTAATTTTTAATTACGAACGTCCAGAAGTTCGCTCTTTTTTAATTAGTAACGCAGTCTATTGGCTTCAAAATTATCATATAGACGTCTTACGTGTAGATGCAGTTGCCTCGATGATTTATTTAGATTATTCTAGAGAAGACGGCGAATGGGAACCAAATATTTACGGTGGAAATGAAAATTTAGCAGCCGTTTCATTTTTAAAAGAATGTAACCAAGCTGTTTATAGTATGTTTGATGGCATACAAACCATTGCAGAAGAATCTACAGCCTTTACAGGTGTTACCAATAAGGTTGAATTTGGTGGCTTAGGTTTTGGTATGAAATGGATGATGGGTTGGATGCACGATACCTTAAATTATTTCAAAAAAGATCCCATTTACAGAAGTTACCATCAAAATGATATTACGTTTAGTTTAGCTTATACATTTTCAGAACACTTTATGCTTCCTATTTCTCATGATGAGGTGGTGTATGGAAAAAATTCTGTACTCGGGCGTATGCCTGGAGACGAATGGCAACGTTTTGCAAATTTAAGACTAATGTTGGGTTATATGTACACTCACCCCGGAACCAAATTATTATTTATGGGTGCAGAGTTTGGACAATATAACGAATGGAATTTTCTAACCAGTTTAGATTGGAATTTACTAGAATTTGAACCGCATATACATACAAAAGCATACGTTAAAACCTTAAATAAACTCTATCAAAACACACCTGCTTTATACGAAAAAGGATTTAGTCAAGAGGGTTTTGAATGGATTAGCTACGACGATCATCAGAACGCGGTAATGTCTTACATTAGAAAAGGACACGACCAAGAAAACGATCTTATAGTAGTGTGTAACTTTACTCCAAATAGTCATAAAAACTACGATATCGGATTACCAAGAAAAGGGAGTTTAATAGAAGTATTTAGTAGTGATAATGAAGCTTTTGGTGGTAGTGGTATTATAAATTCTAAGGCGATTAAAGTAGAAAAGAAAACATGGAATAATAAACCATTTAAAGCATCTATAACTATTCCGCCATTAGCAATAACCATTTTCAAATATAAGTAAAGGCCTTATTTTGTATTATGTTTAGTTTTAGTACGTAAAGATTATTCTTTTAATTAAAAAGTGCATTTAATTTTAATAAAAAGAACGGATGGAACCCTATAAAAAACCTTAGGTTTATATACCATTCTAATTGAGATACTATGATTATAAATACAGAATTAGAACACAAGGGAAATCAATATCCCAACCACATTGTTTTTTACGAAAAAAATATTGATACGCTACTGTTTAAAACAGAAAACGGAGTAAGCTTACAACTCACTATTGTTCGCGATAGTGTGTTACGTTTTAGATATGCATCTTTTGTTAATTTTGAAAACGACTTTTCGTATGCCATTACTAAATACGCCCGAACAGGATATAATCATTTAGAAGTACAAGAAACAGATCAGTTTTATGTAGTCACCACATCTAAACTGATCTGTAATATTAATAAAAGTAATTTAAAGATATCTATTTACGATGCAGTCGATCATACATTAATGTGTGAAGATGAGATTGGTTACCATTGGGAAGAAAATTATGAGTTTGGTGGTAACATTGTAAAAATGAGTAAAATCTCTAACGACGGAGAAAGTTACTATGGTTTAGGAGATAAACCTGATCACTTAAACTTAAAAGGAAAACGTTTAGATAATTGGGTTTCAGATTCCTTTGCTTTCGGAAAATATACAGATCCCTTATACAAAGCCATTCCGTTTTATACAGGTTTACATCATGGTAAATCGTATGGCGTATTTTTCGATAATTCGTTTCAAACTTGTTTCGATTTTGCTCAAGAACGTAAAAACGTAACCAGTTTCTGGGCTTATGGAGGAGAAATGAATTACTATTTTATTCATGGTCCAAAAATGACAGATGTTGTGGCCAGTTATACAGATTTAACTGGAAAACCGCATCAGCTTCCAGCCCTATGGTCTTTAGGATATCACCAATGTAAATGGAGCTATTATCCAGAGACTAAAGTTAAAGAAATTACCTCTACATTTAGAGAACTTAACATTCCGTGCGATGCTATTTATTTAGATATCGATTATATGGAAGGGTTCCGTTGTTTTACCTGGAACAACGACTATTTTCCAGACCCAAAACGTATGGTTAAAGAACTGGCTGATGATGGATTTAAAACCATTGTAATTATAGATCCTGGGATTAAAATAGATCCTGAATACCACGTTTTTCAAGAAGCTTTAGAAAAAGATTATTTCTGCAAACGTGCAGATGGTCCGTATATGAAAGGAAAAGTTTGGCCAGGACAATGCTATTTTCCAGATTTTACGAAAGCAGAAGTTAGAGATTGGTGGTCCGATTTATTTAAAGAACTTGTTGAAGATATTGGCGTAAGAGGCGTATGGAATGATATGAACGAACCTGCGGTAATGGAAGTTCCAAATAAAACGTTTCCAGACGATGTACGTCATGATTACGAAGGAAACCCTTGCAGTCACAGAAAAGCACATAATGTTTATGGCATGCAAATGGCTAGAGCAACCTATCATGGATTAAAGAAATTTGCATACCCAAAACGCCCATTTGTAATTACAAGAGCCGCGTATTCTGGCACACAACGTTATAGCTCATCTTGGACCGGAGATAACATTGCGTCTTGGGAACATTTATGGATTGCCAACGTACAAGCACAACGCATGTCGCTTTCTGGATTTTCATTTGTAGGTAGTGATATTGGTGGCTTTGCAGAACAACCCAATGGCGAATTATACACCCGTTGGATTCAGTTAGGCGTATTTCATCCCTTTTGTAGAACACATTCATCTGGAGATCATGGCGAACAAGAACCTTGGATGTTTGGAGACGAGGTTACAGATATAGTTCGTAGTTTTATAGAATTACGTTATCAGCTTCTCCCCTATTTATACACCGCTTTTTGGCAGTATTTAGACGAAGGTATTCCCATTTTAAAATCACTTGTACTCTACGATCAAGAAGATATACAGACTCACTATCGTACAGACGAATTTTTATACGGAAACGACATTTTAGTGTGCCCCATTTTAGAACCTAATTCCAAAGGTCGACGCATGTATATACCACGCGGAAAATGGTATAACTTTTGGACGCAAGAACTTATTAAAGGCGGACGAGAAATTTGGGTAGATACAGAATTAGATACTATGCCTATTTTTATAAAAGCAGGAAGTATTATTCCTAAATATCCGGTACAACAATATGTGGGAGAAAAGGAAATTGAGGAAGTAACCTTAGATGTACATTATAAACTAGGTAAAGCACAATCTTTATTATTTGACGATATACATGATGGGTACGATTATACTAAAGGACGTTACAGTTTAAGCAAATTTAAACTGAATGGTAAGCCTAAAGAACTAATTATACAGCAACATACTACAGGAAAGTTTATAACGCCTTATACACGCTTTAAATTAAAATTTATAGGATTACCTTTTAATATTTCTAAAATTGAAATTGATAATGTAGAAATTAGTCTGGATGTTTTAAACACCGTTATACTTACAAATACATTAATTTTAGATAAATACTTTAATGAAATACATATTATGTAATTACATACAATTTAAACTCATAAAAAACGCTCATGAATAATCTTCACGAGCGTTTATATTTTTATCTATTTTTTCAACTTTAAAACCCAAAGCTTTTACATTTTCTCCACATCAAAAGGTTTACCTAAATACACTAAAATATAACCTGGTTCAATCTCGTGTTTATCTTTATTAGAAGACGAAATAATTTCTAAAATACCTTTATGATTTTTTACAAAAATTGGAATAATATCTTCGTCGGCATCACTAATATTTAATAAGTTTAAAAAGTGTGCTTTGTTTTTAATCTCTATCTCGTTTATCGCAGGATATTTGCGCGTCACTTCGCTTAGGGAATTAAAATCGTCTGTCTGAGAAAATAAACCTTCTCGCGGAATAATATCTGCATTATTCATTTCATCGGCAGTTAATAGTCTAAACGATCCGTTTTCACCAAACTGTTTGCTAAACTTATTTATCGCGTATTTATTAACATCAGAACTCGCTGTTAAAGCCATAAGGAATCCTACATCATTCAATTCAATATTATCCATTAAAGTATCCGAATAAATGTTCGTGTTTATAGCTTCTAATCCTAATTCTTCACTCTTTTTAATATTTAGTGGGTTACTATCAATCATAACCACATGGCGTCCGTTTTGCTCTAAATAATGACCAATTAATCGCGATAATTTAGAAGCGCCAACGATTAAAATACCTTCAGATTTTTTCAGAAATACGCCAATTACTTTGGCAAATACACGTGCTGTAGTCGCATTTAAAAGTACGGTTCCAAGCACTATCATAAACACTAAAGGTGTAATATATTCTGCATCTTGTATGCCGCTTTTTGCTAACTTTAATCCAAATAACGATGCAATACCAGCTGCAACAATACCACGAGGTCCCACCCAACTTATAAATAACTTTTCTTTTAGTTTTAAAGACGATTTATAAGTACTTAAAAACACCGCTATTGGTCGGATTATAAAAACTACTATGGCAAATAAAACAGCTGTATTCCAGTTATATATGAGTAATAAATCGCTCATATTAATATTAGCCGCCAGTAAAATAAACAGTATTGAAATTAATAAAACACTTAAAGATTCTTTAAAGTAAAGTAACTCTTTTAGGTAAGGCGATTTAGAATTTCCTAGAACCATTCCCATAACTACTACTGCTAAAAGGCCAGATTCGTGAGCAAAAGAATCGGACAATACAAAAACACCTAATACAGAAGCTAAAGCAAATACATTTAATAAATAATGCGGAATCCATTTTTTATTGATGATAGTGTTTAAAGCATGTGCAAATGTAAATCCGAATGTAAACCCAAATAACACAATTTTTCCAAACTCAATAAAAGCACGTTTAGTGAATTCGCCACCAGCATCTACACTAATAAATTCGAAAACCAAAACGGCAATTAATGCGCCTATTGGATCTATTAAAATACCTTCCCATTTTAAAACGGCAGAAACGTCTTTAGGAAGCGGAATATTTCTTAGAATTGGAGTAATTACAGTTGGTCCCGTAACAATGATTAGAGAAGAGAATAAAAACGAAATTTCCCAACTTAAGTAAAATGTATAGTGAGCCGCCATTGCAGCACCAAAAAAGGTTACTGCAGAGCCTAAGGTAATAAGTTTTGTAATGGCCGGAGCAACGTTTTTAATTTCGTTTAATTTTAACGTTAAACCACCTTCAAATAAAATAACACTAATGGCTAGAGATACAAAATAAAACAAACTTTCGCCTGGAAATAAACCTTCTCTCCCATTCCAAATGGGTTCAATCCATTTCGATCCATCTTCAGAAAAAAATTGTGCCGCAATTGGCCCAACCAATAATCCGATAAGTATTAAAGGTAAAATAGCTGGAATTTTAAACTTCCAAGCGACCCATTGCGCTAATATCCCTAATATAATTATCCCCGCGAGTTCTAACATGCATCATTTATTCTATTGTGAAAGATATAAAAGTTTTGGTTTATTTAAGCGACACAATTCTTTTTTATGTTAAAAAAGACCTAATAAAAAATAACAATTACTTAAAACTGCGCCACTATTTTTAACTTTACAGTATAAAATTAATAAACATGAATTTATATCCAATTGAAACTGGTAATTTTAAGCTAGATGGTGGTGCTATGTTTGGTGTTGTACCTAAAAGTATCTGGCAAAAAACCAATCCAGCAGATTCTAATAACTTAATTGATATTGCTGCAAGATCTCTTTTAATAGAAGATGGAAACAGGCTTATTTTGATAGACACAGGCATGGGAGATAAACAGTCTGATAAGTTTTTTGGATATTATGCCCTTTGGGGAAACCATTCTATAGATGCGTCTTTAAAAAAATATGGTTTTCATAGAGACGATATTACAGATGTGTTTTTAACACATTTACATTTTGATCACGTTGGTGGAAGTATTCAATGGAATAAAGACAGAACAGGGTATGAACCTGCATTTAAAAATGCTCATTTTTGGAGTAATAAAGACCATTGGTTTTGGGCAACCCAACCTAATGTGAGAGAAAAAGCATCTTTTTTTAAAGAAAATATCATTCCCATCGAAGATAGTGGGCAGTTAAAACTTACTGCACTTCCTGAAAACGATCTTCTAAAAAATAGCGAATTGGGTTTCGATATTTTATTTGTGAACGGGCATACAGACAAACAAATGATTCCTCAAATTAAATACAAGGATAAAACTATAGTATTTATGGCCGATTTATTACCTACCGCAGGACATATACCTCTGCCTTATGTTGTTGGATACGATACTAGACCTTTAATCACGCTTAGCGAAAAAGAAAAGTTTTTAAATCTAGCTGCCAACAATAATTATTATCTATTTTTGGAGCACGATGCTCACAACGAAATAATTACTCTTAAACATACAGAAAAAGGCGTACGTCTTAAAGACACGTACAGCTGTAACGATATTTTTAATTAACATATTAAATTACACATGAATATTATTAAACCAATTTTATTTTCTGCTATAGCAGCAACTGTTTTAACTAGCTGTGGTGGTGGTGCAAAAGTACTATCTACGCCTATCGAAAACATAGATAGTATACCTTTAAAAGTATCGCCTTTAACAGATACTCAAAAACATACTTGGGGACATTTAGATCTTATTCAAGATACCATTCCAGGAATGAGTGTAGATAAAGCCTACACAGAAATTATTAAAAATAACGAAGGAAAAACGGTAATTGTTGCAGTAATTGACTCTGGAATAGATATTGAACACGAAGATTTAGACGGTGTAATCTGGACTAACGAAAAAGAAGTTCCTGGTAATGGAATTGATGACGATAAAAACGGCTTTGTTGATGATGTTCATGGATGGAACTTCTTAGGAGATACGTACAACGAACAATTAGAATTTGTAAGAATCTTAGCCACTGGAGACGAAACTAATCCGGATTATGCAAGAGCTAAAACAGAATACGACGAAGAATATTCTAAGTTTTTTAACTACAAAACTCAGTACGACCAGTTATTACAACAACTAAAAGGAGCAGACGAATTAATCTCTGCTAAATTAAATAAGTCTGATTATAACTTAGCTGATATTGAAACTATTGAAGCTGGAGACGATGAAGCCTTATCTACTGCAGTTGCTATTGGAAAATATATTTTAGGTCTTGGTTTTGAAGATGTAAATGCTGCTAAAAAAGATTTAAACAATGGTCTTGAAAGTATTTCTGAACGTTTAAACTACAATTTAAATATTAAATTTCAAGGTAGAAAAACAGGAGACAATCCAGACGATTTAACAGATATTGGATACGGTAACGGTAACGTTATGCCTGTAAAAGATTCTGAAAGCCATGGAACACACGTTGCCGGAATTATTGCTGCAGAGCGTAATAATGGTTTAGGTGTTAATGGTGTTGCAAATAATGTAAAAATTATGAGCGTTAGAGCTGTACCTAATGGCGATGAGTACGATAAAGATATCGCTTTAGCTATTCGTTATGCTGTAGATAATGGAGCACAAATTATAAACGGAAGTTTTGGTAAATATTACTCACCACACAGTGACTGGGTAAGAGATGCTATTGCTTACGCTAGTGAAAACGATGTATTATTTGTAAATGCTGCAGGTAACGAAGGTCAAGATCTAGATGTTAAAAATTGTTTCCCTAACGACCAAATAGACAATGGTCCAGAAGTAGGAGATACATTTGTTACTGTTGGAGCTTTAGAACCTAAATACGGACCAGAAATGGTTGCAGGATTCTCTAACTACGGAAAAATTAATGTCGATGTATTTTCGCCTGGTGCTAAAATATACTCTACAGTTCCTGGAAGCGATAAATACGATACTAAAGGCGGAACTTCTATGGCAGCACCTGCTGTTGCTGGTGTAGCTGCTTTAATTCGCTCTCAATATCCAAAATTATCTGCGGCACAAGTGAAACAAGTCTTAATGGATTCTGGTTTACCTGTAACTGTAGATGTTATTGTTGGTGGAGACGCTACTAATAAAGCACCTTTTGCAGATTTATCTAAATCTAAAAAAATGGTGAATGCCTATAATGCATTAATATTAGCTTCAAAGTTAAAATAAATATTTCTTAATATATTTAACCTCATCAACCTCAACTTGATGAGGTTTTTTATTTAAACCCTCTTAATTATATGAAACAAATTTTTTACTCAATTTTTGGACTTCTATTCCTTCTTACTTCTTGTAAATCTACAATGAGTACAACTAACAATAGTAGTACCACAACAAATTCAGACCCTGCATATTGGCAACAACATGTAGATTATACTATGGATATCGATATGGATGTTAAATCTTATCAATATAAAGGTGTTCAAAAATTAGTGTATACTAACAATTCTCCAGATGTGTTAACAAGTGTGTATTATCACTTATTTTTAAACGCATTCCAACCTGATAGCGAAATGGATGTGCGTTTACAAAATATTGAAGATCCAGATGGTAGAATGGTAGAGAATGGTACAAGTAGAATTTCTACTTTAACACCAGACGAAATAGGATACATTAAAGTAAAATCTCTTAAACAAGATGGTAAAACTATTCCTTACGAAACTGTAGGAACTATCCTTGAAGTAAAATTAGAACATCCTATACAACCAGGCGAACAAGTAACATTCGATATGGATTTTGATGCACAATTGCCTATTCAAATCCGTCGTTCTGGAAGAAATAACAAAGAAGGTGTTGCTTTATCTATGACGCAATGGTATCCTAAATTAGCAGAATACGATTTTGAAGGTTGGCATGCAGATCCATACATTGGAAGAGAATTTCATGGTGTTTGGGGAAATTTTGATGTGACTATAAACATTGATAAAGACTACACAGTAGGAGGAACGGGTTACCTTCAAAATCCTAACGAGATAGGTCATGGTTACACCACTGAAACTGTAAACAATACCGATAAAGATAAATTATCTTGGCATTTTATAGCACCTAATGTACACGACTTTACATGGGCTGCAGATCCTGAATATGTACATGATACTATGCAAGTACCTAACGGACCAGTATTACATTTCTTCTATAAAAACAAATCAGAAATTGCTGAAAATTGGAAAAAGCTTCAACCTAAAGCTGTAGAGTTAATGCAATATTTTAGTAACGAAATAGGGAAGTACCCATACAAACAATACTCAATTATCCAAGGTGGAGATGGTGGTATGGAATATGCTATGTGTACACTTATTACTGGAGAACGTAAATTTGGTAGTTTAGTAGGCGTTACAGCTCATGAAATGGCACACACTTGGTTTCAATTCTTATTAGCTTCAAACGAGTCAAAACACGAATGGATGGACGAAGGTTTTACAAGTTATATTAGCGACCAAGCCATGAATGTTATCATGAATGAAAATAAAGCAAACCCTTCTGAAGGCGCTTACCGTGGCTATTATTATTTAGTAAAATCTGGAAAAGAACAACCACAAACTACACATTCAGACCGTTACCATAATAATATGGCATATAGTATTGCGGCTTACAGCAAAGGAGAAGTCTTTTTATCTCAATTAGGTTATGTTATCGGAGACACAAATTTAAAAAATACCCTTAAAAAGTATTTTACAGATTTCTCTTTTAAACATCCAAGACCTATTGACATTATACGTTCTGCAGAAAAAACATCTGGTTTAGAATTAGATTGGTATTTAACAGATTGGACACAAACTACAAATACAATAGACTACGGAATTAAATCTGTAGAAGATGTAGCAAACACCACTAAAGTTACTTTAGAACGCATTGGATTAATGCCTATGCCTTTAGATATTGAAGTTACGTATACCAATGGAACAAGAGAACAATTCTACATTCCGTTAACAATGATGCGTGGAGAAAAACCAGCAACAACGCCTAGAACACAATTAGCAGATTGGGCTTGGGCTTATCCAACGTACACGTTTACCATTAAAAAACCACAAGGTGCTATAAAAAATATACAAATAGATCCTAAAGGTTTAATGGCAGATATAAACAAAGAAAACAATACACATTAAGCTTAAATACACAAGCTAATCGTAATTAATAACGCATGTTTATACATTTGTAAAAAACATGCGTTATTTTTATATAAAATTATTTTAACATGAATTTAAATTCAGCATTATATACCGATTTATATCAGCTTGCCATGGGGCAGTCTTACTTCTTGAAAGAAAAACACAAAGTAAGCGCAACGTTCGATTACTTTTTTAGGAAAACACCTTTTGAAGGTGGTTATGTGCTTTTTTCTGGTTTAGAAGAAGTTTTAGATTGGTTGGAAACTGTAGCTTTTTCTGAAGATGATATCGCGTATTTAACTGCACAAGGATTTAATTCTGATTATATAGAGTATCTTAAAAATTTCAAATTCACCGGACATATTCAAAGTATGCAAGAAGGTGAAATTATCTTTCCTTTTAGTCCTATTTTAACCGTAACAGGTTCTATTATTGAATGTCAGATAATCGAAACATTTATTTTAAATGCCCTTAATTTTCAGTCGTTAATAGCAACCAAAGCCAGTCGAATTAGATACATCTCGGGAGAGGAAAAAAGTTTAGCCGAATTTGGACTAAGACGTGCACAAGGTTATGCTGGGCTACAGGCTTCGCGTGCCTCATTTATTGGCGGATTCGATTATACATCTAACGTACTTGCTGGTAAACTTTACTGTATTCCTGTTTCTGGAACCATGGCGCATGCCTACATACAAAGTTACGACGATGAACTTACGGCCTTTAGAGATTTTGCAGAAACACGACCTGTAAATTGCGTCTTGTTGGTCGATACTTACGATACCCTAAAAAGTGGTATTCCAAACGCTATTATTGTGGCTAAAGAAATGGAAGCTCGCGGAGAACGATTACTTGGTATTCGATTAGATAGCGGAGATTTAGCATATTTATCTAAAGCCGGTAGAAAACAACTTGATGAAGCCGGATTAGAGTATGTAAAAATAGCAGCTTCTAATCAGTTAGACGAGCATGTAATTAGAAGTTTAAAAGAACAACAAGCACAAATAGATATTTATGGCGTAGGCACAAATTTGGTTGTTGGAAAAGAAAATGGCGCCTTAGATGGTGTGTATAAATTATGTAGCTTTAACGATACACCGCGAATTAAAATTTCTGAAAATTTAAAAAAGATGAATTTTCCAGGAAAAAAACAAGTGTATCGCTATATGAATGAAAACGGACTATACATTGCAGATGCCATTACCTTAGATCATTTAGAAGCACCAAAAACAATGGCACATCCTTTTGAAACTCATAAGCGAATGGCTATTGAATACGCTACGGTAAAACCATTATTACACGATGTTATGATTGATGGTAAACGTGTACATGCAAAAAAATCGACTGCAGAATTGGTACAAATTACCAAAGACAATCTTTCTAAATTACCAACAGAACACAAACGTTTCGATAATCCGCATGTGTATAAAGTAGGATTAAGTCCAGAGTTAGAAGCTTTAAGAGATCAATTAAAAAAAGAAAAATTAATGTCGTAATGAAAGCACTTATTCTTGTAGATATTCAAAATGATTTTTTACCAGGCGGAGCACTTGCCGTTGCCAAAGGCCATGAAATTATTCCGTTGGTAAATTCACTACAATCTAAATTTGATGTTGTTGTAGCCTCTCAAGATTGGCACCCAGAACATCATGCTAGTTTTGCAAGTAATCATGATAATAAAACTGTTTTTGAAGTAATTAATTTACATGGTCAAGAGCAAGTATTATGGCCAAATCATTGTGTACAAGGTACAGCTGGAGCATCATTTTTTTCAGCCTTAAATACAAATGCTGTATCTGCCATTTTTAGAAAAGGCATGCATAAAGAAGTAGATAGTTATAGCGCATTTTTCGATAATAATAAAACACAACATACCGGTTTAGAAGCCTATTTAAAAAGTATGCAAGTTACAGATGTGTATGTTTGCGGATTAGCAGCCGACTATTGTGTATATTTTACAGCTAAAGACGCACAAAATTTAGGCTTTAAAACCTATTATATTACAGATGCAACCCGTTACATTTCTGAAGACATGTACAACACTGCTGTAACAGATTTAAAACAACTTGGAGTTACCATGTTAACCAGTGACGAGATTTAATTTATGAAGTATACTTACGGTAAAACCGAAAAACTTAAAAGTAAAATTACTATTGAAAAACTCTTTACAGAAGGGAAATCAGTATCTGCTTATCCGTTGCGTTTAGTATATTTAAAAACCAGTTTTGAAGATAATGTCACTATAAAAGCTGGCGTGTCTGTAAGTAAACGAAATTTTAAATTAGCTGTAGACAGAAATCGAATAAAACGATTGTTAAGAGAAGCTTACCGACTAAATAAAAATGAGCATTTTAGTACGATTTCGTCTCAATATGCGTTTATGATTTTATATTTTGGTAAAGACGTACCGAGTTACGAATTTGTTGAAAAGAAAGTAAAGACCTTATTTGAAAAATTTTTAAAAGCAGAAGCCGAAAATATATAACCTTTTTTCAATTTATAACATTAGATTAAAAACCGTTTTATACATGAAAACATTACTTAAAAAAAAGATCCTAATTCCTGTTTTTGCGGTTGCCATATTTTTTTCTACCACAGCATTCCAAAACGATTTTTTTGAAATCGCAAAGCAAATAGAAATCTTTACAACGCTGTATAAAGAGCTAAACATGAATTATGTGGATGAAACCAATCCGGCAGATTTAATGGACACGGCTATAAAAAGTATGTTGAAAGATTTAGATCCGTATACCACTTTTATGAACGAACAGGATGTGGAAGCGGCCAGGATTAATAATACTGGCGATTATACGGGTATAGGAGCGCGTGTAAAGACACTTAAAGATAAGTTAGTAATCGTAGAACCGTATAAAGATTATCCTGCAGATAAAGCCGGTTTAAAACCTGGAGACGAAATTATTAAAATAGGAACTATAGATTTAGAAACCTTTAAAGACGATAAAGGCGACTTATTAAAAGGATCTTCTGGAACAAGTATAGATGTTACATATAAAAGACAAGGTAAAATTTATACAGCAACTATAAATAGGGCAGAAGTAGAGATAAATGCTGTACCTTATTTTTCTATGATAAACGACCAAACCGGATATATTGTATTAAGTCAGTTTAATAATAAAGCATCTTTACAAACTGCTTATGCGGTTAAAGATTTAAAAGCCCAAGGTGCAGAAAAAATAATTTTAGATTTACGCGATAATCCTGGCGGATTATTGCATGAAGCTGTTAATGTAGTAAACATTTTTGTACCTAAAGCACAGTTAGTAGTTACCACAAAATCGAAAGTTAAAAAGTTTAATAAAACGTATTATACACAGAAAGAAGCTTTAGATGTAGAAATTCCTTTAGTGGTGTTAATAAATGGCCGCAGTGCTTCTGCTAGCGAAATTGTAGCAGGTACTTTACAAGATTTAGACCGTGCCGTTATTATTGGATCTCGTAGTTTTGGTAAAGGCTTAGTACAGCGCCCAAAACAACTCACTTACGGAACCCAGTTAAAATTAACTATTTCTAGATATTACACACCTTCTGGACGTTGTATTCAGGCTTTAGATTATTGGCATCGCGACGAAAAAGGTGCAGCAGTGCGTATTGCTCAAGAAAATTATCATGAGTTTAAAACTAAAAACGGAAGACCTGTTTTTGATGGTGGTGGCGTCTTGCCAGACGAAGCTTTAGAAATTACTAAAAACTCGGCCATAACAAATGCGATCTTAAATAAGGATCTTATTTTCGATTATGCGACAACATATTATTATGCGCATCCAAACCTAAAAGATGTAAATGCTTTTAAACTGACGGATTCCGATTTTAACGACTTTAAAAAATACTTAAAAACTAACGATTTTAACTTCGAAACAGATACTGAAACCGCATTAGCAAAAGCTTTTGAAAGTGCTAAAAAAGAAGGTTTGGATGATAACATACAAAAGGATTACAATACACTTATTAACAATCTAAACACCTCAAAAATAAAGGGTATAGACGAAAACAAAGCACAATTATCGAGTTTATTAACAGACGAAATTGTGAAACGCTACGCCTACAGAGAAGGTGTTTACGATTATTATAAAACACACAATCCGGAAATAAAACGTGCTACAGAAATTTTAAGCAACACCACCACTTATAGTAAGTTTTTAAACCATTAAGGTTTTAAAAGCATACCTACATGCGGAATACCATCTTCTAAATACGGTTCAGAAACTGTTTTAAAACCTAAATTGTTATAAAAAGACTCTAAGTGTTTTTGTGCCGAAATTTTTATAATACTTTCGTTAAACTCGTCGTTTATAGCGTGTATAGACGCCTTCATTAAATCGTAACCATATTTATGTTTACGCTCGGTTTCCTTTACTATAACACGGCCAATACTGGCCTGATCAAAATAATCGCCTGATCTAAAAATTCTAGTGTAGGCTACTAATTGGTTTTGTTTAAAACCTAAAACATGAAGTGCTTTATTATCTTTACCATCAATATCTTGGTATACACAATCTTGTTCTACTACAAAAACTTCACTACGTAATTGCAATAAAGCATATAATTCGTGAATGTTAAGTTCGTTAAAATATTTTATTGTTAAGCTTATCATGTTTTAATCTTGGACTATAATTTCTTTGGGATCTTTTTTATTAAATTCTGGTTGAATATTAACATGATTTATATTGAATTTATCACGTAAAAGAGTTTCAATCTGAAATAAGATATCGTTAAATTGAGTTAATGTAATGTTTTCTTTAAAATCTAAATGCGCTTCTAAATGCAATTCATCATCGTTTAAATTCCAAATGTGTACATGGTGTAAATTATTTACTTTAGGTATAACATTCACAGCTTCAACCACATCTATAACTTTAATATTGCTGGGTGTAAATAACATAATCATTTTGGTAGAGGTTATTAACAATTCGTAACCAACCCAAATTAAATAGAGTCCTATTAAAAAGGTAAGCACACTATCTACCCAAAACATTTGAAAATATTTCATGAGTAAACCACCTATTAATACAGCTACACTTGCCATCATATCTGTAAACAAATGTAAATAAGCGCTTCGCATATTAAGGTTAGTCTTAGAATCTCCTTTTAATAACAATACACTCACACCATTTGCTAAAATACCTAAAACAGATAACCAGATAACGAGGTTAGATTCTATAGGTTCTGGATGATTGAAACGTTTATAAGCCTCTCTTATTAATAATATAGCTATAATAATTAAGGTTGAAGCATTTATAAATGCTGCTAAAATTTCTGCACGTTTATAACCAAAGGTTCGGTATTCAGATGCTTTTTGCTTAGATAATCTGTTTGCGATGTAACTTACAATTAAAGAAATAACATCTGTAAAATTATGAAGCGCATCGCTCAATAAAGCTAAACTACCTGAAACCAATCCACCTATAACCTGACTTAATGTAATAAGTATGTTTAATAAAATAGAAATTATTAAGTTTCTACCTTTTAAACTATGGTGATCGTGGTTATGGTTATGTGAACTTGACATTTAGCAACTTACTGGAATTTTATTTACTCGATTTTGGTGTCTTCCACCTTCAAAAGCAGTGTCTAAAAAGGCATCTACCATTTCTATAGCTTGTTGTACAGCAGTATAACGAGCAGGAATACTTAAAATATTAGCATCATTATGCTGTCTTGCTAAAACAGTAATTTCTTTGGTCCAGCATAAAGCAGAACGTACAGCTTGATGTTTGTTCGCAGTCATATTTGCACCATTACCACTTCCGCAGATAATAATACCAAAATCGACACTCTTATTAGTAACATCTGTAGCTACTGGATGTATAAAATCTGGATAATCTACGCTATCTGCAGTATCGGTTCCATAATTGTTAACAACGTATCCCTTTGCTTCTAAATGCTTTACGATTGCAAATTTGTATTCTGTTCCTGCGTGATCATTTCCGATTGAAATTTTCATAATGTTTCTGGCTATTTTTTATTAAATTATATTGTAAAAATGGTTCTTATTTTAAAGAGTATAAAAGTACGAAATGATGGTTAATAAACTACCTAAATGCCTAATAATTACATACCTTAACTCATTTTAATTTTATTAAATCTTACGTTAAGTATACCATTTTTAAACGTTTACATAACAATTGTTCATAAAAAGTATTTAAGTATTAATTAATTGTTAATATCTGTTCATTTCTTTTTTAAACTTTAATTTTCAAATGTCAATTATTTTTCCAACCAAAGATTAACTAATACACTCCAAAAATTTAACTCCTTTTCTTTAGAAAAGTTTTTAGACCAAAATGAACGCATATAAACATCAAAATTCAATCTTTTTATCAAAGATTTTATGTAAATTACAGTTATTAACAACTGTTAACAACCTAATAAAAACAATTAAAAATTAACACTTTAAACTTCTAATAAGATGTTCATTCAGTATCAATAGAATGTAATCTAAATAGAATCAAAATAAAACTCAAAAAAGTTATACCAGTTATTAACAGACTATAATAAACACCATTTTATTTTAAATTTTAAAAAAGAAAAAAGGATTATTATATATATTGTTTATAACTGTTTTTGAAGACTAATTTTAAATGAATCGTTAAACTTCTTAATAAAGAAACATTGATTTAGTTTTTAAAATGTAGCTTTGTTACAATACAAATGTAGATTATGACAAGAAAGCGAAAAAAGAAAGCTTCTAAAGGAATTGCTAATCTCTCCGATACGATTATAAAAATTCTAAGAAAGGAACGTAATAAAACCTTCAATTATAAACAAATAGCTGCGATTTTAAATGTAAATGATGCCAGCAGCAGAAATCAAATTATAAAAAAACTTCAATTATTACTCTCTAAAAAAGAAATTGAAGAAGTAGAACGCGGTAAATTTAAGGCCGTAGTAAACACAGAATACTATAAAGGAATTTTAGATTTAACAGCTAAAGGTTCTGGTTATGTAATTTGTGATGATTTTGAAGACGATATTTATATTGCTTCAAACAATGTTAATAAAGCTTTAAATGGTGATGAGGTAGAACTTTACGTATACAAACGTAGAAAACACGGTAAGTTAGAAGGCGAAATTACAACTATTATTAAACGTGCTAAAACAGAGTATGTTGGCGTTATTCAACTGAGTAAAAACTACGCTTTTGTAGTGGTTGATGGTAATAAAATGTATAAAGATATCTTTGTGCCTATTAATAAAACAGCTGGTGCGGAAGATGGAGATAAAGTTTTGGTAAGTCTAGAAGATTGGCCAGAAAAAGCAGATTCTCCTAACGGAAAAGTTTTAAAAGTTTTAGGAAAACCTGGAGAACATAATACAGAAATTCATGCCATTTTAGCCGATTACGGATTACCATATGAGTTTCCTCCTGAAGTTGAAGAGTTTGCAAATAATATAGATACTTCGATTACAGAAGACGAAATTAAAAAGCGTCGCGATATGCGTAAGGTATTAACTTTTACGATTGATCCGAAAGATGCTAAAGATTTTGATGATGCATTATCTTTTGAAGTGTTAGAGAATGGAAATTATGAAATCGGAATTCATATTGCCGATGTATCGCATTACGTGCAAGAAGGAACAATTTTAGATGAAGAAGCTTACGAGCGTGCTACATCTGTGTATTTAGTAGACCGTGTAGTCCCTATGCTTCCTGAAATTTTATCAAATAATGCGTGTTCTTTACGTCCGCACGAAGAAAAATTTACGTTTTCAGCAGTGTTCGAATTAAATAAAAAAGCACAAGTTGTTAACGAATGGTTTGGTAGAACTGTAACATATAGCGATGCGCGATTTGCTTATGAAGAAGCCCAAGCGATTATAGAAAGTAAAACAAATACCATTCCTGCTGAAGTCTCTCTAACCGGAGAAAGCTATTTAGCAGATCAAGCCGTTGCAGATGCCGTTTTAAAAATGGACGAATTAGCTAAAATTATGCGTGCAAAACGTATGAGTTCTGGAGCGATTTCGTTTGATAAAGTTGAAGTTAAATTTAATTTAGATCAAGAAAGTAACCCGATAGGTGTATTCTTTAAAACGTCTGCAGATGCCAATAAATTAATTGAAGAATTTATGTTGTTGGCTAACAGAAAAGTATCGGAATTTGTTGGTAAACAAAAACCAGAAAAAACGTTTGTGTATCGTGTACACGACGAACCAGACGAAAGTAAATTACAAGCCCTTCAAAATGTGGTGTCTAAGTTCGGTTATAAATTAAATTTTAAAGATCGTAAATCTATTTCGTCATCATTAAATGGTTTATTAAGTGATGTTTCTGGAAAAAAAGAACAAAATTTAGTCGATACTTTAGCGATTAGAACCATGAGTAAAGCGGAATATACCACGCACAATATTGGGCATTACGGTTTAGCTTTTGATTACTATAGTCATTTTACTTCACCAATTCGTCGTTATCCAGATGTTATGGCACACCGTTTGTTACAACAGTATTTGGATGGAGGAAAATCTGCTAACGAAGCGATTTACGAAGAGAAGTGTAAACATTCCAGTAGTATGGAATATTTAGCGACTAAAGCAGAACGCGATTCTATAAAATATATGCAAATTCGTTTTATGCAAGATCATGAAAATGAAGAGTTTGTAGGTGTAATTTCCGGAGTAACAGACTGGGGGATTTATGTAGAAATTATAGATAATAAGTGCGAAGGTATGGTAAGAACACGCGATATTAAAGACGATTATTATGAGTTTGATGAAAGTCAGTTTGCAATAATTGGACGCGAATCTAAAAAAATGTATCAGTTAGGAGACGAGGTTATTGTAAAAGTTAAGGATACAGATTTAGTTAAAAAACACCTTGATTTTAATTTAATAGGGAAGGCAAACGCTTAAAATTATTCCAAGATAGTATCAATTTTTAAATTGTTAATAAGTCTGAATATTGTAAAAAGTAAATTTTTTAATACGGTAGGTTTTTCATTAATTCTTACCGTTTTTAATTAGGATTATAGAGTTAATTTTTAATTTTATAAACTATCAAGTAGAGTAAAATATAATTATATTTCAATCAAAATGAAACAGTTAGTAATAGTATTTATAGCATGTTTATCTTTAGGATTACAGGCACAAAACGATGTAGAAAAAACAGTTGGAGATTTTAAAGAACTTAAAGTCTACGATCTTATTCACGTAAATTTAATTAAATCTGATGTTAACAAGATCACAGTTTCTGGTAACAATGCAGATAAGGTTGAAACGGTAAATAAAAACGGAACCTTAAAAGTTAGAATGAGTTTAGATAACATTTTTAACGGAGAAAATACTAAAGTGAATGTGTATTACACCGCTATAGATGTTATAGATGTTAATGAAGGTGCTTTAGTAAAATCTGATGATGCTGTAGAACAATTTGAAATTGAATTAAAAGCACAAGAAGGTGGAAAAATAGATATGCCTTTAAAAGTATCTTTTGTTGTTGTAAAATCTATCACTGGTGGTGAAATTACTACTAGTGGAACTGCTAAAAATGAACAAATTAACATTTTAACAGGCGGTATTTATAACGGACAATTATTAGAGTCTGAAACCTCTAAAGTTTCTATTCATGCTGCAGGTGAAGCTCATGTTAAAGCCTCTAAAACTGTTGATGCTACCATTCGTGCAGGTGGAGATGTTTACATTTATGGTAAACCAGAAACAGTGAACGAAAATAAAGTATTAGGAGGAAGAATTCTTAGAGTAGACTAATTCCCTTAAGTTTTTACTAAATTTGCGATAGAGATCGCGAACTATGTTAGAAGATGTTTTAAGAGCTATTCCGTTTGGAATATTATTATCCTTTACTATTGGACCCGTATTTTTTGTTTTACTAGAAACTAGTGCTACAAAGGGATTTAAAAGTGCTCTTATATTTGATTTAGGGGTTATTATTGCCGACATTTTTTTTATTGTTGTGGCTTTTTATAGCACCAGTCGTATATTAGATCATGTAAAAGACGATCCTAATTTCTTTGTGTTTGGTGGTGTTTTATTAGTGGCTTATGGTGTAATCTCATTTGTAAAAGCTCAAAAATCTTTCAGAACTATAGTTAGAGAATACCACAGTATTGAAGTTCAAAAAAATTACGGAAAACTCTTTATGAAAGGGTTTCTATTGAATTTTATTAACGTTGGTGTTTTATTAGGATGGATTAGTTTTATAGTAATTGGAAACTCTATGACAGATAATGAATATGGCGTTCATATTTTTCTCGGAACTATACTTGCTGTCTATTTTATAGTCGATTTATTTAAAATGTTGGCCGCTAAATCGTTAAGAAATAAATTGACACCACGTCTTATTTTTAAAACCAAAAAAATAGTATCTCTTGTTATTTTAGGTTTTGGTGTTTTACTGTTAGTACAAGGTTTCTTTCCAAAAGAAAAAGAACTTATTAAAGATAAGTTTGAGCAAATAAATCCGTTAGATTAAACATATAAAATCCAGAGTATTTTTATAAAATAACTCTGGATTTCTTTTTTTATTAAGCTTCAATTTTGAATTCTGCTCGTAATTTTTTAGCTGTATTTACCAAGTGTGTCAGCGCTTTTTTAGTTTCTGGCCAATCTCTTGTTTTTAGTCCGCAATCTGGATTTACCCAAATGTGTTCTATAGGCAATAAGTTGCAGGCTTTTTTTAATAACAGTTCAATTTCTTCAGAGCTTGGTATTCTTGGTGAATGAATATCATACACACCAGGACCAATTTCATTAGGATATTTATAATCTACAAAAGCATCTAACAATTCCATGTTAGAACGTGAGGTTTCAATAGTAATCACGTCGGCATCTAAGGCCGCAACGCTATCAATAATGTCATTAAATTCTGAATAACACATGTGGGTATGAATTTGTGTACTATCTGCTACGCCACAAGACGAAATTTTAAAAGATTCGAT
Organism: Formosa algae; assembly: GCF_001439665.1. Classification (GTDB taxonomy): domain Bacteria; phylum Bacteroidota; class Bacteroidia; order Flavobacteriales; family Flavobacteriaceae; genus Formosa; species Formosa algae. The sequence goes on from NZ_LMAK01000030.1 coordinate 51,234, forward strand.
CGCCCAATTTAAGTATGCTTGCCAATCTGCTTTCCGTAATGGTAAACCTTCTCTAATGGCTGGTTCATCTATTTGAATCACTTTTACACCAGCAGATTCTAAATCTAACACTTCATCACGTATCGCTAGAGCAATTTGTTTACATGTTGTTGCCCTAGATTGATCGTTACGTACAAAAGACCACTGTAGAATAGTTACTGGACCCGTTAGCATACCTTTTACCGGAATATCTGTTAAAGATTGCGCATAAGCCGTCCAATTAACTGTCATAGGGTGTTCTCTAGATACATCTCCAAAAATAATGGGTGGTTTTACACAACGGCTTCCATAACTTTGTACCCAACCAAAATTAGTAAAAGCAAAGCCTTTTAGTTGTTCTCCAAAATATTCTACCATGTCGTTTCTTTCAAACTCGCCATGTACTAAAACATCTAATCCAATACTTTCTTGAAAACGAATGGTTTCTTCTATTTCATCCTGAATTAAATGATCGTATTCAGTTTGTGAAATTTCTCCTTTTTTAAATTTAGAACGCCAACTTCTAATTGATTTTGTTTGCGGAAAAGAACCAATTGTTGTCGTTGGAAATAAGGGTAAGTTTAAAATGCTTTTTTGCTGACTTTGTCTAAATTTAAATGCAGACTGTCTAGAACTATCTTGAGCAGTTAATTTTGATACTCTATGTTTTACAGCTTCATTATGAATTAATTCTGATGTACTCTTGTTTACAATAGACTGTTTATTTGCTTTTAATGCCGTTATATTTTCATCAGAATTCGGATCAATCACTAACGCTTTTAACCTTACTATTTCTTCAACTTTTTGTTTTGCAAAAGCTAACCATTGTTTTATATCTGTCGGTAATTTTTGTTCTAAATTTAAATCTATCGGACTATGTAATAGGGAACATGAAGATCCAATCCAGACGCTATCTTTTCCTAAAAGATTGACTGCTTTTTCAATGAGTTTTAAACTGTGTTCAAAATCATTTTTCCAAATATTTCTACCATCAATAACACCTAAGGATAAAATGGTTTTTTTGTTGCATTCATCTGCATTTAAAATATCATCTAATTGCAAAGTACATCTTACTAGATCCAGATGTAATGCGTGTACCGGAAGTTTTAAAACCGTTTTTAAATTTGTACCATAACAATCAAAATAATTAGCTAGTATAATCTTTAAATTTGGGAATGTTGATGCTAATGTGGTATAGGTTTTTGTAATGGCTTGTTGTTCTGTAATTGATAAATCTGTAACTAAACACGGTTCGTCAAATTGGATATATTCTGCTCCGGCGTTTATTAATTGTTCAACTAATTGAAAATATACAGGTAGTAATTTATCGAGTAACTCTATACGATGAAAATTATGTTCTGTTTCTTTTCCTAAGAGTAAAAACGTAACCGGTCCAATTAATACGGGTTTCGTTTTTATGCCCAACTCTAAAGCCTCTTTAAATTCGTTTACAGCTTTTAAATTTAGAAGTTCGAAAGTCTGATTTTTATGAAATTCTGGTACAATGTAATGGTAATTGGTATCGAACCATTTTGTCATTTCCATTGCTGTAACATCTAATCCGTCTTTTTGAATTCCACGAGCCATAGCGTAATATAAATCTAACGGATTTTCATTTAATTTTAAATTATTGTAGCGCTCTGGAATACACCCTAAAGTAAGCGTTAAATCTAAAACGTGATCGTATAATGAAAAGTCGTTAGACGGAATTAAATCGATACCTATTTCATCTTGAAATATCCAATTGTCTTGTCTAATTGCTTTAGCATTCTTTAAATGATTTTCTAACGTTATGTCATGTTTCCAATAGGCTTCAGAAGATTTTTTAAGTTCCCTTTTACTTCCAATTCTAGGATATCCTAAGAGGTTCGTTTTCATAATTTTTAAGTTTTTTAATTAGTTTTAAAATCTTTTCAAAATTATAAATACATTCTTATTATCTTTAATGTTTTAAAAAATAGGATTATAAACCTATTTTAAGGTAAAATAATATTTTTTTTATCTTTTTAAGTATCGATTAAATAACCTTAACAGAATAAAACACCATGCATCAATTAGACGCCACAGATATACAGCTACTAAAATTACTACAAGAGAACTCTAATGTGACCACAAAAGAGTTAGCAAAGCGTGTAAACTTATCTCCAACTCCCGTTTTTGAACGTATTAAAAAATTAGAAAATGAAGGTTATATTAAAAAATACGTTGCTGTTTTAGATGCCGATAAATTAAATAAATCTCTAATTGCTTTTTGTAGCATTCGGTTAAAGCAACACACTAATATTATAGGCAACAAATTTGTTCACGATATTAAATCTTTAAAAGAAGTGACAGAATGTTATAATACGTCTGGCGATTTCGATTTTTTATTGAAGGTTATTGTTGAAGATATGAAACATTACCAAGATTTTGTATTGAATAGTTTAGGGGCAATTAAAAATATAGGAAGTGCACATACAACCTTTGTTATGGGCGAGATTAAACACAGTTATGATATCCCAATAGATTAAAAATTAAGCATAAAAAAACCTTCAAGAAAACTTGAAGGTTTTGAAGAGGCGTCGAGCGGATTCGAACCGCTGTACAAGGTTTTGCAGACCTCTGCCTAGCCACTCGGCCACGACGCCGTAATTAACGGATTGCAAATGTATAAAAAATTACGATTGTAAGCTATATACTTTTACTTTTTTCTTTTCTCTGTCATTTTTATAGTCACCATTTCTACATCTCCACCAATAGGAGGATTTAGCTTACTAACACTTATAGTCGCCTTTTTAATGGCGTTATTTTCGTTTAATATTCTAACTAATATACGTTTAGCAACCGTTTCTAAAAGGTAAGAAGGTTTTTTCATTTCTTCTCTAACTATGCGGTTTAAAAATACATAATCAACTGTATCTACCAGATTATCTGATACTGCAGAGGTTTGTAAATTGGCTTTTATAACTAAATCTACGCGGTAATCACTTCCAATTTTAGTTTCTTCGGTTAAACAACCATGATTTGCGTAAATTCTTATGTTTTCAACTTTTATAACGCCCATAAGCTTGTAAATAAATAATATTTTAGGGATTAAAACTTTTTATAAAATTAATCATTATCTGTTATAATAATAGTAAGCCATGGTATATTTCATTAATTTTGCTGTTTATTTTTTATTTTAATAGGTATTCAAATTACGTATGTCTGAAGAAACAAAATCACTCAATTTTATTGAACATATTATAGAAAACGATTTAAAAACTGAAATCTCTAAGGAAGATCTTAGGTTTCGTTTTCCACCAGAACCTAATGGGTATTTACACATTGGTCACACTAAAGCTATCGGAATTAGTTTTGGTTTAGGTGAACGTTATAATGCGCCTGTAAACCTTCGTTTCGACGATACAAATCCAGCCAAAGAAGAGCAGGAATATGTAGACGCGATTAAAGAAGATGTCTCTTGGTTAGGCTACCAATGGGATAAGGAAGTGTATTCTTCAGATTATTTTCAGCAATTGTTCGATTGGGCTGTTCAACTTATTAAAGATGGAAAAGCATATGTCGATTCGCAATCGTCTGAAGCTATGGCCGAACAAAAAGGAACCCCAACACAACCTGGTGTAGATGGTCCGTTTAGAGATCGTACAGTTGAAGAAAACCTAGATTTATTCAACCGTATGAAAGCGGGAGAATTTGATGAAGGTGAACATATTTTACGTGCTAAAATAGACATGCAACATGTAAACATGTTAATGCGTGATCCTATTATTTACAGAATTTTAAAGAAATCGCATCACCGCACAGGCGATACTTGGTGTATTTACCCTATGTACGACTGGACGCATGGAGAAAGCGACTACATAGAACAAGTTTCACATAGTTTATGTTCGTTAGAATTTAAACCTCATAGAGAACTTTACGATTGGTTTTTAGACCAGTTGGTGGTAGAAGATAAGTTACGCCCTAAACAACGCGAATTTGCACGCTTAAACTTAAGTTATACTATTATGAGTAAACGTAAGTTGTTACAATTGGTAGAAGATGGTGTGGTTAATGGTTGGGACGATCCGCGTATGCCTACCATTTCAGGTTTACGTCGTCGTGGTTATACGCCAACAGCTATTAGAAAATTTGTTGAAACCGTAGGAGTAGCTAAACGTGAAAATATAATTGATGTTTCGCTTTTAGAATTTTGTATTCGAGAAGATTTAAACAAAACTGCTCCGCGTGTTATGGCCGTTTTAGATCCGGTAAAATTAGTGATTACTAATTATCCAGAAGATAAAGAAGAATGGTTAGAAGCAGAAAATAATCAGGAGGATGACAGCGCTGGATTTAGACAAGTGCCATTTTCTCGTGAATTATATATTGAACGCGACGATTTTAAAGAAAGCGCAAATAGTAAATATTTCCGTTTAACTTTAGGAAAAGAAGTGCGTTTAAAAAATGCTTACATCATCAAAGGTGAAAGCGTTGTAAAAGATGAACATGGTAAGATTACAGAAATTCATGTAAGTTACGATCCAGATACTTTAAGTGGAAGTGGGACAGAAGCCAGTTTACGAAAAGTAAAAGGAACCTTACATTGGGTGTCTATAAAACATGCGGTTACAGCTGTAGTTAGAGAATACGACAGATTATTTATGGATGAATCTCCAGATAGTCATGCCGATAAAAGTTTTATGGATTTTATAAATCCGGACTCTTTAAAATTAATCACAGCTTATGTAGAACCAAGTTTAACAGAAGCTAATGTAGGCGATCGTTTTCAGTTTCAACGTTTAGGGTATTTTAATGTGGATTACGATTCGACTCCAGAGAAATTAATTTTTAATAAAACAGTTGGTTTACGCGATTCTTGGGCGAAGGAAAAACCAAAACCTCAAGCGAATCAAAATCAAAATCAGAATCAGCCTAAATCTAATCAGCCTCAACGTAAAGCGATAGATGTGATACAGCAATTTGGTAAAAAATATACCAATTTACCAGACGCTAAACGTGAGAAAATTAAAGCTGATATTTTAGAATTAGCAGAAAAAGTATCTTACGACGAATTAGAGCCGTTATTTGGAACGGCGGTTAAAAAAGTAGGTACACGTATCGCTGCGATGTTAACGTTGCAGGTATTGCTTAAAAATGGTTTAGAACGTAACGATGCGGTTAACGAATTTATAGAAAAAGGATTAGCAGATGGTAACGCGCTTTTAGTTGCCGAAGCTTCCGTTTTATAATCAAAATATAACAGTATTTAAAGCCTTGAAATTGTTTTATTTCAAGGCTTTTTTGTTTCAAAAAATTAGAAATCAGTGTACCAAATTTTAAGCTATTTAATGGATTCTAAGTATTTTTGTATAACAACTTTTTTAATTTTACAGTATGGTTTTTATAGATAATGAAGGCGTTACAGATCCGCATTTAAATTTAGCATTAGAAGAATATGCTTTAAGACATTTCGATGCTAATACAGATTATTTATTGTTTTACATTAATGAACCTTCAATAATTATTGGTAGAAATCAGAACACTTTAGAAGAAATTAATCAAGAGTATATTTCAGAAAAAGGCATTCATGTGGTGCGCCGTATAAGTGGAGGAGGAGCTGTTTATCATGATTTAGGAAATCTAAATTTTAGTTTTATTACCAATCACGATAATGCGAGTATGCATAATTTTAAAAAGTTTACTGCACCAGTAATTGAAGTGTTGAAAAATTTTGGAGTTGAAGCCGAACTTATTGGTAGAAATGATATTCTAATCGATGGAAAAAAAGTATCTGGAACTGCCCAATTTACTACCGGTAAACGCATGTTTAGTCATGGAACGTTGTTGTTGAGTACCGACCTAAATGAAGTGGCTAATGCGTTACAAGTTAAGATGAGTAAAATTCAGTCTAAAGGTCATAAATCTGTGAGAAGTCGTGTGGCGAATATCAGTGATTTTTTAGGAGAACCCTTGACTATCAATGCGTTTAGAACGTTAATTATTGAAGGTTTATATGCTAATAATCCAGATTTTAAAACCTACGAATTTACTGATGAAGATCGCGAAGGTATCGCAAAATTAAAAGCAGAAAAGTATGACGATTGGAATTGGAATTACGGGCGCTCGCCTAAGTTTAATATTCAGCGCACGAAGCGTTTTCCAATTGGTGAAATAGATTTACGAATTTTTGTTGAAAAAGGGCACATTGCTGAGTTTACCGTATTTGGAGATTTCTTTGGAAAAAATGCGGTTGACGAACTCTCAGCTGTGTTAATAGGTTTGCCCTATGAAGAAACAGCGATTAAAAATGCTTTAGAAAATATTGATCTTACAGAATATTTTGGAGCTATTGATAAAAATGAATTTTTAGCCATGATTTATGGTAATGATGACATCGATTCTGAGGTTTCCGAATAATTAAAAACTCATTAAAAATTACAATTCAATTTATTTAATAAATAGCTAGTTATATATATAATAGTTTGTTTTTTTGTACCTTATAATATCTATTTTAAAGTATTATGAAAACACAAGAACAATTACTCAAAGACATTTCAGAAATCGTTTGGACTATAGAAAATGATTATCCTGAAGTCTATCAATATCTTGATGAAAATCCGATAACAATTCCAAATTTTGAACATCCAGAAGTTACAGTAATAGAACTTGAAGAATATTTGGATAGCTTGAATGTTATTATTGAAAATTATAAAAAAGAACAACGTATAAAATAACTATACAAAACAAAAAACTCCTGATTCTAATTTTAGAATCAGGAGTTTTTTTTATAATTAAAAAAATAACTTTTATTAGAATTTAACAGCGGTTCCAGAAGCAGTAACCATTAACATGCCACCATTAGGACCAACGGTTTCATAATCTAAATCTACAGCAACAATACCATGAGCTCCTAATTCTTGTGCACGTTCTGTCATTTCTTTTAAAGCACTGTCTTTAGCTTCTCTTAAAACAGATTCATAAGAACTAGAGCGTCCGCCAACAATATCACGAATTCCAGCAAAAAAGTCTTTTATAAAATTGGCACCAATTATAGTTTCTCCAGTAACAATACCTAAGTATTCAGTTATTTTTTTAGTTTCTAGAGTTGGTGTAGTTGTAACTATCATGTTTATAAATTTAAATTATTCTAATTCTTTGGGTTTATTTTTAGCTTCTTTCATAGCTTCACCTATCTGATTACTAGCTACAAAACTTGCCACCATATCATTTAACATATTACTTCCTGCTTGAGGCGAGTTTGGTAATAAAATTAAGTTACTATTCGTTTCTTCACCTAAAGATTGTAATGTATCGTAATGTTGTGTCACTACAATTAAGGCAGAGGCTTCTTGAGAATTAATACCTACACGATTTAATACTTCTACAGATTCCTCCAAACCACGAGCAATTTCTCGACGTTGGTCTGCAATACCTTGACCTTGTAAACGCTTACTTTCTGCTTCGGCTTTTGCTTTTTCAACAATTAAAATACGTTGTGCATCTCCTTCAAACTGTGCTGCTATTTTTTCACGTTCAGAAGCATTAATACGGTTCATTGCTGCTTTTACTTGAGCATCTGGATCGATATCTGTAACAAGAGTTTTTATAATATCGTAACCATAGTCAGACATTGCATCGTTAAGTTCCATTTTTACTGCGATTGCAATATCATCTTTTTTAACAAAGACATCATCTAACTTCATTTTCGGAACTTCTGCACGAACCACATCAAATACATAAGAGGTAATTTGGTCGTGAGCATAATCTAATTTATAAAAAGCATCATATACTTTTTCTTGAATGACTTTAAACTGTACAGATATTTTTAAACGAACAAATACATCATCTTTCGTTTTGGTTTCGACAATAACATCTAATTGCTGAATTTTTAAACTCATTCGGCCAGCAATACGATCTATAAATGGAATTTTCATTTGTAAACCAGAATGGCGAATACTTCTAAATTTTCCAAAGCGCTCTATAATGGCTGCTGTTTGTTGCTTTACTGTAAAAAAAGAAAGGAACAAAACCACCAGAATTAAGAATACAAATGGGATAAATAATACGGACATAGTTTTATTTTTAATAGTTAGTAAATTCTGATACTAAATTTAGTCTATTATTTTGATTCGGTTTAATAATACCAATCAAAACTAATTTAGTTTACAAATATGTATATAAAACCCTTTAAAATGTTACACAATTATTTAGGTTTTATAATTTTTTAAATATGAAATGCATATTTCTTAGACAAAATACATTCACAATTTTCATTCACCCTATAAAATTTTCAATTCAACGTTTTAAAACCTACTATCAAAAGTAATAGTTGGTAAAATAATATATTTGGTGTGCTATTACTCAAACCTACAATTATGATTCACAGATTATTACCTATTCTTGGTGTAGTAATTTTGTTCACCCAAATTACCTACTCACAAAATCAAAAAGAAGTTGTTGCCACGTCTTGGTTACATTCTAATTTTTCGACTTTAAGATCTCAAAATACTTTCGACTTAAAAAAAGATTTTGCTCAAGTTGGAACTTCTGGTGAAACATTTAGATTTGGACAATATGTAAACGATGTGCCTGTTTTAAATGCTACAGTCGCAGTGCATGTATCTCCTAATAATGAAGTGACTTATAATTCTGGCGAATTTGATACTGCTATTACTATAATAAATACCACTCCAAAAATAACTTCAGATCAGGCTGTGTATTTGGCAGCAAAATCTTTAGGTATAGATGGTACAATTACTCAAAAAGAATCTAAACTTTATATTTATAACAACAGTGGTGTTACACAATTAGTGTATCGTGTGACTACAAATTCTAAAACGCTTGACGGTTTCTGGGAAACTTTAATTAATGCTAAAACGTCTGAAATAATTAGTCAAACAGATATTGCACATTATTATCACGGTCACGATCATGGACATGAAACTATAAATGAAAAAACTGAAGAATCTACTGTAGAAGCAAAAGGAAAGATTTTTAATCCAGATCCTTTATCTGTAACAGGAGAAGTTTATGGTGGTTATTTTATGGATAACGACGATGTTACCAATGCTTATTTAAATAGTGCTAGAGCAGATGTTACTTTTAATGTGGTAAAAAGTGAGGCTGGGAAGTATCAATTGAAGAGTGAATATTTAGAAATTAAAGACATACAAGATCCTGAAACTGGTTTATTCGAACAAGATTCTCCAGTATTTAATTTTACTAGAGAAGAAGATGGTTTTGAAGCTGTAAATGCATATTATCATATAAATATGAACATGCGTTATATTAATGAAACTTTAGGTATCGCATTAAAATCTATGTATAACGACGGGGTGATTTATTATGATCCGCATGCGTTTAATGGTGCAGATAATTCTTCTTACGGTGGTGGTGTGTTAAAGTATGGTACCGGTGGTGTAGATGATGCCGAAGATGCAGATGTAATTGTACATGAATTAGGGCATGGTATTCACGAATGGTTAATACAAAGTAGTATTTCTCAGGTAGAAGGATTAAGCGAAGGTTTTGGTGATTATTGGGCACAATCCTACAGCAGAGGTTTAGAACGTTACAACAGTTCTAGATCGAGTTCTACTTATAACGATTTATTTAAATGGGACGGACATAATGAATTTTGGAGTGGCCGCGTTACAGATTATGATGTGCAATATCCGGAAGGATTAGTAAATAAAATTCATACAGACGGACAAATTTTTGCATCTACCTTAATGCAAGTTTGGGAATATTTAGGAAAAGAAACAACAGATAAAATAGTATTAGAAGGTATGTCTATGACAAGTTCTAAATCTAATCAAGCTGAAGCTATTGCAGCAATTCGTCAGGCAGCTGTAGATATGAGTTTAGGATGTGAAGATATAGCGTATATAACTACTATTTTTAATACTAGAGGTTATGGGGTAGAAGCTTATGATTGTTCTCGATTAAGTGTAGATGATACAGCTATTTCTAACATTAAAATTTATCCAAACCCAGCATCAAGTGTTATTAATTTTAAAAACATTACTAGCGATCATCAAATTACAATTTATAATATGATGGGTCAAAAAGTATTACATTCTACAATAACTCAAGCTAATAATTCTGTAAATGTTTCAGCTTTATCTAAAGGTATGTACATGATTTCGTTTAAAGATTATAAAACAAACTTTAAGTTTATTAAGCAATAGATATTTAAAATTTAGACTATAAAAAAAGCGCGTTATAAACGCGCTTTTTTTATTTGATATAATTAGTACTTCTAACCGCTTTAGAGGCATATTATATTTCAGAAGTTAGTTGTTCTATACGTTGTATAGATTCTTGTTTTCCTATCATAAACATAATTTCAAAAACATCTGGACCTTGTAAAGCACCAACTAAAGCTAATCGTAAAGGCATCATGACTTTTCCGAATCCGATTTCTTTAGAAGTAATCCAACCTTTAATATCGTTTTGAAGCGCTTCAGTAGTATAATCTTCAACATTGTTAATAAGGGTTACTAATTCACTTAAAAGCGCTTTAGTGTCGTCTTTAACTGCTTTTTTATAAGCTTTAGCATCATATGTTTTAGGCGATTGAAAAAAGAAATGACTCAAGTCCCATAAATCTGAAATAAATGTGGCACGTTCTTTAATTAAATTCACTGCCATACCAATGTAATTTACATCAATGTCTTTTAATTCGTCACGATCTGTTTTAAAAGCTTCAGCAAGTTCGTCGTTATTTTGTTCTTGCATATAATGGTGATTAAACCATTTAATTTTGTCCGGATCAAAACGTGCTCCAGCTTTATGTACGCGTTCAATATCAAAAGCTTCAACAAGAGCCTCTAAATTAAATAATTCTTGTTCAGTTCCAGGATTCCATCCTAAAAAGGCTAAGAAATTAATTACAGCTTCAGAGAAATATCCATCTTCTTTGTATCCACGTGAAACATCATTAGTTTTTGGATCAATCCATTCTAAAGGAAAAACAGGGAATCCTAATTTATCGCCATCACGTTTACTTAATTTTCCTTTACCTGTAGGTTTTAAAATTAGTGGTAAATGTGCAAATTCTGGCGCATCCCATCCAAAAGCTTTGTATAATTGATAGTGCAAGGCTAGGGAAGGTAACCATTCTTCACCACGAATAACATGTGTAATTTCCATTAAATGGTCGTCTACAATATTCGCTAGGTGATAGGTTGGCATGCCATCACTTTTAAATAACACTTTATCATCTAAAATATTCGTGTCTATTTTAATATGCCCACGAACCATGTCTTTTAAATGTAAAGTTTCATCCTGTGGCGATTTAAAACGTATAACGTAATCTTCTCCAGCTTCTATTCGTTTTTGAACGTCTTCAGGAGAAAGTGATAATGAGTTTGTAAGTTTTAAACGATTATGCCAATTGTAAATAAACGTTTTTCCGTTTTGTTCGTGCTCTGTTCTATGTGTATCTAAAGCTTCAGCTGTATCGAAAGCATAATAGGCATTATTAGTCGCTATTAATTCTTCGGCATATGCTTTATATAAATCTTTACGTTCACTTTGTCTGTACGGACCAAATTTTTCGTTTTTACCTGGACCTTCATCAAAAGGAATATTACACCAATTTAATGCATCAATTATATAATTTTCGGCACCTTCTACATATCTGTTTTGATCGGTATCTTCAATACGTAAAACAAAAGTTCCGTTATGTTTTTTAGCAAATAAATAGTTGAATAAAGCAGTACGAACACCACCTATGTGAAGCGGTCCTGTTGGGCTTGGTGCAAAACGCACACGAACATTTTTAGTCATGTTTTTTTATTTAAGAGTGCAAAGATACTGTGATATGTGTAAAGATGAAAGCTTTAACAAAAGAGATAATCATTTTATAAATTTCATTTTAACAGAATGTTACAGTATTAGGCTATTACAGCTAAAATTATTATTGTAGATTAGTAAGTTAAATACAGCATAGATTGGATAACTTTAAAATTATAATACAAAAGCTAGAAGGTTTTATAAGACGTTATTATACTAACGAACTTATAAAAGGTGGAATACTATTTTTTTCTATCGGTCTTTTATATTTTTTACTTACGCTTTTAGTAGAACATTTTCTGTGGTTAAACCAAATTGCTCGAGCTATTTTATTTTGGCTTTTTATTTTAGTCGAGGTTTTACTTTTTGTAAAGTTTATCCTGATTCCGATTTCTAAATTATTCAAACTTCAAAAAGGAATTAATTATGAAGAAGCCTCTAAACTTATCGGAAATCATTTTCCTGAAGTAAACGATAAATTACTGAATGTTCTACAACTTCATGAAGATGCTTCTCAATCCGAATTGTTATTAGCCAGTATTAATCAAAAAGCTTCAGAGTTAAGTCCGGTGCCTTTTAAACTAGCTATAAATCTTAATCAGAATGTTAAATATTTAAGGTTTGCGATTCTACCTATTTTACTCGTATTAATTTTTATTGCAATAGGTAAGGTGAATTGGTTTACGGATAGTTATAAACGTGTTGTAGATTATAAAACAGCTTACGAACCACCTGCACCATTTCAGTTTTTTGTGCTCAACGATAATTTAAATGGAATAGAAAATAAAGATTTTAAATTGATAGTAAATACTGCTGGAAGTATAATTCCTGAACACGCAGAAATTACTTTTAATAACGAAACTTACTTTTTACAAGACAAAGGTTCTGGACTGTTTGAGTATGTGTTTACCAATGTAAAAGATAATATTTCGTTTCAGTTACAAGCAAATGGTGTACAATCTAAACCTTACGAATTATCTATAATTGAAGTTCCTACTTTATTGGGTTTTGAAATGGTTTTAGAGTATCCCAAATATATAAAAAAACAGAATGAAATTTTAAAAAGTACGGGCAATGCAATTGTTCCAGAAGGTACTAATGTGACCTGGAAATTGAAAACCAAAGCTACAGATCGTGTACATCTATTTTCTACAGATACTATAAATTTTTCAAAAGATAAAGATCGTTTTCAAACTACTAAACAAATCATTTCTAATTTAAATTATAGTTTAAGTACAAGTAATACTAATCTTACAAATTATGAAAATTTAAGTTATACAATAGATGTTATAAAAGATCAATTTCCTGAGTTTAAAATTGAAATGGCTCAAGATTCAGTCGATCTCAAAACACTGTATTTTAATGGTCAAGTAAGTGACGATTATGGCTTGCGTGCTTTAAATTTGGTGTATTATGAAACAGATAATATTGAAACGCAAGTTAAGTTACCCATAACTATTTCTAAATCTAATGTCGATCAATTTGTAACTGCTTTTCCAAATCAGGTAAAGCTTAAAGAGGGGGTGTCTTATAGTTTGTATTTTGAAGTTTTTGACAATGATAATTTGCACAATTATAAACGTACAAAAAGTGAAGTTTTTACCTATCGTGAAAAAACTAAAAGTGAAGAAAAGAATGCACAATTAGCCCAACAACAAAATGCTATAAACGACTTTAATAAATCGCTAAATACATTTGATGAAAATGAGAAACTTTTAGAAGAAATTTCAGATACACAAAAGACTAAAAAGAATTTGAACTTTAATGATAAGAAACAAATTCAAGATGTTCTTAAACGACAAGAACAACAAGAAAAGTTGATGAAGAATTTTAATAAATCGTTTCAAGATAATTTAAATGAATTTGATAAAGAGAATGAAAATGATCCTTTAAAGAAAGAACTTCAAAAACGTTTAAAAGAGAACGAAGATCAACTTAAACAAGACGAACGTCTTTTAGATGAATTACAGAAATTAGAAGAAAAAATTAGTGAAGAAGAACTATCTAATAAATTCAAATATTTAAGTAAACAAAATAAAAAACAAAAGCGAAGTTTAGAACAATTAGTAGAATTAACTAAGCGCTTTTATGTTGCAAAAAAAATGGAAAAATTGCAGCAAGATTTAGAACGCTTGGCTGATGAACAATTAGAATTATCTGAAAAATCCAAAGCAGAAAACACTTCCGATAAACAAGATAAATTGAATGAAACGTTTAAAGATTTACAACAAGAGTTAGATGCTTTACAAAAAGAAAATGAAGTTTTAAAAAAGCCAATGGATCTTCCTAGAGAAGAACAGACAGAATCAGAAATTAATGAGTTACAAGAAGACGCCTCTGACCAATTAAAAAAGAGTGAATCTGATGAGAATAAGAATTCTGAAAATTCTGAAAAACAAGCCAAACAAAAACAAAAGCAGTCTGCTCAAAAAATGAAACAAATGAGCCAGTCTATGCAAGAATCCATGCAAACGGACGGCGGCGAACAAATGGAAGAAGATGCTGAAATGTTACGTCAGATTTTAGACAACCTACTTATATTTTCTTTTGATGAAGAATCACTAATGAATCAATTTAAAAGTATTGAAGTCAATCATAATAATTATGCCAAACATTTACGTAAACAACACGATTTACGTGAATACTTTGAGCATGTAGATGATAGTTTATTTTCTTTGTCATTAAGACAACCTATGTTATCTGAACAGGTAAATAATGAGATTACAAATATCTATCATTATATGGATTTATCTCTAGAAGAATATTCTGAGAATTTAATTTATCAAGGTATTTCTTCACAGCAATATGTCTTTTCATCTGCTAATGTTTTAGCAGATCTTTTAAGTAATATTTTAGATAATATGGAAGATCAACTTAATGCATCTTCCTCTTCATCTGGTCAGGGTAGTGGTAAACAATCTGGTCAATCAGAAGGACAACTTTCCGATATTATTATGAGCCAAGAAGAGCTTAATAAACAAATGCAAAATCAAATGAATGGTAAAGGTGAGAAAGAAGGAGAAGGCGATAAGCAAGATGGTGAATCTTCTAAACCTGGTGAATCTGGTTCTGATGGCAAAGAAGGTGAAGGTAATAATTCTGGAGAAGGTAATACAAGTGGTGAAGGAAAGCAACCCGGCAATGAAGAATTGAATGGCGAATTATTTGCTATTTATCAGCGTCAGCAAGAATTAAGAAATCAACTTCAAGAACGATTAGAACAAGAAGGTTTAACTCCAGATTCTAGACAACTATTAAAACAAATGGAAGATGTTGAAATGGAATTATTAAATGACGGATTTTCAAAAAAGACATTAGAAAAAATGTTGAATTTTGAACATCAATTATTAAAATTACAGGATGCCACCTTTCAACAAGAACAGGAAAATAAAAGAGAATCTAAATCTAATTCTAATTCATTTTCTAACACTAGTTCAGACAAAATAACACAAGCAAAACAATATTTTAATACTACTGAAATATTAAACAGACAAGTCCTACCTTTGCAGCAAAGTTTTAAAAATAAAGTGCAACAGTATTTTAATAAATTATAATGATATATTTTAATTACGAAACCGATTTTGAATTGGTTAATGAAGACGTGTTAGCTAATTGGATTAATGCGACTATTGTAGAAGAAGGATGTAAAGAAGGCGAGATTAATTATATCTTTTGTGATGATGAATATCTGCATAAGTTAAATGTAGAGTTCCTAGATCATGACACCTTAACAGATGTTATTAGTTTTGATTACTGTGTTGGTAAAGAAATTCATGGTGATATTTACATCTCTGTAGAGCGAGTTCGAGATAATGCATCAGACTTTAAAACGGTGTTTACAGATGAGATTCATAGAGTTATTATTCATGGTGTTTTACATTACTGTGGATTCAAAGATAAAACAGATTCTGATGCTCAATTAATGCGTTCTAAAGAAGAATATTACTTATCTAAACTTAATTAATTTCTTCTTAAATTTTTTGATTGTTCCACGTGGAACAATTTATTTATAATATTAAATTTAATAAAAACATGTTCGATAAAGTTTACGATGTCATTGTTGTTGGAGCAGGTCATGCAGGAAGTGAAGCTGCTGCATCGGCTGCAAATATGGGGAGTAGTACATTGTTAATTACAATGAATTTACAAAACATTGCACAGATGTCTTGTAACCCTGCTATGGGTGGAATTGCAAAAGGACAAATTGTTCGAGAGATTGATGCTCTTGGAGGTTATAGTGGTATTGTTAGTGATACCTCTGCGATTCAATTTAAAATGCTAAATAAGTCTAAAGGACCTGCAATGTGGAGTCCACGAGTGCAAAGTGATCGTATGCGTTTTGCGGAAGATTGGAGGCTAATGTTGGAGCAAACACCCAACTTAGATTTTTATCAAGATATGGTTTCTGGTCTTATAATTGAAGATAATAAAATAGCTGGAGTTAAAACCTCTTTAGGAATATCTGTTAGAGCTAAGTCTGTAGTCTTAACTAATGGAACTTTTTTAAATGGCTTAATTCATATTGGTGATAAGAATTTTGGTGGGGGTAGAGCCGGTGAAAGAGCTGCTACAGGAATTACAGAACAACTAGTAGATTTAGGTTTTCAATCTGGAAGAATGAAGACAGGAACACCTCCTCGTGTAGATGGGCGTTCGTTAGATTATTCTAAAATGATTGAACAACCTGGAGATATTTCTCCAGAGAAATTCTCCTATTCTGATGTTACCAAACCTTTAACAAAACAAAGGTCTTGCCATATGACCTATACTAGTAATTTAGTTCATGATTTACTTCGTGAAGGTTTTGATCGTTCACCAATGTTTAATGGTCGAATTAAAAGTTTAGGTCCGCGTTATTGTCCTTCAATAGAAGATAAAATTAACCGTTTTGCAGATAAAGATCGTCATCAATTATTCATAGAACCTGAAGGATGGAATACTTGTGAGGTGTATGTAAATGGTTTTTCTACTTCACTTCCAGAAGATGTTCAGTTTAAAGCTTTACGTTCTGTAGTTGGTTTTGAAAATGTAAAATTTTTCAGACCTGGTTATGCGATCGAATACGATTATTTTCCGCCTACACAATTAAAACATACCTTAGAAACTAAGTTGGTTGATGGGTTGTATTTTGCTGGTCAAATTAACGGAACTACCGGATATGAAGAAGCCGCATCTCAAGGATTAATGGCTGGAATAAATGCGAGTCTTAAAGTTCAGGAACGTGACGAGTTTATTCTTAAACGTAACGAAGCTTACATCGGTGTTTTAATAGATGATTTAATTACTAAAGGTACAGAAGAACCTTATAGAATGTTTACATCTCGTGCGGAGTATAGAACATTATTACGACAAGATAATGCAGATTTTAGATTAACTCCAAAAGGATTTGAAATTGGTTTAGCTTCAGAAAAACGTTTAAGACGTATGGAAGAGAAACAAAATAAAGCTGTAGAATTTGTTCAGTTTTTTAAAGATCTTAGTGTAAAACCAGATGTGATTAATCCTATTTTGGAAGCTAAGGAATCTGCAGTTGTAAATCAGTCAGGTAAATTATTTAAAGTTTTTGCGCGTCCAAATATTGAAATGGATGATGTTCGTAAAATTGAAGAAGTAGAACATTATATTTCTGAACATAATTTAGATCGTGAAATTATTGAACAAACAGAAATTCAAGTGAAGTATGCTGGATATATTGAAAAGGAAAAAAACAATGCTGACAAATTAACAAGACTAGAGGATATTAAAATTCCAGCTAATTACGATTATTCTCAAATCAAATCTATGAGTTTTGAAGCTAGAGAAAAATTGAAAAAGATTCAGCCAACAAGTATTTCTCAAGCCTCTAGAATAAGTGGTGTTTCACCTAACGATATTTCTGTATTATTAGTTTATATGGGACGGTAAAATTTATGTTCCACGTGGAACGTTTGTCTTTTTTATCATTCAAAACAACAGATAATTAACTTTAACTTGAAAAATATTGAGGTATAACCTTAGTATTTAAATTATATTTCATGAGTACCACATCACATAAAGTGTATTTAAAATGCAAAGATTACTCTGTGTCTTCAGAGCTATTTGAATTAATACACAATACAGATCTTGATATCTTAGAAACAAGTCCTCAGCCAAAAGCAGATCAACTTGGTAAATATTATAAAAGTGAAGACTATATTTCGCATACAGATGCTAAACGAAATGTGTTTGAAAAAGTATATCATGCAGTAAAAGGTATTGCTTTAAAACGTAAGTTGAATTTAATTAATAGTTTCAATACTCCTGAAAAATCACTTTTAGATGTGGGGTGTGGGACAGGAGATTTTCTTCAAATAGCAAAATCGAATTCATGGCAAGTTTGCGGGATTGAACCAGATTTAGATGCAAGAAAACTTGCAAAACATAAAGTAGGGGAGGTGGTTTACGATACAGTCAAAATTGATGAACTGAAAAATAATAGTTTTGATGTTATTACGCTATGGCATGTTTTAGAACATTTACCAAATCTAGATGTGCATTTAGCAAATTATAAAAGGCTTTTAAAAACAGATGGAGTGTTGGTAATAGCTGTTCCTAATTTTAAGAGTTACGATGCGAGTTATTATAAATCGTTTTGGGCTGCATTTGATGTGCCTAGACATTTATGGCATTTTTCTCAAATAGGAATTTCTAGATTGGTAGCTAAACATCAATTCCAAGTTGTAAAAACACTTCCAATGATTTTTGATGCTTTTTATGTGAGTTTGCTATCTGAAAAATATAAAACAGGGAAAATGAATTTTCTCAAGGCTACAAAAGTGGGCTTACAGTCCAATATTAAGGCAAAACGGTCCGGAGAGTATTCTTCTTTAATTTATGTCATTAAAAACAAGTAAATATTCATTTTAAAGCGATTTTAGAGTGTTTTGATGAGGTTAAGGTGAGTTACTATGTCTTTTTTTTAATAAACTCTTAGATGTTACTTAATAAGTTTATTTTTAATAGTTAAAAATTATACATAATTATATTTATATAATAATATTTTATAGTTAGTTAATAGCGTATTATTAGGTTAAATATCTACCTAACTTTTCTATTTTTGTTTCACAAAATAAATTTTAAGAACAATGAAAAAAATATCTTTATTAGTAGTTACATTAATTACTATGGCTTCTTGTCAGCAAACACAAAAAATTGGATTTGTTGATAATTCTAAATTGATAAATGAATATCAAGAAAAAATAGATGTAGAGGCAAAATATAAAACAATGATTGAGGCGTCTAATAAAACGACAGATAGTTTAGCTCAAGCATTTCAAGCAGAATATCAAGAATTCCAAGCGCAAGCTTCAAAAATGCCTCAAAATGAAGCGCAAGCTCGTTACCAACAATTAGGACAGAAGCAACAGATGTTGCAACAGCAAATTCAAATGGGTGAGCAACAAATTACAGTTGAAAGCCAAAAAGAAATAGATTCATTAATTTCTAAAGTAAGAAAATTCGTAAAAAATTACGGAGAAAATAATGCTTACGATTATATTCTTGGAAGCAATGATGCTGGAAGTGTAATGTATGGGAAAGATGCAGACGATTTAACAGAAACTTTAGTTAAAGCATTAAACGATTCTTATAAGAAATAGTGTAATCACTACAGTTTATATATTGAAAGTCAAACATAAATTTTATGTTTGACTTTTTTTATGTCTAACTATTACTAGACTTTGTTTATGGATTGTTAACCAAAGATTATGAATTAAATTTAAATCTCATAATCTCAGCCTTTAAGGTTATATTTAACTGTGTAATACAAAAGAATTTCTGTTGTTTTGTATTTTAATTAAACTGTATTTATATGATGAAAACAACACTTAGTGTGTGCTTTTTGTTTCTTAGTATGCTTATGTATTCTCAAGAAAATTTTTCGGTAAGCGGAACCATAAAAGATTTTTCTAATGGAGAATCTATTTTTGGTGCATCTGTTTATCTAGAAAATACCAATAATGGAACTATTACAAATGCTTACGGTTTTTACTCGATTTCTGCACCAAAAGGCATTTATAATCTTGTGGTATCTTATTTGGGTTATGTAACTATTACAAAAGAAATCCAGCTGACTAAAAATCAAAATGTATCCTTCGAGTTAGAAGAAGATACAACCACTTTAGATGAAGTGGTAATTATGGCTGAAGAATCTGAAAAAGCTAATATTCGAGATCCACAAATGAGTGTGTCGGTGATTAAGAGTGAAACCATAAAAAAAATACCTGCAGTTTTAGGGGAAGTAGATTTAGTCAAGTCTATTCAAATGCTACCAGGAGTTACAAATAACGGTGAAGGTTCTAACGGTTTTAATGTTAGAGGTGGAGCAACAGATCAGAATTTAGTGCTTTTAGATGAAGCAATAATTTATAACGAATCGCATTTGTTTGGATTTTTCTCTGTCTTTAATGCCGATGTGGTTAAAGATGTGAAACTCTACAAAGGAAATATCCCTTCTAATTACGGTGGTCGCGTATCGTCTGTGCTCGATATACGTCAGAAAGAAGGGAACAGTAAAGATTTTAATTTAACGGGCGGAATTGGGCTAATTTCAAGCCGACTTGCCGCAGAAGGACCATTATTTAAAAGTAAAGGTTCATTTATAGTTGCCGGACGTTCGTCTTATGCGCATTTATTTTTACAAGCAGCAGGACTAGATAACACTGCTTATTTTTACGATGTTAATGCAAAAGGAAACTATGAAATTAATCAAAATAACAAATTGTATTTATCAGGATATTTTGGCCGCGACATTTTAAATTTTTCAGATTCTTTCGAAAACTCGTATGGAAATAGCACCTTAAATTTACGTTGGAATCATGTGTTTAGCGATAAGTTATTTTCAAATTTGTCTGTAATTTATAGCATGTATAATTATGGTTTAACTTTAGATTTTATTGGTTTAGATTGGCAGTCTGATATTAAAAATTTCAATGTTAAATACGATTTAAAATACTACCTAAATAATAAAACAACAATCGATTTTGGAGTAAGCGGAATCAATTATAATTTCAATCCAGGAGAAGTTAGACCAACAGATGAAGACTCTTCGATTAACGAAGATATTTTAGATGAAAAACGTGCTTTTGAAAGTGGTATTTATGCAAACGTGGAACATAAATTTACAGACCGTTTAAACCTTCAATTAGGCTTGCGTTTTAGTATGTTTAATCGTTTGGGCGGACAAACACTTGCGACTTATGAAAATGATCAGCCAGTAGTTTATAACGAGACTTTTGGTATTTATGAAGAAGGTATCCAAAACGGAGAAATAGAATATGAAAAAGGGGAATCTATAAAAACCTTTTCTAATTTCGAACCGCGTCTAGGTTTAGCATATCAGTTAGACGAATCGTCTTCTGTAAAATTAGGATATTCAAGAATTGCACAATATTTACATTTACTATCTAATACAGCAAATGCAACACCTTTGGATGTGTGGGCACCAAGCGGAACATTTATAGAGCCGCAATTAGCTAATCAATATTCGGCTGGATATTTTAAAGAATTAGCTAACGGTTTATTTTCAATAGAAACCGAAGTGTATTATAAAACGGTAGATAATAGAATAGACTATATAGATGGTTCTAGTTTAATTGCTCAAAATAATATTGAAACTCAAATTCTATCTGGCGAATCTAGAGCTTATGGTTTAGAGCTTTTATTCAGAAAAAATAAAGGAAGATTTACAGGGTGGTTTGCATATACACTTTCCAAATCTGAACAAAGAACACCTGGTGGTTCTGCTGGCGGATTGGGAATAAATGATGGAGAATGGTATAATACTGCGTACGATAGAACTCACGATATTTCGGTTACAGGATCGTATGAATTATCTGAAAAATGGAGTTTTAGTAGCAATTTTGTTTTTCAAACAGGTAGACCAACAACTTATCCGGTTGGGCAGTACGAGTATGAAGGATTGTCTATTCCTGTATATGATAGTCGTAATGCAAACAGATTACCATCTTACAATAGATTAGATGTTGGAGCAACATATACACCAAATAAAAAACCAAATGCACGATGGAAAGGCGAGTGGGTGTTTAGTATTTATAACCTATATAATCGGAAAAATGCGGCATCTATTTCTTTTGGTCAAAACCTAGAAACGGGAGTTAATGAAGCGACGCGAACTGCGATTTTCGGTATAGTACCATCAGTTGCTTATAATTTCAAATTTTAATGCTCATGAAAAATACAATATATATATATTTAGTCATTCTTATTAGTACGTTATCATCGTGTACAGATGTTATAGATGTAGAGGTGCCAACTGCAGATGCAAGACTCGTAATAGAAGCATCTTTAGATTGGGAAAAAGGTACTTCTGGACAGACTCAGACCATAAAATTAAGCACTACAACACCATATTTTGATACTGATGAAACTAATAGTGTTACAGGGGCAGAAGTAACTGTAACTCGCGATAAAGATGGTGCGGTTTATGTTTTTGAAGATCAGTTAAACGGGGAGTATACAACAGATGCTTTTGGAGCTATTTTAGAAGAAAGTTACACCTTAAAGGTTATTTATAATAACGAAACATATACGGCAACAGAAACCTTATTACCAACAACAAGTATTACAAGCGTAACCCAATCTCGCGATGGCGGATTTTCTCAAGATGCATTAGAGTTAAATGTGTATTTTAATGATCCTGCAGATGAAACAAATTTTTATATTTTAAGATATCACGAAGTCGGCGATTTATATCCTACTTTATCTAGTGTTTCAGATGAGTTTTTAAACGGAAATGAAATCCATTTGTTTTTTGAAAAAGATGGCGATGATGATGGCGATGAATTTGAACCTGGAGATATTGTAGATATTAATTTATATAATGTTTCTGAGACATATTATAATTATATGGATATTCTAATTAGTCAATCTGGAAGTTCAGGAAATCCGTTTAGTCCTGCTCCTGTAGAATTAAAAGGAAATTGTATAAATATAACAGATGCAGATAACTATCCGTATGGTTATTTTAGAGTGACGCAAACAGATAGTGAAACTTATACTTTTATTGAAGACGAAGACGAGTAAATTTTATAAAAAACACATTAAAACATTAGAGCATAAAATTTTGAAATCACCATTTAAAATTTTATGCTTTTTTTGTGTCCTGTGTTCAAAATTGAAAAGGTTATAAAAGTTTGTATTACAATTAATTATGAGCTATATTATCCATATGTAATTATAAAATAACTCAGTTTTATAAACTACCAAAAAAATAAAATATCAATCTAAATTACCTTTACGTTTATTTTGAATATTTTGAAAAAATAAATAGTCTTTTTAAGCTGAAATAAATAATAAAAAGGCTTATTGAAATAGAAAAACGGCGAATACAGAAACGATAAAATATACGGTAATATTTCTGGCACCATCAAAATCTTTTGCAATACGTTGTCCTAATAAAAACACAAGTAAAATAACACAAGAAAAAACGGAACCAAGCAGTGAAAAATTACTATTTTTTTCTTCAATAATTTCAAAAATTCCAAGACTACAAAATAGTGTAGTTAGCACTTCTAAAATTAAAATAACAATTAAAGTAAATGGAATTAATGGCGGTACAAACGTATGAGCAAAATGCGATTTTAAAAACAAAATATTTCCTTTCCAATCACTCAATTTATCTATAACGCTCATTAAAAAAGTAATCACTAAAAAAATAAGAATAAGTAATTCTGCGCTATGGTTTAAAATAGTGTTCATAGCTGCTTAATTTTGTTTTGCGTGAAGTAATCGTGTGAGTTTTATAGACAAGTCTGTTAGTACAATTTTAGAGTTTCCGTTTCTTTCAATATGGTAAATTGCATCTTGTAGTGCTTCATAGATTTCCATAATATTTCCGTTATGAATAAATGGAGCAAATTTTTCTAATTTAAAAGCTGTTTTGGGCTCTAAATAAACCAGTTCATTGGCACCATAATTTAATAACATGGCTTGGCGGAAAAAATCCATACAAAAGAATAAAAATTGCTTTTGTGTTTCACGACCTGTTTTAGCAATTTCTTCACTCCAATTTATAATATCATGTATCGCAGCTTTGTTTCCTTTGGCTTTAAAAGCACTTCGTACCCAAAGCACAAACCAATCTTCAAATTGAGTGTCTTCAGAATCATGATAGACTAAATCACATGCTTTATTATAATTCCCATTAGATTGATGCGCAATTTTAGTTGCTACCGTTTCTTTTATTTCGTAAGCTTTAACTAAAGCTTCAACAATTACCTCTTCTGCAAGTGCTGGAAAATGTAACACCTGGCAACGAGAACGAATTGTATTTATAATGTTTTGCTCCTCTTCTGCAATTAAAATAAAAATGGTTTGGTTTGGTGGTTCTTCAATAAGCTTTAATAGTTTGTTAGAGGCCGCAGCATTCATTTTTTCGGCCATCCAAATAATCATTACTTTGTAACCACCTTCATAAGCTTTTAACGATAGTGCTTTCACTATATCTTGAGCTTCATCTACACCAATTTGTCCTTGTTTATTTTCTACACCCAACATTTTATACCAATCAAAAAGATTTCCGTAAGGTTGTTCTTTTAATAATTGTCGCCACTCGCTTAAAAAATGACTAGACACCGGGTGCGATTTAACACTTGGTGTTGTGGTAACAGGAAAAGCAAAATGTAAATCTGGATGCGAAATGTTATTAAATTTTAAGTTGCAAGATTCGTTTCCAGTATTGTTTTCTCCGTTAGTATTTTTACATAAAATGTATTGTGCATAAGCAATGGCTAGCGGTAAAGTTCCAGAACCTTCGGGACCTACAAATAATTGTGCATGTGGTATACGACCATTGTCTACACTTTGTGTTAAATGGTTTTTAATATGCTCCTGACCTAAAATATCTTTAAATAACATGTGGCAAAACTAAATATTTTTTAATTAAGGCAGCAGATTTTAAATGTGATACTTTTTATAAAGAAATCACGATTTATCTATAATTTAAGTATTGTAATCTTAAATTTTTAAAAATCTTTTAAAATAGAAAACGTTTTCGTAAAAAAACACGTTTTAAAGCTGTTTATTATTGTTTACATTTGTAGAATAACATCAAAACTTTTTAGGATGAAAACACTTAATGATTTTAATTTTAATAATAAAAAAGCATTAATTCGAGTAGATTTTAATGTGCCTTTAGACGAGGATTTTAACGTAACAGATAATACAAGAATAGTATCTGCAAAACCTACAATTATTAAAATTTTAGAAGATGGAGGAAGCTGTGTATTAATGTCTCACTTAGGAAGACCAAAAGGTGTTCAAGATCAATTTTCTTTAAAACATATTATAGAAGAAGTTTCTAATGTGTTAGGTGTAACAGTAAAATTTGCCTCTGATTGCGTTGGTGAAGTTGCAGAAACTGCAGTTGCCGCACTACAACCAGGAGAAGTTTTATTATTAGAAAACTTACGTTATTATTCTGAAGAGACTGCTGGTGATGAAAAATTCGCAGAGCAATTATCTAAATTAGGAGATATCTATGTAAACGATGCTTTTGGTACAGCGCATAGAGCACATGCATCTACAACTATTGTGGCTAAATTTTTCCCAGAAAAAAAATGTTTTGGTTATTTATTAGCTCAAGAAATTGAAAGTATCCAAAAAGTAATGGAAACTGGAGAGAAACCTGTTTTAGCTGTTTTAGGAGGTGCTAAAGTATCTTCTAAGATTACTATTATTGAAAATATTCTAGATAAAGTAGATCACTTAATTATTGGTGGAGGGATGACTTTTACTTTTGTTAAGGCTCAAGGCGGACAAGTTGGAGATTCTATTTGTGAAGATGATAAAATGGAATTAGCTCTAGAAATCTTAAAACTAGCTAAAGAAAAGAATGTTCAAATCCATATTCCTGTAGATGTAGTTGCAGCTAATGCTTTTAGCAACGATGCAGAAACTAAAATATTAGATGTTACAGAAATCCCAGAAGGATGGCAAGGTTTAGATGCTGGACCAAAATCTATAGAAAACTTTAACAAAGTGGTTTTAGAAAGTAAAACAATTTTATGGAACGGACCATTAGGTGTATTCGAGATGCCAACTTTTGCTAAAGGAACAATTGCTTTAGGAGATTCTATTGCAGAAGCAACTAAAAACGGAGCATTTTCTTTAGTTGGTGGTGGAGATTCTGTAGCCGCTGTTAAACAATTTGGTTTCGAAAACAAAGTAAGTTATGTAAGTACTGGTGGAGGAGCAATGTTAGAAAGTTTAGAAGGAAAAACTTTACCTGGTATTGCTGCTATTTTAGACTAGTAAGCCCCAATTTAATAATGATTGCTTAAGAGTTTTATAACTTTAACTTTCATTTTCAGTATAAAAATACGAATTTAGCCGCTTTCACGTTATACCCAACTAAAGGTTTTATTAATGAAGCAACGACTAAATTCGTATTTTTTTTATTTTGCATTTCTACAAATAACATGTTTTTATGCGCAAGATTTACAGACAGTTAAAGTAAATCCAGACTCCTTAGTTGTAAGCGAGAATAAAAACAAAACACAGCAAATAGCAGCAGAACGACTAACAGAAGACATGTTAGTTTCCGGACAGAAGTATGTTGTAGATACCATTATAAACGGTAAAACCTATTATAAGCAAGATCTTAAAATTACAGATTCTTTAAACATTAAGAATTTAAAAGATCACGCATATTCTGCTAAAGTAGACCAACTATGGTTGGACGAGTTGTATAACAATTCCCTTTACGATTCTATTTACCAATCTGTAACAGATCTTACTTTTGAAGAAGTAGATTATCCAGAATTGAATACAGATACCCTTAAAAAACGATTATTAGAACTCGATGCTAAAACGCCTTTTAATGTCGCTTACAATCCTGCTTTAGAAAGTGTAATTAAATCGTATTTAAAACGCAGACGTAATTCTCTTCAAAAATTAATGGTTTTAAGTGAGTATTATTTTCCGATGTTCGAGCGTGAATTAGATAATTACGACCTGCCTTTAGAAATTAAATATTTATCTATTGTAGAATCTGCTTTAAAACCTAGAGCAAAATCTAGAGTAGGAGCAACAGGTTTATGGCAATTTATGTACGCTACAGGCAAATATTACGGATTAGATGTAAGTAGTTATGTAGACGAGCGTAGCGATCCGTTAAAATCTACAGAAGCAGCTGCAAAATATTTATCTAAATTATATAGTATGTTTGGCGATTGGGATTTGGCCTTAGCAGCTTATAATTCAGGTCCTGGAAATGTTACTAAAGCCATTCGACGTTCTGGTGGTTATGAAAATTATTGGAATATTAGAAACTATCTACCACGTGAAACAGCTGGGTATTTGCCCGCTTTTTTAGCTACGATGTATATTTTTGAAAATGCAGAAGAATTAGGGTTTTCTAGAGCAAAACCTGAGATAGCATACATGGAAACCGATACGCTTCACGTGAAACAAATGATAACTCTAGATCAGGTTTCTGAAGTTACAGGTGTTAAGATTGAAGAACTTCAGTTTTTAAATCCAACGTATAAGTTGGATATTATTCCGTTTATTAAAAAAGAAACTTACACCTTACGTTTACCAGTTGAAGCTATTGGACCGTTTGTGGCTAACGAAGAATTAATTTACGCATTTGCGAAAGCCGAGTTTGATAAGCGAGAAAAACCATTACCTCAGTTAATAGAATCTGAAACTAAAACAAGATATACAGTTAGATCTGGAGATTATTTAGGACGAATTGCTAGAAAATTTAATGTGCGAGTTAGTCAGATAAAACAATGGAACGGTCTTAGAAGTAATAATTTAAGTATCGGGCAACGGTTAACAATTTACCCTAGAAACTCTACGGCAACAGCAACTAAAGTTACAACAAAACCTAAAACATCTACACCGCAAGTAGCCGGCGCAAACACGTATATTGTTAAGAAAGGAGACTCCTTATGGAGTATCGCTCAAAAACATTCTGGAATTTCTGTAGAAAATATTAAAGAATGGAACGATATTAGCGGTACAAGTTTAAAACCAGGAATGACTTTAAAAATGTATAAAGGCTAATCATTCTGTTAAAATGGAACATTATGTATAAAACTTTATTTTTTATATCAACATTTTTGTTGGTGCTTACAAGCTGTAAAGAAGGAAAAAAACAGCAACTTTTATCTGAATCTTCTGGAAATCTTAACAATGTCTCTGTTGTTGTAAATAACGACATGTGGCAAGGTAAAGTAGGAGAAGCTATTAGAAGCACTATGGCAGCTCCTGTAGATGGTTTACCGCAAGAAGAACCATTATTTAATTTAAGTCAGATTCCACCTCAAGTTTTTAGTGGTTTTGTAACTAAAAACAGAACAATTTTAAAAATTGAAATAGGAGCTAATTATGAGTCTGCTGTAAAGTTTGCAAAAAATGTATATGCCATACCTCAAAAAGTAGTGATTGTTTCTGGTAAAACAGAAGCTGAAGTTGTACAACTATTACAAGATAATGCAGCAAAAATCACCGAAGCTTTTAATAGTCAAGAAACAAAAGAAAAGCAACGCCGAATAAAATTATCGCTTCTTAAAATAGATACTATAGAAGAGGCTTTAGGGATTAAAATGGAATTACCTTCTGCTTATAGAATTGCAAAAAAGGAAAATAATTTTTTCTGGTTAAGAAAAGATATTACAACAGGAACACAAAACATAATGTTGTACGAATTACCATTAAACAGATTAAAACATAACGATAGTTTAGTAAACCAGATTATTAATATAAGAGATTCTATAGGTAAAGTTCATATTCCTGGACCAACAGAGGGATCGTTTATGATTACAGAAAAAGCATACGCGCCTTATTTGTTTGAGAAGACTATAGATGATAAACCAGCTATTGAAACTAAAGGTATTTGGGATGTTAAAAATGCTTTTATGTCTGGGCCATTTATTAATTATATGATTGAAGATAAGGCCAATAACAGATTGTTGGTTGTAGAAGGATTTACCTTTGCGCCATCTGTAGGAAAACGTGATTATGTGTTCGAATTAGAAGCCATTTTAAAATCTGTAAAAATAGAATAGACAATTAAAAACTGCATACAAAAAAAGCCAACATTTAAATGTTGGCTTTTTTTGTATGCTTAAATATAAAACTATTCTTTCTTATCTTTTTTGAATCCGTCTTCTTCTTCTTTAGAAGCATCTTTAAATTCTTTAATACCGCTTCCTAGTCCACGCATAAGTTCCGGTATTTTTTTACCTCCAAAAAGCAATAAAACAATAACCACGATTAAGATAATTTGTGGTGCACCAATAACTAAAAAAGTTCCTAAAGAGATCATATTATTTCCTGTTTAAAAAACAAAGGTAATAATTAAAGTTTAATATTGATGTTTTAGTAATAACTTTAGGAAAACATAAAGGTTTCATGAAATAAATTTATTTAATTTTGTTTTCAAGATGGGGCAAAAGAAAACTAAAAAGAAAAAAATAACAAAGAAGTTACTTCATAAGTACCGCCTTGTTATTTTAAATGAAGACACTTTTGAAGAGCGTCTATCATTTAAACTTACACGTTTAAATGTATTTGTAGTACTTTCATTATCTACTATTTTTCTAATAGCAGGAACTACTATTTTTATTGCATTTACACCTTTACGCGAATATATACCGGGATATTCCTCTTCCGCTTTAAAGAAATCTGCTACAGATTTACATTATAAAGTAGATTCGTTGCAACAAGTGTTACATGAAAATGAACAATTTTATGCTTCAATTAAACAAGTTTTAGAAGGCGATATTAGCACCACTAATATCAATAAAGATTCTATTATTGCAGCCACTAAGTTTGAAGCTAGTCAGGTCGATTTAAGCCCAACACGAGCAGATTCTATTTTAAGAGAAAAAGTAGATAAAGAGGATAAGTATAATTTATTCGATTCGGCAACCTCTGAAGTAAATTTTGTTCTATTCCCGCCTGCTAGCGGAGAGATAAGTGAACCTTATAATGCGAACGATAAACATTTTGCGGTAGATATTATTGTTGCTAAAAATTCGCCAATAAAAGCCACTGCAGATGGTCGTGTAATCTTTGCAGAATGGACCACACAAACCGGTTATGTTATTATTGTAGAACATAGCTACGGATTAATTTCTGTATATAAGCACAATGCATCCTTAACAAAAGATCAGGGTGATTTGGTTAAAGCAGGAGAAGTTATTGCAACGGCTGGAAATTCTGGAGAGTTTACAACAGGTCCTCATTTACATTTTGAATTGTGGAGCGATGGTTATCCTATTAATCCAATTAACTTTATCGATTTTAAACCATGATGTCTATTAAAGCACTCTTAGCAAAACCTTTTGCTAAATACATACATAACTCTGTCCAGAAATGGGCTAACAATCCAATAAAGACTCAAGATAAAGTCTTTAAACATTTAATTTCTGAAGCGGAATCGACTTTGTTCGGACAAGATCATAATTTTAAAAATATACATACTTTTGAAGATTTTGTAAATCAGGTTCCTGTACGTGATTATGAAGAGTTAAAACCTTATGTTTTAAAAGTAGTTGATGGCGAAGAAAATATTCTTTGGAAAGGTAAACCTCTGTATTTTGCTAAAACTTCTGGAACTACTTCTGGTGCTAAATATATCCCGATTACTAAAGAAAGTATGCCCACGCATATTGAGGCGGCTAGAAATGCTATTTTATTATATATAAACGAAACGGGTAACTCTAGTTTTGTTGATGGTAAAATGATTTTTCTTCAAGGAAGTCCAATCTTAGAAAAGAAAAACGGTATAAACCTTGGTCGCTTATCTGGAATAGTTGCGCATTTTGTTCCAAAATATCTTCAAAAAAACAGATTACCTAGTTGGGAAACTAATTGCATTGAAGATTGGGAAACAAAAGTAGATGCAGTTGTAGAAGAGACATTACCAGAAAATATGACTATTATTTCTGGAATTCCATCATGGGTGCAAATGTATTTTGAAAAAATTCAGGATAAAACAGGTAAAAGCGTAGGCGATGTATTTAAGAATTTTAACCTTTTTATTTTTGGAGGTGTAAATTACGAACCATATCGCGCAAAATTTGAACAATTAATAGGGAGAAAAGTAGATAGTATAGAATTGTATCCTGCAAGTGAAGGTTTTTTTGCCTATCAAGATAAGCAAAACGAACAAGGGATGTTACTTCAATTAAACTCTGGTATTTTTTATGAGTTTATTAAAGCCGATGAATTTTTTGAAGACGCTCCAAAACGTATCACAATTAAAGATGTAGAGTTGAACGTAAATTATGTTATGATTATTTCTACTACTGCTGGGTTATGGGCATACAATATTGGAGACACTGTCGCGTTTACATCTTTAAAACCATATCGTGTTATTGTTACAGGCCGTATAAAACATTTTATTTCTGCTTTTGGAGAACATGTAATTGGTAAAGAAGTTGAGCAAGCAATGAAAGAAGCTACAGCACAAACAGATATTCGTATTTCAGAATTTACCGTTGCTCCACAAATTAATCCTGAATCGGGATTGCCGTATCACGAATGGTTTGTAGAGTTTGAAAATGGACCAGATAATCTTCAAGAGTTAATTTCTAAATTAGATAAATCTCTTCAAAAACAAAATAGTTATTACTACGATTTAATAGTTGGAAAAGTACTTCAGCCATTAAAAATCACTTCAATTAAAAAAGACGGATTTCAAGATTACATGAAATCTATAGGCAAATTGGGTGGCCAAAATAAAATTCCAAGACTGGCTAACGATAGAAAAATAGCAGATAAGCTATATGCCTTGAAAGTAACTAAATAGTGTTATATTTACACGCAAAACATTTTTATGGGTAACAAAAAACATCATGAAAGAACTAGAGCCCAAGAGAGCTCAGGAGCTATAGAACGTATGTATATTACAATGCGTCATTTATTCAATCGGGGATTTTATAAGCCAATGGGAATCTCTGGAGAAACACTTAGAGAGGCTCTGTTACTTTTAAGACCAGAAATTTATGGTTCTGTTGGCGATGAAAAAGCAGAATTAGAAGGGCTTTTATATATAATTGATAGATTGCCTATTGGAATAGAAGAATGTCGTTATATCAATTTAACAAGTGATGAAGGTTATGCCGAATCTCACTTTAAACCCATTATTCCTCCAAAAAGGCGTCGTAATTGTTATCGTATTGATGACGATCAGATGAATATTGAAATCACTCGTGGAAGATCTGAAATTTACGATATACTTACACATCTTACATTTCTATTTATAGAATCTCATAAGATAAGTAAACGTGTTTTAATTGATGATGAAGGAAAGACAACTAGAGATTGGATTAAGCTTGAAAAAGTGGTTCTAGAAAACGAAGAGTTGTCTCAACCAGATCGCGAAACAGCTATTACATATACAGCCAATATTCTAGGACGAACATTTAATGAAATCACTGAAATTTACGATCAGTTTTCTACTCCAAGTCGTCCAGAACGTTTATTGCACATTGTATATTGGTTAGGAAAATTAGCGATAGAAGAAGTTATAAATAACGATAAAAGAACGGTAACCTTTAGTCCGATGTTACGCGAGCGTTTAGGACACCATATTCATGGCGAGGTTTGGGCTAATAATATAAAACACGCACTTTATAAGCACAATTTATTAAAACGCCCTATACATGTTATTAGTGCGAATATGCATAGTGTAATGAACACGCTTTTTGCACCTAATGCTTTAAAAGCTCTAGTATCTAAAAAAGATATTTTTGAAGTTTACGAAGCTATAAGTCATAAGGATAATGGTAGTTTACGTAATAAAGTGAAAAAAGAAGCTTTACAAAACGGTATGATCTTTATTGAAGATTCTTCAGGAACAAATATCGATGTACAGATTTTTGATACAGCTAAAATAGATTTCTCTAAAATAGATATAGATTCTAATGAAACGCTATTAAAAGAAGAAAAACCAGTAATCTTAGTTATGGATTATGCGTTTGGAGAACAAGCTTATGAAACTATAGACGAACTTTTAAAACCTTATAAAATTGAAGGTAAAAAAGTTCATTTAGATGTAGAGTCTTTATCTATAATGGGTAAAGCAGGTATACTTGAAGGCGGAAAAGGAGATATTATGATTCCTTCTGCTCATATTTTTGAAGGAACAGCAGATAATTATCCGTTTAAAAACGAATTAAATAAAGAAGATTTAGAAGGTCAAGGTATAGATGTCTTTGAAGGGACTATGATTACCGTTTTAGGAACTTCGCTTCAAAATAAAGATATTTTAAAATTCTTTTACAATTCATCTTGGAATGTTATCGGTTTAGAAATGGAAGGTGCGCATTATCAAAAAGCAATCCAATCGGCATCTAAAGTAAGAGGTAATATTGGTACAGATGTCAAAGTGCGTTATGCATATTATGCGAGTGATAATCCTTTAGAAACAGGGAGTACACTTGCTTCAGGAGGTTTAGGAACTACAGGAGTAAAACCTACTTATTTAATTACAAGAACCATACTACAACAAATATTTAATTAATTTAAATGAATACAAATTTACCAGAAAATTCAAATTCTAACGTTCCTCACAAGCAGCAAAATTCGACTGATGAAGTAGACTTAATCGTGTTGTTTAATTATTTAGGAAAAGGGTTTTCTAAATTATTTAAATTTATAGGGAGCATATTTGTTTACCTGTTTAAAGGAATCATTTATTTTTTAAAACCTATTGTTATCTATGCTAAGATAATTGCTTTAGTTATGATAATTTTTGCATTAATAGGCTATTTTATAGATAAAAATAAACCGGCTGTCTTTACGTCTAATATGTTAGTTAAACCCTATTACGATTCTAAATTTCAGTTAGTTAATAATGTAAATTATTATAATTCACTTTTAGATAATAATAATTTTAAAGATTTTGCAAACATCTTTCAAATAGATACTCTAACGGCACAAAGTATAGT
>NZ_LMAK01000031.1 GCF_001439665.1 Formosa algae
AACGCCGTCAACTCCATCTGCCCCAGCAATACCTTGAACACCTTGTGGACCTGTGAAATCTGAAGTCGTAAATGTCGATCCATCTGAATATAATATAGTAAAAGTCCCATCGCCGTTATCTGTAGTAGATGTAATCCCTACTCCGTCCATACCATCTGCACCTGATAAATTTACGGTAGTAAAAGTTGATCCGTCTGTGTAAACAATGGTAAATGTACCATCGCCATTGTCGGTTGTTGAATCTATTCCAACACCGTCAATTCCATCTGCTCCATCAGCACCATCAACTCCAGCTAATCCTTGTGGTCCCGTAAAATCTGCAGTCGTAAACGTAGTTCCATCTGAATATAAAATCGTGAAAGTTCCATCGCCGTTATCTGTAGTTGATGTAATACCTACTCCATTTGTTCCATCTGCACCATCTGCACCTGATAGATTTACAGTAGTAAAAGTCGATCCGTCTGTATAAAGAATGGTAAATGTACCATCGCCATTATCAGTTGTTGAATCTATTCCAACGCCGTCAACTCCATCTGTTCCAGCAATACCTTGAGCACCTTGTGGACCAGTGAAATCTGGAGTCGTAAATGTTGAACCATCTGAATATAATATAGTGAATGTACCGTCTCCATTATCTGTGGTTGAAGAAATTCCAATGCCGTCAGCTCCGTCTGCTCCATCAGCACCTGATAGATTTACTGTAGTGAAAGTTGATCCATCGGTATAAACAATGGTAAATGTACCATCGCCATTATCGGTTGTTGAATCTATTCCAATGCCGTCAATTCCATCTGCTCCGTCAGCACCATCAGCTCCAGCTAATCCTTGCGGTCCAGTGAAATCTGATGTTGTAAATGTTGATCCATCTGAATATAATATAGTGAATGTACCGTCGCCGTTATCTGTTGTAGATGTAATCCCTACTCCGTCCATGCCATCAGCACCTGATAGATTTACAGTAGTAAAAGTCGATCCGTCTGTGTAAACAATGGTAAATGTACCATCACCATTATCGGTCGTAGAATCTATTCCTACACCGTCAACTCCATTGGTTCCATCAGCCCCATCTACACCATCTGTCCCGGCAATACCTTGAGCACCTTGCGGCCCCGTGAAATCTGAAGTCGTAAATGTCGATCCATCTGAATATAAAATTGTAAAAGTGCCATCGCCGTTATCTGTAGTAGATGTAATCCCTACTCCGTCCACGCCATCTGCTCCATCAGCACCTGATAGATTTACAGTAGTAAAAGTTGATCCATCTGTATAAACAATGGTAAATGTACCATCACCGTTATCGGAAGTAGAATCTATTCCTACACCGTCAATTCCATCTGCTCCATCAGCTCCATCTATACCATCTGTTCCAGCAATACCTTGAGCACCTTGTGGACCAGTGAAATCTGAAGTCGTAAACGTGGTTCCATCTGAATATAATATAGTGAAAGTCCCATCGCCGTTATCTGTAGTCGAATCTATTCCAACTCCATCCATTCCATCTACACCATCGGCTCCTGCAGGCCCATTAGCTAAATTGATAGTTATTTGATCATTATTCTCATTAAAATAAGTTATCGTACCATCTCCATTATCAACTATGGTTGTTATTGTTTCCATGTTGCTGTTCGTTATAATTTGAACATCTCCATTTACATCAATGTAGGAATACTGATTATTAACTACATCCCAAAAAACAATATTTTCTGGCAAATCTTGTTTTGCAAGAAATTTAACCCAACTCCCTTGATACCAATAATAGTATCCTGGACTTAATGTTGTTGTAGTATTTGTGTTATATACTAGTAAACTCTCAATATTTCCTGAAGAAATGGTTGTTTGATCTGTTAAACTAGTTAAAGGCACTTGTGGTATAAGCACCCCTCTATCGGTAGACACAACCTCTAATTGTGCAGATGAATTAGGCATATCTGTACCAATTCCCACCTGAGAATATGTTACATGAGCCGTAAATACAATGAATAGTAGTAAAATTTTTTTCATAGAACTCTGGTTTATTTTGACTTGTCTCTTACCATAGGTTGTGTTAAAAATCACAACGCTACTATTAATAATTTAACAAAGATTTAAATGTGTTTAATGCAATAAAAACCCTTGAGACTAAGGTATATATCAATTATTGTCTTAAAAATATTTAGACTAGTCATTTTCCCGAAAAACGATAACTTAAAAAACATAAAAACCTATTTAACAACCACTTAACAGAATTGTTTTTTAAATTTTTCAGAATACAAAATGTGTTTTTCCACAATTTAGATAGTATAAATTCCTCAAAAACAGTAAACAAAACTGCTTTACAAAACGTATTTAGGACAAAAGTATCTGATATTAAATTTTAAGATTTAGAAGTATAAGATTTCACTTAAAAAATGTGGACATAAAATAGACCACGTATTAATAATTTATCTAAAAATGTAAATACCCACTCCGCTCTTAAGATTTTAAAAGCCGAATGGGTAAAAAGAGGATATGGATATATGATCCAAATTAAACCAAAATCATATGTTGTATGTTTTTATAAAGTAATTAAAATGAAATTTGTTGTTTGGAATACGCATATTGCCTGTACACACAGAACACGCAGCACAATTAAATAAACATGTACTATTAATTATAATACGATTGACTAAAACACAGTTAACTACGACGCTATTTTACTCTTAAGGTTACTGATATATTCTGAAGGCGAATTATCTGTGAATTTTTTAAAATTGGTTGAAAACTGACTATGCGAAGAAAACCCGCTTTCTTTAGCCAAAAAACTTATTTTATAATTTAAGTAAGCAGGATCTGAATTTAGCTTTTCAATAATATATTGAATTCTAAGCTTATTAATATACGTATTGAAATCTGTATGTTTATGGTCTCTAATTATTTGTCTTAAATATTTGACATTGGTCTGAAGCTGAGCTACCAAAATAGGTAATGATAGATTGTTATCTAAAAATCCATTTGAATTTTCAAACTCTTCTAGCCTAGCCAAAAGTATTGTTTCTGTTTTATTAGAATAGGCTTTTTGGGATCTTTTTCTTAGTTTACGACTTATAATTAAGCCTTTCATATAGCTAACCAACTTTTTTCGTTGATAATACACACCGATAGATGGTATTCCAATTAAAAACATAAGCTCCATTGCACCAATTTTATATGGTGTATCACTAGCGTCGGGTATATCATCCGTAAGATTGAAAAGTGTATTAGAGGCCGTATTTATCATGCCTCTCATATTTTCTTTATTTTCTAAAGCCGTCAACTTATATTTAGAGGTATATAATTCAAAACTATCTCTTACTTCAGTTTGTCTATAATACTCTGCAGTTGTTTTGTATACATGTTCTTTTACAACATTGTTATCAAATTTTTCATGTATCAACAAGTTTTTTTGAATATAAACTTTAGCACTATCTAATTCTTGCTGACTCAAATAAATATCTATCAAACCATCATAAATTTTATTAGCCCATAAGGATTCTCCTAATTTAGATTTATTTATAAATGTACTTGCTTTTCTATAATGATTAAGTGCCAACATATCATTTCCCATTTGCAAATAGCACCTAGCTAATTTTTCTTCACAATTGGCTAAATCAAAATATTTTATTTTCCCTTCTCTTTCTTTATCTAAACTAAACGCGGCGGTTTTTAAATAGACTATTGCTCGCTCATAATTTTCAAATTCTATATCGTATTCAATGAGTTCAAGATTAGCCATAGTCATAAATTTTACAGCATGATCTTTATCTTCTATCTTAGAACACACCATTAAACTTTCGGCAATTAAATCTTTACCCTTATCTATAAAACCTATATTTCTGTATTGTCGCGATAAAAAAGTATAGATTCTGGACTCTAAACAGTAGTCTTTTTCTTCTTTGGCAATTTTTAAAGATTTTAAAGAAAAAGCAATGGCCTCTGCTCTTTTATCCTGATGTTCTAAAACAATACTCTTTAACATTAAAGCGTACATTTTTTGCCGAGCATTTTCAGAATAGTTTAACAAGGAATCTGCGATACGGTTGGCATCTGAAGAGCTTTCTGATGAGATATCCAAAGCAGTATCATAACATAACTGTTCAGTGTACTTAAACACCTCTTTTTTTGGCGAATATAGTATTAGCGGAAATACTAAAAGGAGGACAAATTTCATAGTAGGCAAATTTTTTGGGCATTTTAAAAATAATGATTTACACTATAAAAACAACCTAAAACCTAACTAATTCTCAAAAAAAAAGTACAAAAATAACTATTTTCAAAACTTTTAACACATTAATAACAATATCAAAACTCCTAAACATCCTACTCTCACTAGCAAATAGCCACTATTGAACACCCAACGTTTTGACAAACCGATTATTGTGTTTTTATTAAAAAAAATAAAAACACACCCTTAATTCTTCTCTTTTATCTAATTATTTACACATAAATTATAGAAAACAAGCACCTAAAATGATACAAAAAAGGTGATTAGAAAATTCTAATCACCTTTTTTTAATTAAAAATGCCATCTCACAAATGCTTCCATAGCAGCATATTGCGAAAGACCTAAATCATGATAATTTTGAGCCGTTTCCTTATTTCGATCTTCTGCTCTTTGCCAAAACTCTCGACTATCCGTACCCTGAAAAACAACTCCATCTTTTTGAGATTGATGCTTAAATATGCCGTGTCGTTTTTCTAGAACTTGGTCTGGTCCCATTGGCACAGCCATTTCAATTTCGTCTATAGCCCACTCCTGCCAAGCGCCTCTATATAACCACACCCAACAGTTATCCATAAAGGGTTGAGTTTTTAAACGCTTAATGGATTCGAATATAGCATCTAAACACACTTTATGGGTTCCATGAGGATCTGCCAAATCGCCAGCAGCATAGATTTGATGTGGTTGTATAGACGTAATCAAGTCCATAGTTAAAGTAATATCTGCTTCACCTATAGGATGCTTCTCTATCTTTCCTGTCTCATAAAAAGGCAATTCCATGAAGTGAATATGCGCATCGTCTAAACCAATAAAATGACTCGTTGCTCTGGCTTCCCCCTTACGTATTAAGCCTTTTATATATCGTACTTCTGGAATATCAATTTCACTAGATTTTTTATTCTTTAAAAAATCTATAACCTTATTGTAAATGGTTTGTGCTGCTGCATTATCTATTCCAAACTTATCATTATAATCGCATACAAAACTGGCAAATCTTAGTGCTTCATCATCTGCTACAGCAATATTTCCTGAGGTTTGATAGGCTATATGCACATCGTGACCTTGCTCTTGCAAACGTTTAAAAGTACCTCCCATACTTATAATATCATCATCCGGATGCGGACTAAAAATAAGCACACGCTTTTTTGAAGGTTCTGCGCGTTCAGGACGCTTACTATTGTCTGAATTTGGCTTCCCTCCGGGCCACCCCGTTATTGTGTTTTGTAGTTTATTAAAGATGTAAATATTTATATCGTATGCAGGTCCGCTATTGGCCAATAAATCACTCATTCCATTTTCAATATAATCGGCATCTGTTAACATTAAAATGGGCTTCTTTAGGTCTTGAGCTAATCCTATAACTGCCTTCCTAACCAATTTATCTGTCCAAACCACCTTTTCTACCAACCAAGGTGTACTTATTCTAGTAAGCACTGATGCAGATCCCTGATCTAGTACAAATGTGGCATTGTTGTGATCTTGTAGAAATGTAGCGGGAACTTTATTACTAATCTCTCCTTCTACAGATTTTTTTATAATGGCCGATTTACCTTCTCCCCAAGCCATTAAAATAACACGCTTGGCTTCCATAATTTTTTTTACACCTAGAGTAATTGCAGTTCTTGGCGTATTACTTAATCCTGAAAAATCTCCGCTTGCGGCAACTCTAGTCACATGATCTAAAGCGACTAATCTTGTTTTTGAATTCTGTAACGACCCAGATTCATTAAAACCAATATGACCATTACCACCAATACCTAATATTTGTAAATCCAGGCCGCCATAATTTTCTATGTTCTCTTCATACAACTTGCAGTACTCAGCAATTTCATCTTTTTCTAAAGTACCATCTGGGATATGATAATGTTCTGGTAAAATATCTACATGATCAAAAAGTTGTGCTTTCATAAAACGCACATAACTATTCACAGAATCAGGTTCCATCGGGTAATATTCATCTAAATTAAAAGCAATCACATTCTTAAAACTTAAATTTTCTTCTCTATGTAAACGAACCAATTCGGCATACAACCCTTTTGGTGAAGACCCTGTTGCCAGCCCTAATATACAGAGCTGATTTTGAGTTTGCTTTAGTCGGATTAACTCAGCTATTTCTTTTGCAACTGCCTTTGAAGCACTAAATGATGTTTCAAAAACAACTGTATTTATATTCTCAAATCGCTTTTCAAAACTTGTGGCGGTATCAATACTACTCTTTATCATTCTGATTATTTTTTGATATTTATCTTTTTCAATTAAACTTTTAAAACACTTTTATTTAGACCAACTTTTGTAAGTATGCCCCCATAACGCAAAAAATAAAATAAAGGCATAACACGGTATTAATATCCAATAACTACTTGTTGCAGCATGAGCTACAGCTTGAGTTTCTGGCATACCTTCTGAAAGTAAAGTGACTTTTTGAATATCTACGAACTTACCATATAGCGGAGGAATTATGGCGCCACCAGATATAGCCATAACCAACAAAGCAGATCCTGTTTTAGTGAATTTACCTAGTCCATCTAAAGTTAAAGGCCATATAGCCGGCCAAACCAAAGCATTTGAAATTCCTAATGCAGCTACAAATAATACAGATGTCATTCCTGTTGTTGAAATAATACAACAACTAAAAACAATTCCTAAGAGTGCACTTACAATTAATGCTGTACGTTGTTTTATATATTTTGGAATTAGAAACACACCCAAAGCATATGTTAATACCATAGCTAACAAAGTATAGGTGGTAAAATATTTCGCTTCTTCTGATGAGAACCCTAAAGAGATGCCGTAAGAAATAATAGTATCTCCAGCAATAACTTCTGCACCTACGTAAAGAAAGAGTGCTAGAACTCCCAACCATAAATGTGGAAATTGAAATACATGAGATTTGGTAGATTTGGTATCTGTTTCTTCTTCATGTTCATCCGATTCTAAATTTGGAAGCGGAGCTTTTCTAATTAAAAAGCCCAAAACAAATAACACTATAGCCATAACTAAATATGGAGTAATCACACTGTCTGCCATAGTGTTTAATAACTGATCTTTTTCAACTACAGAAACAGTCAAGAGCTTAGCTTTAACCTCGTCTATTCCAGATAATAATATGGCTCCAAAAATTAAAGACCCTAAAGCACCTGCAACTTTATTAGCAATACCCATAATGGCTATACGTTTGGCAGCACTTTCTATAGGTCCCAAAATAGTGATATACGGATTAGATGCTGTTTGCAATAGCGTCATCCCGACGCCCTGAATAAAAATACCCGTTAAAAACACGCTATAGGTTCTTGCCTCGGCTGCAGGTATAAAAACCAATGCACCTACTCCCATTATAAATAAACCTAAAGACATGCCTTTTTTATAACCAATTCTGTTAATAATATAGGAAGCAGGTAAGGCCATTACGACAAAAGAAATATAAGAGGCAGAAGCCACTAAATAAGACTGGGCATCTGTAAGTTCATTTATCGTTTTCATAAACGGAATTAATGCTCCATTAATCCAGGTTACAAATCCGAAAATAAAAAACAAGCCCGCTATAATTATTATAGCCAATGCATTAGAAGATAATTTCGGTGTAGATACAGCTGTATTCGCCATGATATTAAAATGCGTTTATTTATAATTAACTCAAAAGATATGACCATTTACAACTAATAATAAACAGTCTTTCTTTGGAGATTAAATTGTAGATTTTTTTAAAAGTATATAGCAGATTTATAACTGTAAACACTCTTCTGCTTTAAAGGAAACCTTCATGTCTTCCGAGTTTATTTGAATGTTATAATTGTGTTCTGGAGTGACATTTTTACAAGTATCTTCACCCAATATTTTTATGTGATTATCCCAGCTTCCATCAGGAGATTTTAATAACACGAAAGAAAGTTTACTGTTTTTTAAAACAAGTTTATTTCCTGTATATATACCGTTGTAATCTGAATCTGTTAAACTTACACCAT
The DNA here is from genome assembly GCF_001439665.1 of Formosa algae. Lineage (GTDB taxonomy): Bacteria > Bacteroidota > Bacteroidia > Flavobacteriales > Flavobacteriaceae > Formosa > Formosa algae. The sequence goes on from NZ_LMAK01000031.1 coordinate 8,179, forward strand.
CAGAATGCCAGTATTCATCGGCTCCTGTGTTTACATTTTTAAACGTTCCTGAAAGGGTTAACATTTCTTTGCCCCCTTCTAGATCTTTTAAGTAAGGAGAACCATTCATATCTACACTAAAAGTTACATTTACATAATCGTCATTTTTTATATTTTTAACGTAATATGGCGTGTCTTCCCAATTACTTTTTACAGTTTGAAGATTGGCTTGAAACCGTTTAAAATCCTTTTGACTAGTATTAGTCCAACCAACCTCAGCATAGGCAGCAATTCTTGGAAATACTTGCCTGTACAGATCTTCTGGAGTTGGAATCCATTCACTCCACATTTGGCAACCTAGACCCAAAACCTGAGATTCTAATTTTTTGTCTATACCTTCTGGAATCGGGGAAAAACTATAGGCTTTCTCTAATGAAATTGAATTAAAATCGTAATCTAAATACGTATAGTTATGTTGCGAATTAACCACCTCATGTCCTTTTGTAAGTGCAGAAATCATTAACTCCTGACTCCCCTTCCAAAAATGAATAATTGCACTTTTAGCTAATTTTTCGTTGTTTTCTGTTTTACCTTCTTCTACATTATAATGATGCAAATTTTCGCCTAAAACATCGTTCCAACCCATCATTCTATACCCCTGACTTTCTATAAATTTTGACATGCTATTTGTAAATGCTATTTGAATATCTGGATACGATTGCATTTTATTTTTAGCCATCCAATCTTGAACTTGAGCACTATTTTTCCATTGATCAAATTTAACCTCATCTCCACCTATATGCACTATTTTGCTAGGAAACAGCGCTATTACTTCTGTTAAAACATCTTCCAAAAACGAGTTAACTTTAGGATCTGTCACATTAAATATATTTGGTAAAACACCAAAAGTAACAGAGACGTCTATGGGTTTTGGAAGCGTGCCTAACCAAGGGTATGCAGCAATTGCAGCAGTGGCATGTCCTGGCATTTCTATTTCTGGAATAATAGTTATGTGTTTTTTCTGAGCGTATGCAATTACTTCTTTAATCTCTTCTTGAGTATAAAAACCCGAGTGTGGTTTTCCTGTTCGTTTATCACTTTTCACACCATTAGTTTGTGTATCTTTTCTGTGACCACCAACAGATGTTAATTTAGGATATTTTTTTATTTCAATACGCCAGCCCTGATCGTCTGTTAAATGCCAATGAAATACATTCATTTTTAGAAGCGACATTTGGTCTAACATATCAAAAACCACTTCTTTTCCTTTAAAATGACGCGATTCATCCAACATAAAGGCTCGCCATTTAAATTTCGGATTATCCTGTACAGATACACACGGAAATCCTACGGTAGATATCGAGGTTTTTAAATATAACTGCTTAAGGGTTTGAATTCCAAAAAACACACCAGCTGATGTTGGTGCTGTAATACTTATTTTTTGTTTTGAAATATCTAAAACATAACCTTCCTCGCCACAAAGTGCTGACAAATTAGAGTCCAAACCCAATTCTAAATTATAGTCTTTTGCATGAGATGCAGAGATATTTAAACCCAACTCTTCAGCAAATGCACTTAATTCCTTAAACTCATTTTTAAGGGCAGAATTATATTTTACATTTAAATGATCTATTATAAGCGTATCATTGTGTAATTCTATATTATTTGGATATGGAATTAGATGTAATTGAGCGACCATCTTAGTACTAAAGGTTAATAAAATGAGCGTTATAGCTAGTATGTTTATATTGTTTTTATGTAAAATCATTCTTAAGTATTTATACGTTAGCATAATGAAAACTATCTCTATTTGCTATGGCTTTTAATAATTGTAATTGTTCTTTTTTCTTGGAAATATCGGCTTGATCTGCCTTTAGAATGGCATTTGCTTTCAAATATTCATTCTCTACACTATAGGCTTCTATTACTTCATTTAAAATGGGTTTGCAATCTTGTTTTGTATATAATTTGTAGTTGAGTTTTGATAATGTATTACCCGCAATTTTTTCGAACAACGTCAGTTCTTCTACAGGCATATCTTGTAAAAATTTGTTGTAATTATTTTTTATAATAGGCTGAGTGATGTTCTGCCACATTTTTCCAGAAGACGCTGTTTTTATAGATTCTGATGAATTGAAATAAGTAAGCATAGCCTCATTAAATGGAATATTTAAAAACAAACAAAGTTGATTTAAAACCTCTTGAGGACGTGCAATTAAATCTTCATAGCTGATTGAAAAAAACCGATGAGAAGGAACCTGTTCTTTTAATTTCAGACACAATTCCTGATCTTTTTTCCATTTTTCGGCTAAGTGATAAATATGCTTTGGCCCCACAATAGCTTGCTTAAACGAGAGTGAAACATCTCGTCCGTCTCGGTACAAATAAATATAATATGGCTCTATTCCAGAAGCTTCTAATTGCTCAAAATAGTTCATATTAGACATGCTTTTACAGCACCAATAAGTAGCTTTAGACTGTGTCGCTTTTAAATTATAAATACCCTTAAAAATTTCGACTAACGTATTAGCTTCACAATGCTGTCTAACCCGATTTCTATTTAACTTAAAACCTTCCCAAGGCACAGGATTTAATTCTATTAACAGACACACATCATCTATTAATTTCATAAAATTAAATTCGTTATTTAAATCACCATACTTAGATAATAACGGATAAAACCGCTGAAGAATGTGTGGCGGATGAGGCGCATCTATATCTTGAATTTGGTTTAACATAACCCGTAATAAATTAGATCCAGACCTTTGTGTCCCTATAATTTGTATTGCTTTATGTTGTTTCATACTATTAAAAAAAGTTGTAAAAAAGCATGCCTAAAACTCCAGATATGGGAATTAAATAAATGACATCTATTTTATAATTAATCGACGCTATAACTACCATTAAAAAAATGATAATAGAAAAATAGTTGATGGGGTAACTTTTACTAATGGTGTAAGCAGCTGCGAGAATCATTCCTATAACCGCTGGTCTTAATCCTTTAAAAGCAGCTTTTACGAATGGTGATTCTTTTATTTTATTTAGAAATTCAGAAAAAATAATCATGATAAATGCTGGGGGAATAAATATTGCTAAAGTGGCCGTAACAGCACCAAAGAAACCACCTACCTTGTAACCAATAAAAGTGGCACTAATAAAAATGGGACCCGGAGTTAGTTGTCCTAATGCAATCGCATCTGCAAATTCTTTTTTTGTTAACCAGTGTAGCCCATTTACTATAATTTCTTGCATGGCAGGAATAATTACATAACCACCACCAAACAAGGTTACACTCATACCAGAAAACGTTAGCATTAAAGATTTGTTTACTAGTACTTGTTCATAAACATCTCCTGTAGAAAGTAATGGCAATAATACACCTACAACACTAGCCACCAAGGCAATGCTTAATGTAAAATATAGTAATGATCGCTTACTTTTTACATTATAATCTGCTTGAATACCTTCTGTTTGAATCGATTTTTTATAAATCAACATTCCTGTTACAGCACTTAAAAAAATTATAATAACCGTAATAAAAATGGACTTAATAGCCAAAATAGCTCCCACAGCCATTAAACTAATAAGCACTTGTTTATAATCTTTAATGTGCTTTTGAAACATATTAAATGCCACAGCCACTATAATTGCAGATACCGCAGGTAAAACACCTTTAAAAAAATTATTTAGTACGGTAACCTGACCATATTCAAAATACAGAAAAGACAAGATGAGCATAAATAGAAATGAAGGCAATAAAATACCAAGCATGCTTACTAAAGCCCCTTTAAAACCTTTAAGAGTGTAGCCCACATAGGCTATAACATTAAAAGCCATGGGACCTGGCAAAACCGACGCTAAAGAAATAGCATCTAGCAAAATATGATCTTCTATTATTGGTTTCTTTTTTACCAACTCTTTCTGAACCACAGATATTAAAGCCATAAACCCTCCAAATGATGTTGTACCAATTTTTATGAATGACCAAAACAAGAAAGACAAAGTCACATCGTTGAAGGGTATAGTATTAGATTCTGATTTCACCATCTTTATTTCTTTAAACAAGGTTTAATTAGCATAACTGGTATCATACATTTCATGTAAATACTGCACTCTATACGTTGAATATTCTAAAGGCATATTTCCTAACAATTCTCCCTTTGGAGTTGTAAACACTATTCTATTTGTATTTGTACTACAAAAAACCACGAGACTATCATTTATATATTCTGCGCTTCCCTGAGAATGCGTGAAATATTTTTTTGGAAACGGCACGACATCTTTAATACTTGCTTGCATGTTAACCGTATCCAAAGTGAGTGTTAGTAAGCGCGATTGTGCTCCTGCATTTATATCCAACATATTTACACTGTTAGTAGATTGTTTATATCCAGGTTTAAATCTTAAGTTTCCATTGTCTAATAAAACAAGCTCGTTTGTATTAGTAAATCTTATATTGTGCTGACCTGAGAACAAAGCATTATCCGGCATTTTAAAATCGCCATCTACGCCTCCTAACTTCCATACTAAATTGCCGGTTTTTCCATTAATTTTCCAGACCTGACTAATATTTCTGAACGATACATAATAATCGCCTTGTTTATCCTTAAATAATCCGTTAGCATGCAACCAATCATTTTTACTTTTCAGAATACTTTCATCGTCTAAAGGGTTTACAACATCAAATACAGACCATTGCCAAACAATTTCTTTTTTATGATTTAAAACCAAAATACCGTCTCCTTTAATGGTATCTGTTTTAGTTCCTCCAACAGCAGACAAGTCCATGATTTTTTCGTTATAAACAAGTGTCATAACATCTCCATTAGCATCTAAATCTACCTCGTGATGAAACGACTGTTCTATACCATCTTTCCCAGTTTCAATCTCTAAAAGCGTGTTTCCAAACTTATCGTATTCAATAATTTTCTTACCATTAGTAAAATGCAACGTATCGTTACTTAGTATGCCCAATAATGTTTCTTTATTTGTCCATTTAGACACTTTAAAATTGGCTTCATTTTTATAATAAGACGCCAGTTTCCCTTCACCATTTGTTATAAACATATATCCTGGAATTTGTCTAGAATGAAAGTGAAGATATCCATCAAACTTAACATTAGAAATACTATCTGAATCTCTATAATAAGGCACCCAAGGTGTTTTACTAGTGGTTTTAAAATGATAGGTTTTACTGTTTCGTTTTAATGATTTTTTCTGAACTACCACATTAAAATTATACTTGGTATTTAAATTCACATCGACCAACATGAGATGGTGTAAATTGTTTTCTCTTGAAATTGGAGAATAAGAAATTACAGAATCTGTTTGCCCTGCGTTTGTATACCTCCAATACTGAATATATACATCAGATCCATCAGAAGTTTCTACATCTATTTTTATTTTAAGTGCATTATCTTTTACAGAATTGATTTCTATTACTCCAATCTTTGGAGCAAATCTATCTGATATTTGATTGCACGATTGTAAGACAAGTAGACAAACAACTAAGAGGTTACGCATAGAAAAAGGGTTAAAAGATTTGGCCTACGCTTACAGAAGACCAAATCTTAATGTTTTAAAAGTTATTAGATGGATTTGGTTCCATATTCGGATTTAAATCTAATTCTGTTCGCGGTATAGGCATTAACTGATAATCTTCGGTGATGGTTACAGAATAGCCTTGCTCTTGAGCATATTGATTTAAAGTAGACACAAATACACCTTGTCTTATTAAATCGTCTTTACGCTGACCTTCTCCCGCCAATTCTATAGCACGTTCTTTAAGCACTGCTGCTCTAAACCCATCTGCACTTAAACCTTCTGTTAGGTTAGGCAATCCAGATCTATTTCTAACCTGATTTATGGCATTGTAAGCTTCGGTACTTGGCCCATTTAATTCATTTTCTATCTCTGCTTTTAACAGTAATACATCTGAATAGCGTAAAACCGGCACACCCATTTTAGAAATTCCATAATTCTGGTATGCAACATAACCTGTTCCTGGAGCTGTTACATCGCGATTATAACTTCCAAACTTTCTGTTTATAGCAAAACCAAAATCATCTATTGCATTTTTTGTAGCACCGCCATATAAATATGGATATTCTTCAAAGTAGACTTCATTACGCTCATCTCCTGTTTCAATTTCATTGTAAATATTTACTGGTAGACCCACTGTAGCCCATCCTGTATCGTATCCCCAAGGTGTGAAAAATTTTAAATGATGATTAGATGCTGTACTGTAAGATTCTCCTAAAGACATGATTGAAAAAATAAACTCATCGTCTAAAACATTAGATTCGTAAAACAATTCTAAGAAATTACTTTCTGTAAATAAATTATAGTCACCTAAAGCAATTAAGTTATCAATATTTACTCCTGCCTCTGCCCATTTAAGTTGTCTTAATTGTGTTTTGGCTAAAAAACCATAAGCTGCACCTTTTGAAGCTTTTCCTGGCGTATAAGATCTGCCTGGTAAATAGGTTACAGCATATTCAAAATCGGCTTCGATTTGTTCGTAAACGGTTTCAACTGCGGTACGTGCTAATCCGACTTCATCAGATTTTGTAGGCTCTAATTTTAAAGGCACATCGCCAAACAGACCTGTAAGATCGTAATACGCTAATCCTCTTAAAAATTTAGCTTCAGCAAGCAACTCTTCTTTAGTTACATCACTAAAAGCACTTTCGTCTATCCCTTCAATTAAAAGAACAGCCCAATTTGCACGATCTACAACCGTATAAATACTTGCCCATAAATCTGACACGATATCTTCATCTGTCCAATTATACGTTTCAAGGTTTCTATATTTAGTATCATTTAGCACAAATACATCTGTAATTCCATCTGTTGCTCTGGCTAAAACTCCGGATGCATAATATCCCCAGCCACCATCAAGAAAGCCATTATATATCCCATCTATTAATGCTACAGCATCACTTTCTGTACTAATACTAGACTCGGATAATTGTCCTTTAAGTTCTTCTTCTAAATCATCACTACATCCGCTTAATGCGATAAAGCATATACAAAACAAATAGTAAGATGTAATTTTAAATAAATTCTTTTCTCTCATAATTTTTGATTTAAATTCCTACTTTAACTCCAAGTGTAAATGATTTTTGATACGGATAAGAATAGGCATCTAACCCTGCACCAGTGTTCAGGTTTGTACCAGATGTTCTCGTAGAGTTTACCTCTGGATCGAAACCAGAATAGTTATTCCATGTCGCTAAGTTTGTTCCTATTAGACTTAATTGTAAAGTAGATATTCCTATTTTATCAAGTACATCCCTACTAAAATCATAAGACAAACTAACATTTTGAAGTCTAACATAAGACGCATCTTCAACAAAGTAATCATTTACCCATTGATCTCCTTGCCATAAATCTTGAGGTAAAGTACCTTCAGTATTACTTGGAGTCCATCTTTCTTTAGCAATTTCTAAAGTGTTATATTGATAACCTATTACATTATTTCCGTTAAGTTTATCGACATCGAACACACCTGTTAAAAACACAGATAGTGTAATATTTTTATAACTAAAGGTATTATTAAAACCTAGATTATATTTAGCATAACCGTTACCTATAGACTCCTTATCTTCTCCGGTAATTTGACCATCGCC
>NZ_LMAK01000032.1 GCF_001439665.1 Formosa algae
GAGTCATGTTGTTTTATATAAGTAGCACTTCCATCGGTAGACCCACCATCAATAACCACATATTCTATTCCATTATAGGTTTGCTTAATAACACTCTGTATAGTCTTTGTAATTTATGGTGATAATTGAAATGAATGTCATTTAAATAAAAAATTAAGATACAGTAAACTTATTTAAAGTATAAGAATATTGAATATTAGTGCCATCTAGATCATACATTTCTTCACGTAGATTAATAAAATAAGATGCTTTAATAATCTTTGTTTTAAGCAAAATATTAATAAAATAATTAATCTTTTTAATTTTTTTTAATTGAAGTTTCTCTAAACCTGTTTGTTCATAGCCAGCTATAACATTTGATATTTCTAAAATGTAAGTATCTACAAATTTTTGAGATAATTGATTATCTCGTTTTCTCCATCCTCCAATACTTAATGTGCTTCTACATAATTTATCATATTTTGCGAATCTAAACCATAATTCAAAATCACCAGCGTATTTTAAACCTTGATCTACGTAACCTCCCGCTTTTTCCCATAAACTACGCCTCCAAAACGTAGATTCTTGCTGAATCCATCTATAGTCACTATTCAAAAATTTTATAAAACTAATTTTTTTTGCAAAAGATACATTTACTATGTTCCCTTTTAAATCTATAAAACTATTTAATCCTTGTATCCAATTTACTTCAGGTAAGTCATTAAATAATCTGCACATATTAAATAATGAATTTGGTAATAACAAATCATCACTATTTATCCAACACATAATTGTTCCTGTAGAAATTTTAAAACCCTTGTTTAGGGCCTCATACATTCCTGAATCTTGTTCACTTCTCCACACAGCTATTTCATTATCATATTTTTTAATAATGTCTAATGTTCCATCTGTACTGCCGCCATCTATAATAATATATTCTAGATTAGGATAGCATTGATTGACAACAGATTGAATTGTTGCTTCAATATACTCAACTTGGTTAAAGACAGGGGTTACTACAGATATTTTTGGCCAAGGAGCTATCAAATTTTATCTTTTTTAGTATTTAAAATAGTGTTGAATAAATTTAAATAGGCTTTTGCTTGTACTTTCAAATCGTATTTAGCTACCGCATTTTCTCTAATTTTATTTCTATCAAAAGATGTTAGAGAGTTTAAAATATTAATAATTGATATACGCAGTGCTACACTACTAATCTCGTCAGTCAAGATTCCATTCTGTCCCGTACTTATCATATCCACAACTCCACCCACAGGAAATCCAACGACTGGGGTACCACATAACAAGGATTCTAATACTGTATTGGGTAAATTATCCATTAAGGAAGGCATTATAAAAACATCCGCCATAGAATAAATCATACTCATCATCAATTCGTCCTTGATCTCTCCCAAATAAACTACATTATTTAAATGAGCATCATTTGATTTTTTCGCCCCTACAGCATATAATATTACATCATCTCTATCAATATTTTTTATAGCTTCACTTAAATACTTAAATCCTTTCCGTTCTTTACTTATTGAGTCTGAAACGAAAAGGATGACCTTTTTATTCATAGGTACTTTAAATAATGACTTTGAATATTCCATATTTCTAGGTTGGTACACATCAGTATTTATACCATAAGGAATACAGTAAATATCTTTATTCCTAAATACAGAACTTTGCTTCGCTTCTTCTGCTAACCACATAGATGGAGCTACGACTGTTAAATTATTAACATTTTTCATTACGTTTTCTTTTAATGAAAGATGTTTTTCAGCAATTTCTTTTTCTTTTATATTATTTACTCTTAGATTTGGCTGTCCTGAATTATTCATTCCAAAATAAATTTCTTCAAAATGTTCTCCCCCTGTAAATGGATTCATATCATGCAAAGTCCATACAACTGGTTTTGTGTTTTTCTGAAAAAAAGATTTATAATCTACAAAATCAGAAACCCAATGTAAATTAATTAAATCTGCCTCTTTGTATAACTCAGATTTTGTTATATCAACCCTCGATTCAGGAAAACTAAACATCTCTAAACCATTAGGTCTTTCCTCTAACATTTTTCTTCGCTGTTTTTTAAATACTATATTTATAAGTGTTAAAATTTTTTGAACACCTTTACTTATAAATGTTCTATTTTTTAGATCATATTCAAAGGTATTAACAACACCCTTTCTTTTATGTTTAAGTAAAACTTTAGAATTTAAATTTTCATTCAACAATCCTTCATGTAACCTCAAACACGCATTAGCGGCACCACCTTTATCATATGTATTTACAATCAATATCTTCATAATCATGAATATTGTTATCTGAGTCAAATAAAATTGACTTTAACTTTTTACATTAATAAATCAAAAAATTAGATTTAATGCCAGTTTACATTGTAGATTATATTTTCAGAATCTAAACTGCTTTGTTTATATTTTAAATAATTACTATTTAAATTCATTTTCAATTGATGCTTTACATAAGTTTTTTTCAATACAATCTTTTTAATCTTATAACTTTTCATCAACAAATCTGTTACATAAAACTTAAAAAAACTTATTCGACTTACACCTTTAAAAAAAGTTCCTTTGAACAAAAGTTTTAAAGGAAACCACAAATGACCATTCTCTAAAGGAAAATTTATTAACATTTTAAAAATCAACTTAGAGTAACTTTTTCTTACACTAAAGTATTTTTTTTTATCCTGTTCTAACAATGTGTTAATTGATAATATAGCATTAAGTATAGATAATAAATAAGCTTTTGATTTGTATGCCTTACCAATACTACTATGCTCAGAAACCCGAAAATAATTATCAACACCATTCACATTAATAAAAATGTTTGGATTATAAAATAATAACCTACAATGCAATTCCCAATCTTGCCACGCTCCTAAAGTCTCATTCCAACCTCCTACTTTTTTGAAAAACGACCTACTCCAAGTAGGTCCATTTGTATGCCAAGGCATATCCATATGAAAAAAACGTTTTACAAAATCAATAACACTACTATTCTCTTCTACCTTATTCCATAAAAGATCTGAATCTCCTATAACATTATTAAAGGTACCTGTTGGATTAATCAGTATATCCAAATCATGAGTATTACAATATTTCATTCTATGTTCTAAGATGGTATTAATTATGATATCATCGGAATCTAAAAATATTAAACACTCCCCCTTACTCAATTCAAAACCATAATTACGGGCAGCATTACCTCCAGATAAACGATCAATAGGTCGATGATGATATTTAAAACGTGAATCTATAGAAATATAAGTCTGCATAACATTACTTGTATTATCTGTACTACCATCATCAACAACAATACATTCCCAATTTTGATATGTTTGTGACAAGACCGAATCCAAGGTCTCATTTATTAAATGAGCACGGTTATAAGTAGGTATAATTATAGATACAAGTTTTTTTTCTGCCATCATTTTTTAATTAATTAAACAACTTCATTAAATCATAAACACCTTATTTCTTAGCAAATTTTCAGAAAACTTATGATGCAATAATAAGTCAAAACAAATAATTAAGCTATAAACTCATTACATAACGATAGCCTATAGAAGCTATAACTCTTAATGTCTTTGCACCTTTATAATCCCTAAATACGAAATCTATACTTCGTGAATTAAAATATAGCTTCAAATCTTCAAAAGTATCTTGTTCTCCCTTTCTATCAAAATCATCGAACATGATTATAAACTCATCTGTTGTCTTAAGCAAAGACACAATATACATAATATCATATCGTGAATATCGTTTACTTCCGTTGGGTCCATCAATAATATATAAATTAAATGTTGTCTTTACCACCTCTTTTAATCCAGAATAATGATTACAAACAAAACCCTTATTTTTTTTCTCTTCTAATGGACATAAAGTAATCTTAGAATTTTCATGTAATTGAAATTGATTATTGAAAGTTTTTTCCCAACTTAAATCTTCTTCAATAATTTGATGTTGAGTATTAGGTAAATAATGTGTTATATATGTAGACACAAACTTACTGGACTCTCCTAACCCAAATTCTAATATGGTATCTGGTTTATAATCCTTTAAAATGCGATGTAAAACATAAAAAAAAGCGTATCCTCCTGCCCAACGTCCTATATTTAGAGGCAATCGCTCTATTGCTTCAAATCCACGAATACTATCATGATATACATTGGCCCATTCTTGTTCTTGTAACATTAAACGGGTTTTCTTGTGATAAATACGATTTTCTTGTATAATAGTTTTTATCCGTTTTATCATAATTCATATTTTACTTTAAAATCCATTAATAATTTACTTTGGTTTTGAGGTACTATTTTTCCGAATCCATAAAAATCGCCTTCTACAACTTCAAAAGAAAAGGCATTTTGTATCCAATCAGAAACGGTATTTTCGACTTGAATATAAATTGTACAGTGATATAATCCTTTATTTAAATTGAGCTTGTCAATTTGAAAAGTAATAGTGTTAATTACTTCATTATGTAAATTTTCATCTAGCAATGTTGTACTTAACCAAGCAATACGCTGTCCAACACCATCATCTATGCGTATATCAAACTGTATGTCTTTAGAGGTATAACCTTTATAATTTTCCAATTCAAATTTAATATAAAAAGGTTGTCCAGATTGTGGTTTCGTATTTTTACCAGCACCGTAAACAATTACTTCACTAGCCTTTACAACTCCATTCCCTTTTCTATTTTTTATATCTTTAATGGCTATAACGTCTTCTTTCGAATTCAAATAATAATTAATAGCCTCATCTACATCTCCTTCAAATACCGTTTGTCCATGTTCCAAAACAATGGCTCGTGTACACAGGTTTTTAACTGCAGCCATATTATGACTCACAAACAACACGGTACGTCCATCACTTTGGCTAATGTCTTGCATTTTCCCGATGGCTTTCTTCTGAAACTCAGCATCTCCCACGGCTAGCACCTCATCAATCACTAAAATATCGGGTTCTAAAAAGGCAGCTACAGCAAAAGCTAAACGGACGCGCATCCCACTACTGTAACGTTTTACAGGCGTATCGACATAGCGCTCACAACCACTAAATGCTATAATTTCATCTTCTTTAGCTTTTATTTCAGCCTTAGTCATCCCCAGTATCGCACCGTTCAGGTAGATGTTTTCACGTCCCGTTAATTCCGGATGAAACCCAGTTCCAACTTCTAGTAAAGAGGCAATGCGTCCACGGGTTTTTATTTCTCCCGTACTCGGACTGGTTACGCGAGACAGTATTTTTAACAACGTACTTTTTCCAGCACCGTTTTTACCAATAATCCCTAAAACTTCACCTTGCTGTACCTCGAAATTGATATCGCGTAAAGCCCAAGCATAAGCACTATCTCCCTTGGTACTGCGGTTATTCACTTCCCCAATTTTTAAATACGGGTCTTCCTTACCACGCACCTGATGCCACCATCGGTTTAAATCGTGACTAATGGTACCTGTACCTATCAAACCTAGGCGGTATTGCTTACTAATGTTTTCTGCTTTAAGGATAATCATGAATGACTAATAGTTGGTTGTATTGGTTTTTGGTGTGGCACTTAAGCCTACAAACTATAGCAGTCCGTATACCAAAATAATGGGCTAATATAATAAAAGCATCTGACTTAAAAGTTTTGAATTATCATTTATTAGTTCCTCCATACTTTCAATCAAAAATACACACCGCTACTTGTCATAATTAGCAAACAAAACAAATCCCAAATAACTATTAACAACTCAACATTAACCCCTCACTACTCACCATACACCATTCACCAATACCCACCTGTCATGCAGAACGCAGTGAAGCATCTCACCAATAAAAACTAAATCATGAAACCAACTGTCATGCAGAGCGCAGCGAAGCATCTCATAAATAAGCCTCAAATCAAAATAAACCCAGAATTAGATTTCTCCTTCCGTCGAAATGACAAAAAACATCCAATCATGAAACCAACTGTCATGCAGAACGAAGAGCAACGCAGTGAAGCATCTCAACATTAAAACCCAAAAACAACAAACTTATCTGTCATATAGAGCAAGGTACGCAGCGAAGTATCTCACAAATAGACCCCAAATCACTTCATACAACTCAACAAACACCATTCACTATTCACCAATCACCAATAACTCCTGTCATGCAGAACGCAGTGAAGCATCTCACCAATAAAAACTAAATCATGAAACCAACTGTCATTCAGAACGTAGTGAAGCATCTCACCAAAAGAAACTGAATCATGAAACAAACTGTCATGCAGAGCGAAGAGCAACGAAGCGAAGCATCTCATAATAGAACCAAAAAAAACAACAAACCTATATGTCATGCAGAACGAAGAGCAACGCAGTGAAGCATCTCACCAAAAGAAACTAAATCACGAAACATACTGTCATGCAGAGCAAGGCACGAAGCGAAGCATCTCATCATTAAAACCCCAATCATGAAACCAACTGTCATGCAGAGCAAGGTACGCAGCGAAGCATCTCAAAAACAGAACCCCAAATCACTTCCTACAACTCACCAAACACCACACACCCCTCACCCTTCACCCTCTCACCAACTTACCATTAACCACCCGACTAAGCAAAGCCCGCAACACATCATCATAAGGCACTTTATAATACTCACTATACTCCCGAATAGTAATCTGTTTACGATTAACAATATGGTATTCCTGACGAATATCCTGTATGTATCGCTTAGCCGTTTTGTTACAAACCCCCATAAGGATTGCAACATCATTACTATTTAAAAACATACGATATCCCATTCTGCGTAACATTTTAAGCCATTGTCATGTATAATTATATTTTATCCGAATAACCTCTAATATAAACCACCAACCCCACTGAAAGTAAAACATCACACCTCAAAAAAGGGGAAATAAAAGAATGTAAACCCAAATTGAAGTGAGGTAAACGTGAGAAGGCTTTGAAGATCAAGCCCCACAATACACTCATAATAAGACGATTATTAATTTTTTCAACACAATAAAAGTGCCATAAATAAAAAATTGAAGTAAATACTTGCAATAAAATACATTTTAATCCTACAATACACTTAAAATAGCCGTAGTCCCACCGCCACTAAATCAGCTATACCACTGACTTAAACGGTATAAAAAAGCATATGAGAGACGCCGTTAAAAAAATTAGAATAAACAATTAATTAAGGCTTTACTACTGTTACGCCATATCAAAGCCATACCAAAGCCATGGATACCTTATGGGGAGTATATGAAAACCTATAGGCCACAGCATGGCAAAATGTAGAAAAAACAGGAATAAACTGGAAAATAGAGGAAGTTCTAATACAAAATAAGAAATTTTAGGAACTTTCAGGAACCTTATAAAAAACAATAAAGCTCTCGTTGTAATTTAGAACTAAGAGATCCCTTAAATCCATGTAGCGTTGAATAACATGTAAGCATTAGCCCAACGCATCCCGGGAACCTACATAGGTTTATAGATCATAAGTTTTAACCGCAGGTTGTTGCTCACCGAAATGCACAAAACAGCTAAAATCACGCTTGGGTTTGTGGCTAAAATTCAACAGTTATAACCTGCATAAATTCTATAAGATCATGGCAAAATACAAATCATTATTTAATGTAGAAGGCTCTATCGGAGAGGTAACCTTCTATAAAGGAGAAGACGGATACTACATCCGGTCTAAAGGCGGTGTTAGCAAAGACCGCATATTAAACGATCCTGCGTTTGTGCGAACACGAGAAAACAATACCGAATTCGCCCAATCGGCAACATCTGGCAAGCAACTGCGGCACGCCATTACAGCCTTGTTAACAGATGCTAAAGATAACCGGATGACATCTAGATTGACACAAGTGATGAGTCGCGTGAAAAATGCCGACTTAACCTCAGCGAGGGGACAACGAAAAGTAAGTATCGGAATCACAACTACCGATGGTAAAGATGCCATCAAGGGATTCGACTTTAACAGCAATGCCTTTTAAATAGCGTTTTACTTGAGGCGTTTACATTAGATACGACGACAGGCGAAATTAGTATTCCTAATTTTATACCGTCGCAGCAATTAAATAGTCCAAGCGGAGCAACACATGTGAGTTTCAACGCAGGCTTCTTAAATCTGAATTTCAGTGATAACACTTCAAATTTACAAGTCAGCCCTACTGTGAATTTAATAATTAACAACACAGCAGCGCCTTTAACGTTAACGCCCGCAACCACGCCCACAGGTACTGGAACCCCATTTTATTTTTTTAAGATTACATTCTATCAAGATGTAAACAACACCCAATACCCCTTAAAAAATGGAGCCTTTAATGTCTTACAACTTATTGAAGTATTGTAAAAAGGTAAATCCCATTTTAAAATCCTCGTCCCCCGAGGATTTTTTACAATAAATAATTCAAAACTCACCAATAAAAACTAAATCATGAAACCAATTGTCATGCAGAGCGAAGAGCAACTAAGCGAAGCATCCCATCATTAAAACCCTAATCATGAAACAAACTGTCATGCAGAACGCAGTGAAGCATCTCATCATTAAAACCCAAATCATGAAACCAACTGTCATGCAGAACGCAGTGAAGCATCTAACAAATAGAAACTAAATCACAAAACATACTGTCATGCAGAG
>NZ_LMAK01000033.1 GCF_001439665.1 Formosa algae
GGGTCTAAACAATGTAATTATACAATTGTTTATAATGGATGGTTTATTTGAAATTATAGATAGATATTAAAATTATAATATAATATATAAATGAAAGAATTTTAAAAATGAGATATAAAACCATAATCTGTTTTTTTATATGCGTGTTTCTGCTGTCTTCATTTAAAGGAGACCAACTTAAAATATATCACAAAGATTGGATCGATTTTAATAAAAATGGAGTTAAGGATGTGTATGAAGATCCAAAGGCCAATATCGATGATCGGGTGTCTAATCTAATTTCATTAATGAATGTGAATGAGAAAACCTGTCAAATGGCTACTTTATATGGTTTCGCTCGTGTTTTAGAAGATGAACTACCAACGTCAGAATGGAAAAATCGGGTTTGGAAGGATGGGATTGCGAATATAGACGAGCATTTAAATACCATTTGGAATCAAGAGAAAACTCATACACCGTATTCTTTTCCATATAGTACACATGCAGAAGCCATAAATACAGTACAGAAATGGTTTGTTGAAGAAACACGTTTAGGTATTCCAGTCGATTTTACTAACGAAGGCGTTCATGGTTTGTGTCATGAAAAAGCAACGCCTTTACCAGCTCCAATTGGGATTGGAAGCACGTGGAATAAAGAATTGGTTTATAAAGCAGGATCAATGGTTGGTAGAGAAGCGAAAGCTTTAGGGTATACCAATATATATGCGCCAATTTTAGATGTTGCTAGAGATCCGCGTTGGGGACGTGTTTTAGAATGTTATGGCGAAGATCCTTTTCATATTGCCGAAATGGGAAAACAAATGACATTGGGTATTCAGTCGCAAAATGTGGCAGCAACACTTAAACATTTTGCAGTATATAGTGTGCCTAAAGGCGCTAGAGATGGCGATGCACGTACAGATCCGCATGTGGCACCAAGAGAAATGCATCAACTTCATTTATATCCATTTAAGCGAGTCATTCAGGAAGCTAAACCCATGGGGATTATGAGTAGTTATAACGATTACGATGGCGTGCCGGTAACCGCAAGTTCTTATTTTTTAACCGAATTACTCAGAGAACAATATGGGTTTAACGGCTATGTTGTATCAGATAGTGAAGCGGTAGAATATGTATATGAAAAACACCATGTTGCCGAAGATTATAAAGAAGCTGTAAGACAAGTTGTAGAAGCAGGTTTAAATGTGCGTACGACTTTCCGTACTCCAGAATCTTTTATAGAACCGCTGCGGGAATTAATTGAAGAAGGAAAAATTTCAATGAAAACGATCGACTCTAGAGTTGCTGAAGTTTTAAAAGTGAAATTCAGATTAGGATTATTTGATTCTCCTTACGTAACGAACCCAAAAGCTTCAGATGATTTGGTGCATACCGCTGCCGATGAAGCTTTTTCAAAGCAAATTAATAGAGAGTCTTTAGTATTGCTTAAAAATGAGAATAATCTATTGCCTTTAAATGTCAATAATTTAAAAAATATATTAGTTACAGGACCTTTGGCAGACGCCGTGAGTTTTACCTACAGTCGTTATGGGCCGGCTCATAATCCATCGACATCCGTATTTCAGGGCATTAAAAATTATGCTAAAAATAAAGCTGAAGTCACTTATATAAAAGGCTGTGATATTGTAGATCCCGATTGGCCAGGTAGTGAAATTATTCCAACGCCACTTTCGGTGTCAGAAGAAAAAAGTATAGCTGAAGCTGTAGAACAAGCTAAAAAATCGGATATCATTATTGCAGTCGTTGGCGAAGATGAAAAGCGTGTTGGAGAAACGAAATCACGAACCAGTTTAGGACTTCCAGGGCGCCAATTTCAACTTGTTCAAGCCTTATATGCTACAGGAAAACCAGTGGTTTTAGTCTTAATAAATGGACAACCACTAACCATAAATTGGGAAAATAAATTTTTACCGGCCATTCTCGAAGCGTGGTTTCCGAGTACAGCAGCTGGCGATGTTATTGCTGAAACGTTGTTTGGAGATTATAATCCCGGAGGAAAATTAACCGTAACGTTTCCAAAATCTGTCGGACAAATCCCTTTAAATTTTCCTTATAAACCAGGATCTCAAGCTGGACAACCAGGAGCAGGACCAAATGGTTATGGAAATACCCGTGTTTTAGGTCCGTTATATCCGTTTGGTTATGGCTTAAGTTATACCACATTCGCGTATAGTGATTTGGAAGTGAAGCAAAAAACACCGCATTCACAAAGTGATATTGAAGTGTCTTTTAAGGTGAAAAATACAGGAAAAATGGCTGGGGATGAAGTGGTGCAACTGTATTTAAAAGATGAAACGAGTAGCGTTACGACTTACGAGTCTCAATTACGCGAATTTGATCGTGTACATTTAGCACCTGGAGAAACAAAAACCTTGCATTTTACATTACAACCAGAAGATTTAGAAATTCTAGATAAACACATGAATTGGACTGTAGAGCCAGGGGTTTTTAAGGTTTTAGTAGGAAGCTCGTCTGTAGATATTCATTTACAAGAAAGTTTCAATGTGCTGTAATGTAAAGTCAGAGTTGTCGGTGTAAAATTAGAGGTTGGCAATACTGGTAATTTGTAAGAGTGATTTAAATCTATTAAATAGTAAAAAGCATAGTATGTATACCGTTCAAAAAAATATTAAACAAGCTGTTTTAATGCTAGTAGTTTTCTTAGTCCAAGCTGCACTATATTCACAAAATAAAACTGAAAAAGAAATTTTAGCAACATTTAAAAACACCGAAGAAATAGTCTATAAAACGGTTGATGGTGAAGTATTAAGTATACTTGTTTTTTATCCAGAGGCCCAGAAAATGAAAGCTAAAAATCCGTGGATGATGCATGTGCATGGTGGAGGTTGGGCTGGTGGAAGTAAGTATAATATTCTTAAAAAAGCATATTTAGAAACCTTGAAATCTCTGTTAGATCAAGGCATAATTTGTATGACTATTGATTATCGCTTAGCAAAAGGAAATTCTAATGCTTTTGATGCCGTGGTAGATGCCAAAGACGCCGCACGATTCTTGCTTAAAAATGCAAAAGAATATAAATTCGATAAGAAAAATTATGGTATTTGGGGAGGCTCTGCAGGTGGGCACTTGAGTTTGGTTACTGCCTTAGGAAAAAATAATGATTTTAAAGGAGAAGCAAACTTATCTAAATACACGCCTAAATTTAACTGTGTCGTGTCATATTTTCCATTTACTTCGTGTGTAAATCCAGATTTGAGACCAGGTTCTATTTTTGAAGACAAAACATTATTTTTACGCTTACTAGGAGCTCCTTTAGAAGAAAAACCAGAATTGGCTAAATTATTGAGTCCGACAGAACTTTTAAATAAAAAGAGTCCGCCAATATTATTAATTCATGGCGATAAAGATTCGGTGCTTCCTATAATCAATTCAACTTATATGCTGGATGTTGCAAAAGATAAAAAAGCAGATGTAGACTTATTAACTATTAAAAATGCAGCACATAGTTTTAATGGTAAAAATTTAGAGCCAACGATAACGGAATTAAACAATTCTGCTACCCAGTTTATACTAACCCATTTAAAAAAGTAAATAATGATAAGCAGATATAAACAGAGTAAAATTGGATTTAAAAAAACAGAACGTCTTGGTATTGCTTTATGTTTGCTTTCGTTTTGTAGTATTGCTCAAAATCCAATCTTAAAATTGGGTAAAAAAGACTTTATGTATGCTGCCGATCCTGCTGCAGAAGTTTATAATGGAAAAGTATATGTATACTGTTCCCACGATCAGGATGATGCCGTAAGTTATAGTACCATGCAAGATTATTTGGTTTTAGAATCAGATGATATGATACATTGGAAAAATCACGGTGTCGTTTTAAAACCACGAGAATACAATTGGGCGCAAGGTCAAATGAATGCACCAGATGTGGCTTATAAAGATGGGTGGTATTATTTCTATTTCCCTTATGATAAAACGCATATTGGAGTGTCTAAAAGTAGAAGTCCTATTGGACCTTGGGAAGAAGCCGTAACCGATAAAATTACTTCCATTTTTGATCCGACTGTATTTATAGACGACGATGGTCAGGCGTATATTTATGGTAGTGATAATAAAATAAATATAGGTGATAAAGGCAGGCATATTATGGGCGCTAAGCTAAAAGATAATATGATTGAACTTGACGGGCCGTGGATGCGATTGAGTGAATCACCTGTTAGCGAAGCAGTGTACTGTTTTAAACGCAATGGAATATATTATTTTATGGGGCGAAAAGGCTGGAAAACCGGGTACTGGATGGCAGATGCACCTTTGCCAACTCAACCTTATGCCCAGTTTAAAGGGTATATTACTAGAGAACAACAGGAAGCACCAGTACATATGTCGGCTATAGAGTTTAAAAATCAATGGTACTTTTTTTATCAACGTGGTGATGTTAATCAGGGCGATTTTCATAGACGTTCAGCGTGTTTTGAAAAAATGGTATTTAATCCAGATGGTACAATAGTTCCGATAACGTATACTTTAGATTGAAAATTCAAGGAGATATAAATGGTAGATTCACCATATAAAAAACAGACACTAAAGATTATAAATTAATAGTTTATCAATTTTTAGAGGTATTTGAAAGCAAAACATCCATAATTTATAGGAATTGAATTATAATTTATATTTAAAATTTAATAATAAACCGATATTGCTAACATGTTGAATGAGTAGTGATAATAATCCTGAATGCCGAGGGGCTAAGCGTATTCGGGATTATTATTTTTAATCAAACATGTTTCATATAAATTCATAAAAATGTTTAGCTGTTTGTTTACTTACAGATACTTATTTTTTTCTAAAATAGAATAAACAAAAAACAACCTGAAATGATTACTCATGTGTTGTCTATTTAAATCGAGATTAATACCAAAAAACCTTGAACTTAAAACCTTCGAGGTTTTTTATGACCTCATATTTTGAAATTAATAAATAAAGAGCCTTAAATCTTACTTTTTCCTTAGAAGTACTCATAATTAATATCCAAAGACCTTTAATTTATATTCAAAAATTAATAAAAAAACGATATTGCTTAGAAATAAAGAAGAATTACAAACTAAATAAATTAAACCCATGAATTCACCAAAGCCTATCATATTACGGATATCGCAGAGCTATTTTAAAACACATTTAAATCTGTTTTATTTAGGATATGCATTACTTATTTTAAGCGTTTTGAGTTTAAGTAGCTGTGCCAAAGAATCGGAAGTAAAACAAGAAGATGAAACTTCTTTAAAGTTGTGGTACGATGCGCCTGCAGCCGATTGGAATGAAGCCTTACCTATAGGAAACGGTCGTCTTGGAGCTATGGTTTATGGTAATCCGTTACATGAAAATATTCAGTTAAACGAAAGTACACTTTGGGCTGGTGGGCCACATAGAAACGATAATCCTGATGCTAAAGGAGCCCTTTCTAAAGTGCGAAAACTGTTGTTTAGTGGAAACTACAAAGCAGCGCATAATTTAGCAAATGATAAAATTATATCGAAAACATCTCACGGAATGCCTTATGAAACAGTAGGGAATTTGAGATTAAATTTTTCTAATCAAGATAATTTTTCAAATTACTATAGAGAGTTAGATATTAGTAAAGCAGTAAATACAACAACGTATACTGTTGATGGTGTAGACTATAAACGCGAAATTTTTACATCCTTCAGCGATCAAGTTATCGTAATGAAATTAACGGCGAATACAGAAGGTAAAATTAGCTTTACCGCAACTATGGATCGACCAGAACCAGCAGAAGTGTCATTGTATACAGAACATGATAATGTTTTGGTTATGACAGGTTTTAGTAGCGATAACCGAAACAAGCGCTTACCAAAAAGTTCTCCAGCTATTAAAGGACAAGTAGAATTTGATTCTCGTGTAAAAATAGTTCCTGAAGGCGGAGCGTTAACCTCTACATCCAATCAATTAGAAGTGGCTAATGCAAACAGTGTAACCTTGTATATTTCTATAGCCACTAATTTTGTAAATTATAACGATGTGAGTGCAAATGCACACAAAAGAGCAGCAGATTATATTGCTGTAGCAGAACAAAAAAATTACAACCAACTGCTAAGCGATCACTCAGCACTTTATCAAAAATACTTTAATCGTGTTGCTCTAGATCTAGGAGAGACCGATGCAATTACAAAACCAACAGATGTAAGAATTAAAGACTTTAGTACAGGAAACGATCCTGCTTTAGCGGCATTATACTTTCAATTTGGACGCTATTTATTAATATCTTCTTCGCAACCAGGCGGGCAAGCTGCCAACCTACAAGGTATTTGGTGTAAAGATTTAACACCGCCATGGAAAAGTGCTTACACGGTTAATATTAATACAGAAATGAATTATTGGCCTGCAGAGGTGACTAATTTAACCGAAATGCACGATCCGCTAATTGATTTAGTGAAAGACCTTTCGGTTGTTGGTCAAGAAACAGCAGAAATTATGTACGGTGCAGAAGGTTGGGTTACACACCACAATACAGATCTTTGGAGAATAACAGGACCTGTAGATGGAGCAACTTGGGGCATGTGGACCACAGGAGGTACTTGGTTAGCACAGCATCTATGGGAAAAATATATGTTTAGCGGAGATATTGAATATTTAAAAACGGTGTATCCAGCCATGAAAGGTGCCTCTGAATTTTGTGTTAGTTTTTTAACTGAAGATCCAAACGGATATTTGGTTATTTCTCCAACGATTTCTCCAGAACATGCTCCTTTAGGTCGCCCGAAGAGTGTAAACATTGTAGAAAGTGCATCAATGGATACGCAGCTAGTATTCGATATGCTGACTAAAACAATTACTGCTGCAAAATTATTAAATGTAGATGCCGATTTGGTAAGCAAAATGGAAGCGACGCTAACGCGATTAGCTCCGTTTAAAATTGGACAGCACAATCAGGTTCAGGAATGGATGGAAGATTTAGACGATCCTAAAGACGATCATCGTCACGTATCTCATTTATACGGCTTATATCCATCAAATTTAATATCACCTTACAGACAACCCGAATTATTTGAAGGTGCAAAAAATACTTTAATTCAGCGTGGAGACCCATCTACAGGATGGTCAATGAACTGGAAAATTAATTTATGGGCCCGTTTATTAGATGGAAATCACGCCTACAAGTTAATGGGGGATCAAATTAAATTAGTTGGCCGACCAGATTCTCCAAAAGGAGGAGGAACATATGCCAATATGTTAGATGCACATCCACCATTTCAAATTGATGGTAACTTTGGTTTTACGTCTGGTTTAACCGAAATGTTAATGCAAAGTCATGATGGTGCGATTCAACTTATTCCAGCCTTACCCGATGTTTGGAAAGATGGAAAAGTTTCAGGATTAAGAGCGCGAGGAGGTTTCGAAATTGTATCTCTAGAATGGCAAGATGGAGCTGTTGTAAAAGTTGTAATTAAATCGACTTTAGGAGGAAATTTAAGAGTGCGTGCTTATAATGAGTTAAAAGGTAAAAATGGAGAAGATTTACAAGTAGCTTCTGCAGAAAATACAAATCCGTTTTATCAGGTACCAGATATCAAGACACCAGAAATTTCTGAATTAGCCGATTTAAAACCATTAGATTTAAAACCATCATTTGTTTATGATGTGCCTACAGTTGTGGGAGAAGAAATTGTTTTAATGGCAAAATAATACAGATTGATAATATCGTTTAAATTAATACACATGAGGCATAATACACATAACCTAATCATTTTGGTGCTGTTATGCTTCAGTGTTTTTGTGTATGCTCAACCGGCTTCAGTAGCAGTAGCTTCTACTTGGAACGGTTTTGAGAAAACACTATTTAAATTTGAAAATCGAGAGGCTTTTATAACCCATCCAAAACAGCCGTTACCAGGGAATCCATGGCTTTGGCGTGCACGTTTTCCAGATTATCATACAGAAATAGATAGCATGTTGTTAGCAAAAGGCTTTCATATTGCCTATGTTAGTACCGATAACCAATTTGGTAGTCCAAAGGCTGTCGCCGTTTGGAATCGGTTTTATAAACATGTGCTGTCTACTTATCAATTACACCCAAAAGTCGCCTTACACGGACACAGTCGTGGTGGCTTATTTATCTACAATTGGGCAAAATCAAATCCTGAAAAAGTAGCTTGTATTTATGGAGATGCCGTGGTCTGCGACTTTAAAAGTTGGCCTGGAGGGTTTGGTGAAAGTGAGGGGAGTACAAAGGATTGGGAGACCTTAAAGCTAGAATACGGTTTTAAATCGGATGCCGAAGCCAAGGCATATACTAATAATCCAATAGAGCAGTTAGACGGTTTAGTTCAAGCTGGTGTTCCTATATTTCATACCATCAGTTTAAGTGATCAGGTGGTTCCTCCAGAAGAAAATACTTTACTTCTAGTAAACAGATATATAGGTCTAGGAGGTACGGCAACGGTTTCGCCATGTAATTCAGGTGTACAAAAATCTAAAGGACATCATTACCAAATAGATGATCCAGAAGTGGTTGTCGATTTTATCGTAAAACAGCTTAAACTCTAAAATAAGCATAGCGCAATACATCAGGTTGTCTTTTAAAGATGACCTGTTTTTTTTGCGATAGATTTTTATAATAAGATTTAATGTTCAGGATTCTATAAATAAGGGAGTTAAAGTCCGTAAATGGGTTCTAAGTTATTAATAATGACTGTTTATTTATACTTAATTCATTAATTACTAGGTAGTTTTAGCAATCAAACTATTACTAACTAAAATTTAAAAAAATGAAGAAAATTACTTTTTTATTTACAATTGGATGTCTCTTGACCACGGCATTTTTTACCAATTATTATGCACAAACAGTGGTCACATCTTTATTTGATTTACGTAATGCGGTAGTGCAGAGTAATCAAAATATAGTCTTGCAAGCAGGTGATTATAATTTTGAAGACCTGCCTTCTAAGTATAGAAATATTTCTATATCAGGGTCTAACAATGTTATCGATTTAACAGATGTTTATATTAACTTCCCTATTAGTACTTCAAACACTGCTCATATAACAGTTACAGGAGATAATAACACGATTAGAGGTGGTGTTTTTGAAGACACTTATAGTAGCGGTATCACAGAAATTACAGATTTTGTCGCTTATAACGAAGACAGAACAGAATTGGCAGTCGGAGCAGATCCTCATATTATTATAACAGGAGATGCAGAAGGCACTAGAATCGTTAAAACAAAGATGACGGTTCGTGGATCTTTTCCTTATGGCTATGGTAGTTTGTTTGGAATAGGAGCAGGTAATACGTACGGATTAGATAAACGTGCCGGTATACAAATTAATGGTCCAAATACAGAAATTGATAGTTGTGAAGTACAGATGAGAGCTTTCGGTCACGGAATTTTCATTGGAGAACCGGCCGCTAATACCTTAGTTAAAAATACACTTGTTGAAGGCGTTGTTCGTAAAGGGAGTGAGTTGTATGCAGATGGAGAAAATAGCCTATTGGCACAAAATGATTATAAAGATAATGATGGAAATGTAGTAGATCCTGACGATGTAATTTCGCTGTGCGAAGATGGTATTAGAATGTATAATGGTGGAGGAAGAGCTACGGTTGAAAACTGTGTAGTGAAAAAAATGCGTGGTGGTATAAAACTGTATTTATCAAGTGAAGCTACAGTTAGCAACTCTACGTCTATAGATTGTGGCGATGTTAATTTTAATATGCCTACAGGTGGTACAATTACCAATTCTATTGGGAATTTTGCTTATGAAGAGTTATCAGATTTTGCAGGGAATAAAAATGGATATAATGCAGAATGGACAATCCTGCCGTCTCCACATGCTACAGGATCTCACAATATAGCCGATGTTAGCGGAAACAATCACTATCTGGTATTTCATAGAGCCGACGGTCCTTTAGATACAGATGAAGAACGAGCCATCGTGGTTACAGGAAATAATTCTACAATTATAAATGAAACAGAGTATGCTATCATTTTAGAAGCTTCTGCAAGTGGAAATATAATTTATAGTTGTGGAGGAGGTGCTGTTACCGATAATGGTACTGATAATACTGTGACACAATTAGAGGATTGTGCCGATATAGAAATGCCAACTTGTGGCGATTTTGATCCCTTTTCTAGAATTGAAGCAGAAGATTACTGTGATCAATCTGGAGTTGAGTTAGAAGGTAGTAGTCAGGGCACAGATAATTTAAGTTATATCCATAATGGAGATTGGGTGATGTACAGTGATGTAGATTTTGGAGATCAAGCTCTAAGTGTATCTGCAAGTATGGCTTCTCCAAATGATGGAGGAAATATAGAATTCAGATTGGGGAGTACTACAGGAACATTAATCGGAACAGCTACAGTAGGAAATACTGGAGGTTGGCAAACCTATGAAACTGTTACTGCTAATTTAACAGCAGTGAGTGGTGTTCAAGACTTATATTTAGTGTTTACTGGTGAAGGTAGTAGTTTATTTAATTTAGATTATTTTCAGTTTTTCACGACATTAGGGGTTAACGATATTATAGAATCGACTATCAAAATGTATCCAAATCCAATTAAAAATGAACTTCATATTAATAAAGCTATGGGAGCTAAAGTCGATGTTTTCGACAGTTTGGGAAAATTAATACTTTCAAGTAAACTTTCAACTAATGATTCTTCTATAGATACGAGTAGTTTAACACCTGGATTGTATTTTGTGAGATTAGAAAAAAATAACGCTATAGATTTTAAGAAAATCATCAAAGAATAAAACATATAAATATTGAGTATTAAAGGTCGTCTTAACAGATGGCCTTTTTTTATTGAAATATATACGAGTGCATTTTTATTAATATGATTTATAATAAGATTTGAGGTACAGCGTCTCAAAATGGGTTTTAAGTTATCAATATTGAATAATGATTTATACTTAACTAATTAATATATATGTAGTTTCAGCATACAAACTATAACGAACTAAAAATTTAAAAAATGAAAAAAATTACTTTTCTATTTACTTTAGCTTGTCTCTTAACCGTGGGATTATCTGCTAAAATTTATGCACAAAAAGTTGTCAATTCCTTGTTGGATTTAAGAACTGCTGTGGTATTGAGTAACCAAAATATAGTATTAAGCCCTGGCGATTATAACTTCGAAGATTTACCTTCTAAATATAGAAATATATCTTTTACAGGTTCTAACAATACTATAGATCTTACTGGTGTGTATATCAATGTACCTGTGGGTAGTGTAAGTTCTACCTATATTATTTTATCCGGAAGTAATAACACCATTATTGGTGGAGAAATTGAAGATACATACAGAAGCGGAATTACAGAAATCACAGATTTTAGTGCATATAATCAAGATCGTGAAAATCTAGCTCATGGTTTAGGAGGAGATGCCGTGATGTCTATTATAGGAGAAAATAATTTAGTGGATGGTCTTGAACTTACAACAAGAGGATCATTTCCATATGGATATGGAAGTATGTATGGCATTGGTGCCGAAAATATTTTTGGATTAGATAAACGCTGCGGAATTCTTATTAATGGTAAAGGAAATACATTAGATAATGTGGTGCTTCACCATAGAGCTTTCGGTCATGGTATTTTTATGCAAGGCGATGCAGATGAAACTGTGATAAAAAACACGCATGTAGAAGGGCGAGTGCGTTTAGGAGCAGAATTATATACCGAAACAGAACCTTACGATTTACCTTTTTTAACAGACTATCTTCAACCTTATGTAAATAACGATCCAATAGATAAAACAGAAATGCATTCGCTTTGTGAAGATGGTATAAGAATGTATAATATTCCAGGAAGTGTAACCATCGAAGATTGTGTGGT
The DNA here is from genome assembly GCF_001439665.1 of Formosa algae. GTDB lineage: Bacteria > Bacteroidota > Bacteroidia > Flavobacteriales > Flavobacteriaceae > Formosa > Formosa algae. The sequence continues at coordinate 11,818 of NZ_LMAK01000033.1, forward strand.
AGAAAGAATGCGAGGTGGTATCCGTTTATATTTAGGAGGTAAAGCTACAGTAAACAACGTTACATCTACAGATTGTGGTAGTTCTAATTATAATTTACCTTCAAATGTAGGTACAATTACAAATTCTTCTGGGAATTTTGCCTATGCACCTTTATCAGATTTTGCAGGGAATAAAACAGGATACGATGCAGAGTGGACAATAATTCCATCTCCTCATGCTACGGGACCTCATAATATATTAGATGTAAATGGAGGAGGCCATAATCTTGTGCTTCATAGAACAGAAGGACCTATAGATACAGATTTATCTCGAGAGATTGTAGTTACTGGTAGTGGATCTACCATAATAAATGAAACAGAATATACAATTAAGCTGGAATCTACTACCAGCGGAAATACAATACTTAGTTGTGGAAAAGGGTTAGTCTTAGATGAAGGAAATGAAAATATCATCACGTATTTTGAAAGTTGTGAAGACATTGTAATTGAAGAAGAAGAATGTGTTGTTTTTGAAGCATTTTCAAGAATAGAAGCAGAAGATTTTTGTGAGTTTTTTGGAGTTCAAGTTGAAGAAAACGGTCAAGATTCAGGTAATATAGGCTATATTGATAGTGGGGATTGGATTATGTTTTCAGATGTAGATTTTGGTAGTGGTGCTTTAAGTGTTTCAGCAAGTATTTCAGGAAAGCGAGCAGGAGAAGTCGAATTACGTTTAGGAAGTGAAACAGGAGATTTAATAGGTGTAATTCCTGTAGAGAGTACAGATGGATGGCAAAATTGGAAAACATTTTCTGCAAACTTAAATGGAGCAAGTGGCGTACATGATTTATATATGGTATTTACAAGTAGTGAGTCTGGTAGTTTATTTAATATGGATTATTTTCAGTTTCACACTACTTTAGGTATTAATGACATCCTAAAATCGGAGATCAAACTGTATCCAAATCCAGTAAATAACGAACTTCATATTAAAAAAGCCATGGGTACTAAAGTAGATGTGTATGATAATTTAGGGAAATTAATAATTTCTCAAGAGATTTCAAATAACGAAGCTTCTATAGACACAAGTGGTTTAAATTCAGGAATATACTTTGTGAGATTTGAAAAAGATAATGTTGTAGATTTTAAGAAAATTATTAAAAAATAAAATATAAAAGTTGAATTCAAAAGGCGATCTAAACAGATGGCCTTTTTGGTTTTATCATTTATGTTACAAGTTTAACTGTGTATTACCAGATAACAAAAAAGGCTTTTATCATGACACACACATCGATTAGTAGGGGCTTGTGGCGGCTAAACTATAAGGGCTAAGCGTATTTTGAATAAAATTTAAGATAGTCCGAAACGTATATGTAATGATGGCATGGAGAGAGATATCTGGGTATATGCCTAATGCAGCTCTGTAGAAGAACTTTCCTTTTACGGTACTTGTGTGCCATAGAAAAATGATTAGAGGCACTCTAAAGTTGATCAGAATATCCTTTTTAAAATAGAATTAAATGAACGTCTTTATTAACCATATTTATCCGCAAAATGTAATGTTTAAATCCATTAAGAAACTAATCGTATTTATAAAAATATATGGACTAAGTATTTGTTTGTTTTTGTGTATTAGCACGATGTATAGTCAGACAGTATCAGCTTTAAATTCAATGATATCAGAACGGGTTTATACGGTTTGGGACGATGCCCCAGCACCAAATCGAGGTGGAGATGTAAACATTAGTAAAGCTAGAGGATATCCGTATGATGAAGATTGGGAACTCCATTCTTATCCTATAGGTAATGGCTATATGGGCGCTAATATTTTTGGTAGAACCGATGTAGAACGCATACAGCTTACCGAAAAGACATTGGCTAACGAAGGCCTTTATGGAATTGGAGGTTTGACAAGTTTTGCAGAACTTAATTTGGAGTTCAATCATGAGGATCCAATACAGTACAAGCGTTCTATTAATATAAATGATGCTATGGCGTATGTGACCTATAATTATAAAAATGTAGCGTATACGCGGACGCATTTTATGAGTTATCCGGATAATGTAATGGTGATTAAATTAAGTGCTAATGCTAAAGGAAAAATATCTTTTGTCTTAAAACCTGAAATTTCATATCTGAGAAAGGCTTACGAGAAAAATGCAAGAACAGGGAAAATGACGGTAGATAATAATACCATTACGATATCTGGTTTTATAGACCATTTTAGTGTGAATTATGAAGGTCAGATAAAGGTTATTAATACAGGAGGAACATTAAAGGCTATTCAAAATGGTGAACAGTCTGAAATAACAGTTTCTAATGCCGATAGTGTGGTGTTGTTAGTCGCAGCAGGTACAAATTACGAATTAAGCGAAGCTCTTTTTTTAGAAGATGAGCACAATAAAAAATTAGACCCGAATAGCTTTCCTCATGAGAAGCTCAGTCGGTTAATACAAGCCGCCGAACATAAAGGGTATGAAAACTTAAAACAATCGCATTTAGAAGATTATCAATTATTATTTTCTCGTGTTAAGCTTCAGTTTAATGCAGACATTCCATTAAAACCGACAAAGCAGGTGTTGAAAGCGTATCAGGCAGATGCTTCACATCATTATTTAGAAGAATTAATGTATCACTACGGGCGCTATTTATTAATTTCTACATCTAGAGTTGGAACTTTGCCTTGTGGTTTACAAGGGGTTTGGAGCCAATATGAAGTCACTCCTTTTACAGGTGGATTTTGGCATAACATTAATGTGCAAATGAATTATTGGGGCGCATTTAATTCAAATTTAGCAGAGACTTTTACACCTTATGTTGAGTTTTTTGACGCGTATCATCCCAAAGCAAATCGTTTGGCAACTAAGTATTTAAAAGAACATCATCCCAACGCGATAGCAAAAGATAGTTTAGAAAATGGATGGACCATAGGAACGGGTACGACACCTTATAAAATTGTTGGACCTGGAGGGCATTCTGGACCAGGAACTGGAGCATTAACAACCAAAATGTTTTGGGATTATTACGAATTTACTATGGATACAACCTTTCTTAAAGAGAAAGCATTTCCTGCTATTTTAGGGATGAGTCAATTTTTATCTAAAACTTTAGTACCAGTAAACGATAGCCTTTTACTTGTAGATCCTTCTGCGTCTCCAGAACAAAAACACAATGGCGATAATTATATTACAGCAGGTACAACATTCGATCAGGAATTAGTTTGGGAAAATCATCACGACCTATTAAAGGCTTATAAAATTCTCGACATTCAAGACGATTTTAAGAAAACGGTTGAAGAGGAACTTACTAAATTGGACCCCATTATTATTGGTAAATCTGGTCAGATAAAGGAATTTAGAGAAGAGGAATATTATGGAGAAATTGGACAAAAAAATCACCGACATATTTCTCATTTATGTGCCCTTTATCCAGGAACCTTAATTAATTCGTCTACGCCAAAATGGATGGAAGCGTCTAAACTTACTTTAGATTTAAGAGGAAATAATACCACAGGTTGGGCTATGGCCCACCGGATGAATGCTAGGGCCCGAACTCAAGAAGGTGATAAAGCGCATGAAGTGTATACTAAATTTATAAAAGAACGCACTTTGCCCAACCTTTGGACTACGCATCCGCCATTTCAAATTGATGGTAATTTTGGAACTATGGCAGGCGTTGCAGAAATGTTGATTCAAAGTCACCAAGGGTATATTCATCTGCTTCCTGCACTTCCTAAAGCTTGGCGTGATGGTGCATATTCAGGTTTAATTGCACGAGGAAATTTTGAGCTATCTGTAGTCTGGGAAGATGGAAAAGCTACAGCTATAGAAATTCTGTCTAGAAGTGGTGGTTTATGTAAATTGAGATATTTAAATATTTCTGACGCTAAACTCACAACTAAAACGGGTGAACTTTTAGACTTTGAAGAAGAGAATTCTGATACGATTTCATTCCAAACGATAAAAGGTGAACGTTATTATATTAACATGTAATTAAGGTTCAGTGTTTTATTAAATACATAAAAAAATAAATTATGAAAATTAAAATGTTGATATGCATACTGTGTTTGGCAGGAGGTTTTATAAACAAAGTTGAAGCACAAAAGGAGCCCTATCTTAAATATCCACATGCAGAAATTTCTAATGATGAGGTAAGTTTAACTGTATTTTTACCAGATAACAAAAAAGGCTTTTATCGTGGTACACATTTCGATTGGTCGGGGCTTGTGGCGAAGCTAAACTATAAAAAGCAAGCGTATTTTGAGGGGAATAATACAAAGCAAAAGTCTAAAACAATTACCAATATATTTGGACCTTTAGAAGCATCTATGTCTGGTGGCTTAGGGTTTAAAGATGCCGATTCTGATGGGAAATTTATCCGCTTAGGTGTTGGTGTGCTTCAGAATGGGAAGGCGTCTGTTTACGAAGCAAATAATTCTAGTTACAAGATTCTCGACCGTGGAACTTGGAATATTGAGAAAGGTCAAGATTGGATTAGTTTTACCCATTCCCTTTCTAGTGATTTTGGTTATGCCTATAGTTACACAAAAACGATTCGGTTAAATAAACAAGGTTTCATCATTGCACATGAACTTGAAAATACAGGAACTAAGGCTTTAAATTCTGGTTTAGAAATAGCCAATTTATTGGAAAAAACACCTTTAAAAATTATTTATCCGTTTAAACTTCAAATAGAAAATTCAGCTAGTGAACATCTGAAAATAGGAGGCAATGAAATACAGATAACTGAACCATTTCCAGAGTCTGAACTCTCATTAGACTTAAAAGGTTTTGAAACCATTTCACCTAACAATAAAGTAACGTTTGAAAATTCTAAATCTGGTGCAGGTGTTACAGTGTCATCTAACCAATCTTTAAGTCGTTCTTTGGTTGAAGTCAATACAAATGCAATTTCAACGAAACAGTTTATAAATATTTCAGTTCCAGTTAACGATAAAAAAACGTGGACCACAAATTACTTTTTATATAACACTAATGCGGTTCAAAAAAAAGTGAAGTATGAGATTACTAAAGTCGATATAGAACCTGAAGTATTCACCATCATGAAAGATAAATGGAACGATGAATTTAAACACGTTACTTATCCAGAACAAGTTTTAGATCGTGTAGTTGAGGTGCATCCAGGAGAATCAATTCAGTCTGCAATGGATGCAGTGAGTACCGCAGGCGGAGGTGTTGTGGTATTGAAAAAAGGCATTCATTATTTAGAAGATACACTTATTCCAAGAAGTAAAATCACTCTCGTAGGTGAACGCCAAGCAGAAACCATAATTATGCAAGGACCAAATATGATGGTCTCTGGCATTAATGTCGAGCCGGAACAGCAAGTCACCGATTTTATTATTAAAGATGTTATTATTCAAGGGACTAGACAAGGAAAAGCGAACGGTATTCGTATGTCTGGAAAAAATGGGAGTCGACATAACCGAATCATGTTTCAGAATATTACGGTAAGAGATTGGTCGGCGCAAGGCGTGCATTTAAAACGTACCGATAATATTATTATGGACCATTGCGATTTTCAATATAACGGTTCCGGTGGCGGTTTATATCATAATGTATATTTCTTGTACAATAAATATATTTTGCAATCCGATTGCGACATGTCTAACCCTATAATGGGAAAAGGAAATAAATATACGTCTTGTGAGTTTGTATTGGCGCAGCGCTGTAAAATTCGTGATGCGAATGGAAACGGTATTCAGGCCGATCATGAAGAAGCGGGTTATATTTTTCTTCATAAATTCGATATTTCAGGTTGTGGTCGCGTAGCCTTGTGGTTTCCTTGCGAAGATTATTATGATAAATATAACTATACCGAAAACCCAAAGTATGCTCCTCAAAACATCATTTTAAATCGTTGTAACGTGGTCGATAATACCTGGGGAGCCATGTGGCGAAGTGTCAATAATTCGTATGTGATTAATTGTTCATTCGATAATAAAAATGTAGACATGGGTTTACTGAATTGTGATGTAACTATGGAGCAAAGTACTTTTCTTAAAGGAAACGAAACCTATAAATCGGTTAATGATTGGCCAGGCGATGTTAAATTATTGTGGTAGTATAAACAGTCTTTAGTCGAATTAAATGAAGGCTATCAATAAATATTAAAACGTGTCATTCTGAATGTATTTCAGAATCTCATCATTTAGAAAACCAGTCGTAATAGGAACTAAAAGAAGTGAATTTTACTGTTTTTAAAGAGACTTTGTTTTTCTATTCTTTTGTGAAGTAAATCTACTGTAATAAACAATCACTAGGGCATATTCATGGGAAATAAATCATAGGTTATAGTCTCTGCATCATAGTTTATAATATATACAAATCATAATGTTTAACATTGTATAGTACTACTGTTAAGCGTTGTGATTTTCTATCTATATAGTCAATGTGCGACATGGTATTACAATACCCCAACAGAAACGAAGCATAGTTATATTTTAAAATATAAAGGTGCTACAATATGAAAATTGATTTAAAAAAGATATGAAACTATTAAAACTAGGTGTGCTTTTAACTATCGTTCTCGCACCTTCAAATTCACTTTTTGCCCAAACTCAAGAACGTCCAAATGTCATTTTTGTCATGCCCGACGATATCAGTCATAGTTCCTTTTCATACTATAAAAAGAATGCGCCAAGAACCCCAAATATTGATATGTTGGGGGATGAGTCTGTGCGTTTAACAGACTTTCATGTCTCGCCAAGTTGTTCGCCTACACGTGGTGCTTTACTTACAGGACGACCAAGCGATGTGGTTGGTGTGTGGCACACTATTAATGGTCGGAATATGATGCGTGCAGATGAGATTACGATGGCCGATATTTTTAAAGCCAATGGTTATGCCACTGGACTCTTTTTTAAATGGCATTTAGGCGATAATTATCCGTTTCGTCCAAAAGATCGCGGATTCGATTATGTCGCTTGGATTAAAGGTGGCGGAACTGGTCAGCAACCCGATTATTGGGGAAATACTAATAATGAAGCACATATGTGGGTAAACGATACTTTAGTTGAAATGACCGATGAAAACGATGGTATAGAAGGAGCATTCACCACAAATTTCTTTATGAATCGTGCCATGGATTTTATGGAAGATAACATTGAGAAAAATAAACCATTTTTTGCTTATATCCCTTTAGGAACAGCGCATGCACCACATGTGTTACCACCTGATGCCCGTGAAGGTGTAAGTGCAAAAAATGGAACCATTGAGAATATTGATAAGAATATGGGACGCTTAATGAAATTCCTAGATGATAAAGGTATTGCCGATAACACCATTCTTATTTTTACGACAGATAACGGCGCCGGAGGTTACCTTAGAGGAGGAAAAGGCTCAAATTATGATGGCGGAACACGCGTGCCATGTTTTGTAAGATGGGAAGCTGGAAACTTAGGAGGACAAGGCAAAGGCCGAGACGTAACACCATTAACGGCTCATATCGATTGGCTTCCAACATTTATGGATATTCTGGAACTTAAAGATGTGCCAAACCGACCTGAAAAATTAAAAATTAGAGGACGGAGTTTTAAACCATTTTTAGATAATAATACAGCTAACGATCCTGTAGATTATAAAAATAGAGCTGTAGTTATTAACGATATGTGGACAGAGTTTCCCGAGAAATATAAAAAGCTATCGGTTAAAAAAGACAATTGGGAAGGTGATACCATTCTAAATAAATGGCGTTTGATTAGAAATAGTAAAGATGCTGATTGGGAATTGTACGATGTTTTAGTTGATGAAAAACAAGAACACAATATCATTTCAAATCCAAAGTATAATGAATTGGTTGCCGAGTTAAAAGCGGAATACGAAGTCTGGTGGAAATTGGTAGAAGCGCGTTCTAACGAATATACACGCATTATCATAGGAAACGAAAACGAACCCGAAACAGATTTGCATGCGCACGATTTTCATGGCACAGTGATTTGGCATCAAGATGATGTAAAAAAAGGAGCAACAGGTAGCGGATTTATTGCTGTGGAATTTGATAAAGCAGGAACTTATAATTTCGATTTGCGCCGTTGGCCAAAAGAGATTGAAAACGAAACAACCTTAACTTCGGCAGGTTCAGGTAAAGCCTTAAATATAAAAACGGCTAGAGTAAAAATCTGGAATGAAGACACCGTGTATGTCGACGAAAAAAAAGAAGTAAATCCGAATGCCGATGGTGTGAAATTCAATATTAAAAACCTACCAAAAGGACCAGCTTTTATACAAACTTGGTTTTATAATGCCGCAGGCGAGATGGAAGGCGCTGTATATTATAACTATGTAGAACGTGTTAATAACTAATATTTAGATAACTAAGACAATTAAAAATGAAGTTACTTAAGTTAAATAAGAAACGGCTACTCATATTATTTTTTATAATAGCAATGGGGTCACTTTCTTATGCCCAAGACAAGGATTTGTCATGGGAAGATTTAAGTAAACAGTATGAAGTGCCCGAATGGTTTACCGAAGCCCGATTTGGAATTTGGGTACATTGGGGCGCACAAAGTGTTCCCGAATATGGCGGCGGTTGG
>NZ_LMAK01000034.1 GCF_001439665.1 Formosa algae
CTCGATGCTGCTTCTAATAACTCGGTAGACGATATAAGAAATCTTACCGAACAAGTTAGAATCCCGCCACAAATTGGTCAATATAAAGTCTATATTATTGATGAGGTACATATGTTATCTCAGGCCGCATTTAACGCCTTTTTAAAGACCTTAGAAGAGCCACCAAAGCACTGTATCTTTATTTTAGCAACTACCGAAAAGCATAAAATCATTCCTACAATCTTATCTAGATGTCAGATTTTTGATTTTAAACGTATTACGGTAAAAGACGCTAAAAACTATTTAAAATATATTGCTGAAGAGCAAGGTATAACTGCAGAAGACGATGCCTTACACATAATCGCTCAGAAAGCAGATGGTGCTATGCGTGATGCACTTTCTATTTTTGATCGTGTGGTGAGTTTTTCTGGTAAAAATTTAACCAGACAAGCCGTAACCGAAAACTTAAACGTTCTCGATTACGAAACCTTCTTTACCAGTACAGATTTTATTATTGAAAACAATATTCCACAATTATTACTACAATTAAACAATACGCTGTCTAAAGGATTCGACGGTCAACATTATATTGCTGGTTTAGCCTCACACTTTAGAGACCTTTTAGTGTGTAAAACACCACAAACGGTAGAACTCTTAGAAGTTGGAGAAGAAACCAAGCAGAAGTATTTAGAACAAGCTAGTAAAGCATCACAGTCCTTCTTGCTAAAAGGTATAGAACTCGCCAACGACTGCGATCTCAAATATAAAACCAGTAAAAACCAGCGACTCCTCGTCGAACTTTGTCTCATGCAACTTGCCTCTATCACTTTTGATGGAGAAAAAAAAAATAGCAAACGGTTCATAATTCCGCCTTCTTATTTTAGAGCTAAAGGCATTACCCCTATTCCGGTTAATAAACCCGTTATTTCAAACTCTAATAATCAAGAAACAGCAGTTGCTCAGCAAAAAGACACTACAAATACAGCCACCAGCTCTCCAGAAAAGAAAGCAGCGCCTTCTCAATTTTCTGAGCCTTCTGTTCCGAAAATTGTATTAAATAAAGCAAACAAACGTACTTCCGGTCTATCTTTAAAAAGTATTCGTGCTAAAAAAGAGCATGAAATTAAACAAAATGAAGTTGTTTACGATGAAATAAATTTACCAACAGACGACTTTATTGAAGAGGATATGCAAACCGCTTGGAAAGATTTTGTAAGCGTAATTGAAGCTGAAGGTAAACATAATTTAGCCTCTATTTTATCTATAGATACTCCTAAATTAAAAGACAAAACAACCATTAATGTTGTCTATCCAAATCAAACAAATAAAATTGAAGTTGAAAGAAGTCAGTTTCATTTAATGAGTTTTATTAGGAAACGTTTAAACAATTTCGATGTTAGTTTAGAGATTGAAATTAACGAAGAAAAAGAAAAGCAATACGCTTATACGCCTCGAGAAAAATTCGAAAAAATGTGCGAAAAAAACCCGAGTTTAGACCTATTAAGAAAAGCTTTCGATCTCGATGTATAAAATACTATATCATAATATTTTACAGTTTTCAATTTTACTCCTTATAGTAACTTGTTCTAGTTGCGATGGCAGAGATAAATCTCATAAAAAACCAAAGCAAATATTAGCAGATAATGGCTTATTAGAATCGTTTTCCGAACGCATAAATTATGTGCCAGAACACTATACAGAAACTGTTACAGACACTATTTTACATACAGGATATCATGTACGTATAAAGAGCTACACAGACATGAATTCTAATATACTTACCACCGAAAAAAAAGATAGTTTAGATATTAAAACGTTTTTTAGAACTCCCGTAGCAGAAGTAGCTGTTGATTTTAAAAATGAGACTATTTTTAATCATATCATTTCAAAAACATTTATTTCTGATAAGCTTGAAAACGTTTCAGAAGCACTTCACCCCTATCAATTAAAAAGTGTTTGGATAGACGACGACCACATCGCTAGTACTGACACTGTCCAGATGCAAATTTTATTTTGCAAACCAAACGTTATCTCAGACCACAAATCTTTTTTATTGTCAATTTCAAAAACAGGCGATTATAAAATCACTGAAATTAAAACTAAATTCTAAAGCATATGTTAGGCTTAAAATTACCAACAGATCCAAGATGGGTAAATATTGTAGAGAAAAATGTTGAAGACATTTTAACAGATCATGCTTATTGCGAACAAAAAGCAACAAGTACAGCAATTTCTTTAATTGTTAGTTTCCCAGAATATACAGCCTTAGTGCAAGAAATGGTGGCTTTAGTTAAAGAAGAAATTAGCCACTTTAAAATGGTTCACGATAAAATATTAGAAAACGGTTGGGTTTTAGGTCGCGATAGAAAAGATGCTTACGTGCTTAAACTAATTACCTTTTTTCCAAAAGGCGGAAGCAGAACCACACAATTAGTACACCGTTTATTGTACGCTGCCTTAATTGAAGCGCGAAGTTGCGAACGTTTTAGATTATTATCTGAAGAATTAGAAGATAAAGAATTAGCCGAGTTTTACCGTAAATTAATGGTTAGTGAAGCCAACCATTACACTATGTTTTTAGGATTTGCTAGAGAATATGGAGATAGAAATGAAGTCGATAGAAAATGGCAAGATTTATTAGAGTTTGAAGCTGAAATTATGAAAGATTTAAGCAAAAGTGAAACCATTCATGGTTAATTTAAACAGCCCTTTGAACGCCAATTTCAGAGGGATTTTTAAATTATTTCTTTGCAAATTCCTTTAAAACTTCAATAACATAATCTATATCCTCTTTAGTATTGTACTGAGAAAAAGAAAAACGGATAGAAGGTTTCTTGAAATCAGTTTCATTTAATAGTTCGGCCAACACATGCGAGCCTTTTTGACTACCACTTTGGCAAGCACTTCCTCGAGAACACGCAATACCTTTTAAATCTAACTGAAATAAAAGCATTTGGGTTTTATGTGATTCAAAAGGAAAACACACATTAACAATAGTATACGTTGTAACTTCTAAATTTGAAGAATCTCCATTAAAAGTAGCCTCAGAAAAAGCATTTTTAATTTCTGAACTAAAATACGTTTTTAACGACGTTATATATTCGCGTTCAGACTCTAAATGTGCATAGGCTTGCTTAAAAGCAGTTTCAAGACCAACAATATTATGAATAGATTCTGTACCTGCACGTAATCCACGTTCTTGTTCTCCGCCGTGAATTATAGGGTGAATTCCGGAATGTTTTCTCACAAAAACAAAACCAACACCTTTTGGTCCGTGAAATTTATGAGCACTTGAAACTATAAAATCTACAGGCATATCTTGTAAATCTAATTTATAATGTCCTATAGATTGTACAGTATCGCTATGAAACAGAGCCTGATTAGTTTTACAGAGTTCTGCCACTCGCTTCAAATCTAAAATAGTTCCTATTTCATTATTTACGTGCATTAAACTCACTAGAGTTTTAGCGTCCGATTGACGTAATAAATGCTCAAGGTCTGTAATATTAACAGTTCCATTAACATTTAAACCCACGTAAATCACTTCAATACCATCATTTTTTTCTAAAAAATTTACAGTATGCAAGACTGCATGATGTTCTATTTTAGATGTAATAATTCGTGTAACACCTAAATCTCTAACCGCACTTAAAAGCACTAAATTATCGGCTTCCGTTCCTCCAGAAGTAAAGAAAATCTCACCTGCTGTAACATTTAATTCCTTGGCAATAATCTTTCTAGCAGTTTCTACAACCGTTTTAGAGGCTCGCCCAAAACTATGAGATGATGACGGATTTCCATAAACCTCTGTCATTACATTTGTCATGTTTACAATAACATCATCATGTATTTTAGTGGTTGCAGCGTTATCAAGATATACCTTTTTCATGCTACAAATTTACTTCAATTAAAATTATTTTCAATAAGTCTATTTATAATTTCTCAAATCATTATTTTTGCATTTAAATTAATTTATATGCGTAAATTTTCGTTTGTTCTATGTTTGAGTCTATTCTCATTTTTGTCTTGTGATGATGGAGATATAATAACTGCCGAATTTGATTTTGATAGCACCTACGAGACTTGTGGCGATTTGGTATTTTACAATACTAAAGACGATCCCTACGAATCTTTATCCTTACAAATTACAGATCCAGAATTAACACTTGAAGATCTTTTAGAAGTTGAGGATGATAATACACTTGTTACGACTATAGATATTAGTTCTTCTAACCCGTTTAACTATCGTTCTTATGATGGAGATCCTTCAGATTATTTCTGTAATGATATACCGCCGTCAGATGTATATATTACAAACGATTTGGAAAGTACTTCTGGCGAAGCCACCATTACAACCATTTTAACTGAAGATGATGGTGATGGCATTCCTGCAGATGTTGAAGATGAAAATTTAGATGGTGATGATGATCCGAGTACAAATCCAACAGACACCGATGGCGATGGCATTCCTGATTATTTAGATGATGATGATGATGGAGATAATATTAAAACCAGCAGCGAATCGCCTAATTATGATGAAGATGAAGGCGATTTCGTAGATTCTTTAGATACAGATGGCGATGGCATACCAGACTATTTAGACCCGGACGATGATGGCGATGGCGTTTTAACTCGCGACGAAGAAAATAAAACACAAGACCAAAATCCAGCTAACGATATTACATTTAGTAGTGTGGGTGCAGATTATTTAAATCCAGATGTTGCAACTACGGTTACAGCAACAGCTTATAGAGAACACACCATTGAGCAAACGTATGAGATAACTACAGTACTTACTAATATTCAATTACCTAATGTAAGTCAAGATGTGTTTTATTTAGGAACTTTAGATGACGATGCAACATCAACTGAACGTTATGTAACACCAGATTTTTAATCTAAAATCTGGTCTGCATGTGCTTTTGTTTTTACTTTTAAGATAATATCATCAATAATACCGTCTTCATTAATTACAAAAGTGGTTCTGTGTATTCCATCGTATTCGCGTCCCATAAATTTTTTAGGTCCCCAAACACCAAAAGCATTAATAACTGTTTTATCTTCATCTGCTAATAAAGGATATTGAAATTTGTGTTTCGTTTTAAAGTTAGTTTGGCGTTTTTCACTATCGGCACTTACACCAAGAATTTCATAATTCAACGCTTGAAAACGCTCAAAATTATCTCTTAAATTACAAGCTTCAACCGTGCAACCAGGTGTACTTGCTTTAGGATAGAAAAAAATCACTAATTTTTTTCCTTTATAATCGTTTAAAGAAATTATATTGCCATCTTGATCCTTGGCTGAAAAATCTGGAGCCTTATCTCCTATTTTTAAAGTTGTCATAATTATTAAATTTATTCAAAAGTACAATAATGACTAAAAAAGAAAAAGTAGAGTTCGTTATAAATACACTAAAAGATTTATATCCTGAAATTCCTATTCCTTTAGATCATAAAGATCCGTATACTTTATTAATTGCTGTCCTTATGTCTGCACAAAGTACAGATGTGCGCGTAAACCAAATTACGCCGCTTTTATTTAAGAAAGCCGACAATCCGTATGATATGGTTAAATTAACTGTTGATGAGATTCGAGACATTATAAAACCTGTAGGATTATCGCCAATGAAAAGTAAAGGTATTCATGGTTTATCACAGATTTTAATTGATAAACATAATGGTGAAGTCCCTAAAACTTATGAAGCTTTAGAAGTGTTACCTGCAGTAGGGCATAAAACAGCAGCTGTAGTTTTATCTCAAGCCTTTGGTATTCCTGCTTTTCCAGTAGACACTCACATTCAGAGGTTAATGTATCGTTGGAATTTAAGTAATGGGAAAAATGTGGTTCAAACCGAAAAAGATGCAAAACGTTTATTTCCAGAAGCCTTATGGAACGACTTGCATTTACAAATTATTTGGTATGGACGCCAATATTCTCCAGCACGTGGTTGGGATTTAGATAAAGATATTATTACCAAAACAATTGGAAGAAAAACAGAAATTGATAAATATTATAAAACAAAAAAGTCCTGATTAAATCAGGACTTTTTTGTTTTTAGTTTATGCTTATTTTAAACTTTTCATTGTTACAATTTACAATGTGTAATGCTTTTGAATAATCTAAGAGAAATTTTAAAGTTTCCTTCTTAGGGTTTAAATTAATTTGACTTGTCGTCTTAGAGTAAAGTTTAGCCATTTATAATATTTTAAAGTTATTAATATTATAACGACAACCTTTTGAGTTTATTATGCTAATTTGTTAAAACCATATTATTTTTTTCAATAATTTTTCTCATATTAATTAGTGCATAGCGCATTCTTCCTAAAGCAGTATTGATGCTTACTCCCGTTTTATCAGAAATTTCTTTAAAACTCATATCGTTATACATACGCATAAGAATCACTTCTTTTTGGTCTTCTGGTAATTCATCAATTAACCGTCTAACATCAGACTCTACCTGACTTTTTATGATTTGTTTTTCAGCATTTAATGATGAATCACTTAAAACAGAAAAAATACTAAACTCACCAGAATTATCAAATTTTGGCATACGGTTATTTTTTCTAAAATGATCGATAACTAAATTATGAGCGATACGCATAACCCAAGGAATAAACTTCCCTTCTTCGTTATAATTACCCATTTTAAGCGTATTTATAACTTTAATAAAAGTATCCTGAAAAATATCTTCGGCAATATCGCGATTGTAAACTTTAGAATAAATAAAGCTATAAATTTTCTGTTTATGCCTTATAATAAGGGTTTCTAAAGCCCCTTCGTTTCCTCTAATATAATTGGTTATTAATACAGCATCTGCAGTAAGTTCTTTTTGCATAATCAATTTCTTTTAAGACACATAGAAGAACAAATCTTCTGTAATGTAGGTTAAAATGTTTTAAAAGTAATTGTGCTGAATAGGCTGTATCTATTTTGATTTGATGTTTCCAAATATATAAATATTCTTAAACAAATCACAAAATATTTTTTATAATTTATTTAACATTTTAAAGGGCAACAATCTATTTTCTTAGCTGACATACTTATGTTATCTTTGTAGACTATACTTAAAAACAGCTATGAGCAAGACCCTTTCTGAAGCAAATCCTAAAGAAAACATCATCATTAAAGGTGCAAAACTGCACAATCTTAAAAATATTGATGTCGTGATTCCTAGAAACAAACTTGTCGTTATTACCGGACTTTCTGGGTCAGGAAAATCAAGTTTAGCGTTCGATACATTATATGCAGAAGGACAACGCCGCTACGTAGAAAGCTTATCGAGTTATGCCAGACAATTTTTAGGCCGACTTAATAAGCCAAAAGTTGATTATATTAAAGGTATAGCACCAGCCATAGCAATTGAACAAAAAGTAAACTCTACCAATCCAAGATCTACTGTTGGAACCACGACAGAAATTTACGATTATTTAAAGCTATTATTTGCAAGAATTGGTCGCACCTACTCTCCTGTTTCTGGACATGAAGTCAAAAAAGACACGGTTACAGATGTTATTTCATTTGTAAAAACATTTCAGGACGGTGACAAATTATTACTCCTCTCTCCTATTATTCTTGAAGAAGGTAGAGCTTTAAAAGATAAACTGAACGCTTTAAAACAACAAGGTTACGCCAGAGTTAAAATTAACGAAGACGTTATTAGAATTGAAGAAGCGCCTGAAGACGCAAAAGTTGAAACCATTAAATTGGTTGTAGACCGAATTATTTTCAGAGATAATGAAGATTTCTTTAACCGATTAGCAGATGCTGTACAAACAGCTTTTTACGAAGGGAAAGGGAGCTGTTCTATTCAGGCATTAAGTGATAATTCTACACGTACATTTAGTAATAATTTTGAATTAGATGGTATTTCGTTCTTGGAACCTAATGTTCATTTATTCAGTTTTAATAATCCGTATGGTGCTTGTCCAACCTGTGAGGGATATGGAGATGTTGTAGGTATAGACGACGATTTAGTGATTCCAAACACTGCTCTTTCTGTTTTCGAAAATGCCATTTTTCCTTGGCGAGGCGAAAGTATGAGTTGGTTTAGAGACCAATTGGTAAATAATTCTCATAAATTTAATTTCCCAATTCATAAACCTTATTTTGAATTAACCGATGCCCAAAAGCAATTAATTTGGAGTGGAAACCAGTATTTTGAAGGCCTTTCTAGTTTCTTTGCTGAACTAGAATCTAAAGCCTATAAAATACAAAACCGTGTAATGCTTTCTCGTTACCGCGGAAAAACTAAATGTAAAACCTGTCAAGGCAAACGCTTACGTATTGAAGCCAATTATGTTAAAATTGGAGGTAAAACCATCACTGATTTGGTTGAATTACCTTTAGATAAACTGGCTGTGTTTTTTAAAGCCATAGAATTAAACGAGAATGACACCAAAATTTCTAACCGTTTATTAAAAGAAATAAATAGTCGTTTAGAGTTTTTATCAAATGTTGGACTAAATTACTTAACATTAAACAGACGCTCAAACACCTTATCTGGGGGAGAAAGTCAGCGTATTAATTTAGCGACTTCTTTAGGAAGTAGTTTAGTAGGCTCTATGTATATTTTAGACGAACCAAGTATTGGGTTGCACCCTAAAGATACGGAACGTTTAATTAGCGTTTTAAAAGCATTACGCGATTTAGGAAACACTGTAATTGTGGTTGAACACGATGAAGATATTATGCAAGCTGCCGATGAGATTATAGATATTGGTCCAGAAGCAGGAACCTTTGGTGGTGAAGTAGTTGCCACCGGAACGTATGCAGATATCTTAAAATCTGAATCGTTAACCGCTAAATATCTAAATGGCGATATGGAAATTAAAGTTCCAGAAAAACGCTTAACCTCTAAATATCAAATAGAAATTCTTGGAGCTAGAGAGCATAATTTAAAAAATGTAAATGCTACATTTCCTTTAAATATGCTTACTGTGGTTACTGGTGTTTCTGGTAGCGGTAAAAGTACATTAGTGAAAAAAATACTGTATCCTGCCATCCAAAAAGAACTCACAGGGTTTGGAGATAAACCAGGACAATTTTCAGAATTAAAAGGAAATTATAGTACGATAAAACACATAGAATTTATCGACCAAAACCCAATCGGAAGGTCTTCGCGTTCTAATCCAGTGACTTACGTTAAAGCTTACGACGATATTAGAAATTTGTTTGCTAATCAGAAATTAAGTAAAATCCGTGATTATAAAGCCAAACATTTCTCTTTTAATGTAGATGGCGGACGTTGTGAAACCTGTAAAGGTGAAGGAGAAGTGACTATAGAAATGCAATTTATGGCAGATGTACATTTACAATGTGAAACTTGCCAAGGAAAACGTTTCAAAAAAGAAGTTTTAGAAGTTACTTTTGAAGACAAGTCTATTGACGATGTTTTAAATATGACGATTGATGATGCGATAGCTTTCTTCGATTCATATAAAGAAACTAAGATAAAAAACAAATTACAACCGCTTCAAGATGTTGGTTTAGGCTATGTTACTTTAGGACAAAGCTCTTCTACCCTATCTGGTGGTGAAGCCCAACGTATAAAACTCGCAACCTTTTTAGGAAAAGGTAACACGAAAGAGAAAGCACTTTTTATTTTCGATGAACCTACAACAGGACTTCATTTTCACGATATACAGAAATTATTAAAATCCTTTAGAGCTTTAATCGAAAAAGGACATTCTATAGTCGTTGTAGAGCACAATTTAGAATTAATAAAATGTGCAGATTATATTATTGATCTTGGTCCAGGTGGTGGTGAATATGGTGGTAAAATTGTTGCTTCTGGAACGCCTGAAGAACTGGTAAAAAACAAAAATAGTGTAACAGCAAAATATTTAAAAGACAAAATATAACCTTAGTATTAATAGTATAGAAATGCTGCTGTCCCAATTATAGCAAAAGCTACAGGAATAACTAAAGATATAAATACTACCGAAATTATTACCGCTTTTATAAAACTTGTGCGTTTTCTAGACTTATAAAATTTACGTATTGCAAAATATAAATACATAAAACTTAACACTAATATCAGTTGGTTCGTAAATGAAGGCAAATCAAACAAAAAGTGAATTACTGTAAAAATGCTAAACATTATAAATAGAAACGCAAAATAGTACAAACTAAACACCAAATGTTGTGCATATTGCTTCTTTTTATAATGCATTAGATATAAAAAGAAAGCAAATATAGGCAATAAGACAAATAATGAAATTGGTACATAGTTATAAAATGTATCTATTAATGACACACTACTTTTATCCTTATAAAATTTATAGACTTGCAAGTAAAACTTTTTTTCAAAAGTACTTGCGTTATAATCTACACCCAACCCTTTTAAAACTTGATTTCCAGATGCATTTACTTGGACTAAAGAATCTAAAGTAAACCGATTAAATTTATTTTTTTCACCGTTATTAAATTGTAATTCAAGACTATCAATACCGTTTTTATTGACTTTTGAAGACTCTCTCTCTATTAGAGCATCCATCGTTTTAAAATTTTGCTGCACTTCTGCATCTATACGTTTTTCTTGTTTACTGACTTGAAAAGAAAATAAGAAGAAAAATACCACACTGGCAAACAAATAAAACTGAGCTGGGTTTAAATACTTTAATCGTTTTCCTTCAACAAATTGTAAGGCTAAAAATCCAGGCTTAATAAGTAACGGAAAAAAGCTTTTGAAAAAACGGGCATCTACAGAAAAATAATTATTAATCGTATTTTTAAAAATATCGTTAACCGTTAATTCTTCATGATAATTTTGCCCACAATTGGGACAATATTTAAATGTCTCATCAAATTTAAAATCGCAATTTTTGCACGTTTTACTCATAGGTTGAATTAAAAAAACTAAAAAGTGAAGATAAGTAACTTTTTAAAATATCTTATAATTAATTACCTTAGTCACTTATAAAAACCTATCATGAAATATAACATAGTTAAAGAAGACATCGTTTATAAAGATTTCTTTAAAATAAAAAAGGCTACAATCTTACACGATAGCTTCGAAGGTGATACTCAAATTGAGGTAGTTAGAGAATGTTTAGATCGTGGTAATGCCATCGCCATTATTTTAGTTGAAAAGGATACCGATTCGGTTTTGTTAATTAATCAATTTAGATATCCTACAATTACACATCCAGGATACGATGGTTGGCTAATTGAAATTGTTGCCGGTTGTATGGAAGCCGATGAAGATCCTATAGAATGTGCTAAACGCGAAGTTGAGGAAGAAATTGGGTATACCATAGCTAATATGGAATCTATGGGTGAATATTACTCATCTCCTGGAGGAAGTTCAGAAAGAGTTCATGGCTTTTATGCTGAAGTAAATTCTACAGACAAAAAATTTAAAGGCGGCGGATTAGATGCCGAACAAGAAGATATACAACTCATAAAATTTCCAATATCAGAAATTAAAAATGCTTTAAAAGCTAATACCTTTAAAGACGCTAAGACTATAATAGCACTGCAATGGTTACTATTAAACAAGTAATTATAATTAAACTTAAAAGCCCCTTAATCCTTATTAATTTCTCATAAAAAACGTATTTATTTATACATTATTAGCAGTAAAAATAAGATTTTACTAATATTAATTCAATAGCGATTTTGTTTTTGGCACGTTGTTTGTATTTATAACAGCACGAACCAAAAATTGATAAGCTATGAAATCATTTTTTACTTTATTACTTTTATCCCTTTTCGCTATTGCGGGGACTAAAGCAGCAACCTATACAACAGTTGCTACAGAGACTAGTAATTACAGCAATCCTAAAACATTTATATTTACAGAACAAGGTGTAGAGTTTTCAATATTCCAAGATGGACAATTCGATTTTTACATGTCCGGAGTACAGGAACGTGTAAATATTGCTTTCAATTCGTCTAATGTGCAGTTTAGTTTTAACACAGGTTATAACTATAATCCTTATGTGCAGTACGATGAATATGGTGCTATTATACAAATACAAAATGTACCTATTTATTATGATTATTACGGACGTATAGTTGGAGCAGGAAACGTGGCCATTAATTATAATAATTATGGTTTAGTCTCAAACATTGGAAACATGAATATTTATTACAACAGTTACGGTTATAGTCATTATTCAGGGCATATAAACTCATATAATATTGGTTATATATACAGACCATGGCATAGTTATTACCGTGTACCGAGTGTAAACTACCGTGTAGTATACCATACACCTTATAGAAAAAACTACCATGCTGTTAGGAGAACGTACAATAAACCTTACCAAAATAACAGAAGACCTGTGGTAAGCAGATATCAGAAACCAAATAACAGTACACGCGTTAAATCCAATACAACTCGTAGAAATTATAGCAATAAAACCAATACTAAAATTGCAAATAATAGTTCGAGATACAATACTAATAATACGCGTACTGCAAATACAGTGAAACGCAATTCAAGCGTAAGTACTAATAAAAATACTAGAGTTAGTGCTAAAAGTTCTAAGCAGAACACAACGCGAACGAACTCAAAAGCATCAAAAACCTATACGAGTTCAAACAAAAGTAGATATAGTGAGAATACAGGTAAAACCTCTACGCGGTCTTCAACTGTAAAACCATCTACTAAATCAAGTACTTCGAGTTCTAGATCGAATGGTACAACTATAAAAAGATCTACAACTAGTAGTCGAGGTTAAAACATTTAAAAATTCTACGTGTTCGTTTTCCCCAAAGCGATACGTGGGATTTTCTTTTTACACACGTTTTAACAGTTTGTTAAGCAGTTTAGTAATATCATCTGAAAGATTGAAATAATAACAAATTCCGCCATATACTACACCTATTATAAGCGATTTTAAACCGATATTTATTATCGGATGTATTGAAAAATCCCAGAAGTAAAACACTAATCCTGTTAATATAATTAGCAACAATACTTTAAATGTGTTTTCTGAAAACGGGAGTATCTTAAACTTTCGATATACAAAACTTATCTTTACCACATTGTAAATAAAGACAGAGATAAATGTCGCATAAGCAGCGCCATCTATACCATAATGTGGAATAAAATAAATATTAAGAAGTACAGAAATAATGGCCAAAAACACACCTTGAATTAACACCATTCTATAATAATCGCTGTTAAATAAAATGGCATTATTATTTCCTAAAAGATTATCGAATAATTTGGCTATTCCTATTAGAAAAACGACCATTATACCACTACCAAATTGTTCTGGTATTAACTTGTATAACTCGTTAATATTCAAAATAATTAATAAATAAATAAAACCACTAATTATAAATAGGTTGAGAGACGATTTTTTATACAAATCGTTGAGACTGACTTTATCCTTTTCGTTTAAATATTTAGCTGTCAGCGGATTTGTAATTTGATGCATCGCTCTAGAAGGCACACCTACCACAGAAGCTATATAAATAGCCACACTGTAATAAGCTACATTTTCAAGAATATTATAAAATCCAATCATGAATTTATCTATTTCTAAAATGATATTTGCAACAGAACCTGCTATGATAATTAAGGTTGTATATTTTAAAACAGCCTTGACATTATTAATTTTAGAAAATCGAATTACAGGACGTTTTACACTAAAGGCATAAACCATCATAATACACAATCTTATCACATACATAATTACGATTAGTACAATGAGTTCATCTACTGAAATAACATCTAAATACAGTAAAAGCAGTAAGAACATCGTTCCTAACCTATGAAAGACTTCCTTCATGAAATTCCCAAATACCGATTGCATTTGCACTTTTGCCCAAGAATAAAAGACTTCAAAATAAGCAAAAACGACAGCCGATATGTATATTAACCACACATAATCTTTTACTAAAGCATTATCATTAGCTATCCATGTACTTATGGAATCAAAAGCAATATATCCTATTGTGCCGAAAGGAATAATTATAACTAATGGTAAAAAGAGTATTAAGGTTAAAAATGAATTTTGGGATTGTCGTGTTTTATACGTTGAAAAAAACTTTATAATAGTATTATTTACCCCAAAAGCCATTAAAGGCATCAGAATATTAGCTGTAGAAAGTATAAAGGTTATTAAACCAAAATACTCATCACTTAAAAATCTTGTAAATAAAAACAAGGTATTAATAGCACCTAATCCAAAACCTAAATAGGTAATGATAGTGTTTTTTATAGATTGATTAATAACTACTCCCATTATAAAAGTTTTGAAAGCGTTTCGGTAAGCGAACGCCTACTATACTTTTGTAATCCTAGGGGATGAGACTGTAAAGTGCCTTGTTTAAAAGCTTCGTAATATTTTAAAACCTCACGTTTTAAGCCATTGTATTCTGTGTATAGAAAATACTGTCCTGTATTAGTCGTTTTAATAATCTGTTCGACATCAGAACCTACTGGCCCCATTGCTAATATAGGCCGATTAGACACCATATATTCAAACAATTTTCCAGGAATAATACACTGGGTGTCTTTAGAATCTATTTCAATTAACAATAACAGTTGCGATTGCTTTTGATACGTAATCGCTTCTTGATGTGATACATAACCCACATTATTTATATAACCATCGAGTTTAAATTTTTCTAGAGATTTAAGCACATCTTCACCTATACTTCCTATAATATTAAGTTGAAAATCTTCTGCAAAATCTTTGCGTTCTTTAACTAAGTCGCTTAATACACGCCACAAAATTTTAGGATTACGCTTTGACAATAGAGAGCCGATGTGAGATAAAGTAAATTTTTTATCTAACACGATTTGTTCTGTCTTAACCGTATCATAACCATTAGTAATTACATGAATAGGTTTAGTTGTAATGGCTTCAAATTCTGTTTTAGTCGGATTGCTCGTTACAATAACAGCATCTGCAGCATTTAAAACTTGATGTTCTAATTGCTTATGCTTGGCTTGAGATGCCGGTGTAAGTTTTAACTCTTTATGATAGCCTATTGTAGTCCAAGGATCTCTAAAATCGGCTATCCATTTTATATTTAAATCGGCTTGTAATTGTAATCCAATTAAATGTAAACTATGCGGCGGCCCCGTGGTAATTACAGTATCAATATCATGTTTCGATATATAATTGGATAAAAATGAAACGGAGGGTTTAACCCAAGATTTTCTAGCATCTGGAATAAAAAAATTCCCACGCACATAAAGCATTAAGCGCTCTACCCTACTCTGCTTTTTAGATTCGGTAATAATGCCTTTACTAATTGTTGTCACTTTATTTCCCGATAGTAATCGTGCTAATTTATACGGTTCTTTTATAGGCGTCTTTAAAATGGTTAAATCCTTAGAAACGTCTGCTTGTAAACTGGTATCAATTAATGGATAATTAGCATGTTCAGGAATATAAACAATCGGATTTACATTAAATTCGGGTAAATATTTTACAAATTTAAGCCATCGTTGTACACCTGGCCCACCAGCTGGCGGCCAATAATACGTTACGATAAGGACATTTTTTTTCATTGTAAAATAGCATTGTATTAATTTAAATTAGTCTTTACCTGTAGATGTTTTTTTAAACCCGAAAAACAATCCGATTAAAACCAATACACCCAGCACAACAGAACTTGCTAAAGCTATTGTACTTCCTTTTTGTATGACTGTAGGCTCAAATTTAAATTCGATACTATGAGTTCCTGCAGGAATATCTAAACCACGTAAAATATAATTTACACGTTCATGAGGGACTAACTCGCCATCCATAAAAGCATCCCAACCATCTGCGTAATAAATTTCTGAAAATACAGCAAAGCCATTTTGACTATTTGTAGACTTGTACTTAATATAATTAGGCTTATAAGTTATAGCTTGAATAGTTGCTGTAGAATCTACAACATTCGCCGTATTTTTAATCGTTTTAGAAGTTGTAACAGCAACATGTCGTGTATCTAAACTATCTAATTGCAGTATTTCTTGATTTGCAGATTCTACGGTTTTTACACGATTTACAAACCAAGCATTTCCATTAGCATCTGTATTTTCGTAAGGAAAATAAGCACCTTTTTCGTCTTGAGCGATAATATACTTGGTATTCAACATGTTTAACACGTTGATGTTGTTTTTAGAAATATAAAAATCGAAAACTTCATTATATCTACCCAATTTAGCTGCGTGATATCCATTTAAAGAATTATGAAAGTAGGATGCTCTTGCAGCACCGGAAGTGACATCAAAAACTCTAAAATGTGTAGTATCTTTTAAGATTTGTAAATCGGCAGCATTAGCCTGAAATGGCTTATTAACTTGCATAGCAGATTTAAAATCATCGTTATTCACATAACGCTTATCAACCCCAATCAAATCAACTAAAATTAGAGCTGCAAGACTCACCACGACAAGTGTTTCCGATATCTTTTTCTTCAAAAACATAAAGACAACCGTAGCCGCTAATAAAACAAATATTAAAGTTCTAAAGGTATCTTGTGTAAACATAGATGCTCTATCTGCTCGAATGGCATCAATAAAATCTGGTCCGTAATTTTGTGCGTAATACCCATCATTTCTGCCTACAAAATCAAATAAAGCAGACTTAAATACTAATAATAACACCGCTAAGCCTGCAGTAATTCCTGCCGAAAATTTTAAGGCCTTAAGTTTTTCATCATTAGTTTCGGTGACTTTAAATAATTCAACCAAACCTAAAGTACCTAAAACTGGAATACATAATTCCAAAATCACCTGAATAGAACTTACTGCTCTAAACTTGTTATACATGGGCACAAAATCGATAAAGAAATCGGTTAATAAACCAAAATGTTTTCCAAAAGATAATAATAGTGATAAGACTGTTCCTCCAACTAACCACCATTTAACACGTCCTTTAACAAGGAATAACCCTAATACGAATAGGAATAAAATTACTGCGCCTACATATGCTGGTGCCTCAACTATTGGTTGTATTCCCCAATAAGTTGGTGTTTGCTTAACAATTTCTCTAGCTTGTAATGGTGTAGCTCCACGTTTTAAATTAAACTGATAATATTCAGAATCGGTACCAACATCTTCATGGCTTCCTCCTCCAAAAATTCTAGGAATAAATAAATTTAAAGCTTCTAGTTTTCCGTAACTGTATTCGGTAATGTAAGATTTATCTAATCCTGTAGTAGCTTCTTTAGGAGAACCATCTGCATTAATTGTCAACTCACTCTGTCCACGCGTACTTTCTTTTACATATTCCTGAGTTGCTAAAATATTTGTAGCATTAAGTCCGATAGATAAAATTACTGCAGCTAATAAAATTCCCACAGCTTTAAAAAAATGAGGCAATTCTTTTTGCTTATAAGCATCTACTAAATACGCTATACCTAAAACAAGGACTAATAGCATTAAATAATAGGTCATTTGGTAATGATTAGCTACCAACTCTAATCCCATAGCAACCGTGGTTAATAAAAACCCAGCAATATATTTGCGTTGAAAAGTGAGCAAGATTCCGCTTAAAACTAAAGGCATATATGCAATGGCATGCGCCTTACTATTATGTCCTACGCCCAGAATGATTATTAAATAAGTAGAAAATCCAAAAGCGAGTGCGCCTAAGGCAGCGAGTTTAAAGTCAACTTTTAATGTGAGTAAAAGGATATAAAATCCGATAAGATATAGAAACAGATAGTCTGCCGGTCTTGGTAAAAACCGAATTGTTAAGTCTAATGTTTTAATGTAATTATGAGGATACTTTGCACCTAATTGATAGGTTGGCATACCACCAAACGCACTATTTGTCCAATAGGTTTCTTCTCCAGTTTGGGCTTTAAAATCCTTTTGTTGTTTAGACATCCCAATATAATGCATGATGTCGCTCTGAAAAATTTCTTTCCCTTTTAAAACTGGACTAAAATAGGCTAATGAAATAATAACAAAACCTATAAATACTAATAAATGTGGTAAAAATCGTTTAATTGATAATGACATGAATATGTGTTAAACTATGATTGCGAAAATTAATCAATTTCTTCGTAATCTACATATTCACCAACATTTTTATTTGAAGTTTCTTGCTTAGGCATCTTATCAATAACGACTTCGCCTTCAGGCTGAGATTGTTGACGTTTTTGTTGATTAGGATTGAATTGAGATCCAAATTTTTCTTCAGCTTTTTTCACAAAAAACTGCATAATAAATGGGGCGAAAAGTCTTAAAAGAATCTTCCCTCCAAACCAAATCAATAAAATTATTAATATCGTTCTCATTAAACCTGTCGCCGAGGCGTATTGAAGCATAGTTATAGTTTTGTACAAAAATACAATTCTTATACTTTAAAATGAATTGTAAATTGATAAAAAAAATATAAAATCTCTATATTTGGAGGCTAAGATCTCAAAGTACTTGACCTATGAAAACCTATTTCGCTTTAATTCTATCTATTATCCCGCTGATTGGATTCGCACAATATACAGATGTTATAAACTCTAACCGTCCTGGTGCCTCTAAAAGTGCGTATGCAGTTGGTGTAAATGTTATACAAGTTGAAGCGGGTATTTATTATGTAAAAGAAGATCATATTCCTTTGCAGTACGATGTGAGTGGTGTTGGAACCAACTTTGCTGCCCGATATGGATTATTATGGGAACCATTAGAAATTATTGTTGATGGAAACTTTCAAACAGATACCTATACAGATTATAGTTCGACTATAGATAGTGATTATACGCGTTCTAATATGAAATATTTTTCCATGGGTGCTAAATACCTTATATACGATCCGAATAAAAAAGCAGGAGAAGACAAACCTAACCTATATAGCTGGAAAGCCAATAGAAAGTTTAAATGGAGTCGTTTAATACCTGCGGTGTCTATATATGCTGGAGCAAATTACGATACAGAATTTAACCCTTATACCCCTTATGGTATTGAAGGTTTTAGTCCTAAAGTGTCTATAGCTACTCAACACAACTTTACAAATGGTTGGGTATTTATCATGAATCTATCTAAAAACAGAATAGGCATGAAGGATAGTAGTGATGAAGATGCCTCTGATTTACAATATATTTTCACGCTTACACATGGATTTGGAGAAAAATGGGTAGCTTTTGGAGAATATCAAGGTATTAAAAGTAATTTCTATGCCGACGATTTATTCCGTTTAGGAGGTGCTTATTTATGGAAAAAAAACTTACAATTCGATACAGCAGTAACGTTTAATGTAAAAGACACTCCAACAGTATTTAACCTTAGTTTCGGAGCCTCTTATCGTTTAGATTTACATAAAGACAAAGTCATTTCTGAAGATAATGGAACATCTGCAAAAGAAGAAGCAGAACGTTTAAATAACAAAGATTATTATAAGTTTGGTGAAGACGAAGATAAAGACAAAAACAAAGATACTGCGCCAACAGAATACAAAATGGATTAAGACATCCTAATTATTAAATATTTGAATACGTAGAAATCATTAAATGATTATATTAAAAGAAGTACAAACTAAAAAGGAATTAAAAGCTTTCGTAAAATTCCCTTTCGAACTTTATAAAGGATCTCCATATTGGGTTCCGCCAATTATTTCGCAAGAAATGGAAGTGTTTAACAGAGATGAAAATCCTATTTTTAATGATGCTACCGCTACGCTATTTGTGGCACTTAAAAACAATAAAATAGTAGGAAGAATTGCTATAATCATTAATAAATTAGACTTAAAACAATCTCAGAATAAAATACGTTTTGGATGGTTTGATGTTATAGACGATATAGAAGTTACTAAAACCTTGTTAGATAAAGTAAACGACATTGGAGTACAACATAATTTAGAGTATATGGAAGGTCCTATCGGGTTTTCTAACTTAGATAAAGTGGGTGTGCTTACCGAAGGTTACGACCATATTGGTTCTATGATTACGTGGTACAACCATCCGTATTATGTAGACCACTTAGTCGCTTTAGGTTTGGTACAAGAAAAAGAATACCAAGAAAATAAATTTCCGTTTTCTAACGTAAAACCGGAATTCTTTAAGAGAATAAATGAATTAGTAAAGAAACGTTATGGTTTACGGCCTTTAAATTTTACTAAGACAGATGATTTAATGCCTTATGTAGATCAAATGTTTGATCTTTTTAATACCAGTTATTCTGAATTAGCCTCGTTTGTAGAAATTACAGAACGACAGAAATCCTATTTTAAGAAAAAATTCATCTCTTTTATAAATCCTGAATTTATAAAGTTTGTAATGGATGAAGACGATAATATGGTAGCTTTTGCTGTAGTGATGCCGTCTTTTGCTGAAGCACTTCAAAAAGCAAATGGTAAACTGTTTCCTTTTGGTTTTATGCATTTACTGAAAGCTAAAAAAGAATGTAAAACCGTATCGTTTTACTTAATTGGTGTAGAACCTAAGTATAAAAACAAAGGTGTTACGGCTATTATTTTTAATGAATATTATGAAACATTAAAACCAATGGGCGTTGAAACATGTATTCGCACACCAGAATTGGAAGAAAATTATGCCTCTCACCAAATCTGGAAACATTTTGAAGCAACGACTTATAAGCGTAGAAAAACGTATCGTAAAGATTTAAAAACTATATAAAAACAAAAAATCCGAAACTTATAGGTTTCGGATTTTTTTATATGTTATAAACAATTTACTTACTATTCCATTGCGGCAGCAACAGATGCAGATAAACGTTTGTAAGTTCCATTTTCTAATCGTGAACGAATTGCTTCAAAAGCATCTAAAGTTTCGTTAACATCGTCTAAATCATGAGTTGCAGTTGGGATTAATCTTAATAAAATTAAACCTTTTGGAATTACCGGATACACTACTATAGAACAGAAAATTCCATGATTTTCACGTAAATCTTTCACCAAAGCCATAGCTTCTGGTATACTTCCTTTTAAATATACTGGAGTAACACAACTTTGTGTTGTTCCGATATCAAAACCACGAGATTTTAAACCTGATTGTAATGCATTTGTATTTTCCCAAAGTTTTGCTTTTAGTTCTGGCATTGTTCTAAGCATATCTAAACGCTTTAAAGCACCTACAACTAATTGCATTTGAAGTGATTTAGCAAACATTTGAGAACGTAAATTATATTTTAAGTAATCTATAATTTCTTGATCTGCTGCAATAAATGCACCTGTACTTGCTAAAGATTTAGCAAAGGTTGCAAAATACACATCGATACCATCTTGAACACCTTGCTCTTCTCCTGCTCCAGCACCTGTTTTTCCTAAAGTACCAAAACCGTGAGCATCATCTACCAAAAATCTGAAGTCATACTTCTCTTTTAAAGCAACAATTTCCTTTAAACGTCCTTGTTCTCCACGCATACCGAAAACACCTTCAGAAATAACTAAAATCCCTCCTCCAGTATGTTCTGCCATTTTTGTAGCACGTTCAAGATTTTTTTCTAGACTTTCAATATCATTGTGTTTGTAAGTAAAACGTTTACCCATATGTAAGCGTACACCGTCTATAATACAAGCATGTGCATCTACATCGTATACAATAACATCGTCTTTAGATACCAAGGCATCTATAGTAGACACCATACCTTGATAACCAAAGTTTAATAAATAAGCAGCTTCTTTACTTACGAATTCAGCCAATTCATTTTGTAACTTTTCATGAAGATCTGTATGACCAGACATCATTCTTGCTCCCATTGGGTAAGCAGAACCATAAGCAACACCTGCTTCTGCATCTACTTTCCTAACTTCAGGGTGATTTGCTAATCCTAAATAGTCATTGATACTCCAAGTCACAACATCTTTCCCTTGGAACTTCATTCTGTTAGATATTTCTCCTTCAATCTTAGGAAAAACGAAATAACCTTCTGCTTGAGACGCCCATTTTCCTAAAGGTCCTTTATCCTTATATATTTTTTCAAATAAATCTTTCATTTAAGCTACTAATATTATTTGGGCAAAATTAGCCATTTTTGACATTATGACATAATAAATTTAAACCCTGTTGTTAACAAACTTAATAACAAAGCACAATGCGTCTATAATCAATGCATTGTGCTCTATTACTATTATTTTATATATTGAATTTTCTGTATTGTTTCCTTATTAACACTATCAAAAAATCTTTGATCATTCCTCCAAGTATCGCTATAACTCTTATTCAGGTAACGCAAACTATAATCTGGAAACATGACAACTATAACATCATTTTCAGAAAAATAATTTACGACATCAAAATCTGTTACTGCCGGTATAAAGCTTTCACTTAGTCCGCCAACACCATGCAAATCTGTTTCCACTGCATCACAGGCTTTAGTGTCTTGAAATGTTTTTAATACCGAACAAAAAGCCTCTACACCTAATATTTTAATGTCTGGATTTTGTTCTTTTAAAAACTTCGCTGTTCCAGAAATTGTTGTTCCAGTACCGCTACACGTTACTAAGTGTGTGATTTTACCTGTTGTTTGTTCCCAAATTTCTGGCCCAGTAGATCTGTAATGTGCATCACTATTTAATTGATTAAAATATTGATTGATATATATCGATCCTTTTATTTCACGATGTAATCTTTTAGCAACTTCAAAACAGGATTTTGAATAGTCTACACTTTTAGGCTCTGGGCAAACATAAACTGTTACTCCCATAGCTTTAAGTGTATCAATTTTACTCACCTCGCATTTAGAACTTACAGCTAGAATACAATTGTATCCTTTAATACAACCTACCATGGCAATGCTAAACCCTGACTGATCCGAAATCGTTTCAATTATGGTATCACCTGGCTTTAATAATCCTTGCTTTTCTGCTTGCTCTATAATATGTAAAGCCATTCTATCTTTAGAAGCATGCCCAGGATTAAACGCTTCTACTTTAGCATAAAAATCACCATTGAATTGAGACGTAATTGTATTTAGTTTTATTAATGGCGTGCTTCCAACTAAATTCAGTACGTTATCAAATCCTTGATTTTTGTGTTCCATAGATGTTAATTATAAGCTACTTCATTTTTGATATGAACTAACTAAAACCTGACAAAAATAAGCATTTTTTTTTATTTAACAGTTGATTCCTTCTAATTCCAATAAAAACACATATTCCAAAGCCACTTCTTTTAAGCTTTCAAATCGGCCAGAAGCGCCTCCATGTCCCGCATCCATATCTGTTTGAAACAACAAAAGGTTAGTATCTGTTTTAACATCTCTTAACTTTGCTACCCATTTGGCTGGTTCCCAATATTGTACTTGAGAATCGTGCAAACCTGTAGTTACCAACATATTTGGATAGTCTTTTGCCTCAACATTATCGTAAGGCGAATACGACTTCATATAGTTGTAATAGGTCTCTTCATTCGGATTTCCCCATTCATCATACTCCCCTGTTGTTAACGGAATAGTATCATCTAACATGGTCGTCACAACATCTACAAAAGGGACTGCTGCCAAAATACCGTTATAAAGTTCAGGATTCAAATTAATTATCGCTCCCATTAACAATCCGCCAGCAGAACCACCGTAAGCATACATATGTTGAGTAGATGTATAGTTTTCTTGAATTAAATATTTTGTACAATCTATAAAATCGTAGAATGTATTCAGTTTAGTAAGTAATTTTCCGTTTTCATACCAATCGCGTCCTAAGTATTCTCCGCCTCTAATATGTGCAATGGCATAAATAAATCCGCGATCTAATAAACTCAATCTAATGGTAGAAAAATAAGGATCTATTGTAGAACCGTAAGAGCCGTATGCATAGAGTAACAACGGATTTTCCCCATTCATTTTTAACCCTTTTTTATACACTAAAGACACCGGAACTTTTACACCATCTCTAGCTGTTGCCCAAATACGTTTAGACGTATAATTGTCTTTATTAAATGTATCGCTTAATACTTCCTGTTCTTTTCTAACAATCTTGGTTTTTGTTTTAAAATTATAATCGATAACAGAACTTGGTGTCGTTAACGAATTATAACTGTAACGTAAAAATTCACTATCAAAATCAGGGTTATTTCCAGTATTTGCAGTATAGGTCTCACTATGGAAAGGCAAATAGTAATCTTCATTACCATCCCAACTCATGATTCTAATTTTATTTAAACCATTCTCACGTTCGCTTACAACCAAATAGTCTTTAAAAATTTCAATATCTTCTAAAAGCACATCTTTCCGATGTGGCAAAACCTCTTTCCAAAATGCCTTTCCTGTCTGTGTTTCATTCGTTTTTAAAAGCTTAAAGTTTGTGGCGCCATCTGCATTTGTAATGACATAAAAACTGTCTTTATAATGTGCAATTGCATAATCTAATTCGCGAATACGCTCCTGAAAAACGGTAAATGTTGCGTCTGGCGTATTTGCATTAACAAAACGGTATTCTGAAGTTAATGTACTTGCAGAACCAATCACAATAAACTTATCAGATTTTGTTTTGTATACAAAAGTATTATACGTTTCATCTGTTTCATGAAACACCACTTCGTCTTCTAAATTTGCGTGTAATTTATGCTTATACACTTTGTCTGAACGCAAAGTAACCTCATCTTTTCGAGTGTAAAAAAATGTTTTATTATCATTGGCCCAGGTTGCACTACCCGTAGTATTTAAAATCTTATCAGCATATACTTCGCCTGTAATTAAGTTTTTAACCTGAAGTGTATATTGTCTTCTACTCACGGTATCTACAGAAAAGGCGACCAAAGTATTGTCTTCACTAATAGAAATACCACCTAATTTAAAATAAGAGTAATCTTTAGCCATTTCGTTACAATCAAAAAGGACTTCCTCTTCTGCTTCCAGAGTCTCTTTTTTTCTTGTGTAAATAGGATAATCTTTACCTTTTTCGTAACGCGTTATATACCAATACCCATTTAATTTATAAGGCACAGACTCATCATCTTCCTTAATCCTAGACTTCATTTCTTCGAACAAATCTTTTTGAAATTGTTCGGTATGAGCCATTTTTTGTTTGGTATATTCGTTTTCAGCATTTAAATACGCAATAACCTCATCATCTTCCCTATCATTTAACCAAAAATAATTATCGATTCTCACATCATTATGAGCTATTAATTTTTCAGGTACTTTTTTTGCTATTGGGGGTTGAATATCTTTTTTCAAATGCTTTATATTTATTCTTAAATTTAACCTTCAAATGTATAAAAATTAAATAATTTTGTACTGAATTTAAAATATTAAAAATATGTTTGGAGACCTAATGGGTATGATGGGGAAATTAAAAGAAACCCAACAAAAAGTTGAAGACACTAAGAAGCGATTAAATACCGTTTTAGTTGACGAGCAAAGTAATGATGGTAAACTAAAAATTACTTTGACAGCGAATAGAGAAATAAAATCTATTATTGTTGATGATTCATTACTGGAAGATAAAGAGCAACTTGAAGATTATTTAATTTTAACATTAAACAAAGCTATTGAAAAAGCGACGGCTATAAATGAAGCTGAATTAGCTGCTGTAGCAAAAGACGGTATGCCTGATATTCCTGGTATGGATATGTTTAAATAATTAAGAACATAAACACCATAAAAAAAGGAAGCTAAAATTTAGCTTCCTTTTTTTGTATATGATATATAATAGAAAATTAAAGCGCTTCTCTTTTCGCTTTCTTTTCTTCTTTAAGTTCTTTTAAACGTTCTAATAAAGCACCACCAATCCAATAAGGAACTACAAACGTTAATAAAAATGTTAACAACCAAAACCCTATGGTTAAGATGGTTAAAAATGCTAAAAAGCCTAAATATTGGTCGAATTCGAACATAATTGGTGTGTTTCTTTATTATAACTGTCGCAAATATATATTAAATGCCTTTTTTAAACAATAGGTAATTAATATTTTATTAAAAGATTTTTAAATTATTTTGAATCTGGTTGCGGTGTCATTCTTAAATACGGTTTAATTTCGGTATATCCTTTTGGGAAAATATCTGGAATGTCTTTAGATTCTATACTAGGCGATACTACACAATCGTCTCCGCTTTTCCAATTCGCTGGCGTCGCCACTTTATGGTAAGCCGTTAACTGAAGAGAATCGATAACACGTAAAAGTTCATCAAAATTACGTCCGGTAGATGCTGGATATGTAATAATTAATTTCACTTTTTTATCCGGATCTACTACAAACACAGAACGCACTGTTAATTTATTATTGGCATTTGGGTGAATCATATCATACAATTCTGATACTTTATGATCTTCATCTGCAATAATTGGAAAATTAACGGTTGTATTTTGAGTCTCATTAATATCCAACACCCAACCTTTATGAGAATCTAATCCGTCTACACTTAAAGCCACCACTTTAACGTTACGTTTATCAAATTCATCTTTATATTTTGCTACTGTACCTAACTCTGTAGTACAAACTGGTGTATAATCTGCTGGATGAGAAAATAATATTCCCCAACTATCGCCTAACCATTCGTGAAAATTAATTTCTCCTTCTGTTGATTTTGCTGTGAAATTTGGAGCTTCGTCTCCTAATCTTATTGTTGACATAATATTTTTAATTTATTGATTATTTAATGCCTACTAAATTAATAGGTATTTAATAAATTATCAACTTCCTAGTCTTAAGATTATCTTAAATTTTAGTGATAAAAAATATACGACTTAAGCATTTAAAATAAAGATCAAAATCGTTAAATTTGTTACTCATAAAACTATATTTAAAAATGGACTATCGGATAGAAAAAGACACCATGGGCGAAGTTAAAGTGCCTGCAGATAAACTTTGGGGTGCACAAACAGAACGTTCTCGTAATAATTTTAAAATTGGTGCACCTGCATCAATGCCAATAGAAATCGTTTATGGATTTGCATATTTAAAGAAAGCTGCAGCCTACTCTAATCATGAATTAGGTGTACTTTCAATAGAAAAACGCGATTTAATTGCACAAGTTTGTGATGAAATTTTAGAAGGAAAACACGACGATCAGTTTCCTTTAGTGGTTTGGCAAACAGGTTCTGGAACACAGAGCAATATGAATGCTAACGAAGTTATTGCTAACAGAGCGCACCAAATAGCTGGTAAAGTGATTGGAGAAGGCGAAAAAACCATTCAGCCTAACGATGATGTAAACAAATCGCAATCGTCTAACGATACGTTTCCTACAGGTATGCACATTGCTGCCTACGAAAAAATTATAAAAAACACCATTCCTGGAGTTACCCAACTACGTGATACACTAAAGAAAAAATCTGAAGAGTTTAAAAACGTAGTAAAAATTGGACGTACCCACTTAATGGACGCCACGCCTTTAACTTTAGGACAAGAGTTCTCTGGTTATACTTCTCAATTAGATCATGGCTTAAAAGCATTAAAAAATACCTTACCTCACTTAAGCGAGTTGGCTTTAGGTGGAACAGCCGTAGGAACAGGGTTAAATACACCTAAAGGATATTCTGTTAGTGTGGCTAAATTTATAGCAGAATTTACAGGACTTCCTTTTATTACAGCTGAAAATAAATTTGAAGCTTTAGCAGCTCACGATGCAATTGTTGAATCTCACGGTGCACTTAAGCAATTAGCAGTTTCTTTAAATAAGATAGCCAACGATGTTAGAATGATGGCTTCTGGACCACGTAGTGGAATTGGAGAAATTATTATTCCTGCTAACGAACCAGGAAGTTCTATTATGCCTGGAAAAGTTAATCCTACTCAATGTGAAGCCTTAACTATGGTTTGCGCTCAAGTAATTGGTAACGATGTTGCTATTTCTGTAGCAGGAACACAAGGACATTATGAACTTAATGTGTTTAAACCAATTATGGCTTTAAACTTCTTACAATCGGCACAATTATTAGGTGACGCTTGTGTAAGTTTTGATATTCATTGTGCTGCTGGTATTGAACCAAATCATTCAAAAATTAATGAATTATTAAACAATTCGTTAATGCTTGTTACTGCTTTAAATACTAAAATCGGATATTATAAGTCTGCTGAAATAGCGAATACTGCTCATAAAAATGGGACCACGCTTAAAGAAGAAGCGGTAAACTTAGGCTATGTGACTGCTGAAGAATATGACGAATGGGTTAAACCAGAAGACATGATTGGATCGTTATCATAAATCCTTTTATAAATGATATTAAAAATCCCTTGATACTAAACATCAAGGGATTTTTTTATTTATGCTTGTGTTGGTTGCTCTGCAACAGGTGCTGGTTGTGCAAACAGATCTAAATAAGCATCAGCCAAATACGTAATGACATCTGAAGCTATTAAACTCTGATAGCCTTTTGTTTCGACAGCCAAATCAGCAGATTTACCATGTAAATACATTCCAAAACAAGTCGCTTCTAAAGCCGAATATCCTTGAGCCAATAAGCCTGTAATTACTCCTGTTAAAACATCGCCTGTACCTCCTGTGGCTAAGCCGGGATTACCTGTAGAATTTATATACAGTTTATTTTGATACACAGCAATAGAGTTTGCTCCCTTAATAAGCACGAGAATCTTATATTTTTCAGCAAAAGCTTTCGTTTTCTCCAACTTATCAAAGTCGTCTTCCCACACACCTATTAAACGTTCCAATTCTTTAGGATGCGGTGTTAAAATTGTATCGGCAGGCAAATGGACTAACAAGTTTTTATTTTTAGAAATTATGTTTAATCCATCAGCATCAAGAACCAATGGTGTCGTATTGGTCTTTAAAAAAGCTTCTAGAGCATCTCCCGTTTTTTTATCTGTACCTATACCAACACCTAAACCAATTACCGTTGGTGTAATCTCAAAATTAATTGCTGAAATGTGCTTATCATCTGCATCTGTAATCACCATAGCTTCAGGGAAAGCAGATTGCAAAGGCACATATCCGCAAGTGGGCACATAAGCTGTAACCAAGCCTGCTCCTGCTGCTAATACAGCACGACTCGCCAATTGGACGGCTCCTATTTTTCCATAACTTCCGCCAATAATTAAACCGTGACCAAAAGTACCTTTATGAGAAAATTTATCCCGTTGCTTATACATAGGTAACACGTCGAGTTTTCCTAAAATATGAGCAACCGTTTCTGTATTTTGCATATACTCCTGGTCTATTCCAATATCTAAAGCTTCCCATTGTTCTATGTACTTAGACGTTCCTGGTAAGAAAAATGCAAGTTTAGGTGTTTGAAAACTCAAAATAAAATTTGATTTTACAACAGCACCTTCCTGTTTTGGAGAACGATCTGTAAATAAACCCGAAGGAATATCTACGGATATCGTTAAGGCTTCAGCTCGTTTAAAATACTTAAACAAATTAATAACCCAATCTGCAACCGG
Source organism: Formosa algae (assembly GCF_001439665.1). Lineage (GTDB taxonomy): Bacteria > Bacteroidota > Bacteroidia > Flavobacteriales > Flavobacteriaceae > Formosa > Formosa algae. The sequence continues at coordinate 29,182 of NZ_LMAK01000034.1, forward strand.
TCGGTTTAACCCTACTCCAAAAATGGCATCTATAATAATATCCTTATTGGTAATTTCTGGAAAATCACTTTCATCATGAATACTAACAGGCCAATCTTTAGTTGTTTCTTTAAGACGCTCGTAATTATGTAAAAAATCTTGTGAACGGGTATCGCTAAAATCTACAACAAATGTTTTTACATTATAGCCATGTGTTACCAAATGTCTAGCCAACACCAAACCATCGCCTCCATTGTTCCCAATCCCACAAAAAACAAGAATAGGCACAGGAGCCCCTTTTAGTCGTAAATCTAACCAATTGAATAAGCTCATTCCAGCACGTTCCATTAAATCGGCTGAACTTATATTTTGTTTTTTTATAGTTAATCTATCACCTTCATAGATTTGTTCTTTTGAAAAAATTTTCATTGCTATTTTTTAAAAAAAATTCATTAGAGATTATTCAGTTAAATAGATTTAAATTGCTTTTAAATAAACGATTTAAGCATAACAGTAAATAATCTGTAAAAACGTAAAATACATTTTTTTATAACAGTAAAAGTAATACATTTGATAAGTTTAGTAGTAAAAAATGCAAAATACAGAACATACAATTCGTTTTATTTCAAGACCAACAAGCGTTGGTAGCATTGCTATTATTATTGCTTCTTTTACAAACATTATTACCCCTTGGGGTAATTAATTATATATCTTCCGTCCACAGAAATTGTAATGTCACATTACGATATCAACATAATAATAAGCTATTAAATTTATACAATCTACTTTAAAATGAAAGTATTAAAATTCGGAGGAACATCTGTAGGGTCCTCAAAAAACATAACTAACGTTGTATCCATCTTAACCAAATATGCTCAAACAGACAAAGTAATTTGTGTGGTTTCTGCTGTAGGTGGAATTACAGATAAATTACTTGAAGCTGGGCAATTAGCACAATCTAAAAACAGTGCATATGCCGAGGCTTTTACAAATATAAAAGAAATCCATATCTCAATTATTAAGGAATTAATTCCTAATAACAATGAAGCTGTTATTGAGTATGTAAACACCAAATTAGATGCCTTAAAAAATCTTTTAGACGGTATTTTCTTAATTAATGAATTATCTCCTAAAACATCTGACAAACTCGTTAGTTTTGGCGAGTTATTGTCGTCTTATATTATAGGTGAAACCTTGAAAAGTAAAGGTGCTAATGCAGAACGTAAAAACAGTCAGGAGTTAATAACCACAAACTCTAACTTTACTAAGGCGGAAGTAAACTATAAAGTGACTAATGCTAATATTCAAGAGTATTTTAAAACTAGCACGTTCGACATTACGATACTTCCTGGGTTTATTTCTAAATCGGTAACCGGTGAAATTACAACTTTAGGTCGTGGTGGATCAGATTTTACTGCTGCAATTGTTGCCGCAGCTTTAGAAGTAGATCAATTAGAAATCTGGACAGATGTTAGTGGTATGTACACTGCTAATCCTAAAATGGTAAAACAAGCGCTTCCGATAAATAAATTATCGTATCAAGAGGCTATGGAATTATCTCATTTTGGTGCTAAAGTGCTTTATCCGCCAACCGTACAACCGGTATTGAGTTTACAAATTCCAATTCATATAAAGAACACTTTAGAACCTGATGCTGTAGGTACCATTATCTCTAAAGATGGTAGTAATGTAAACAACGCTGCAAAAGGGATAACTAATATCAGTAATGTGGCGTTATTAACGCTTCAAGGTAACGGAATGGTAGGAATTCCAGGATTCTCTAGACGATTATTCCAAACCTTAGCTCAAGAAAAAATTAACGTGATTTTAATCACGCAAGCCTCTTCAGAACATTCTATTTGTTTTGGTATTGATGATAAAGATGCTATATCGGCAAAATCGGCTATTGATGCTGAATTTGAAAATGAAATTTCTTTAAAGAAAATCGATCCTATTTTAGTTGAAAGTAACTTATCTATTATTGCACTTATTGGTGATAGCATGAAGAGTCACCAAGGGATTAGCGGTAAAATGTTTAGTGCTCTAGGTAAAAACAACATTAATATTAGAGCCATTGCTCAAGGTGCTTCAGAACGTAATATTTCTGCTATCATCTCTCAAAACGACGTTAAAAAAGCGTTGAATATTTTACACGAAGTGTTCTTTGAAGGAAACATTAAGCAACTAAATGTATTTATTACAGGTGTTGGAAATGTAGGAGAGCGTTTAGTAGAACAAATTAAACAACAACGTAAATATTTAAAGGAAAACCTTAAAATTAATCTTCGTGTTGCTGGACTATCTAATTCAAGAAAAATGATATTCGATACCGATGGTTTATCATTAAAAAATTGGAAAGAACAGTTAGCAGAAGGTAAAGATGCAACTTTAGAAGGCTTTTACGAGTCTGTTAAACAATTAAACTTACGTAACAGTGTCTTTGTAGATGTTACTGCTAATAAAGATGTTGCCGATTTATACGCGATGTATTTAAAGCAAAGTATTGCTGTGGTTGCTTGTAACAAAATAGCATGTTCAAGCAAGCTAGAAAAATATAAAGAATTAAAACAATTATCGTTTAAATACAATGCGCCGTATTTATTTGAAACTAATGTTGGAGCAGGTTTACCTGTTATAGATACACTTAACAACCTTATTGCTTCTGGAGATAAAGTAACCTCTATTCAAGCTGTATTATCGGGAAGTTTAAACTTTGTATTTAACAACTTTAACGATACTACTAAGTTTTACGATGTGGTTAAGCAAGCTGCAGCAGAAGGCTATACAGAACCAGATCCACGTATTGATTTAAGCGGTGTAGATGTTGCTAGAAAAATCTTAATTCTTGCTCGTGAAAGCGGTACTGAAATGGATTTAGAAGATATTGAAAATACATCATTTTTATCTGAAGCTGGTGTGAAAAGTGATACGGTAGCCGATTTCTACGAGACTTTAATAGCAGACGAAGCACATTATCAAAAACTATATGCTTCAGCAAAAGCGAATAACAGTCAGTTAAAATATGTAGCCGAATTTAATAACGGTGAAGCTAAAGTTGGATTAAAAGAAATTCCAGAAGGGCATCCATTCTACAACTTAGAAGGAAAAGATAACATTGTGATGTTTTACACACAACGCTACCCAGAACAACCTATGATTATTAAAGGTGCTGGTGCTGGAGCAGAAGTTACAGCTTCTGGTTTATTTGCAGACATCATACGTATAGGAAACAACTAATTATAATCTTATAAAGACAATTTTATTTAAGATTTCTATAAAGTTGTCGCTTTAGAACTTATGAACGAAATAAGAATATTTTCTCCTGCTACTGTTGCAAACGTCTCTTGCGGATTCGATGTATTAGGCTTTTGCTTAGACAGTGTAGGTGATGAAATGGTGATACGTAAGACCGATAAAAAAGGCATTTACATCACTAAAATAGAAGGTTATGATTTACCATACGAAGCCGAAAAAAACGTTGCAGGTGTTTCTGCATTAGCCATGTATGCAGATGCTAAACCAGATTTTGGTTTCGAAATAGAAATTTATAAAAACATTAAACCAGGAAGCGGTGTGGGAAGTAGTTCTGCTAGCGCCGCCGGTAGTGTTTTCGGGATGAACGTATTATTAGGAAACCCTTACAATAATACAGAGCTATCGTACTTTGCTATGAAAGGTGAAGCCCTAGCTAGCCAAAGCGAGCATGCAGATAATATTGCTCCTGCCCTATTTGGAGGTTTTACTTTGGTTAAAAGTGTATCACCATTAGAGATTTTAGAAATCCCAACCCCTAATAATTTATACGCCACGATTATTCATCCGCAAATAGAAATTAAAACTTCAGAAGCGCGTGCTATCTTACCTAAAGATGTGGCTTTAAAAGATGCCATTTTACAATGGGCTAATGTAGGGAGTCTTATTCATGGATTACATACCAATAATTACGGATTAATAGAACGCTCTTTACACGATGCTATTGTAGAACCACACCGTAGCAAGCTTATACCATTGTATCAAGATGTTAAAGCAGCAGCCAAAACAGCTGGCGCATTAGGCAGTGGAATCTCAGGTTCTGGCCCATCTATATTTTCACTATGTGAAGGTATTAATACGGCTAAATCTGTAGAACAAGCTATACGTAAAGTCTATGCAAATAGTGACATTGAATTCGATACTTATGTATCTAAAATCAATGCAGAAGGCATGAAAATATTGAATAACTAACATAACTAAGACAAAAACAAACGCTATGAATTTTTTTAGTTTAAACAAAGAAGCTCCGGATACTACATTTAAAGATGCTGTAATCAGAGGGCTTGCACCAGACCGAGGTTTATATTTCCCAGAAAAGATAACTCCTCTGTCTGAAGATTTTTTTAAGAATATTGATAATTTATCACATGCTGAAATTGCTTTTGAAGCCATCAAACAATTTGTGTCTCCAGAAATTCCAGAAGATGAATTAAAAACTATTGTTGAAGAAACGTTATCCTTCGATTTCCCTATAGTAGAACTAAATAAAAACATATCGTTTTTAGAGCTTTTCCATGGTCCAACTATGGCTTTTAAAGATGTTGGTGCACGTTTTATGGCACGTTGTTTAGGACATTTTTCTAAAGACGCTAAACAAGATGTTACTGTTTTAGTTGCCACTTCAGGTGATACCGGAGGTGCAGTTGCTAATGGTTTTTTAGGTGTTGAAGGTGTAAAAGTCGTTATTCTTTACCCGAGCGGAAAAGTGAGCGATATTCAAGAAAAACAATTAACTACACTAAAAAAGAACATTACTGCTTTAGAAGTTAATGGCACGTTCGACGATTGTCAGGATATGGTAAAACAAGCCTTTTTAGATGCCGAATTAACAGATCACATGAAGTTAACTTCTGCTAATTCTATTAACGTTGCGCGTTGGTTACCTCAATTGTTCTATTTTATGTTTGCTTATAAACAGCTTCATAACAAATACGATAACCTTGTGTTTTCTATTCCTAGCGGAAACTTCGGAAATGTTTGTGCTGGTATGATGGCTCAACAACTTGGTTTACCTATTACACACTATATCGCATCTAACAACGAAAACAACGTAGTTACAAGATATCTTGAATCTGAACATTACGATGTAAAACCATCAATACAAACCATTTCTAACGCTATGGATGTAGGTAATCCAAGTAACTTTGTTAGAATTCAAGAAATCTATAAAAATGATTTCAGTTTACTAAAAGAAAATTTATCGTCTTACAGTTTCACAGATGAAGAAACGAAAGTCGCGATGAAAGAAATTTATAACGACTATAGTTATGTTGCAGATCCGCATGGTGCTGTTGGGTATTTAGGAGCTAAAAACTATGTAGAATCGCATCCAGAAGCACATTGTGTATGTTTAGAAACAGCACATCCAACTAAATTTTTAGATGTTGTAGGCGAAGTAATCAAAGAAAATATAGAGTTACCTGCTCAAATTTTAGCCGTCATGGATAAAAAGAAAAAATCTATAAAAATTAGTACATATAATGACTTAAAAACATATCTATTAAATCGTTAAGCTTACCCTATTTTAAATTACAAAAAGGTCATAAAATTATATTTATGGCCTTTTGTAGTTTTAAAAACTAGCCGTTAATAAACCATAATTACCAAACCATACAATTTAGGTGCTTCTTTAAGGTATATCCGACTTCTATTTAACCTTATTTTATAAACAGCAGTTCCTTGTAAACAGATTAAATTCTCTATTTTTGCGCCATATTCAATACAATCTAAATGAAAAATACAGCTTTAACAACAACTCATGAAGCCCTTGGTGCTAAAATGGTTCCTTTTGCAGGTTACAATATGCCTGTGCAATACGATGGTGTAAATATAGAACACGAAACAGTAAGACAAGCTGTTGGTGTGTTTGATGTAAGTCATATGGGAGAATTCTTAATTGAAGGTCCAAATGCCTTAGCGCTTATTCAGAAAGTAAGTAGTAACGATGCTACAAAACTAACTATTGGGAAAGCACAATACAGCTATTTACCAAACGATAATGGTGGTGTTGTAGATGATTTAATTATTTACAAAATCAAGGAAGAGACCTATTTATTAGTTGTTAATGCAAGTAATATTGAAAAGGATTGGAATTGGATAACCTCTAAAAATGATGTAGGTGCCATTATGCGCGATTTAAGTGAAGACTATTCTTTGCTTGCCATTCAAGGTCCAAAAGCAATAGAAGCTATGCAACCACTTACTAGTCATGACCTCTCGGCTATTAAATTTTACAATTTTGAAGTTGGAGATTTTGCAGGTATAGAAAATGTTATTATCTCGGCAACTGGTTATACAGGAAGTGGCGGATTTGAAATTTACTGTAAAAATAGTGAGGCTAAACAAATCTGGGATAAAGTTGTAGAAGCTGGTGCAAAACCAATTGGCTTAGCTGCAAGAGATACTTTACGTTTAGAAATGGGATATTGTTTATATGGTAACGATATAGATGATACAACCTCTCCATTAGAAGCTGGTTTAGGATGGGTTACAAAATTCACAAAAACATTTACAAACTCTGAAGCCTTACAAGCAGAAAAAACAAACGGCTTAACAAATAAATTAGTTGCTTTTACTTTAGACGAGCGTGGTATTCCACGTCACGGTTATGATATTGTAGATGCAGACGGACAAAAAATAGGCGTTGTTACCTCTGGTACCATGTCTCCTTCTTTAGGAATTGGTATTGGTTTGGGTTACGTGCCTAAAGATTTTGCTGCGGTAGACGGTAAAATACATATTCAAATTCGTAAAAAAGCAATTCCAGCAACTGTAGTAAAATTACCATTCTACAAAGGATAAAAGCGTACAAAACTTCTTAGGAAGCAGATAGCATGAAGGAGCAAAGAAGTAAACATAGAATCTTAATTTTAGGAGCAAGCGGCTTTATTGGCAATGCCATTTATAAAGAGCTTTGCTCCTATTTTAATACGTTTGGTACTTATAACACTGCACGACGAGAATTTGAAGAGAATCATCAATTTTTTCAATATAACGTTGAAGAAGATGATGTCTTTGAGATTCTGGAAGCTATTCGTCCTACCATCATAATTTCAGCTTTACGCGGCGATTTTTCAGCTCAAGTTATTGCTCATAATCATTTGGCAGAATATATTATAGCCACAGATGCTAGACTCTTTTTTATATCATCAGCAAATGTATTCGATGCTTATAGTCAGTTTCCGAGTTACGAATTAGATAAAACTTTAAGTCACAGTATTTATGGGCATTTCAAAATAAAAATTGAAAACATGCTGATGCGCTTACCTAAAAAGCAAGTCGCTATACTAAGACTACCTATGGTTTTTGGAACTCAATCTCCCCGAATAAAAGAAATAAAACAACATTTACACGATAAAACCCCCATAGAAGTTTTTCCTAATTTAATAATGAATGTTACTACAGATTCTAAAATCACACAGCAAATTCATTATTTAATTAATAGAAATAAATATGGGATTTTTCATTTAGGCAGTACAGATTTAGTCCATCATGACGAGTTTACAGCAGAAATCATTTCATCTATAGGCCTTTACAACCCTGTTTTTAAGCAAGTATATACTACGAATAGTGATAGATATTTAGCCGTTTTACCAAAAGAAAATCTATTACCCAAACACTTACGCATTGTTAGTAAACAAATCTTAACAGAATTAGAAGTGTAATTGATTTTAAGTTTAAAAATCACTATTTTTAATAGCACAAAAAAAGAAATTAATTATGAGCAAATTATCAGAACACGATATTGAAAAACGTTTATTACAATTTCCAGAATGGGAATATTATGAAGATGCATTACATGCCGAATTTGAATTTGATAACTTTAAAGATTGCTTTAGTGCCATGAGCAGAATCGCTTTCGATTGTGAAGCCTTAAATCATCATCCAGAATGGACAAATGTGTACAATGTACTTACCATTACACTAACAACACATAGCGAAAAAGGAGTTACAGATAAAGATTTTAAATTGGCTGAAGCGATTGAAGCTATTGTAGAACCAGAAGAAGATTAAACATAACACAGTTGGCATAATTTTTTATAAATTTGCAGCCAACTTTATAAAAAATTAAAATACACATAAGACATGGGAAGAGCTTTTGAATTTCGTAAAGCACGCAAAATGAAACGTTGGTCTGCCATGAGTAAAGCTTTTACTCGTATTGGTAAAGACATTGTAATGGCTGTAAAAGAAGGTGGTCCTGATCCCGATAGCAACTCTAGGTTAAGAGCCGTAATACAGAATGCTAAGGCCGTTAACATGCCTAAAGACAATGTAGAACGTGCCATTAAACGCGCTAGCGACAAAAGTTTAGGTGACTATAAAGAAGTTATTTTTGAAGGTTACGCCCCTCATGGTATTGCTATTTTAGTTGAAACCGCTACAGATAATAATACACGTACTGTTGCAAACGTACGTAGTTATTTTAATAAATGCGATGGTAGTTTAGGAACATCAGGTTCTGTGGTTTTTATGTTCGACCATACATGTAATTTTAGAATTGCAGGCGAAGGTTTAGATCCTGAAGAATTAGAATTAGAATTAATCGATTTTGGAGCAGAAGAAGTTTTTGCAGACGATGACGGTATTTTAATTTACGCCCCTTTTGAAAGCTTTGGAGCCATTCAATCTGAATTAGAATCTAGAGGTATAGAAATATTATCTTCAGGTTTTGAACGTATTCCTCAAGTTACCAAAGAACTATCTGCTGAAGAAGCTGCAGATGTAGAGAAATTATTAGAAAAAATTGAAGAAGATGACGATGTGCAAAACGTGTACCACACCATGCAAGAGTCTTCTGAAGAAGAGGAATAACCCTCTCAAAATTATACTAGAAAAGAGGACTTTAGGTCCTCTTTTTTATTCACTTTATCTCTAATATCTATACTCCTATCGAATTAAGGATTTAAAGACATAAATAAGTGAGAACGGTTTTGTAAATTTGACTTCCTAAAAAATTATTCATTTATCTAACTACCATATGCCTTATATCAAGCGTATAGAATCAGAATTATCGCTATTACAACACGATCTTCGTCACCATAAACTATATAATATACTTAAGACAACAGAAGATGTAAAGCTCTTTATGGAGAACCACGTATACACCACTTGGGATTTTATGTCGTTGCTTAAAACCTTACAATTACAATTTACCACCTATAAATTACCATGGGTTCCGAATAAGAATCCTGAGATTTTTAAGTTTATAAATGAAATTGTTGCTTCAGAAGAAAGTGATGTTAATGAATTGGGAGAGATTAAGAGCCATTTTGAAATGTACGTAGATTGTATGGTACAAATTGGAGCAAACACCACATTAATAACCACTTTTGTAGAACTTATAGAAAATAATATTGAGGTGTCTAAAGCGGCAAACTTGGTATATATTCCTGAGTTTATAAAAGATTTTATCGAGTTTACATTCAATATCATCAAAACAGAAAAACCACATTTAATGGCATCTGTCTTTATTTTTGGTAGAGAAGATATTATCTCTGAAAAAGTATTAAATGTAATAAGTAACTTAGAAACCGATAAAACACCGTGTACTAAACTGTCTTATTTATTAAACAGATATTTGTTTTTAAAGCAAGAAGATCAGCGTGCGTTATCTTATAAAATGCTAACCGAATTATGTGGCGATGATTCCGAAAAATGGGAAGACGTTTTAGGAGTAGCCAAAGAAGCTTTAAAACATCGTAAAATTCTTTGGGATAACATTTACAACATTATTCTTGCCAGTAAAGAAGATCGTGCTTAATATTATTAATTGATATAAATAAACTGTTTAAAAATTGAATTGGATACTACTAATTATTGCGGGCCTATTTGAAGTTGGTTTTGCTGCCTGTTTAGGTAAAGCAAAATATGCTGAAGGCCAAATAGCGACATATTGGTATATTGGTTTTTTAATTTGCTTAACCTGTAGTATGGTGCTTTTAGTAAAAGCAACAGACACATTACCTATAGGAACAGCCTATGCGGTGTGGACTGGAATAGGTGCCGTTGGAACCGTTTTAGTGGGAATTTTTATCTTTAAAGAACCCGCAGATTTTTGGCGTATATTCTTTATATCGACCTTAATTTTATCTATTATCGGACTCAAGTTTGTGTCGCATTAATCCTTTTGGAAACTGTATTCTGGAACTTTCCCCACCACATCTTTAAAAAAGGCATGCATAAATTTAAAATCGGCTTCCATATCATCTGTTGGATAAAATGGTTCTGATATAACATTCTGTTTTTTACCAAAATCAAAAGTTACCATCACTATAGGTACATTTGCTTCTTTAGCAATATAATAAAACCCAGACTTCCATTCGGTTACTTTTTTTCGTGTGCCTTCTGGCGCTAAACTTAGCCGAAGCTCATCATGCGTTTCAAACATTTTAGCAATAGATTGCACTTTATTCTGTCCTGGAGTTCTATCTAATTCAACACCTCCAACTTGTTTAAGATACCACCCTAAAACACCTTTAAATAATTCTTTTTTTCCTATAAAATTAATAGGAGTATGCTTTATTCTTCTTAGTAATAAACCAATGTAGAAGTCGTGCCAACTGGTATGTGGCACAGCAATAATCATATACTTCTTTAAATCGGCTGGAAAGTCACCTATAACCTTCCATTTCATCAGTTTATAATAAATAAACTTATATAGCGATGTCATCATATTATGTCTAATTCAAAAAAAATTACATTAATTCGTACATGCTACGTAACTTTTCTCTTGTTATGGTTTTGTTCCAATTATTTCCCAACGCATTTTCCCAAAGCGGTACCATGCCTAGAGCAACATCAATCATAGTATTAAATTCTTTATCGCTTAAATCTTTACAAAGTCCTTGTGGCAATTCTATATTATGTTTAGCCTTCATCGCTTTAAAAAGAGCTACACCTTCAGGATAGAACTCCTCTAAATGATCGAAAACAATACAATTACCAAGACCATGTTTTGTCCCTAATAAATAAGACAAACCATAACTCATGGCATGTGCTACACCTACTTGTGAATAAGCAATACTCATACCACCGTGCCAAGACGCCATCATTAATTTATCTTCGGCTTCTTTTTTATCAATAGTATCGCTTAAGAAAATCTCTTTACACAACTCTAAGGCTTTCTCTCCATAGCTTTGGCTAAACGCGTTTAGATAGGTACCAGTTAAAGATTCTATACAATGAATATAACAATCCATTCCCGTGTAAAACCATTGCTGTGTTGGTACATCTTGAATTAATTCTGGATCTAAAAGCACCTGATCGAAAGGCGTATAATCTGAATTTATTCCAAGCTTTTTTTCTGGACCAGTAAGTACAGTTGTTCTAGACACTTCTGCTCCAGTTCCAGATATCGTTGGAATACCAACATGATATATTGCAGGACTTTTAACTAAATCCCATCCTTGATAAGCACTTGTTTCCCCTTCGTTAGTTAACATGATGGATACCGCTTTTGCTAAATCTAAAAGTGTACCGCCACCAATACCAATAATACCCGAAGGTCTGTCTTTAAATTTTAATATAATATGTTCAACTAAAGCATCAACTTGAGAAGTTTTAGGTTCTTCTGCTGCCGAAATAAATATAATTTCGTCTTCGTAAGCTAATGGTATTCTTGATGTTAATTTTTCATTGCCTTGAAAGACTTCATCGACTAAAAATATAAATGGAGCATTTACATTTAAGCGTTTAAGCAGTAAAATTTCTTCTAATTGATTAAAACTACCTCGTCCAAATACAACTTTAGACACCATCGGAAAATTCTTAAAATTCATTCTGTCTTGAATAACGTATGTTATAACTTATTTTAAAACCTCTAACAAATCTGTTAATGCCTGAATTGTTTTGTAGGTTTTGCCATTTTTATCTTGTTCTGTGACTTGTTCATGCACCCATGTGGTATGGAATGGTACATGAATAGCTTGTGCGTTTATGTGTATTAATGGAAGAACATCTGATTTTAAAGAATTCCCTACCATTAAAAATTCTGCTGGATTGATTTTTAAATGATTCAATAAATTAGAATAGTTTTCTTCTTTTTTATCGCTTACCACTTCTATATGATGAAAGTAATCTAACAATCCTGATTGTTTTAATTTGCGTTCCTGATCTAATAAATCGCCTTTAGTAATTACAATTAAACGGTATTGTTCTGAAAGTGTTTTTAAAACCTTTTCTACACCATCTAATAATTCTACAGGTTTATTAATCATCTCTTTACCAATCTCTAAAATGGACTGTATTGTGGCATTAGAGACGGTATTATTAGATAATTCTAAAGCCATTTCAACCATAGACAATACAAAACCTTTAATACCATATCCGTAAATAGGAAGGTTTTGAAGTTCCATTTTAAACAACTCCTGATCTATTTTATTTTTAGTTTCAAATTGAGATAAGAGTTTACCAAATGCTTCTTCGGCATCTCTAAAATAGGTTTCATTAACCCAAAGTGTATCATCGGCATCAAAACCTATAACTTTTATGTTACTGTAATCTATTTCCATAATTTCTTAGCACGTTCTAGATCTTCTGGGGTGTCTATTTCTACACCTTGTACATCTGTTTCAACCATTTTTATTCGTTTTCCGTATTCCAAATAACGAATGCATTCTATTTTTTCTGAAGCTTCCAATGGTTTCATTGGTAACGTATAAAAATCTAATATGGCATCTTTTCTAAACGCATAAACTCCTTTGTGTTTATAATATTTTACAGCTATATTAGTATCCCGAGGATATGGGATTGGACTTCTAGAAAAATACAGTGCAAAGTTGAAATTATCGACTATAACTTTTACTGTATTCGGATTATTAATTTCGTCTGCTTCGGTAATGTGTACCATTAATGATGCCAAATCGATCTGTTTCTCATCATCATCTTTAAATACGTCTATTAATTTTCCTAAAGATTCTACATCTGTAAAGGGTTCGTCTCCTTGAACATTAACAACAATATCGACATCTAAAGAAGCTACTGCTTCTGCAATTCTATCACTTCCACATTCATGTTCCTTAATACTCATCATGGCTTTACCTCCATTATTTACAATCTCATTGTAAATAATATCGCTATCTGTTACCACTATAACATCGTCGAATAATTTGGTTGCTACAGTCGCTTCATACGTACGGCGTATAACTGTTTTACCACCTAAATCTTGCATTAATTTTCCCGGAAATCGAGACGCACTATAACGTGCAGGAATCATTGAAATTATTTTCATATATAAAAACTAAATCTTGTTCAAAAATAGGACTTTTATAATACATTTTAGGTGTCGTAGTTGCTAATCTTTAATTCACTTTTAAAATAAATTTTTACAACTTTAATATTATTTGAGTAGGTTTATAATACATATTTCATTTTTTTGTACCTTGAAATATTAATTTTAAACAAAAAACATGTCTGGTATTTTAGATTTATTAAATAGTGACTTAGGAAAAAGCGTTGTAAGCGGACTTGCAAACCAATCAGGACAAGACTCAAGTAAAACAAGTGATTTACTTACAATGGCGTTACCTTTATTAACGCAAGCAATGACAAAAAACGCACAAGCTTCTCCAGAAGGTGCAGAAGGGTTATTAAACGCTCTTAGCGGAAGTAAACACGACGGAAGTATTTTAAATAATTTAGACGGCTTCTTTAATGGCGGTGTAGATGAAGCAGAAGTTGAAGATGGTAAGAATATTTTAAACCATGTTTTAGGAAGTAAACAACAAAATGTAGAATTAGCTTTAAGCCAAAAGACAGGAATAGATGCAAGTTCTGTATCTCAGATTTTAAAAATGGCAACTCCTATTTTAATGAGTTATTTAGGAAAACAACAACGAGAAAATAATGTATCGAGCACTTCTGATTTAAGCGGAATGCTAGGTGGTTTATTTCAAGGAAACTCTGCTGAAGGCGAACAAAATTTCCTTACAAGTATTCTAGACGCAGATGGCGATGGTAGTATTGTTGATGATGTTGCTGGTATGTTTTTAGACTCTAAAGGTTCTAAATCTAGCTCTGGTGGTATTGGAGATGTGTTAGGTGGTTTTTTAAAATAATCTCCCTATAACTTTACAACAAAATATAAACCAAGCCTTAGAGCTTGGTTTTTTTATAACCACTCTATTTTTTTTAAACGAACTAAATATTGTATATTGAGTATAGACTTATTTCTTATATGAAAACTATATTTTACATCCTTCTTATTACTTTATGTTGTATTGGTTGCAATGCTGGTAAAACAAATTTGAAGACTTCTGGTACCAACAAAGCGGTTAATGTAACTGAAAACGACACCATACGTATAGAAAATGATAGTTTAGAATATGAAATTATAATTATAGAACCTGGTTTTAATGCTTGGCTTAATAGTACTGCAAAACCAGAAGGCTATTACTCCCAACAATATTTAGAATCTAGAAATTACATTTTAGTAACAGAATGGAATATTAGAGTTTCCAATCCGCAACGTTATGACCCTAATTTATACGAGTTATCTATAGACTATAGGCCAAATATAGATTATGGTTACGAGGTGAATTATAAAATGTATAACTACTTTGTCTATTTTCAATTAAAATACAATCAAAAATTGTCTGGTTTTGTTCCTAGAAATTAATATATATTTGCAGCTGTAAATATTTATGGAAAAATTTAAACAACATTGGGAGATTACTAAAAATTGGCAATTCTTATTTCCAGTTTTAGGATTTCTAATACTTATTTATAGCGCCTTTAAAATAGGCCGTGCAATAATAGGCACACAAAACAGTATCCTGCTTATTTTATCTACTGCAATCTTTGCGTTTTTACTTTTAAAATTCTTTATGTTTCTATTTAAAAAATTAGAAGATAAATGGGTTTTAGAACATCGATGGGAAATGATTCGTGTGTTTATGGTATTTGCTGTTACAGGATCTTCTTCCCTATTTGTGGGACGCCCAATTATTAAATGGCTTGGGATTACTAAAGATAATTTAAGTCCGTTTTTATATTGGACATTATATATTCTTGTGGGTATAATTTTTTACCAGATTCTTTTAGTGTTCTTTGGCTGGCTCTTCGGTCAGTTTGAATTTTTCTGGAAGTTTGAAAAGAAAATGTTACGCCGTTTTGGATTAAAGCGCTTTGTAGATTAACACCTATAAATTATTATAATATATAAATACCACCAAGTGGTATAAAAAAAAGTCTCTTAAATAAGAGACTTTTTTGATTTTAATTGTTTGTTTTCAGATGAATTAGTACTGAAAACATATGTATAGAACCACATTAATGTGAATGTTGGTATAATATCTAATCCAGGCATGGCTTCTTCTAAAAATGAAATCCCAGCAGCTATTTTACCTTGCTGACCTTTGTAGAGTTTTGTCATAATATAAGCTGAGGCTGGTGCCCAAATAATATCTGAGAATTCTCCTATTCCTGGCACAACAAAACTAATATACCCCACGGCATCTAAAAGGACACATAAGGCTAGTTTTTTATAATTTTTGGTTTTTGGCATATTACTATTTTAAGATTATATAATATACTCATTGCAAGAAACATACCAAAATTATATTAAGATAAATCTTGACTTATCAATTTTAAAAATTCGTTTCTGGTTTCAATCTTTTCAAACTGCCCTCTAAAACCCGAAGTTGTGGTTACCGAATTTTGTTTTTGTACGCCACGCATCATCATACACATATGGCTAGCTTCAATCACTACAGCCACACCTTGCGGTTTAAGTGTATCGTTTATACAATCTAAAATTTGTTTTGTTAATCGTTCCTGAACTTGTAATCGTCTTGCAAAAACATCTACAATTCGTGGTAATTTACTTAATCCAACAATATGTCCGTTAGGGATATAAGCAATATGAGCTTTTCCAAAAAAAGGCAACATATGGTGCTCACAAAGCGAGTACAATTCAATATTCTTAACAATAACCATTTCATTATAAGACTCTTCAAACATTGCGCCTTTTAAAATTTCGGCTGCATCTAAATCATAGCCTTGTGTTAAAAATTGCATGGCTTTAGACGCGCGTTCTGGTGTTTTTTGTAAGCCTTCTCGCGTTACATCTTCTCCTATATTATCTATAATGTGTTTGTATTGAGATTTAATCTCATCGGTAATTTCAATATTGTATTCTTCGTAATGCTTGTAAGACATAAGTCGTCTGTTTTGTTATGTTTGCAAAGATATCGATTTTAATTTATCCTTCGCACCATTCACACTATTGCTAATACATTTAAGTTCCAAATTATCACAATACATAAATGGTTGATAACATGGTTTTATTTTATAGAAAGAATCTTATAAGAGATCACGTTACTAACTATTCGGCTTGAGTTTCGAACACTATTAACCAATTATACTTTTATTTACAATCTCTTTTGAATCAAAATCTATTTAATTTTGTGAGATCACTATTAAAGTATTACTTTGTTCATCTTAATAGCAATGCATGATTCAAGCAAAAAACATTCATAAATATTACGACGATTTTCATGTTTTAAAAGGTGTAAATCTTCATATTAAAAAAGGAGAAATCGTATCTATAGTAGGAGCTTCTGGAGCAGGAAAAACCACCTTACTCCAAATATTAGGGACTTTAGATGCGCCTTCAAAAAAAGAAAATTCCGAGCTCGTAATTAATGGCATAGATATCCAAAGTTTAAAAGAAAAAGGATTAGCCAAATTTAGAAACGAACATATTGGGTTTATTTTTCAATTTCATCAATTATTACCCGAATTTACGGCATTAGAAAATGTCTGTATTCCCGCTTACATAAAAGGTGTAAAACCAGGCGAAGCAGAGCCTCGTGCCAAAGAATTACTAGATTTTTTAGGATTATCGCATCGTTACCACCACAAACCTAACGAGCTTTCTGGAGGAGAACAACAGCGTGTTGCTGTTGCTCGTGCGTTAATAAATAATCCAAGTTTAATTTTTGCCGACGAGCCTTCTGGAAATTTAGATAGTGAGTCTGCAGAACAATTACACAGTTTATTTTTTAAACTACGCGAGCAATTCGGACAAACATTTGTTATAGTTACGCACAATGAAGAATTAGCCAACTTGGCCGACAGAAAATTAGTTATGGTAGATGGAAATATTACAATCTAAAATAGAAACTTATGGTGCCATTTTAAAACAGTACCTGAAGTTTATTAAACACCCCGAATTAAAGGAAGACAAAACTTTATTTGAGGGATACTCAAAAATTAATGTTTTTGTTACGGCTTTAATTGTCGCTTTTGTTTTAAATATTGGTTTTACCATTTTATTTTCAATTATTGAAGCCTTTGGCCTTGTTAATTTTGACGATCATGCTTCTGCACAATTATTTGAAGATTATCCGTATTACGTTGTCGTCTTGTTAGGTGTAGTCCTCGCTCCTATTTTAGAAGAATTGTTTTTTAGAGGTCCGCTAACACTATTCAAAACGAAGCATTATATATACGTATTTTACTTTTTTACTCTAGCTTTTGGATTTGTACATATCACTAATTTTGAAATCACTAGAAATGTATTACTATTATCTCCAATTCTTGTGGCGCCACAAATTATAATTGGCCTATTTTTAGGTGTGATAAGACTGCAATATGGACTAGGCTATTCCATGCTATTTCATGCAATTTATAATGGTATATTAATTATTCCAGCCATATTTTTCCTTCCTGAATAATGACAAAAAACGAATTAAAAGACTTCTTAGACGCTAAGGTAATTGAATACAATAACCCTAAATTTAATGAGAGTGATCCAATTCAAATTCCGCATACCTTTACATTAAAAGAAGACATTGAAATATCCGGATTTTTAACGGCTACAATCTCTTGGGGTAATAGAAAGAGTATCATTAAAAATGCTACACATATGATGGCATTACTAGATCAAGCTCCTTATGATTTTGTAATGAATCATTCAGAAAAAGATTTAGAAACTTTAAAATCATTTGTACATAGAACTTTTAATGGTGATGATTTAGCACAGTTTATCGTCAGTCTGAAACATATTTACACCCAACATAATGGTTTAGAGGCTCTTTTTACAACACATGCTGTTACAGATTCTTTGCAACCTGCTATTCATCAATTTAAACAGGTGTTTTTTGAAAATGAACATTTACAACGTACTCAAAAACACATTAGCGATCCTAATAAAAATTCGGCCGCAAAACGCATCAACATGTATTTAAGGTGGATGGTAAGAAACGATAATACGGGTGTAGATTTTGGTATTTGGGACAAATTATCGCCCTCACAACTGTCTTGCCCATTAGATGTACATTCAGGAAATGTAGCACGAAAATTAGGTTTACTAAACAGAAAACAAAACGACGGTAAAGCTTTAACGGAATTAGATGGCGCTTTACGAAAATTTGATAAAAAAGATCCTGTAAAATACGACTTTGCACTCTTTGGTTTAGGCGTATTTGAAGGCTTTTAAGCTCAGTTTTACTATATTTATCACTCTATTTTTATTCTATACTAAAAAAAAGCGCTATGAAACATTATTACACCATTCTCTTTTCCCTCTTTACCATTTGCGGCATTTCGCAATCTGTAAAAATACCTACAGATACTATGGTTGTTACCACACATACCACCACTATTAAGAACAAAAGCATTTCATACACTGCAACAACGGGAACACAGCCAGTTTGGGATAAAAAAGGGAATCCTATTGCGGCGTTATATTATACGTATTACGAACGTAATAATGTTAAAGATAAAGCCAACAGACCTTTAGTTATTTCTTTTAACGGCGGACCTGGTGCTGCATCAGTTTGGATGCACATTGCTTACACTGGACCTAAGGTTTTAAATATTGATGATGAAGGTTATCCCGTTCAACCTTATGGTGTAAAAGATAATCCAAATTCTATTTTAGATATAGCAGATATTGTTTACGTGAATCCGGTAAACACAGGATATTCTAGAATGATAGCCGATAAAGAAGGAAAACTACCAGAACGCGACACTTTTTTTGGCATTAATGCTGATATTAAATATTTAGCCGCATGGATTAATACGTTTGTAACTAGAAAAAACCGCTGGGAATCTCCTAAATATATTATTGGAGAAAGTTATGGTGGAACTCGTGTAATGGGTTTAGCTAACGAATTACAATCCAAACAATGGATGTATTTAAATGGCGTTATTATGGTATCTCCGGCAGATTATCAATTATACAGCACCGGACAACCTATTTACTCTGCTTTAAATTTACCTTATTTTGCAGCAACAGCATGGTATCATAATATGTTACCAGCAGCATTGCAACAAAAAGATTTACTAGATGTATTACCTGAAGTTGAAAATTACGCTATAAACACGCTAATGCCAGCCATTGCTAAAGGCGGATTTATTTCTGAAACTGAAAAACAAAACGTCGCTAAACAAGTGGCTTATTATTCTGGATTAACAGAAAAAGAAGTGTTGCAAAGTAATTTAGAAGTTCCAACAAAATACTTCTGGAAATCGTTATTACGTGATAAAACGGGACAAACTATTGGTCGTTTAGATTCTAGATATTTAGGAATAGACAAAACCGAAACCGGTGTTTCTCCAGATTATAATGCAGAAATTAGTTCGTGGTCACATTCCTTTACGCCTGCCATAAACTATTACATAAGAGAAGAATTAAATTTTAAAACCGATTTAAAATATAATATGTTTGGCGACGTACACCCTTGGGATCGCAGTGACAATAATGTTAGAGAAGGTTTAAGACGAGCGCTTGTACAAAACCCGTATTTGAAAGTATTGGTGCAATCTGGTTATTATGATGGTGCTACTACCTATTTTGCTGCGAAATATACTATTGGCCAAGTAGATCCGAGTGGAAAATTAAAAGACCGTTTTACTATAAAAGGTTACAGAAGCGGACATATGATGTACTTGAGAAAAGATGACTTAATTTCTGCAAATGATGATATTCGTGAGTTTATTAAGGATGCCTCTAGCAACGGAAAAGCAGCGAAATACACTAAAGAATAAGTTTTTAAATTTAGAACTTAGAATTACGAAAAACGATTGGTTACTATCTATGTAACCAATCGTTTTTATTTGAAGTAAACTCATCTGATTAAGTTTGTGGCATCATTGTATTCACACATTTAAAATGGCTGTACGCCTCAATCAATCAACTTCAGTATTTAAATGTATAGAAGTTACTGAAGGTTTATAAACTGATTTCTATCTTTTATCTATTAGAAGCATTTAATAGACGTGTTTTAACCAAAAAAAATCCAGCTGAATAGCTGGATTTTTTATAATCTATGATAAGTGATAAGTAACTCTAAATATTACTTCGCAATATTTACGGCTCTTGTTTCTCTAATAACGGTTACTTTTACCTGACCTGGATAGGTCATATCTGTTTGAATTTTTTGAGAAATGTTGAATGATAAATCAGATGCATTTTGATCTGTTACTTTTTCACTTTCAACAATTACACGTAATTCTCTACCGGCTTGAATTGCATAAGCTTTTTTAACACCTGTGAAACCGAAAGCTATATCTTCAAGATCTTTTAAACGTTGGATATAACTATCTAAAACTTGACGTCTTGCTCCTGGTCGTGCTCCTGAAATAGCATCACACACCTGAATAATTGGTGCTAATAACGATTTCATTTCAATTTCGTCGTGGTGCGCTCCAATAGCATTGATTACATCGTCTTTCTCTCCATATTTCTCTGCCCATTGCATACCTAAAATAGCATGAGGTGTTTCCATGTCTGCTTCAGCATCTGGCACTTTACCAATATCGTGTAATAATCCGGCACGTTTCGCTAATTTCGGATTTAATCCTAATTCTGCTGCCATAATTCCACAAAGTTTAGCCACTTCACGCGAGTGCTGTAGTAAGTTCTGACCGTAAGACGAACGGTATTTCATACGTCCTACCATTTTAATAAGCTCTGGGTGTAAATTATGAATTCCAAGATCGATTACTGTACGTTTTCCAACTTCAATAATTTCTTGTTCAATTTGTTTTCTGGTTTTCTTAACGATCTCTTCAATACGTGCTGGGTGAATACGACCATCGGTTACTAATTTATGTAACGATAAACGGGCGACTTCACGACGTACAGAATCAAAGCAAGATAAGATAATAGCTTCTGGCGTATCATCTACAATAATTTCTACACCTGTAGCTGCTTCAATGGCACGAATGTTTCGTCCTTCACGACCAATAATACGGCCTTTAACATCGTCACTTTCAATATTAAATACAGACACACAGTTATCTACTGCTTCTTCTGTACCAATACGCTGAATGGTATTAATTATAATCTTTCTAGCTTCTTGTTGCGCAGTAAGTTTAGATTCTTCAATAGTACTTTGAATAAAAGCTAAAGCATCGTTTTTGGCTTCACCTTTTAAAGATTCTACCAATTGCGATTTCGCTTCCTCTGCAGATAAACTAGAAATCACTTCTAATTGATCGATTTGACTTTTATGCAGGCGTTCTATCTCTTCTTGTTTTTTATCTAAGAAATCTAATCTGTAGTTATAGTCTTTTAATTTCGCGTCGTATTCTGCGTTTAGTTTTTTGTTTTTAGAAAGTTCATTAGATACTTGAGACTCTTTATCTCTAGTACGTTTTTCTGCATCAGCTATCTTTTTATCGCGACTTAAAATTACTTTTTCGTGTTCAGATTTTAGTTCAATAAACTTTTCTTTTGCTTGTAATATTTTATCTTTTTTAATGGCTTCACCATCTATATTAGCATCTTTCACGATTTTTTGTGCTTCTGCTTTCGCGTCAGATACAATTTTTGATGCATTATTCTTTTCTAAAATCCTGGCTATTATAAAGCCAATTATTACGCCTAATAGCGTGCCTCCTACAATTAATAAAATTGAGTTATCCATGGGTTCCGGTTAGTAATTATTTATATATAAAAAAAGCCTGTACTGGTTCTATGTTTTGTATAAACTCCTTAAAAATAAGTTTAGGGCTAACAAGCTGATCAAGGATCTGCCCAAGTATTAAACGAATTTAACACTAGCAGCATGCTTTTACAACTTAAACTCACCCTCTTTAAAGAATTAACGTTGAGTTTATCAAAAAAAATGACCAATACAGGCAGTAACTTTGTTTATTTTAAAGATCGTTAAGATTTCAATTGGGTGTCTAATAAGCGATTTAAAGCGTTTAACTTATCCTCGACATGTTCACTAATCGACTCCTTATCTATTTGTTTTTGTTCTACTTGAGATGCAAATTGTAAAGCACACATGGCCAACACATCTTGTTTATCTCTTACAGAATAACTTTGCTCAAACTGTGTAATCATAGCTTCAATTTCCTTTGCGGCCTTACGTAAACCCTCTTCTTGCTCTGGCGCAATCGTTAGCGGGTAAACTCTGTTTGCAATAGAAAGTTTAATTTTAAGCATATCTGACATAAATTCAATTTACGATTACATTATTCCGAGAGTTGTGAAATACAATAATCTATCTCTCTAACTAATGAATTTATTTTAAGCTTTGTTTCCTTTTTGTTATCGTCACTGCCAAGCATGCTTTTTGCAATTTTGAGTGCTTCATATTTTTCTGACCAAGCCTCAATCTCTAGTTTATGATTTTGAAGGTTGTGCTGCGAATTTTGTAAATCTTCCTTTAACTTAGCATTTTCTTGCTTTAACGCATCAACGTTGCGTAGCATCTTGCTAATTTTATCTTCTAGAGCATCTACAATTTCTTCAATATTACTCATTTACAATCACCATACTTATCTCACAAAGTTAACATACCTAAGTAAAAATAACAATTGTTTTGGATATAAAATTTAAAATAGTTGGTTGTCTCTCATTTTCAATACAATGAAAAGCTTATGTTATATTATACTTTGCATATTGCGTTCAAATAATTACATTAGTGCCTCAATAATAATATATGCGAATTCCCTTATTTTTATTCCTTTTTATTCCCTTTGTATTGTTTTCACAAAACCCGTATCCACAGGATTATTTCAGTAATCCGTTGGAGATTCCGATAGTTTTGGCGGGGACTTTTGCAGAATTACGATCCAATCATTTTCATTCGGGACTAGATATAAAAACCCAACAGCGCGAAGGTTTAAAAGTATTGTCTGCTGCAGATGGTTTTGTAAGTCGCATAAAAATCTCACCTTTTGGTTACGGTAAAGCTCTTTATATTACTCACCCTAACGGATATACTACTGTATATGCCCACCTTTCTAAATTGTCTCCAAAAATTGAAGCGTATTTAAAAGAACGCCAATACGAAGCAGAGTCTTATGGTATTGAATTGTTTCCTCCTATTAAGGCATTGCTTGTAGACAAAGGCGAGCTTGTAGCCTATAGCGGAAACACAGGAAGTTCTGGCGGACCGCATTTGCATTTCGAAATTCGAGATAAGAATGAACACCCTTTAAATCCCATGTTATTTGGCATAAATACTAAAGATACCAACAAACCTACAATTAGCAGTTTGTACGCCTATCCTATTGGAGAAAATGCTCAAATTAATAAATCTGATAGCAAGCAAAAAATTAGACTGAGAGCTCAAGGCAATGGGAATTTTGTTGCCGAACCTATTGAAGCTTTCGGGAAAATTGGATTTGGAATTGAAACCGTAGATCGGCAAGATTTAGCTTACAATAATAATGGTGTTTACAATATTCAAACGCAATTTAACGGGCAAACTAATTTTGAAATCGATTTTAAATCCTTTTCATTTTTAGAAACAAACGACATTAATAGATTGATAGATTACGATATTTATAAAAACGAAAGAGACCGTATTCAGAAACTATTTATAGATACTAATAACGAGCTCAGTTTATATAAAAACACTACAGACCAAGGCTATATAACCATTACTGATAGCACCTCTGCAGTGTATAAAATAAAGGTCAGCGATTTTGAAGGTAATGCCTCTTGGATTACTGTGTCTATAGACGGAAAAGAAAATTCAACCGTTTTAAAAACACCTCCAGCAGTTACACCTTATTATTTATACGAAAATAAAGCGAGTACTTTAACCGAAGAAAATGTGACTGTAAACTTTTACAGAAACACATTTTATGAAGATTTTTTTATAGATTTTAAAGTCTCTAACGACACCTTACAGTTACTTCCTATTGGGCAAGCTGCCAGAAAAAACTTTAGCATAGCTTTCGATATTTCTAAATATAAAGAAGCCGATAAAGACCAATTATTTATTGCAGAATTGGTAGGCTATAAAAAGAGTCCGAGTTATTCTAAAACCACTAGAACAGATAATACGCTTATTACTTATACTAAAGATTTAGGCTATTATACTTTAGTTTCAGACACTATTGCTCCTACAATTGTGCCTACTAATTTTAAAAACGACCAATGGCTAAGTAGTGCAAAAACATTACAAGTTAAAATTACAGACGATATGTCTGGTATTTCTGATTATAGAGCGACCATTAACGGAAAATGGATTCTGATGGAATACGAGTATAAAAATAATACTTTAACTTACCATTTTAGTGACGGGATGAGTACCAAAGGACAAAACGATTTTAAACTCATAGTAATTGATAATGTAGGAAATAGTTCTACTTTTGAAGCTAGGTTTCACAGAAAATAAATGAATACAAACATCTTTAATACACGTTTTTTATTAAACGTTATCTGCATTTTAATTCCTTTTATAGCCGTTGCTCAAAGCGGAACATTACAAGGTGTTATACTAGACGAACAAAATCACCCTATTGCCAACGTTAATATTAAAGCTGGAACGCAAGGTACACAGTCTAACGAAAATGGATTTTATCTTATTAAAATTCCTCATAGTGAAAACGTACAAGCCGTGTTCTCGCATATAACTTTTAAATCTATAACTGCTAGTTTTAATTTAAAAGACGGTGAAGTGTTCGAGTTTAATCCTGTCATGAATACTAAAGTAGAACAAATTGCTACTGTAGTCTTATCGGGGAATAAACGAAAAGATGTGCAAGGTATTGTCACCTTAAACCCAACTGTTATTCGTAAGATTCCGGGTGCAAATCCTGGGATAGAAAACTTACTAAAAACACTGCCTGGCGTAAGTAGTAATAACGAGTTAAGTACCCAATATTCTGTACGTGGTGGAAATTACGACGAAAACCTAGTTTACGTTAATGGTATAGAAGTGTACAGACCATTTTTAGTCCGCTCTGGACAACAAGAAGGTCTTAGTTTTGTAAATACCGACATGGTACAAAATGTAGATTTTTCTGCTGGTGGTTTTCAAGCAAAGTATGGCGATAAATTATCTTCAGTATTAGATATTACCTATAGAAAGCCAGTAGATTTTGGTATCAATGCCGATTTAAGTTTACTTGGCGGAAGCGTATCTATAGAAGGCATTAGTAAAGATTCAAAATTCACCAGTCTTGTCGGATTACGTTACCGCGATAACAGTTTATTAGTAAACGCTAAAGAAACAGAAACCAATTACGATCCTAAATTTGCAGACATACAAACGTATTTCACCTATCAGTTTACAGATAAATTCAGTATGAATTTTTTAGGAAATGCATCTATCAACAAATACAATTACGAGCCTGAAACACGTCAGACTAATTTCGGAACCTTAGATGATGCTCAAGCCTTATTGGTATATTATGAAGGTGAAGAAAAAGATGCTTACCAAACGCTTTTTGGAGCATTACAAGCCACTTATGATGTGAGCGACGATTTACACTTACACTTAGTTGCATCTACATATCACACCACAGAAGAAGAGTATTTTGATATTTTAGCAGAATACAGATTGGGAGAAGTAAACAGCAATATAGGCGATGAAGATTTAGGTGAAGTGGAATATAGTGAAGGTATTGGCGGACAACTAAACCACGGAAGAAACGATTTAGATGCCTTAATTACTACTATAGAACACAAAGGAACCTACTCGACTAACGACAACGATTTTAACTGGTCTGTAAAATATACTAATGAAGATATTCGCGACAGGTTAGTAGAATGGGAAGTTATAGATTCGGCTGGATATTCTATAAATGCACCCGATTATTACACGCCAAACAATCAGCCGTACGAACCTTATGAAGGCCCATTAGAAGCATACCAAAATGTAAGAGCTACCAATAGCACAAGTATAGACCGAATACAAGCCTATTTACAATGGAGTCGTCGTTTTGAATTAGGCGATCACGAAGTTTGGGCAAATGCTGGGGTTCGCTCCCACTCTTGGACCGTGAGTGGCGAAGGTATTGAAAGCAACTCACAAACCGTTTTTAGTCCGAGAGCGCAATTCGCTATAAAACCAAATTGGAAACACGATATGCTATTTAGAGTCTCTGGAGGTTTATATTATCAGCCACCTTTTTACAGAGAATTAAGAGATGAAACCGGAACCGTAAATCCAGAGGTTAAAGCACAAAAATCTGTACATTTTGTATTGGGTAACGATTACAGTTTCCAAATGTGGGAACGCCCGTTTAAACTGACTACAGAAGCCTATTATAAAGACCTAACCGACGTAAATCCATACACGGTTGAAAATGTTCGTATAAGATATGCTGCTAATAATAATGCCGTGGCTTACGCCTATGGTTTAGATTTACGCTTAAACGGAGAGTTTGTACCTGGAACAGAATCGTGGTTTAGTTTTGGCTATTTAAAAACCGAAGAAAACATAGATAATCGTGGGTATATTGCACGACCAACAGATCAGCGATTAAAATTTGGTGCCTTATTCCAAGATTACGTGCCCAATATTCCTGCCATGAAAATGTATTTAAACTTAGTGTACAACACCGGATTACCTGGAGGTTCGCCTAGTTATGCCGACCCATACGTTTACCAAACACGCTTACCAGATTATAAACGTGCCGATTTAGGTTTACAATATGTTATCGTAGATGAAAACAAAGACTTTGACAGCGGTTGGAAAAAATCATTTAAATACTTATCTGTAGGTTTCGAAATTTTTAATGTGTTTGATGTTCAAAACTCCATAACCAATACTTGGGTGCGCGATGTGTACAGTAAAAAACAATACGCTATTCCTAATTACCTAACACCAAGAGTGTTTAACATTAGAACAACCATGAAGTTTTAATCTTTTTTTTTATATTCAGATCTCATATAGAATGTGATACAGTTAAACTCAAGCATTCTAAATGGAATGCATTATGAAAAAGCAAAATCTAAAAATATTTAGAATAGTCTTATTATTAGGAACCCTAATCTCTCTTTATTTTGTGCCCTGGCCCATTGTAAAAGCATGGTTAATTCCGCTTCCTGATAACGTCCAAACACAAGTAAACAAAGCAACCGATTATGGGTTCGATGGTATTATTGTGTACGTTGATAAGGCTAATAAAACACCAACTTTATATGCCGCAGGAACTAAGAACAGAATAGGTAATGTTCCCGCAGATCCTAAAGCTTTATTTAAAATTGCTAGTGTAGATAAACTTTATAATGCAGTTGCAGTATCTAAACTGGTTTACAACGGTACACTCGATTTAGATAAAACCTTAAGCGATTATTTACCAGAATTACAAGATAGAATTGCGTATGCCAATACGATTAGTATTAGAATGTTAGTTCAGCATCGTAGTGGTATTCCAAACTATACAGATACCTTTAATTATTGGAGTGAGCCTAAGACTAATGATGACGATAAACTGGCTCTCATTTTAGATAAACCTGCTAATTTTAAACCAGATACTGCTTACGCCTATTGCAACACAAATTACCTTTTACTTTCTAGAATTATGGAGCGCGTGCTTGGTTATGATCCTTTTATATTTATTCATAACGCCATTTTAAATCCTCTCAACCTAAACCAAACCTATGCGTCAATTAACGCTGTAAATTTAGATGATGTTATGAGCGGCTATTATGTAGGGTACGACACCGATTTAAAATCTAATCCGGTCGGTTCAATGCTAGCTACCGCCGAAGATTTAGGTAAATTTATAAGAGCCTTAAATGATGGTTCAGTATTTAAAAACAAAAAGGAACAAGATATTTATACTTCCATTTACAAATACGAACACACGGGATTAATTCCTGGCTATCAAACCATAGCTAAATATCATGAAGACATCGATACTGTAGTGATTCAATTTACAAATACAGTCGATTTTGAAGGCTACAATTGGAATCTATCTGAAATAATGTACAATCGAATTGTAAAAATTTTAAAAGGGACATAGTCGCGCCATCACCATTTTAAATTCTAATTGAGGTCTCAACTAAAGGTTTAATTTTTAAGTCAAAATCACCATTATTTTCATTATATTAGAACAATTTACGGTAGCTTCGTGATGTTATAATAACAGACCTAAACCGTTTATAATTTAAAAACCAAACAAATGGAACAACGCGTCGTAATTGCAATAACAATACTTGTTTTTTTAATCGTTTTATTCTTCTATTGGAAGCTTACTGTAGGTCGCTATAAAAGTGAAAATAGTGAGCGCATGAGAAAATTATGGGGAAAACGAACGTATTATTGGGAAGGTCTAATTTACGGAAGCACGTTTATTACATTTCTTATTATGTGTATTCTAAGATGGACAAAGGTCTTACACTTTTAAAACTCTAAAATTAAAATAAAAACGTGTGTTATGATTATATCATAAAAACGACAGAATATACTTAGCAATAAAAGTCGGAATTAACTTCTCGAATTTAGGTTTGTTTGGATAAGCACCGATTGAAATAAAAAAAATATGAAAATAGGTATCTTAGGCATGGGTGGAATTGGAAGTTTCATCGGAGCAAAACTGACAAAAAATTATGAAAACGACCCAGAAACCGACATCATCTTTATTTGCAGAAATGCCACTAAGAAAGCTATTAACCAAGACGGATTAACACTAATTACTGCTGATGAAACCCTAACAGCAAAACCGTTTTTAACCTCTGATGTGCCTGAAGAAATAGGAACATTAGATATGCTTATCCTTGCTACAAAATCCTTTTCTTTAGCGCAGGCCATCAAAACCTATCAAGATTGTATCAAGGAAGATACGGTTATTATTCCGCTTCAAAACGGCGTAGATGCTAAAGATATTATCGTAAAAAACTTGAATCATTACAATTCAAACATACTCGAAGGCTGTATTTACGTCGCTTCAAATATCGAAAAACCAGGCGTTGTAAAACACCTTGGCGGACCAGGTAAAATTGTTTTTGGAAATACAGACGAAATCGATTTTAAATGGGTTGAAACTATATTAACTACAGGTGGATTACAAGCCACATACACTAAGGATATTAAAACCTTTTTGTGGAAAAAATATATGTTTGTGTCACCAGTAGCAACCATGACTTCTGCCCTAAATATTCCATTTGGTGCATTAGTTGAAAATGCGGAATATATGCGTATCCTTGAAAACATGATGAAAGAAGTTAAAGCGCTTGCAAATGCTTTTAATGTAACGATAACCGACCAAGATATTGAGGCTGCTTTAGGGATGCTTTCTAATTTTCCGTATCAATCAAAATCATCACTGCAATTAGATTTTGAAAATAATAGTCCGCAGACAGAAAAATATAATTTAGTCGATTATGTCATAGAACAGGGAGAAACATTCGAGATTACTGTTGATACTTACAAAGACATGAATAAAAAAATAATCGCCTTATACACCACATAATTACCAATTAAATACAACGCTTACTTTAATGATTTTTAAAGGCATTAATCAACAAACTGTAGAATTTAAAATACTCAATTATCAGTTTCCAGAAGTACAAAATTGTGTATACGATTCTAATTGGTTACAGATCTATTTACAGGTAAAAAGTGATTGCGGAGAATGGGAAAGTACAGACCCATCACTTTTAGTATCAGAAGTTAAGGCGTGTATTTCATGGTTTACACATCTCGCTAACAACCAAACAGTCTCTCACTCGCTTAGTTTCCTAGAACCTAATTTAGAGTTTATTCTGCTTAAAAATGAATCAGAACTAAAGACTGTCCGCATAGTGTTCAGTTTAGAATCGCGACCAAAAGATACCGACAACACCAAATCATATGTTGTAGATTGCGAATGGACACCTGCTGAATTACATACCATAGTCTCGCAATTACAACTAGAGTTAGCCAACTTTCCTGAACGTGCATTAAACTAACTTTTATATGTTCTGCCAAATACTAAATGTCTTTTCACTAAATTAGTTGCTCTAATAGCGTGTACTAATCTGTTTTCTAAAATCTAAATCTTATAAAATAGCAGTACCTATGAGACGATTTAAAAACGAAACCTATGATACAAGGCATTTACGAAACACATATTCATGTTGAAAATTTAGAAACGTCTATAGATTTTTATGAAAACGTACTTGGACTTGAAAAATGTGGTTATAATGACGAGAGACGCATCGCATTTTTTTGGGTCGGTAAACCTCAGGAATATATGCTTGGATTATGGGAAAAACCAAAATCTGAAATTGTAAACATGCATTTTGCCTTTCGGTGCGATAAGGATGATATTTTAAACAAATCGGTTCAATTTTTAAACAGTCGGCAATTAAAACCCTATAATTTTTTAAGAGACGGCACAGACAAACCCATGGTGTTTGCTTGGATGCCTGCAATAGCTATATATTTTAACGATCCAGATGGACATTGCTTAGAATTTATTGCCATTTTAGATGGTAAACCGAGACCAGAATTAGGCATCATTTCGTATGAAGACTGGACCAAAACAGTGCAAGAATCCACATAGTTTAGTGCGTTTTAAAGCATCGTTCATTATGTTAGATATTCATGGTCTGTAATTATTTTCAAATCATTATGCTAGCTTATCTGATGTTGACTAGACTCATCTTAAAAGTAAGTTGTAGTTATTAAACCCAAACAAAAGCTTATTTTAGAAAAAGATTACCCAAGACTGCACAGAAAACAGGTAAAATAATTAAGGCTGTTTTGCTTAGATTATTTATTGAGGGTTAACACTATTTATAAAAATTATTTAATATTTCATAGTTAAGAATTCAGCAATAAAAAAACATAAAAAGAAACCATACTCCACTTAAAATGAACCTTTCCACGACACTAGTATTGCTCGCTTTTAATTTATGTCTCTCTGGGATATTTCAAGAACAGTTAAAGCCACACCAAGGCTTTCAACAAGACATACAGTCTGCTGTTTTAGACTCAGGATTTTACTTTATAAATGATACGTTGGGGATTCAAAAAACACATATAGATACTAAAGCATCTTATTTTGTGCATCCTAAAGTTGCAGTACATCGCAATACCATAAAAAAAGTAAAATTTACAACTATAGCTACCAAAGTATTTGGTAAGACACAAAAGCAATACGGCTTATTATTTACTGTAAACGAGGCTGGGAGAAAGGATATGACACAGGCCTCTAAAATGGCTTTTCAAAACCATCAACAACTGTGTTTAATTATTAAAAACGAGCTCATAGTCGTCTTCTATGTTAATAGTAAAATTAATGATGAGACGTTTTTTATAGGCATAGATACTTCAAAAGAGAAACTAAAAGACTTAGAACAAACAATAAAAGCTGAATTAAAAGAAAAGTAACCCCTTTTTAAATTCATACTCAGGTTACAATTTCACTTATAAATCATAAATAATAGCATAGAGAAAAATTAAACCTTCTGCCAACACCTTCACTAAAAAATGGCTAGTTTTATAGAAAACCAAATATATTGCTGTTTTGTGACCTCACACATCAGCATATGCTAACCCTTTCTATATGAAAAACATATTCAGCATTTGTATCATTTTATTTATGTGTTCACAAGCTTACGGACAAAAACCAAGAGCAAGAGATTTAGGCGTACCCTTTGTTGGAGAACCGGGAGTTTTTAACGCCATTACCGACGTACAAGGCGTAGAAGTTGGTTACAGTACAATTATATCTGGCGAAGGCGAAAACCACATTGGTAAAGGCCCAATAAGAACTGGAGTTACTGCCATATTTCCGCGAGGAAAAACCAAAAAATTTAGTCCGGTGTATGCGAATTGGTACAGCTTAAATGGCAATGGAGAAATGACTGGTACAACTTGGGTTACCGAATCTGGATTTTTAGAAACACCAATTATGATTACCAATACCAATAGTGTTGGTGTAGTTCGCGATGCTGTATTAAAATGGTATGTAGATACCGATTGGTATAGTGGCGAAGATTGGTGGTATACCTATCCTGTTGTTGCAGAAACCTATGATGGTTTTCTTAATGATATTTATGGTTTTCATGTTAAAGAGAAACATGTATTGGAGGCTATAGAAAATGCTTCTAGCGGAAAAATTGCTGAAGGCAATGTTGGTGGCGGAACAGGTATGATGTGCTTAGGATTTAAAGGCGGCACAGGCACAGCTTCACGAGTGTTTAAAATTAAAGAGGAAACATACACTGTTGGCGCTATTGTACAATCTAATTTCGGAGCCAAAAGAAATTTGTCTATTGCTGGAGTTCCTGTTGGTTTGGCATTAAAAGACACTTTAGGTTACACCTTTAATGGGCCTCCAAAATCTAGAAGACAAGAAGGAGACGGTTCAATTATAGTGGTTATTGCCACAGATGTTCCGCTATTGCCTCATCAATTAAAAAGAATTGCACAACGTATTCCTTTAGGTGTTGGTATTGTTGGCGGACGAGGAAGTAATGGTTCTGGAGATATATTTTTAGCCTTTTCTACAGCCAACGAAACGGCTTTTAATCGCGATGAAACGACTACCGTAAAATCTATGTCTAACGACCAACTTATGCCTGTATTTGAAGCTACTGTTCAAGCTGTGGAAGAAGCCATTATTAATGCCATGATTGCAGCCGAAACCATGGAAGGCATTAACGGAAATAAAGCTCATGCATTACCACACGATTTACTCATTAAAACCTTAAAAGCATACAATCGTATACAAGACTAAAAATGTAATTATTAGTTCAATACAAACAATTCATTGAAATCTTATCTGTGATTTACTTACTAAATGTGGAGTTTCTTAAGGCTTTAAAACCGAGATGAAGTTGTAAAAGAACGTTCACCTTACAGCTGTGTGAAAATAGGTTTAGCAACAGTGCAAATGGTAAATCCGAGTTAATATGTCTTGTTATACTCTTCATTTTATTAATTTAGTTGTCCCAACTAAATCTCCTAAGAACTGGTTAAAATTTTACAACACATGAAGAAGTTTATAATTACCTCATTACTCTTAATTCTAGTCGTTCAAGTCTCTAAAGCACAATCGGAAGCTGTAGATTGGTTAGATATTGAATTATCCAATTACGACTACCCTTTTCCGGTTTCCACACTTAACTTACACATACAAGAGCAGGATTTAAAAATGGCTTATATGGATATTAAGCCGGAGCAATACAACGGAAAAAACATTGTATTATTCCATGGTAAAAACTTTAATGGTGCGTATTGGAAAACAACGATTGAAGCCTTAACACGTGAAGGGTATCGTGTTATTGTTCCAGATCAGATAGGTTTCGGAAAATCGTCTAAACCCTTACATTTTCACTACACCTTTCAGCAATTGGCTCAAAACACCAAAACATTGTTAGATACTCTAAATATTGAAAAAACAGCAATTTTAGGTCATTCTATGGGTGGTATGGTAGCCACACGCTTCGCTTTAATGTATCCGAATACTGTAGATAAATTTATTTTAGAAAATCCGATTGGACTTGAAGATTGGAAATTAAAAGTGCCTTATAAACCTGTAGAATGGTGGTACGAAAACGAGCTTAAAAAAAGCTACGAAGGCATAAAAAAATATCAACTTGTTAATTATTACGATAACTCTTGGAAACCTGAATACGACCAATGGGTGAAGTTACTAGCAGGTTGGACCTTAAACTCAGATTATAAAACCATTGCATGGAATAATGCCTTGACTTATGATATGATTTTTACACAACCTGTCGTGTACGAGTTTAAAAACATTACGGCGCCTACATTACTCATTATAGGAACTAGAGACCGTACAGCTTTAGGTAAACCTTTAGTTTCAGAAGAGGTTAGAAAAACAATGGGATTATATAACAAATTGGGTAAAAAAACACAACAAACCATTCCGAATGCCAAGTTGGTAGAAATAGAAGATGTTGGACACTTACCTCATATAGAAAAATTTGAACGTTTTATAAAGCCATTACTTCAATTTTTAAAAGAATAACATCTGCGAGTAAATAGCTATAAGTTTCATTTTATAAAATTCTAAACGGAATTCTATCACAATCTTATGTGCTCATTTTTTTAAGTTTTGAGCACATAAAATATATGCTCTCCATGCATTTATTATGATATAGATTGTAATAAGTTTTGCATGTGGTATTTCGTTTATAATTCCACAAATGCATGATTAATATGGTATCCTAACAGAACATAACCGCCCTGTTTCCTCGTGCCTATCAACAACTGCACGCCCCTCGCCTAGCGGGTTTTGATACTTTAGTTACTATTACAATGAATGGTAGTGTTCCCATTCATGGCACAAGAATGGCCGTACAAATAGGCTAAATGTAATCCTTAACAGATCTAAAATTGGTCTAAATTTTATGCTGTTCTCTTCTAAAAATTACTTCAATTTATGGTTTTCCCGTAACTCGATGAAATGAATTTGTTTTACCTTTAAAAATCATTAACACAAATGTTTTTAAGCTAAACCCAAGTCTAAATTTCATCTAATATGAAGATAAAACTACTATGTATTTTAAGTATTTTTTTAATCAGTAAAAACAATGCTCAAGAGCAAATTTCTAATTTCACATATGAAGACACATATTTAAGTTCGCCCTCGTCTTTTTTCACCTTTAATGATCTCATATATTTTTATGCAAGTAATGATGGCTATGGAAGAGAAATCTGGACAAGTGATGGCACCAATACTAACACCAAAATACTAAAAGACATCCATACAGGCAGTGCAAACTCTGCTGTAAGTTTTTTAAATGAAAAGTCTGCTCTATTACATAACGAATTGTTTTTTATTGCAGAGAATGAAAATTCTGAAGGCGAGTTATGGAAAACAGATGGAACTTCTGAAGGCACTATTCAAATTACCAATTTTATAAATGATAGAGCAAGTGAACTTACCGCTGTTGGCAATCATATATTTTTTCTTATTAAAACCGACGATACTACACTACAAGTTTGGAAAACAGACGGAACAACAGACGGAACTGTACTTGTTAAAGATAATTTAGACATTTGGAATACGCCCTCTTTTCAAGGGAAATGTAACGAGACTTTTATTTTTACATTTCAACCCAATGGCTCTAATGAATCTAGAGTATGGAGAAGTGATGGAACTTCTGAAGGTACCTTTGCAATTACAGAAAACATAGACGGAAATGGTTCAGGTCCTGGAGGCACATCTGCTTTAAGTCAGTATATAGAATATAACGATAAACTGTACTTTGTTAGCCGATACTATTTACATGAAACAGATGGTACGCTAGAACACACAACTACACTGGCCAATATTTGGGATGGAGGTTCTAATTTGGCCAATTATAGTGACGTTATAGAAGCGAATAACAAGCTATATTTTCAGTTTTATTCATCTAATAAGTATCAAATAGCCATTTATGAATCAGATGGTACGACTGCCAATACCAAACAGATTTATTTTAAACAAGGTACAGATTCTTTTTTTCCTTCAGCATTACATAATACAACTGAAGCATTACTTTTTAGTAGCCCTAATGATAATGGGGCAACAGCACTAACAGCATTAAATTTAAATGACTATAGTACCTCGCTTCTAATAGATTTAGTAGATAGTTACCCAACGCTTCTCTATGTTTCCAAATACAAGGATATTGGTCACATATATAACATTAATGATGAGGAATATTTTATTACGGCTCCAGTAAATAGCACATATAGCAAAAAAGGTTGGATCTCTAATTTTAAAACCAACACTACTGTAAAGGTAAGTGATTTAGATGATGTTTCTAATGCAATTGTGTATAATCAAGAATTATACTACGCCAAAGACTATCAATTATGGAAATATTCTAATGTACTCCATACAGATTCTTTTACAAAGTCTACGTCATTATCGCTTTACCCAAATCCGTCTTATGATTTTATTTCTTTTAAAACGGACCAACATATTTCAAGCGTAAAAATTTATGACACCTCTGGTCGATTAATGATTAACATACCAGATGTTGAGTCTAATACAATTAATATCTCTAAATTAAGTCTTGGTCATTATATTGCTCAAATTAGAGTAAACAACACACTAATTAGTAAACAACTAATCAAGAAATAAATCGTGTCCTTATAGCTTATAAACAATACGTTAAGCACATGACACAATTAAGACCTAAATATTAAATAAACCTCCCTTTTAAATTGAAAACCGTTCTAAAAACTCTATTTACATTAACCCTCTTTATTATACTAACAATCACGACACAAATAGGAGGCGTTTTATATGTGTTAAGTATATGTATTGCAAAACGATTAAAAGTTCAGTTAAAATATAATACACTCATTGCTTTTATAGTACTCTATTTAATGTCAACGTTAATTATAGTTCCAGCTGTAGCACCTCTTTTCGGACGCGAAACTGTAACCCATACCGCAGGAATAAAACCTACAAATTTTATGACGGTGTTGTTAAACAGAAATTATGTGCGCCCAGAACTAAACAAACTATTAACAAAAACGGCAAGAGCATTAGAGGGCACAGATATAAAAATCCGTTATTTAGATGCTAATTTTCCGTTTATCAATGCGTTTCCGTTACTTCCGCATTTAAGTCATAACGACGGCAAGAAAATAGACCTGAGTTTAATTTACGAAACTCCAAATGGCAACATCACCCAAACGCAAAAATCTGTGAGTGGTTATGGGGTTTTTGAAGCACCTAAACCAAATGAATACAACCAGGTTGAAACCTGTTTAAACAGCGGCTATTTCCAATATGATTATCCGAAGTATTTAACACTAGGAAAAATTAATTCAGATTTAATCTTCTCGGAAAGAGGAACAAAACTGCTAATCGAAACCCTTTTAAGACGTCCAGGTTTAGGTAAATTATTTATTGAACCGCATTTAAAACATAGAATGCATTTAAAAAACGATAAAATAAGATACCACGGATGTGGAGCCGTGAGACACGACGACCACATTCACATACAACTCAAATAAAAGAATGGTCTATTTTTAAAAATAAAAACATGAGTACATTACAAGAATTTCAAAAATTAGTGATCGCCAACGCCTCACATGTAAAAGGATTACAGGTTGGAGACACCGCCACAGATTTTAAATTACCAAACGCTTTTGGTCAATTCATTTCACTTTCAGAGGTTTTAAAAACAGGCCCCGTAATCTTAAAATTTTACAGAGGCGACTGGTGCCCTATTTGCAATCTAGACCTTAGAGACATACAACAGTATAAAGACCAATATCAAACATTTAATGCTAGCATTATAGCGATTAGTCCCCAAAAACCTGATGATGCGCTAAGCATAACTCAAAAAAACGAGCTGGGATTTGAGGTATTGAGTGATAGTAATCAGGACGTTATTGCCGCTTACCATCTGCAATTCGATCCCGGAACAGATTACCACCAAAGACGAGATCTTTCAGAACTTAATGGTAATGGTTCGCTCACCCTTCCCGTCCCCGCTACGTTTATAATCGATACTAATTTTAAGGTGATTGCCTCGCATGTTGAAGCGAATTATACAGAGCGTATGTCTGCGACAGACATTTTAAAAATTTTAGAACAGACCTATGCTTAAAATAGAGAAAGTTACACGATAACCCGATACACGCGATTAAACTCATATAGTAAATTGGAATCCTACAGGATAAATTGCAGCTAATGTTTTTGTAACGCAAACTGAATGTTGAACTATATGTGATATGCATTCGTAAATTAATCTTATAAAAACCAAGCTATTATGGTTTTCCGTAATCTTAATAGCAGAAATTAACTTATCTTTAAGAAATAACTTTAACACAACTTTTTTACGGGATAAACTAAGGTTTGTTTTGTATATAAGGAGTTGTACTGCATTTAAGAAAAATCGAGATTAAATGAACAAAATTCTGATTTTACTACTTCTTTTTTCTTCTTTGGCTTCGTGTCAAGAGAAAAAAACTGATTTTAAAATCACTCAATTCGAAGGAAATGAAACGAATGGACGAATTGTAAAAAAAGTCAAATACAATGACAACGGACAAATACGGTTTGAAAAACTTTCAGGATTTAAAACAACCAAATACAATAGTTTTGTAGATGTTGAGGAAACGAACTTCTACAAAGACACTCTTCTGATTAAAACCTTGCGGTATTATCCAAATTCAATAGACTCGGACAGCGCAAGAATTGAGTATAAATATAATAACAAAGACCAACTCATTACGAGAACTCATTATGATTACAAAAAACGACTTAAAGAAACTCTTGAATTCGGAGATTGTTTAATAGATTCAACTGATTATGAACCCAAAGCAACTTGGAAGTTAAGGTCAAAAATTAACTTCAAATATGACCAAAAGGGTAGAAAAATAGAATATTACGCACCAGAAAAGCATTGGGATAGTCAAAACCATTATTATTACGAATATGACGATAAGGACAATTTGATTAAAGAAACATCATTGAACGATGACGAATTAATTTGGGAAAAACACTTTGACTATTCCGAAAATGGATACGATTTTTTTTATAATCGAGAACCGAATAAAAAAATTGAGAATAAAGCAGATTGGCCTTACTATTATGAATTAAGATTTGTGAAAGATAATGATGGAAATATTTTAGAAGAAAATAAAAAAGGAAAAGACGGAACAATTGATTATCGTATTAAAAGGGAATTTAAAAACAATAGGATTATTAAGGAACAAAGGTATAATCGGAATAACGAATTAGAATTGACCTTTGTTTATGATTACGAGTAAAAAACGCAGTACAACAACGTATATATCTCATATCTAGTCAGTTACTTAATCGAAGTTAAGGTATATTTGCTAGTCCGCCAAATTTTTTAATTTGGCTTATTGATAAAAGATAATAAGAAAAATTTAAAAATTCGGCTCGTGCTTAATCCGAAAATAATTTTATAATTTGCACGCTACGAGCCATATACAAAACCGTTGGCAGTAAGCTGAAAATCGATGAATTATAAAAATCTGATATTAATTTTAACTATCTTAACTTTTGGACTTGTTAGCGGACAAAACCAAAGCGCGGAAAATATTAATGTGAGATACTTATATGGCAACGATTCAGAAGTATGGGAAGTCAATAAAATTGAACCGAATGATAGAATTATATTGACTAAAAGACTGGAAAACAAAAGCGAATACAAAGAATTAGTTACAATATTTTACAATAACGGTGGACTTAAAACTGGATATCCAAAAAACTCTGAAAAGCACGATGGAAAAACTACACCGAAAATAGGCACTTGGAAAATTGACCAAAGTAATCGGACTTTAACAACGACTATTTCATTGGGCGATTTCGGAAATAAATTTCTGATTTTAGAATTAAATACCGACCGATTAATATTAATGAAATTGAACAAAGAATAAAAGCCTACTGCCAACACCGTATAAAAATAATTGCGGTTTAGTGCTTAATCAAAAGGTCGTTGCGTGTTTGTAACGTCTGATTTTCCTTCGGAAAATCCTCGCATACAAACCCGAAACTATTCTTATACATAAACGTTGTAGCCAATTTGAGAAAATGAATTTAAAACAATATTCTATATTATTTTTACTAGTGCTTTATCTTTTATCATCTTGCATAAACAAGAAAATGAGCGTTGATAAAAATACCAAAGCTGAAATGATATCTGATAGTTCTGATAATAAGTATAAAGTATTTAAAATTGATTCTATTGAGGGTATATATATGATTTATGCTTTAAAGTCTGGAAAATACCATAAGATAATATCCCAAAATAGTGACTCAATAAATAGTAATTGGAAACCAATATTACCCAATGTAATTTATGAGTTTGAGTTAGATACCTTAATCTCTCAAATAGGAGTTTACGAACATATGTCTGGATTGGTTTGGACTTATGATGGACCAACAATTGATTTTGAAGGAGATTCAATTAGGGATTTATATACTTCACCAAACATAAAGGGATTGTACTATAATCCAAAAATTGAATAAAATTGAAAAAACTGCACACAACAATGTGTATAATTCATTGCTAGTTATAGCTTACTTACGAAAGTCCTCGCGGACTTTCTATTCGGTTTTTATTTATTAACTTAGTAACTTGATCACGCAACAAACCATATACTAAACCGTTAGGCAACATGCAAAGAAACATTGAAGAATAGATAAATGTCAGAAACACCATTAAAAAATCAAATAATAGCTTGGCTAAAGAACTTCAATTATTGGTTTCAGTATGCTGGCAACAAATTATTAGAAGGGGAAACAATTACTGATGAATTGGCGGCAACTACGTACGTGTTATTCAAAGAGAATTGTGGGCTGAAAGAAAAAAAAGAAAAAATAGAGGAGGTTAATTACAGTGAAATGGCAGTAAGTAGTGAGGTCGAATCTGAACCACTTGAACTGAAATTAATAAAAGACATTGAAAACGTCAATGCTCTTGCAAGTCAACAATCAATAGTAATAAACCCAAACTTGACTATCATATATGGTGGAAACGGAACGGGAAAATCTGGTTACATAAGACTACTAAACAATGCCTTTAATTCAAGAGGTGATAAGCAAATTCTACACAACGTATTCAATAGCAT
This sequence comes from Formosa algae, assembly GCF_001439665.1. Lineage (GTDB taxonomy): Bacteria > Bacteroidota > Bacteroidia > Flavobacteriales > Flavobacteriaceae > Formosa > Formosa algae. The sequence continues at coordinate 69,912 of NZ_LMAK01000034.1, forward strand.
AATATCAGGAGAGCCATGCTGTAAGTTTACATTTCAATCAGATACTTCAAAAATTGAATTAGAATACCCCAAAGACAAAGACAATACAGTATTTACCCAATTCTCAGTTTTTGATAGTCATAGCGTCAGGGTCCTCTTGGAACAGGACAATAAGTTGAATTTTACCCCAACAGGCTTTGAATTTTTCGAGAAAGTTTTACTACTCTATAGAGCCCTAACGACAAAACTTCAAGAAGAAATTTTAGCCAACCGACCCTATAATGAATTTGAGAAACATTTCATTAACGAAAATTCAATACAAACAGAAATAGCCAAACTTGGTGCAACCACAGATATTAAGAAACTAAAAGAGCTTGGAAATTACACAGAAGCAGATGAAGAGAAACTTACTAAACTTTTAGAAAAATGGAAGGAACTTAAATCACTTGATATCCCTAAGAAGATATACGAGTTGCAAAAGCTTCAAGGGCAGTTAACTGAATTTACAACACGGCAGCAGGCAATATTAGATTTACTTAAACCAGAGGAAATTGAAATCTATAAATCATTAATCACTTCATATCATAAATTACGAGATTTAGCAAAGCAAGAGGGAATTACCAGTTTAAAGGAATATGAAATTGAAGCATTGGGAAGCAACGAATGGCGTGACTTTATAAAAGCTTCTAAATCTTACGCTACAGTTATAACAGAAAACATGGAGAATGGGACGGAATACCCTGATGACACTGATAATTGCCTATTCTGTCTGCAACCGCTTACAGATAAACAAAACACTCTCATTAAATCTTATTGGAAACTTTTAAAGAGTGAGGCAGAAGCAGAATTAAATCGAATAATCCAAAAAATTCAGGAAGTAGAAAAAAAGCTGAAAGGTCTTTCACCTGCCAAGTTTGATGAAACAACCACTCTATTCCATTATGTCAATATGATTGATGAACCATTAGCAATGAAATGGAAAGACCTTGTAGCTGCCTCTGAGACTGTCCGTCAAAATCTTATTATCAATTTGTCCCAAGTAAAATTAGAATTACCAATTTCTTCATTCACAGATAACACTAAAGATTTTAATAAGATTGACAAACAGATAAAAGACACAATCGAAGAATTGATAAAGAAAAATCCTGTCAAAGAACTTCAGGTGTTGGAGGCTCAAATAAATTTCCTCAAAGACAAAAGTTTGCTAAACAAATTATTAGATAAAATTTTAAAATTTGTTGTGGCCCACAAATGGGCTGCAAAAGCAGAAAGGTTTCTTTCAGTATTTAACACAAGATCTATTACTGCAAAACAGGGTGAATTGTTTAACCAACACATCACCGAGAAATATACAAATACCTTCAATGATGAATGCGGAAAGCTCAATGCTCCAAATATTGTCAATATTGTTCAAAGAAATGCTAAGGTATCTACATTACGTAAACTCCAAGTTGAAGGTCAAATTGCTAATAATATACTAAGTGAAGGAGAACAAAGAGCTATTTCAATTTCAGACTTTCTTACGGAAGCACAACTAAATCCCAATAATAAAGGGATTTTCTTTGATGACCCTGTTACCTCTCAAGACCATGAAAGACGTGAGAGAATAGCATCAAGATTAGTTGAGCTTTCTAAACAAAAACAAATCATTGTTTTTACTCATGACATAGCATTTTTTATTCGGTTGAAACTTATAGCAGAAAACACTGGCGTAAATCATGAATACACAACTATTAGAAAAGCTGGAGGTACTCCTGGAATAATTAGCCCTGATTTACCTTGGATAATTCAACCTGTTGGAAAAAGAATAAAATTTTTAAGAAATCGATTGGTGCAATTAAGGACGGTAGAAAAGGAATCATCAGAAGATGAATACCTATTTTTTGCAAAATCTTGGTATGGCTTGTTACGCGAAACATGGGAACGTACCGTAGAAGAAAGATTATTCAAAGGAGTGGTAGAGAGATTCTCATTAGGAATTCAAACTCAAAAATTAAAAAAAGTCGCAGTAACAGAAGAATTTTTGAAAGACATAGAAACAGGGATGACTGAAAGTTCAAATTGGTTGCATGACGCAGCAGCAGGTTTAAACCCCACTCCACCAGATTCAAATAAAGCAGAAGCTGATTTAAACTTCCTTGACGAATTTGCAAAAAAATGTGTTTCTGCATGACGAATAAAACGCACGATTGCCCTACAAAGTATAAAAATAACAGCCGAAATAGTAGTAAAAATGAACATTATAGTCCTCTCCAACTTTAGTGGAAAATTGAAAAATTATTCTTCCAAAATCGGCTACTCTTTTTACACAAAACCGTTGGCTATAATTAAAAAATGAATCACACTTTAAGAATCACATTCCTAATAGTTATTTTTATATTTAATTCTTGTGGATACCAAAGAACAGAAGAAGATAAACATCCTGAAATCCCTATTTTTCCTAAGCATACAAATAATAAAATTTCTATAAAGGAATTTCCTTTTTATTTAACAAATATTAAATACAAC
>NZ_LMAK01000035.1 GCF_001439665.1 Formosa algae
TAACCATAAATACTTTTAGTGCTTTTTTTAAAAATTAATTCTTTTTCTCCTTTTTGATTAGTAATATAATTTAAATTTTCAGGTAAAATTTTAATATTTAAACCAAGCATTGGTCCGTGATTGAAATCTTTAACACGAAAAATAATTCTAACAGAATCATTTATTTCTTCTAAGCTAGAAACAGATATCTTGCTTGTTTTTCTAAATTCAGGTTCTTTGTATATAAGTGTTAACGTATTATTTTTATAAAACCAATTACCCGAAAGGTTAGATTTATTATTTAGGTGCTCATTAAATATTATATTGAATTTTTTATTTTTCTTTAGAATAAGACATTTAGAAATACTTTTTATTCCATTATCTACACAATATTTACCCTCTACTTTTTCTTGTCCATACATTTTAATACTACCCAAAAAAAGTAGTAAAATAAAAAATAGTTTAATTACATTTTGTTCCTTTTGAATTGCTATTACCATTTTGCTCTGATGTTATAATATTTCTAATCTTTAGTCTGTCTTAAATATTAAGCAATAATATACGCATGTATAGTTTCGATAATTATAGTTCTAGCAATTGACAATTCTGTAGTGCTACTGGGGGATTGATGTGACGCCTTTCGGTTTGAGTACATAGATAGTAGATAAGAACTAAATATTTTTGAAATCAATATTTCAAAAATAAAATAAATTAAAATAATTGGGTTGCGGTAAAACCGTAATAAAATGAATTAATTCTAGAGTGTAGTGTGTATTCTATTTGGTGCTCAGAACTGTATTGTGCCTATTACTTGTGAAGAGTGGGGGAAGAAGTATACAAGCGCAGTATAACTTTACACTGCGCTTTATGTGTGTTATGCCAAGTCTAAGGCAATTTCTATCATGTCTTTAAACGTGGTTTCACGTTCTTTGGCAGTCGTGCGTTCGCCTGTTACTAAAGAGTCGGAAATGGTTAGGATGGCTAAGGCATTTACATTGTATTTGGCGGCTACGGTATATAAACCTGCAGCTTCCATTTCTACACACAATACTCCAAAGTCTGCCCACTGTTTATACGAGTCGAAATCGTCTGCATAAAACTCGTCGCTAGACAATACATTACCGGCCTTTATTGGTACTTGCTTGGCTTTAGCACTGGCAGTAGCTTTCATAAACAAGTCGAAACTTGCTGTAGGGGCAAAATCGGCTCCATTAAAACGGGTTTTGTTAATTCCAGAGGAAGAGGCAGCCATGGCAATAACAATATCGCGAATCTTTACATCTTCTTGATACGAACCTGCCGATCCCACGCGTATTAAGTTTTTAACACCATAATCTTTGATAAGTTCCCGACTGTAAATCGAGATACTCGGAATTCCCATACCGGTGCCCATAACAGAAATACGCTCGCCTTTATACGTCCCAGTGTACCCAAACATATTACGTACGGTGTTAAAACATACAGGGTCTTCTAAATAGGTTTCGGCAATCCATTTGGCACGTAACGGATCTCCTGGTAGTAAAATAGTTTCGGCAATGTCTCCTTTTTTGGCTTCAATATGTAAACTCATGTGGTACGTCTTTATTTTTAAATAGGGAATAGGCGGGTGTTATACGGTTTGTGTATAGGCTTGAACTATGGCTACCCCAGACGAGGTCCCTATACGGTCTGCACCTGCTTCTATATATGCTAAGGCGGTTTCTAAATCGCGTATCCCACCAGAAGCTTTGACTAAAGCTTTACCATTAGCTGTGGCTTTCATTAAAGTGACAGCTTCTATGGTGGCACCGCTACCAGAAAATCCAGTCGATGTTTTTATGAAATCGGCTTGGGCTTTTATGCACAATTCGCTTGCGGTTTTAATCTCGGCAGCAGTAAGTTCACTAATTTCTAAAATCACCTTTAAAGTGACATCACCCATACAGGCTTTTACAGCTCTAATGTCATTATATACAAAATCGTATGCTCCAGCGCGTAGCATACCTACATTTAAAACCATGTCTATTTCTTGAGCCCCTTGTGCGATGGCGGTTTGGGTTTCGAATACCTTAGTTTCGGTAGCCATGGCACCTAACGGAAAGCCGATTGTGGTACACACCTTCACATCAGATCCGCGCAGTAAGTCGCGCACTAATGGCACATAATAACTGTTTACACAAACAGAAAAGAAATTATAAGTAATGGCTTCCTGACACAATAATGTTATGTCTGTAGGCGTAGCCGAAGATTTTAAAAGGGTATGATCTATATATGTTGCGATATTCATAATGATACGGATTAAAACATTTAATACAGTAAAAATACAACGAACCGCAAGCAATAAAAATTATTTATCGCATAAAAATGCTCGAAATTTTACTTTTCGTGTCGAAATACCACAGGCGTACACTATAAATTTTTGATATATGTAAACCCTTACCAAAGGATTCATTCATAGATTGAACAAAATAGAAGGATAAAAAGGGAAACTAAAACCTTGGTAAAAGCCACTATGCTTCAATCTGTATTAGGAGTGTTTAGGGTGTCGATCGTGTAGGTTCGCCATATTTATAAACCATATCTATAAATGGCGAGCGCGACATGCCACCAGGATTTAAGCCCGGTTGCCCTTCTGGGATGCTGTAGTTTAAATCGTTAAAATAGGTTTCCCAAATGGCAAAGGTTTGTTGGGTGTCTGGCGCAATAAACGTCATAGGGTATTCTTTAAAAATAGGCATATCGCCATTGGCATGTTTAAAAGCTAAATGAATTAATTCTGAACAATAATACTGGTCGTTATTAATATCGAAATACGGATCGTACGCAGCCGTCATTTTAGATTGTATAAAGTCTATCGCTCCAGGAATGAGGTCTTTAAAGTCTGGTTTTACACGTCCTACTAGTACTTTCGGGGCGTTGTGTACGTCGCTGCTTCGGCTTAAAAAGGTGTCTATAGGGGTTAATACCACGCCTGCGCTTACGGCTTCCATAACTTTTAAATGCCCTTGAGCATCTTTCATCACTAATCCCACATGCGAAAAGTTATAATCGTCAAAACCTTGTGTTACAGCTTCTATGGCATTACAGAACGGACCGCAATCTACATCCTGAAATAATAAATCGCCTTCTTTAAGTGTAAAATCGGGTTCAGAACTACAATTACAGCACAGCAAAGAAAGTGTCATACACGACACAATATGTATAAGCGATTTCATGATATAAACGGTAAGGTTGAGACAAATGTAAGCAATTGAATTTAAATGAAACAGTTCGGGTAGAGTGGCATAATAGAGATGCTTTTTTTATCTTCGTAAAATGAATAATATAGAACCTTTTATCCGCGATATAAACGATTTTCCAAAACCAGGTATTGTCTTTAAAGATTTAACGCCTTTATTAAATAATCCAGCAGCCACCGCCTCTTGTTTACAGCAGCTATTAACTTTGGTAGGTGATAAGCCAGTAGATAAAGTTGTAGGGATGGAAGCCCGAGGCTTTTTCTTTGGGATGCTTATAGCACAAGCCCTAAATGCTGGATTTGTACCGGTACGTAAACCAGGTAAACTCCCTCACCATACCCTAACAGAAACTTACGCTTTAGAATACGGTACCGATAGTTTAGAAATTCATGAAGACGCTATTAAACCGGGAGACCGCGTGTTAATTCACGACGATGTTTTAGCCACAGGCGGAACTGCTGCTGCAGTTTGTAAATTGGTAGAACGGCTTGGTGGTGAAATTGTACAGTGTAATTTTATTATGCAATTGGATTTTCTTGATGGTAAGGCACGTCTTAAAGGGTACGATGTAGGCTCGGTATTGACGTATTAGATGTGGATGGTTTGTAGTTAGTGGTTTTAGTTGTTGGTTTTTATGATTGGCGAATAGTGATTGGCGAATAGTGAGTGATGAAATTATACATACCAAATTAAACTTGAATAAAAAATGCGTATATTAGCGTATGTGGTTGTTTTTTAGAGTGTTGATTTTTTGTAACACGTGTAAGTAGCTAGAAATTTTTGGAAAACTTTTAGGTTTGCAAGGGTTTGCGTCTCTTATTAAATACACCAAAACCGTTATAAAGCGTAGCGATTTATAAATTACAGACAGTAAAAACAATGACAATGGTAAACACAACAGTATAGGCGTTTGTAAGATATATCTGTCTAAAGTTTTATATTTTTACGTCTTTAAATGTAAACAGAATACATAACATGGAAGATATATTTAAGGCAGGTCTCGATACTGTACCTTTAGATTCTATATATAATCAGGAGTTGGTAGATTGCTTGCCTGGTATTTTTTATTTATACGAAGTTATCAATGAAAAAGCATATTTATTGCGTTGGAATACTAAGCATGAAACTGTAACCGAACGCACACCTGAAGAGTTGTTACATGCAGAATTATCATCGTTCTTTAATCCTGTAACTGTGCCTTATATTATAGATTGTTTTAGTATAACGTTAGATATTGGATTTGTTAAAAATGTATATGCTAGTATACTAACTAAAAGCGGAAAAGAAATTCCGTATGTGTTTGAAGCTTACAGGTTTTCTAAAGACGGTAAGATGTTTTTTATGGGTATGGGCATGGATGTCTCTGATTTAATGAGTGCTAAAGAACAAATTAAACTGTTAGAGCTTCAAAAACAGCAAAAAGAGAAAGAATTGTTTTCTATTGCATTACAAGAACAACAAAAAGAAGAGTTGCTTCAAAATGTATTGTTGAAATTAGAAGCTATAGAGTCGCAAGAGGTGAGTCAGTTACGTACCAAAGAGATTAAAGCCCTAACAAGCGAAATTAAAAGTCATTTTTCTACGCACGATAATTGGAGCGTATTTAAAAAGTTATTTCAAGAAATACATTATGATTTTTTTGAAACCTTATCCGCTAGACATCCCCAACTCACTAAAGGTGAATTAAAATATTGTGCCTATTTAAAAATACAAATGCATACTTCAGAAATCTGTAACATTATGAATATTTCTAAAGAAGGTTTAGCTAAAAAAAGATATCGATTAAAGAAAAAATTAGATTTAAAACCAAAATTGAGCATAGATGCATACATCAGTTCATTTTAAATAAAAAGATAGTTTTGTCCATGATTTGTCCATAATTATGTGGCTATAAAACTACTATTTTTGTCAACATATAATCGCGAAATTAAAAGCAGCCTATAAGCTGTATTTAAAATATTAATCTTAGAGTCTAATTTTATTAACCATTTTTTATGAAAAAAAACAAATTTTTTACATTGTTGCTTGTCGGCCTTGCCACAGCAGCATTCGCCCAAAATAAGCCCAATATTGTGGTGTTTTGGGGAGATGATGTAGGGATGTGGAACATCAGTGCATACCACAATGGTATGATGGGTGGAACTACGCCTAACATAGACCGTATTGCTAATGAGGGTGCGCTATTTACCGATCATTATGCGCAACAATCATGTACTGCTGGACGTGCGTCTTTTATCTTAGGACAACACCCATTTAGAACAGGATTATTAACTATTGGTATGCCAGGTTCAGAACATGGTATTAATGAAGCAGATCCTACCATTGCAGAATTATTAAAGCCACTAGGTTACAGTAGTGGGCAATTCGGTAAAAACCACTTAGGAGATCAAGACAAGCATTTACCAACTAACCATGGTTTTGATGAGTTTTTTGGAAACTTATATCACTTAAATGCTGAAGAAGAACCAGAAACAGAATTTTACCCAAAAGATCCTGAATTCAAGAAAAAATACGGACCAAGAGGGGTGTTAAAATCTACTGCCGATGGTAAAGTAGAAGATACAGGACCATTAACGTCTAAAAGAATGGAAACTGCAGATAGCGAATTTATCGATGCAGCTTTAAAATTCATTGACAAAAATGCTAAGGCTAAAAAGCCATTCTTTGCATGGGTAAACTCGACGAGAACTCACGTATGGACACATTTATCTGATAAGTACTTACACAAATCTGGTTACGGTTTATATGCTGATGCCATGATGGAATTAGACGATGGTGTTGGTCGTGTATTAGATAAATTAGACGATTTAGGTATTGCAGATAATACTATTGTGGTATTCTCTACAGATAACGGTGCCGAGAAGTTTACATTCCCTGACGGTGGAACTATTCCATTTAGAGGTGAAAAAGGAACAACTTGGGAAGGTGGATTTAGAGTGCCTGCTATGGTAAGATGGCCAGGTCACATTAAGCCAGGAACAGTTATTAACGATATCTTCTCTCAAGAAGACTGGATGCCTACATTGTTAGCGGCAGCTGGAAACCCTAATGTTAAAGAAGAATTATTAAAAGGAAAGTCTTACTCTGGTAAAACGTTTAAAGCGCACTTAGATGGGTATAACCAATTACCATTATTAACTGGTGAACTTAAAAAAGGAGAAGGTTTAAGACATGAAATTTTCTATTTTGATGCTGCAGGAAACTTAAATGCATTACGTTACGACGATTGGAAATTACACTTCTCTATCATGGAAGGTTCAATTAACGAAGCCTACAGAAAATCGCCAAGTTGGCCATTAATTTTAAACTTAAGAAACGACCCATTTGAAGTATCTATGGATGCTGCATTATACATAAGAAATTATGCAGACCAAATGTGGATGATGGTACCAGCTCAAAATTATGTTGGTAAGTTCTTAGGAACATTTAAAGAATTTCCTCCAAGAAAAGGAAGCTCTTTAAGTATAGATAAAGTAATTCAAACTTTACAAACACCTACAAGAAACTAAATCTAGTAAGTGTCACATATTTAAAACTGATATTATGTAAATAATATCAGTTTTTTTTATCATTTTTTTTAGAAAAGTCCTCTATTTTTCAGAATATATTGTAATTTAAAGGTCTAACAAGCTATTATACAGAGGTGTGTAATTGCTACTAATCAATTTATATAATACCAATATGAAAACAAACCGCAGACTAGCATTGCTGTTATTGGCGTGTGCCACAACAGCCTTTGCACAGAAAAAACCTAATATTTTAGTCCTTTGGGGTGACGATATCGGACAATCTAATATTAGTGCCTATACCATGGGGTTAGTAGGTTATCGTACTCCTAACATCGATCGTATTGCCGATGAAGGTATGATTTTTACAGATTATTATTCTGAACAAAGTTGTACGGCAGGACGTTCTACTTTTATCTTAGGGCAAAGTGTATTACGTACAGGATTAAGTAAAGTAGGAATGCCAGGAGCAGAACAAGGAATTTCTGAAAAAGATCCTACTATTGCCGAACTATTGAAGCCTATGGGATATGTAACCGGGCAATTTGGTAAAAACCACTTAGGTGACCGTGACGAAATGTTACCAACCAATCATGGTTTTGATGAGTTCTTCGGAAACCTATATCACTTAAATGCTGAAGAAGAGCCAGAATTAGAAGATTATCCAGATCCGGCTAAATATCCAAATTTTGCTAAGAAATATGGGCCTAGAGGTGTCATTCATTCTACCGCCGATGGTAAAATTGAAGATACAGGACCCTTAACTAAAAAACGTATGGAAACTATTGATGACGAATCGTCTGATGCTGCCATTGCGTTTATCAAAAAATCTGTAGCTTCAGGAAAACCATTCTTTGTTTGGTGGAACGGAACGCGTATGCACTTTAGAACGCACGTGAAAGACGAACACCGTGGCATTTCTGGACAAAACGAGTATGGAGATGGTATGGTAGAGCACGATATGCATATTGGTAAATTTTTGAAAGTTATCGATGAATTAGGTGTAGCAGATAATACGATTGTTCACTACGGTACAGATAATGGACCTCATAAAAACACATGGCCAGATGCAGGTGTAAATCCGTTTAGAGGAGAGAAAAACACCAACTGGGAAGGTGGATGGAGAACACCAGCAATGGTGCGTTGGCCTGGTAAAATTAAAGCAGGGTCGGTGTCTAACGAAATCATGTCTGGTTTAGACTGGATGCCAACTTACGTTGCTGCTGCAGGAGATGCAAATGTGAAAGAAAAACTATTAACCGGACATAAAGCAAATGGTAAAACTTTTAAAGTGCACTTAGATGGTTATAACTTCTTACCATATTTAACTGGTAAAGTCGATAAAGGACCACGTGAGGAATTATTCTATTTCTCTGATGATGGAGAATTGATGGCATTGCGTTTTAACGATTGGAAAGTGACATTTATGCATCAGGAATCTCAAGGGACTTTAGATACTTGGTCTAAACCTATGGTTACCACAAGAATTCCTTGGATTTATAATTTAAGAAGAGATCCTTATGAGTTTGCGACAACTACTTCCAATACGTATTGGGATTGGTATTTAAATCACGTATATCTTTTATTACCAGCTACAGAATATGTAGGGAATTTTATTTCAACATTTAAGGAATATCCACCACGTATGAAAGCCGCTAGTTTTAATTTAGGAGACACCATGGAATCTTTAACAGAAGCAGGAAAAAAATAAAAAAAATAGTATTTAGCATGAAAGCCTCTTTAATAGAGGCTTTTTTTATGCCATAACATTCACAGGTGTTAAAGTGATATAATTTGGTCTTTTAGGTTTTTTCTTCAAAATGAAATGTTTATATTTAGATTTCAATATGTTTTTCAAAACCATCTCATTATGACGCCATTTGAAGCTGTAGTGCATTTAAAATCAGCCATGTCCAAATCTATTATTGGGCAACAAGACCTTATAGACCGTTTAATCTTGGTATTACTTGCCGATGGTAATATGCTATTAGAGGGATTACCAGGTTTAGCAAAAACAAGAGCCATAAAAACATTGTCTAAACATTTGGATTGCGACTTAAGTCGGATACAATTTACACCAGATTTATTACCTACAGATATTACAGGAACAGAGATCTATCAGCCCGATGAAGCTGAAAAATTCACCTTCCAAAAAGGACCTATTTTTAGTAACCTAATTTTAGCCGACGAGATAAACCGTGCACCTGCTAAAGTACAATCGGCTTTATTAGAGGCTATGGAAGAGCGCCAAGTTACTGTTGCAGGAAGTACATATAAAATGGACGATTTGTTTATGGTAATGGCTACCCAAAATCCTATAGAACAAGAGGGAACTTATCCGTTGCCCGAAGCCCAAATGGACCGTTTTATTATGCATGTGGTAATTGATTACCCAGATGATGCCTCGGAATTGGGGATTTTAAGATTAAATAAAAAAGAACAAAGTGTTGCAGATAAGGCTGATAAAACGTCTTTGGAAACCATTTCTCAAGACCATATTTTTGCAGCTAGACACGAAATTAACGTCATTCCCGTTACAGAAGCCTTAGAAAAATATATGGTGAGTTTAATCTCGGCAACGCGATACCCAGAACGTTTTGATGCCGGTTTAGCCGAGTGGATAGATTTTGGAGCAAGCCCAAGAGGAACCATTGCTTTAGACCGTTGTAGTCGAGTAAAAGCGTGGATGGAAGGCAAAGATTATGTGTCGCCAGACCATATTCAAGCCGTAATTAAAGATGTGCTAAGGCACCGTATTTCATTAAGTTACAAAGCCCGTGCAGAAGGTATAACAACCAATCAGGTTATCGATAAAATATTAGAAGTTGTGGCTGTAGTGGCCTAATGCTTTAACATTCCAAACGCTATTTTATGGCATCACAAACAAAAGATCCTAACGTATTTTTAACGCTCGAGCATTTATTGCAATTCGAGTGGATAAATACGGTGCTTAATTTTAACGTTGGACAACAAAAATCTAATAGTGTGTTGTCGGGCCGCTATGCCTCGCGTTTACGGGGTCGAGGTCTCGATTTTGAAGAAGCCAGACCATATGTTATTGGTGACGATATTAGAAATATAGATTGGAAAGTTACCGCTAAAACAGGAGTAACACACACCAAAGTATTTACTGAAGAAAAGGAGAAACCTGCCTTTATTTTTGTAGATCAATCGCCGACAATGGGCTTCGGATCTGTTAACAAAACAAAGGCTGTAGTAGCTGGAGAATTAGCAGCAATAGCGGCTTATAAAATATTAAAAGGGGGAGATCGTATAGGCGGATTAGTCATGAAAGACGATACCTATGATTTGTTAACGCCTAAGCGTGACCATAGAAATATGTTACAATTTTTTCAGAAGATTGTAGACGCCAATGCAGACATTTATAATCGGAACGATTTTGATTTTGAAGCCGCATTAAAAACCATGGTTGGAAAGCTTAATAACATCATTACACACGACTTTTTAGTAATTATTATTAGCGATTTCCACAGATATAATCCAGAAATGGTTCAGTACTTAAGTATGCTGTCACAGCATAACGATGTTGTACTAGTAAAGGTATTCGACCCTATGGAAGTGGAGTTGCCTTCAGAAAAAATGACTTTAACCAACACCAAAAAACAAATCAGTCTTAATTTCCATAAAGACCGCATAGTAAATCATTTAAAAGAAGATTTTAAAGGTAATTATGATGGTTTTAAAGAGGAAGTCGAAAAATATGGTATTACGTTGTTTAAAATAAATACGGTAGATCCTTTAGAAGAGCAATTAGTTAATGTGTTTACACAATATAAACCACAATAAAAGACATGACGTTTGTAAAACTGCATAGCCTATTCTGGTTTCAAAACCCTACACCGTCCTCCGATTTAGATTTTGGAGAACTGATAGAACCTAGTCCAGTACCCTTTACATTTAATACCATAGGTTGGAAAGTAGTGGGCGTGTTACTCATTGTATTAATCGCTTTGTTGTTATATAAAGGGTATAAGGCTTACCAAAAGAAACAGTATTTAAGAACTGCTGTAGCCGAAATTAAAAGTTTACAAGCTCAGTCAGACTTGTCGGCAGAAGCCTTTATTAATACAGTACTCTTTCTATTAAAAGACACAGCAATACAATCGTACGGCCGACAAACCGTTGCGGGATTATTCGGCCGAGAATGGTTAACGTTTTTAGATTCAAAGGTAAAAAACTCTGGATTTATAGACGATGAGGTTATTATTTTAAATGCCGTATATAAACAACAATTACCCGATAATCAAGTCTTTAATAAAACGCAATTTACTAATAAAAGCATCCATTGGATAGAACACCATGCCAGATAATTTTCAATTTGCATATCCGCTAGTCGTCCTATTACTGCCGCTACCGCTGTTGGTGTATTGGTTGTTGCCTGCTATAAAAAACAAAAGCAGTGCCTTGCGCTATCCGTATTTTAAACGTGCGGTGGCTGTTACTGCGCAAAAACCTAAAACGGCTTCGTATGTGAAAAAACGAGGTATTATTCCTTGGGTAGTTATGTACAGCATATGGGCGTTATTGTTGGTGGCCTTAGCATCGCCTGAATTGGTAGGGAAACCAGAAAAAAAGATTAAAACATCACGTAATTTTTTAATCGCTGCCGATATTTCATTTAGTATGGCTAACACCGATTGGACTATAGATGGTAAGCGCGCCAGCCGTTGGGATGCCGTAAAAGACATCATGAAAGACTTCGTTAAGGAACGTAAAAGTGACCGTTTAGGTTTATTGTTTTTTGGGTCGAATGCCTATGTACAAGCACCATTTACATCAGACTTAAATACAGTAAGTACCATGTTAGATGAGGCCGATGTGGGGATGGCGGGACAAATGACTAACATTGGGAAGGCTATAGTAAAAGGGATGGATTTGTTTCAGCGCGATACGATTCCGCATAAAGTCATGCTCATCTTAACAGATGGCGTAGATAGCGGCATGGAAATCTTGCCTTTAGATGCGGCCAACTTGGCTAAAAAAGATTCAACAGTGATTTATACGATCGGGATTGGAGATCCAGACAATAGTGACTCTGATTTAGATGAACGCACCTTGCAAGATATTTCTGAAATGACCAATGGTGCTTATTTTAGAGCTAAAGACGCCAAAGCGCTTCAGGAGATTTATAAAACTTTAGACACCTTAGAGCCTATAGAATATGAGGAAGAAAGTTATACGCCCAAAACGCTGTTATATTACATTCCGTTAGGCTTTGCTTTGGCTTTAGGAATTATAGCTATGGCCATAAATAATTTAATATTAATTGTGAAACGATTTAAAAACCGCTAATCTATGACTTATTTGGAAGATATAGATTGGGAAAAATTCCACTTTTTACGCGCCGAATATCTTTGGCTAGCAATTCCTTTGGCTATTATTATCCTTTTAGGTTTAATTGCCTACGGAGAAAGTAACCGCTGGAAAAAACACATCGCCAAACATTTACGTCCGTATGTAATACAGCAGGGAACCACTTGGAAATCACGACTTATACATGTGTCGGTTTTATTACTATTCGCGATTGGGTTTATTGGGTTTTTAGGACCTACATGGAGTGAAGAAAAAGCACCCACTAAAAAAGTAGCCTCTAAATTGGTGATTGCTTTAGATTTATCGCAAAGCATGTTAACCACAGATGTATCTCCAAATCGTTTAGAACGTGCGAAATTTAAAATTAATGATCTATTAGAAGCAAATCCGCGTGCAGAAACCGCATTAATTGTATTTGCAGCTTCCACACATACTGTCGTGCCTTTTACCACAGATTATAAAATTATTACGGATAATTTAGATGGTTTGCAACCTCGGATGATGCCTACAAGAGGAACCGGATTTAATACTTTACTGTCTAAGTTAAGCGGACTTTTTGAAGGTGATAAAGCGCCAGGTAAAATTCTACTAATTACAGATGATCTTGAAGGTTTAGACACACAAGGTGTAAGTGCATTTGTGCAACAAAATAATGTGAGCCTACATGTGTATCCGTTCGCTTCAGAAGTTGGTGGTCATGTTCCTGCGTTTACAAATCCTAAACTAGATTTAAAAATAAAGGGGCAGTCGGTTAATTCAGCTTTAAACACAGCAACATTAAATGGTTTAAAGAGTGTTGAAGATGTAACTGTTATGGAGTTAACTTTAGATAAAAGCGATGTTAGGTTATTTGCAGAAGCTATTAGCGACCATCTTATTTTTGAAGAACAACCCAAAAATGAAGATGAGCATTGGGAAGATCGAGGATATTGGTTAATTATTCCATTACTTGTATTATTTCTATTCAGTTTTAGAAAAGGATGGAGTCTGTTAAGTCTACTGTTGCTAATTAGTGTAATGTCTTGTAGCGACACAGAAAATTTGAAAAAAGCTACGGAGTCCTTTCAGTTTAAAGATTTATGGTATACTAAAGCCTACCAAGCACAACAAGAATATGATGCCGATAATTATATCGCTGCTGCGGAAGACTTTAATGATCCGATGAGAAAAGGCGTGGCATATTATAAAGGCGGTGATTATACGAAGGCCAAACGCGAATTTGAAAAAGATTCGTCGGCTACAGGGCTATATAATTTAGGCTTAGCTTATGTAAAATTAGGCGATTTAACTCAGGCACAAGCTATTTTTGAAAAAGTATCGAGTATGGATCCGTCTATGGCTCAGGCCAAACAAAACGTAGAACAGATCAACGAGATGTTGCTACAAACAAGTGGTATGACAGCCGAGGAGAGTAAAGTTGAAGACGGGAAACCCAATGCTAAAAATAAGAAAAACGATTCTCAAGAAGATTTTAGTGGTGGCGGACAAAAAGCGACTAAAAAGGATATGGAGAAAGAGCGTTTGGAAGAAGAAGTCGCGACAGGAAAACGAAAAGGAAAAGAATTGGACGAATTGCCAGACGATTTTAAATCGGGGAAGGGATCGATTCCTAAAAATATATTAATGCGAAAGGTGGATGATGATCCGGCATTATTTTTAACACGCAAATTTAAGTATCAGGTTAAAAAAGCACAAGTAGATGTTGAACAGACACAAACGACATGGTAGCAAAGTTTAAAATTATAGCACTGTTGTTTTTGTTGAGTACGTCCGTTGGATATGCTCAGCAGTTAATTAGCTATGCAACTATAAACCATAACGAAGCGTATATAGGGCAACCCATACAAATGACGGTTTCTGTATATTCTAACACCTGGTTTACTAAAGGTGTAGACGTTGGGAATATTCAAGTAGAAGGTGCATTAACTGTATATTTTAGATCGGTGTCTAACACCAGAACCTTTAGCGGTAAACAATTCTCGGGTGTCGATTTTATTTATAACGTTTTCCCTACACAAGAAGGTGTTATTACCATACCAGAGCTAACCATTCATGTCGAGTCACCTAAACCAGGAGGTTATAAAGGGATAAAACATACCATACATACCAAGCCTAAAAACATTACGGTAAAAGGAGTTCCTGTTGGATATAATCCGAATAATTGGTTAGTCTCAAGTACATTAACCGTCCATGAAAAATGGAATGTAAATACCAATAATGTTAAAGTAGGTGATGTGTTACAGCGTACGATTAGTAGGAGTGCGTCGGGGACTTTAGGTGAGTTTATTCCTGCAGTAGTTTGGGATAGTATTTCTGGAGTAAGCATTTATCCTAAACGCCCATCGGTAAATACTAATAAAACCAAAACCTATGTCTCTGCGAGCAGAACAGATGGGGCAAACTATTTATTTGAAAAGGAAGGGGAGGTGACGTTACCTAAAATAGAATTTGTGTACTGGAATTATAATTCACATAAATTTTATAAAAAAATTATTGATTCGGTTACCATTACTGTAGCACCTAATCCAGATTTAAGTATGCTGGCTGGTGTTAAAAAAGAGTTGGAAGCTGAGGTTAGTCAGGTTCCAGAAGAAGAGCAACCGTTTTTAATTCTAGGTTTACCTGTAAAAACATTTGTATTGTATTGTGTTTTGGGGGTGTTGATATTGTATGTACTTTATAAAGTAATACCATGGGCAGTTAGAAAAATAAAAGCACGCAATAAAGAATATCACGGCTCTGAAAAATATGCATACCGCACTTTAAAAAGCGCTTTAGGTGGTACAAAAGATTACGAAACTTTACATGCGTTGAAAGTTTGGCTGATTAAATTAAACCCTGCAATTCCGAGTATACATGCTTTTGTGAATACGTATGGTTCTAAAGCCATGCAACAAGAATATTATAATTTAGAACGTCGTGCTACAGGACATACAGATGCTGTTTTTAATGGTAGTGTGTTTAAATCTGAATTAAAAGAGGCAAGACAATCGTATTTAAATCAAAGAACTACTGCGGTTAGTAAACAAGACAAAGGCGCTATCGAGAAACGTTGGCTAAACCCAACATCTTCAGAAACTTCATATTAAAAAACGCCCGAATGTCAGTTTTAAAAGTTTCACTTTCAGGCGTATGGTATTCGTGTGTTTTTAACTAAGGATGCAAGACTTCGTGTGCATGTTTCTTAATGTTTTCTGCCATTTTCTCTATTGGTAAGTCGTCGTAATCTGTGCCAAATGGATCTTCAATTGCTTCAGCAATTAACTCTAAAGATGCCAAAACGTATAAAATAAAAGGCACTGCTAGAATAACGAAATAGCCTAGAGAAAACACATAGCCTATAGGTAAAGTGGCCACGTAAAGGGCGATGAATTTTTTAATAAATGTACTATAAGAATGTGGAATAGGTGTATTTTTAATACGTTCGCAAGCACCACAGATATTTGTTAAGCCTTCTAACTCGTGATTCACCATTAGCAATTGCTCTCCCGAAATTTTATTTTGTTTGTACAAGAGATTTGTTTTCTTAAAAATTAATGAAGCCACCTGATTTGGACCGTGTTTCTTTTTACTAAAAGCATCTCCTAATTCAGGATGTTCATTTTCGTCAAGCATAAATGTAGTGTAGTCCGATCTTAAAAAGGCATACAAACTTTGGGAATACATCGGGATGGATTTTCTATAAAAATGACGATTAGAAGCATCATTGTCATCTAATAGTGCATTCAGTTTAAGCGCTAAATTTCTACTAACATTAGTTAAAGCACCCCATTGTTTTCTGGCTTCCCACCATCTGTCGTACGCTGTATTAGTTCGAAATACCAATAATAGCGATAAGGCAAAACCTAATAAGTTATGAACGATGGTGATGTTTTTTACCCAACTTTTAGTCGATAGATTTAAAAATTCCAATTCTAAGTAGGCGATACCTCCAGAGAAGGCAGCGATAAATAGCAAATAGGGATATAATTTTCTTAGCGTATCTGATTTATGAATAAAAAATACGGCTTTAAACCATTCTTTGGGATTGTATATTCTCATGATTCAAATATAATAGGATATCTTAACTTATTAAAACAGTTTTGCAGAGGTTTAATACTATTTTCTGTAAAAGAAAACATCCGCCTTACAAGATGCAAGCGGATGTTAAATATAGTATTTAGATTACAGGAATTAATCTGTTAATAATTTTTCTATCTCTTTAGCTATAGTGTCTACACTACCTTCATAATTTCCTGTTGAAACATATTGAATGATCCCATCTTTATCAATGATGAAGTTTTTAGGAATGAATTTTGTCGCATATTGATTCCAAATAGTTTTGTCAGGATCTAAACCCACATTAAAATCAATACCTTTTTCTTTCAATTGAAGCATTTTTTTAGAAACAATAGTTTCGGCTTCACCACGTGAAATAGGAAGGAAAACAAAATCTTTATCTTCAAAGGGTTTTAGAATTTTGCCTGGCATCTCATAAAATTCCATTAAACAAGGTGCACACCAAGTGGCCCAAAAGTTTAAGAGTACAACCTTGCCCTTTAAATCGGATAGTTTTATGGTTTCTCCAGTAAGCATTTTTACTTCAAAATCCTGGGCAGCATCGTTAACTTTTAGTATTAATCCAGTGTCTTTCGCTATTGTGGTATCAGGTTTTTTCTCTGTTTTTAGTTTATTTTGGTTAGCTTCCTTTTCTTCTTCAGTAAATAAATCAATGGTAATTATAAATGCTCTATCTCCAATCTTGTCTCCAAATTTAGTCGCAAATTCATTTCTAGTTTCTTCAGAAACACCTTTGTTTATGGCTTTAATATAGCCCTCTTTTGCATATTCATTTAATTGTTCCTTTGTAATAATTTGGTCATTCGCTATAATAACGTAGTCTGGTTTTTTAATGCTTGCTTCTTGTGCGCCCATGACAACACTATAGGCTGCAAAAATTAGTAAGATGATATGTTTCATGTAAATATGGGTATTAGTCTTTTTTGAGTGTTAATTCTATAACCCCTTCTTTTGCTTTATCTCCGTATTTTTCAGTTGCAGCATTTCCCCTTAGAACATTCATACTTTCTATAGTATCTGGATTAATATCGTTTAACGGTGTTCCAGTTTTGTCTACGCCATCTATGAAAATTAGAAAGTTGGTTGGTTTATTTGTTTCTGTATTTTTTGATTGAGTAGATGTTTCAATGTTATCAGAATCCTTTTTTAGTATAATTTTTATTACACCATCCTTTGCATCATCACCATATTTATCTATAGTCAGCTGATCTTTGAGAACATTTACTTCAGCAATCGTTTCTGGGTCTATAGCTTTCATTTCTTCTGGAGTTATTTTTTTATCATCTAAAAAGTATAATATAGATTTTGCATTATTCGACGTAACTGTTGCCGTGGAGTTTTCCTGAACTACTGTAGTGTTTTTATCTTGCTCATCGGGACTGTTTGTTTCGTAGGTTTCTTGAGTTTCTTCTACAACAGTTCGAGTACTTCGCGTAGTAACATGGGTTCTTTTTCCATCTTCACTAATATACATGACGTTACTATCTGACAGGTCTTCATTAAGTTTTTTAAGAGTAATACTGGATCCGTCGCTTGTTTGTACAATAAAGGCATCTTTATTATTTGTGTCTACCTTTGAAGCATTTTTACTTGCGGTAAATACGATGTCTGAATTGGTTTTCTCTGCACTAATTCCTAAGGTTTTTTCATCGATATTAAGTGTGATTTTAATGGCTGAAATAGGGGAATCCGAGTCTTTTTTATATGTTATTTCGCTGTTTTTAGATTTTGCATCTATTGTAATACTTATAATTTCGTTTGCTGCATTGCGCTTCACGTTTTTAATCTTTAAGATAACATCTTTACTTTTAAAAGATTCAACTAACGATTCTAAATACTCGTCGGTATTGTCTTTTGAAATTATGGTCACTAATTCACTTTCGTTAGTAGCTTGAAGAGAAGATTCGCTTTGGATGGTGTTATAAACTGTTTTGGTATTAAAACTCATCATAAAAAGGACTAAAGCTGGGATAATTACGGCATACTTAAACGTATGAATGGTTTTTGATTTTGAAGTGTTTAACATGAGTATTCGTTTCTTGATTAATGAATTGTAAAAATTAGTAGTGAGTGCCAATTGCTGTATAGGTACTGTCGTTTTTAATAGTAGTTTTTGATAGACTTTAGATGTTGGTGCGTGCTGCATTGCTGACTGATCTGCAAGAAATTCTAAATTCTGAATAAGAGCTTTTTTATAAAGCCAAATAATAGGATTGCACCAAAAGAAAACTGTAGCAAGTTTTGATACTAAGATATCTATGGAGTGGAATTGAGAGGCATGAATTTTTTCATGATTTATTATATGAGTGAGTTCTGTTTCTGTAAAATGATTAGGGTTATAAACAATGTATTTAAAAAAGGAGAAAGGTGAAATTTCATTGGTGGTCACTGCCATACTATAGCCGTGTTGTTTATTGATGTTTAGTTTAGAAATAAATATTTTTAATGAAAACAATTCAATGATAAATTTTATCAGAAAAAATAAGACACCCAAACTATATAATATAGTCCCTAATTCTAACCAAGAGAATGAGGTTTGTGCTGTTGAAACATTTACTGTAGATGTTGTTGTAAATTGATATGTTATTGGAGCTCGATCTATATAAATGGGTATAATTATTAAAGGAAGAATAGCCGAAACCATTAATCCAGCTAATAAAAACCAACGGTTACTATTAAAAAAGGTTTCCTTTTGTAACCAAAACATATAGACCACGTAAAATATGGTTATTACAGCACTAGCTTTAAGAAAATAGTCCATGCTTAATTATTTTTTTCAATGACGTTAATTATTTCTTTTAACTCTTCGACACTTATTTTTTGTTCGTTAGCAAAAAAGGAAACTACATTTTTGTACGAGTTATTGAAATAGTTTTCAATAGCCGAATTCATAAAACGTTTTCTGTAGGCTTCTTTAGTTATAATAGGGTAGTATTGGTGTGTTTTTCCATAAGCAGTGTAGCCAACATATCCTTTTTCTTCTAGATGTCTAATAATTGTAGAAAGGGTGTTATAGTGAGGCTTGTTTTCTGTAATTTCTTCTAAAACATCTTTTACAAAAGCTTTCTCCAGCTTCCATAAAATATGCATGATTTCTTCCTCTTTATTTGTTAGTTTCTGCATGGTGTAAATTGTTGTCATTTATAACTGATTCAAATATATAACTATTTTAGTAGTTTCAAAACTATATTTATAGTTTTATAACGATTTTATTAGTTTTAAACTTTAAGATTATTTTAATTGAAATTTTAAAAGCCTTAAAGTATTTGTTTTTTCTGTAGTATATTCGCGTAAAATAAATTGCATTATGAGTATAGTTTGGGTTATTTTAGGATTGTTGTTGTTGGTTGTTGGCGGTGAATTTTTAGTGCGAGCATCTGTAGCATTATCTTTTAAATTAAAAATCTCAAAATTAGTAATAGGGATGACGGTGGTGTCTTTTGCGACTTCTGCTCCTGAGCTTTTGGTGAGTTTACAAGCTGCGTTAGATGGTGCGCCAGATATTGCCTTAGGAAATGTAATAGGCTCTAATATTGCCAATATAGGCTTGGTGTTAGGTATAACCGCTATTATCTCTCCGCTTACGGTAGATCGTGGTTTTTATAAACTGAACTGGCCAGTCATGATGCTTTTATCTGTAGTGTTGTATTTCTTTTTAAGAAGTGGATTGCTACTAGATTTTTGGGAAGGTATAGCACTTTTTTCTTCACTTGTAATATTCTTAGTGGTTTTAATACGAAATTCTGCCAAAGACGATTTAGCTGTAGATGAAGTAGATGATACTTTAGAACAGACCTCTAATTTTAAAATGATTTTATGGTTGCTAATAGGCGCTGCTGCATTGTATTTTGGTAGTGAGTGGTTAGTCTTAGGAGCGATAGATCTAGCAACATCTTTAGGAGTGAGCGAACGTGTTATTTCTGTAACTATGGTTGCCATTGGTACAAGTGTTCCAGAATTAGCTGCATCTGTTATTGCAGCGCTTAAAAAGGAAAAAGCTATATCTCTAGGGAATCTAATAGGATCTAATATTTTTAATATTGCATGTGTGCTTGGTTTAACTGCAATGATTGAACCTATAAAAGTGATGAGTCCAGAATTATTGACTTCAGATATTTTTTGGATGTTGGGGTTCTCTGCAGCGCTTATTCCATTAGTATTTATTCCAAAACAATTTGTGTTAGGTCGTTATAAAGGCGCTATAATTTTTGTAGCGTATGTGGTGTTTATTGTGTCTACGTTCGCAGAGTAATGGTGTGGCTAATCGCTTTATAATTAAAAAATAATGCATTTAATAAGTGTGTAGTATATTTTGTATGCTTCTTATGTGCAGTTACTATAAAGGGAATTCTTATTTGTTAATCTAAAGTTTAAGTGGACTCTAATAATCTAATTATCATTATAAGTAAATCGGTGTTGTGTATGTAAATAATATACATCAATTACATTTAAAAATACAAGCAGAGTTCTGCACATAAAAAAAACCGTTTAGAAATAATTCTAAACGGTTTTTTGTAAATATAAATTAACTTAAAAATTAAACTTTTGCAGATTTAACTGTAGTAATAATTCTAGCAGCAATCTTATATGGATCTGCGTTTGAAGCTGGACGTCTATCTTCTAACCATCCTTTGTATCCTTTTTCTACAGCGATTAAAGGAATACGGATTGAAGCTCCTCTATCTGAAACTCCCCAAGAGAAATCTGTAATAGCAGCAGTTTCGTGTAAACCAGTTAAACGTTGGTCGTTAAACTCACCGTAAACAGCGATGTGTTCTTTTACGTAAGGTCTGAAAGATTCACAAATAGCAGCATAAGTTTCTTTACTTCCACAAGTTCTTAATGTTGTGTTAGAGAAGTTAGCGTGCATACCAGAACCGTTCCAGTCCATATCTTTACCTAAAGGTTTTGGGTGATAGTCAATATAGTAACCATACTTTTCAGTTAAACGGTCTAATAAATATCTTGCGATCCAAATTTCGTCTCCAGCTTTTTTAGCACCTTTAGCGAATAATTGGAATTCCCATTGTCCACAAGCAACTTCTTGGTTAATTCCTTCAAAGTTTAAACCTGCTTCGATACATAAATCTGCATGCTCTTCAACTAAACCTCTTCCGTGTGTGTTTTTACCACCAACAGAACAGTAGTACATACCTTGCGGTGCAGGATAACCACCAATAGGGAAACCTAAAGGAAGTTGTGTTCTAGTATCCATTATAAAATATTCTTGTTCAAAACCGAACCAGAAATCATCATTGTCGTCATCAATTGTAGCTCTTCCGTTAGAAACGTGAGCAGTTCCATCAGCATTCATAACCTCAGTCATCACTAAGTAACCGTTAATACGATCTGGATCTGGGTAAATAGCAACAGGGACCAATAAGCAGTCAGAAGACCCTCCTTCGGCTTGTCTAGTTGAAGACCCATCAAAAGACCAGTTTCCTATCTCTTCTAAAGTTCCTTTAAAATCTTCATGTTCTTCTACTTTTGTTTTACTTCTCAAGTTCTGAGTTGGAAAGTACCCGTCTAACCAAAGGTACTCTAATTTAATCTTGGCCATAATTTTTATTAAGTAATAGTTATTAATGTCACTAACAAATATAAATTATTTTTCGATAACCTGACAAAATAGTGGGGTCTATTCAAAATTTTTGTGAAATTATTAGTTAAACCCTATCTTTTTTAGGGGTATTTGTTTTTTAACGAATAAGACGAGGTGGAATTTCTATATTTGTAAAAAAATTAAACGAAATGGCAGAATTACGATTTCATGCTTTAAAACAAACGCTAGAACGTGTACCTATTTACATAGAAGAAAAAGAACGCCGTTCTAGTATTTTTGGAGCAAATGTTTTTAACGAATCTACTATGCGTCAGTACTTAACGAAGTCTGCGTTTAATGAAGTTATGGATGCTATCGTAAAAGGATCTAAGATTGATCGCTTGGTTGCAGACCATATTTCTACAGGCATGAAAGAGTGGGCTATTTCTAAGGGAGCAACCCATTATACGCACTGGTTTCAGCCTTTAACTGGTGCAACTGCTGAAAAACATGATGCCTTTTTTGAAACTATAGGAGAAGGAGCGTCTATAGAAAAATTTGGAGGAGGTGAATTGGTACAACAAGAACCTGATGCATCTAGTTTTCCTAATGGCGGGATCAGAAATATGTTTGAAGCACGTGGTTACACAGCTTGGGATCCTACATCTCCTGCTTTTATTTATGGTACCACTTTGTGTATTCCAACCGTTTTTGTGTCGTACACAGGTGAAGCTTTGGATTATAAAACGCCACTTTTAAGAGCTTTACAAGCTATAGATAGTGCTGCAGTTGCCGTGTGTAAATATTTTGATAAGAATGTAAAAAAGGTAAATGCATCTTTAGGTTGGGAGCAGGAATACTTTTTAATAGACAAGGCTTTAGTTGCGTCTCGCCCAGATATTGTTGCTACTGGACGTACGTTGTTAGGACATTCTTCGGCAAAAGGGCAGCAGTTAGACGATCATTATTTTGGGACCATACCAAATAGAGCGATGTCTTTTATGCGCGACTTAGAACATGAGTGCATGTTGTTAGGGATTCCGGTGAAAACTCGTCATAATGAAGTCGCTCCTAATCAATTTGAGCTCGCTCCAATTTTTGAAGAAGCCAATCTTGCTGTAGACCATAATTCGTTATTAATGGACTTAATGCATAAGACTGCTGAACGTCATCATTTTAAGGTTTTATTTCACGAAAAACCATTTGCTGGTGTTAACGGGTCTGGTAAGCATAACAATTGGAGTTTAAGTACAGATACAGGTGTTAATTTACTTGCACCTGGAAAAACACCAATGAGCAACCTGCAATTTCTTACCTTTTTTATAAATACAATTAAAGCAGTACATGATAATGAAGAATTGCTTCGTGCCGCAATAGCATCTGCCAGTAACGACCATAGGTTAGGTGCAAACGAGGCGCCTCCGGCTATAATTTCAGTATTTATAGGGAATCAATTAACCAAAGTGTTAAGTGAGCTTAAAAATGTTACTAGTGGTAAATTATCGCCTGAAGAAAAAACAGAGCTCAAGTTAAATGTTGTTGGAAAAATTCCTGAAATTATGCTAGATAATACAGATAGGAATAGAACGTCTCCATTTGCATTTACAGGTAATAAGTTCGAGTTTAGAGCAGTAGGTTCTAAAGCCAATTGTGCTAATCCGATGACGGTTTTAAATTCTATAGTCGCTAAACAGCTTATAGATTTTAAAGCAGAAGTCGATGTCCTTATAGATAAAAAGGACATGAAAAAGGATGATGCTGTTTTTAATGTATTGCGTGAATATATTAAAAAGTCTAAAAATATTCTTTTTGAAGGTAATGGTTACGGAGAAGCTTGGGAGAAAGAAGCAGAAAAGCGCGGATTAAGTAATAATAAAACAACGCCTGAAGCCTTAAAAGTTAGAGTGTCTAAAAAAGTAATAGACTTATTTGAAGGTTTAGGAGTTATGAATAAGATAGAGTCTGAAGCACGTTACGAGATAGAAATGGAAGATTACGTACATCGTATTCAAATAGAAGGTCGTGTTTTAGGAGATATTACTAAAAGTAGAGTTGTACCAACTGCTGTAAAATATCAGAACACTTTAATAGAGAATGTAAAAGGGTTAAAAGAAATATATGGTGCAACCTTTAAGACTGTAGCTAAAGAGCAACTCCGTTTAATAGAAGAAATTTCTAGCCATATAGAATCTATAAATTCTAAAGTCGATAAAATGACAGAAGAACGAAGAGCTGCTAATCATGAAGAAAACATTGAAACTAAAGCGTTAGCTTATGCTTACAAGGTAAACCCAATGTTTGCAGATATAAGATATCATTGTGATAAATTAGAATTATTGGTCGATGATGAGCTCTGGCCGCTTACAAAATATAGAGAGCTTTTGTTTACAAACTAAGCAATAGCCTGCATTAATCGCCTAAAGCTGGCTGTAGACAGCTTTTTTTATTTTAGCTTGTTTTTGGAGTTTTAATAGCTTTGATTTCAGTTTTAAAAGCAATTTTTTTATAGATAAATACGATTAACGGTAATTTTTAGAAAGAAAAATCTTACAATTAATACGTAGTTATTTGACTAATTATTGCGTTTTGTCTAACAAAAATGTGAGTTGTCGAAAAGACTTTAAAATGATATAGATTACGTATTAGTGGTGGAACTTTTTTGATATATTTGTCACGCTATTAATCTATACAATTTAATTATGAAACAGCTCTTTGTAAGTGTGCTGTTGCTATTAGTTGCTACTCTAGTTTTTTCTCAAGCGGACAATGATTCGCAAGAGCAAAGTGTTAGGAATGAGACAATTAAAGAGCAATCGGTGCAGATGAAAAATTCACTTGTAGCTAATTTAAACTAAGCTCAGAACAGTGAACACGTAAAATTTAAATCATATATCTTCAATCATTTATTCGTTAATAGGTGTTTGAAGATATTTTTTTTGCCCTCTATTTTCCTCTAAAATATTCTGAAAAACTAATTTACAATGCTTACTTTTGTAAATCATTTTTTCAACCTAAAATTCATATGAGTCAAGAAGTCAGTAAGCGATATGCGCAACGAGGAGTTTCAGCTTCAAAATCAGATGTTCATAACGCCATAAAAAATATTGATAAAGGATTGTTTCCTAAGGCATTCTGTAAAATAGTGCCAGATTATTTGTCTCAAGACGATGCATACTGTTTAATTATGCATGCCGATGGTGCGGGTACTAAAAGTGCTTTGGCTTATATGTATTGGAAAGAAACTGGTGATGTTTCGGTTTGGAAAGGTATCGCTCAAGATGCATTAATAATGAACATAGACGATTTATTATGTGTAGGTGCTACAGATAATATTATGTTGTCTTCGACTATAGGACGTAATAAAAACCTAATTACTGGCGAAGTGCTTTCTGCGATTATTAATGGAACTGAAGAGTTAATTGCAGATTTAAAGTCTTTTGGAGTGACAATTCATTCTACGGGAGGAGAAACTGCAGATGTTGGTGATTTAGTAAGAACGATTATTGTAGACTCTACAGTAACAGCAAGAATGAAGCGTGAAGATGTAATTGATAATGCTAATATTAAAGCAGGAGATGTTATTGTTGGTTTAGAGTCTTTTGGTCAGGCTACTTACGAAAAGGAATATAATGGCGGTATGGGAAGTAATGGATTAACATCTGCAAGACACGATGTGTTTCATAATTATCTAGCTGAAAAATTTCCAGAAAGTTTTGATGCTGCTGTGCCAAGCGATTTGGTGTATTCTGGACAAATGAAACTTACAGATGTGGTTGAAGGTGCACCGTTAGATGCTGGTAAGTTAGTATTGTCTCCAACAAGAACTTATGCGCCAATAATAAAAGCAATTTTATCTAAGTATAATAAAACAGATATTCATGGTATGGTGCACTGCTCTGGTGGAGCGCAGACTAAGATTTTACATTTTGTAGATCAATTTCATATCATTAAAGATAATTTATTTCCAATTCCACCGTTATTTAAACTGATCCAAGAACAGTCTAAGACCGAATGGAAGGAAATGTATCAAGTCTTTAACTGTGGTCATCGCATGGAACTTTATGTGTCTCCAGAAGTTGCAGAAGATATTATTGCAATTTCTAAGTCCTTTAATGTCGATGCGAAAATAATTGGTAGAGTGGAACCATCAGAAACAAAACGATTATCTATTAAAAGTGAATTTGGTGAGTTTGAATATGAATAACTAATTGCGTTTAGGTAACTATCGTGTGTATTACTATGAGATATAATATTTTTTTTCTTTTTGCTTTCATTGCCCAATTTTCAATTGCGCAACCTGACTCTTTGTATATTCAGAAAAAACGTATTGTTGAAACACCAACGCCTAAATGGGTAAATACCAATAAAGGAACCTTAGATTTAAACGAGGTTGCTTTTGTAAATTGGAGCTCTGGGGGTAGTAATTCTATTTCGGCTATCGTTAGTGGTAAGTCTTCTTTAGAATATTCTTATGAAGATTTTGTATGGACTAGTGCTTTAAACGCGAGTTACGGTATTAACCAGCAAGAAAGTGAAGTATTAAAAAAGACAAACGATTTATTAGAAATCAGTTCCTCTGTGGGATATAAACGTTCTGGATCATCTAAATGGTATTATTCAGGACGATTAACGTTTTCAACACAATTTGCGAATGGTTATTCGTATCCGGACACTTCTAATCCCATTTCAAAATTTATGGCACCAGGATATTTGTTTTTTGGGGGCGGAATGGAATATGGTAAAGACATAAAAAAATTATCTATATACTTATCTCCGTTAACATTTAAATCTACTTACGTTTTAGATGATGATTTAGCCAATGCAGGATCGTTTGGTGTAGATCCAGCAGAGTACGACGACGATGGTAATATTGTTGTTCCAGGTGAAAAGGTAAGACAAGAGCTTGGAATATTAATAACAAATTACTATGAGGTAGATGTCGCTAAAAATGTATTGTTAAAAAGTACTGCCAATTTCTATACAGATTATTTAAATAGTTTTGGTAATATTGATGTGAACTGGGAGTTGTTAATAGATTTTAAAGTTAATAACTTTATTAATGCTTCTTTTGGCTCTTTGCTTAAATATGACAATGATGTTAAGACGCTAGTGGTTATCGATGAAGATGCCGAAGAGTACGGAGAATCTGGTGCTAAAGTGCAGTGGAAACAGCTTTTAGGTATTGGTTTTGTTGTCGATTTTTAAATTTTGATTAAAAAAATAAATTAAATTATTTGTTAACTATTTAATGTTGATAAATTGATAAATCATTGAAAACAAGAATTTTACGTATTTTTAATGAAAACTTTGAAATAATTTTAATGTAGATTATTTCAAATTCTTACCTATATTTGTAGTCTGAAAATTATTCTAGTAACAACCTTTAATTTATCAAGACAATGAATGTAGATTCCTTACCTATTCCTCAAAAAACCTATACACAAGACGAAGCATTTGAAGCTTCATTAAAATACTTTAAAGGCGACGACCTTGCTGCAAGAGTTTGGTTAAACAAATATGCGCTTAAAGATTCTGACGGAAATATTTACGAGTTAACACCTAACGATATGCACCGCAGAATAGCAAAAGAAATTGCTAGAATAGAAGTGCGTTACCCTAATCCATTGTCTGAAGATGAAATTTTTGATTTAATTAAAGATTTTAAATATATAGTCCCTCAAGGAAGTCCAATGGCAGGAATTGGTAATCCGTTTCAAATTGCATCACTTTCTAACTGTTTTGTAATTGGAAATAGTGGCGATTCAGATTCTTATGGAGGTATCATGAAAATAGACCAAGAGCAAGTACAATTAATGAAACGTCGTGGAGGTGTAGGTCACGATTTATCTCACATTCGTCCAAAAGGCTCTCCGGTAAAAAATTCAGCATTAACATCTACTGGAATTGTACCATTCATGGAGCGTTATTCTAATTCTACTAGAGAAGTGGCTCAAGATGGTAGACGAGGGGCATTAATGTTATCGGTTTCTGTAAATCATCCAGATTCAGAAGATTTTATAGATGCTAAATTAGAGCAAGGTAAAGTAACCGGTGCTAATGTATCTGTACGTATTGATGATGAGTTTATGAAAGCTGTGAAATTAAACAGTGAGTACACTCAGAAATATCCAATTTTCAGCAAGCAGCCAAAGTTTACTAGAACAATTCAGGCAAATGGTATTTGGAAAAAAATTGTACATAATGCATGGAAATCAGCAGAACCAGGAATTTTATTTTGGGATACTATAATTAATGAGTCTGTTCCAGATTGTTATTCAGATTTCGGATACAAAACGGTTTCTACAAACCCATGTGGAGAAATTCCATTATGCCCATACGATTCTTGTCGTTTGTTAGCTATTAACTTATTCTCTTATGTAGATTCACCATTTACTAAAGAGGCATCTTTTAATTTCGGTAAATTTAGTAAGCATATTGCCGTAGCACAGCGCATTATGGATGATATTATTGATTTAGAATTAGAAAAAATCGATGGTATTTTAGCTAAAATTGATGCCGATCCAGAATTAGATGTTGTTAAAGCAACAGAAAGACAACTTTGGCAAAATATTAAAAATAAAGCAGAAGAAGGACGTAGAACAGGTATTGGTATTACTGCAGAAGGCGATATGTTAGCAGCTTTAGGTATTCAATACGGTAGTGAAGAAGGAAATGCGTTCTCTGTAGAAGTACATAAAAAATTAGCAATAGAAGCTTATAGAGCTTCTGTATATACAGCGAAAGATCGTGGAGCATTTGGTGTTTACGATTCTGAGTTAGAAAAAAACAATCCGTTTATTAATCGTTTAAAAGAAGCAGATAGTAAGTTGTATTACGATATGCTAGAATACGGACGTCGTAATATTGCTTTATTAACTATTGCGCCAACAGGAACAACAAGTTTAATGACGCAAACAAGTTCTGGGATAGAGCCTGTATTTATGCCAGTTTACAAACGTAGACGTAAAGTTAACCCGAACGATAAAAATGTTCGTATAGATTTTGTAGATGAAGTTGGAGATTCTTGGGAAGAATATGTGGTATTCCACCACCGTTTTAAAGAATGGATGAATGTGAATGGATTCGATTTATCTAAAAATTATTCTCAAGACGAAATAAACGAGTTAATTGCAAAGTCGCCTTACCATAAAGCGACGTCTAACGATGTAGATTGGTTAAGTAAAGTGTCTATGCAAGGTGCTGTACAAAAATGGGTAGACCATTCTATTAGTGTTACCATTAACTTGCCAAATGATGCTACAGAAGAATTAGTAGGGCAGTTATATTTAAAAGCTTGGGAAGTTGGTTGTAAAGGAGTAACGGTTTATCGTGATGGTTCACGTTCTGGAGTTTTAATTTCTAACGACGAAAAGAAAGAAGAAGAAGCTACTACAGATGTATTAACAACATTCCCAACTAAACGTCCGCAAGTGCTTGAAGCAGATGTTGTACGTTTCCAAAATAATAAAGAAAAATGGATTGCTTTTATTGGTAAAATAGATGGTAAGCCTTACGAAGTCTTTACAGGATTAACAGATGATGAAGATGGAATGATCATTCCGCGTTGGGTAAACGAAGGTCTAATCATTAAGAATAGAAATGAAGATGGTACGCGTCGTTACGACTTTCAATATCATAACAAAAGAGGTTATAAAACCACTATCGAAGGATTGTCTCATAAATTCAATCCAGAATTCTGGAATTATGCAAAATTAATTTCAAGTACACTGCGTCATGGAATGCCTATAGATAAGATTGTAGACTTAATTAATAGTTTACAATTAGATAGTGAATCTATAAACACTTGGAAAAATGGTGTAGTTAGAGCCTTAAAACGATTTGTTGCCGATGGAACACAAGCAAAAGGACAGACGTGTAGTAATTGTAATTCAGAAAATTTAATTTACCAAGAAGGTTGCTTAACCTGTAAAGATTGTGGCTCTTCAAAATGTGGTTAATTTACTTTCAAAATATATGATTTTAAAAAAAAAGCGAAGGTTATCTTTCGCTTTTTTTTTAATTAAAATAAGCCTAAAAAGATTAATTTAAAAGTAGTTTCATTACTTTAGATATTCTAAAAGCAAATATGCTCTCTAAAAAAATAAGCATAGCCATACTAACAACTGTCTTGATTTTAATAAATATTTTTTTTATTAAATATCTTACTATGGACTATATTGAACCTTTAAGAGTAATTAATACTTTTTTATATCTTGTTGTATTTGTGCTGTTTAAAGGCTATCGAAAAAAGAAATTAGCCATCGCCATGCTATTGTTTTTTGTGTCAGATTTTTGTGTCATGAATTACAATCAGCTTCTATACAATAATCTAACGTCTATTATAAGGACCTTGGGCTATTTCTTTATTGCATTGCATTTGGTACCAAAATTCAAGCTAGAAATGGAAAGTAAAAAAGCATTATTAGCTTACTCTATTGTAATAATATTTTGTGCAGTAATGTTTTACGAACTTATAGATCTCATGTCTTTAACCTTACAAGATGTATTCCATAAATACTTATATTTCTCTTATGCCTTAGTATTACTTATCTTACTTATTATAGTAGGTAATTATAATTTTAGGTATAACTCCATACAGTCTACTACTAGTATGTATTTTATATTTTCATTAATCATCTCAGATTTATTTGCATTCATTACATATTATCTGGATATGGATGCCTTTTATTATCCAACACGTATTTTCTACATTATTGGTTTAGCTACATTAACAGCTTATGCTGTACTGCCTTTTAGACAAGAAGTTTTGTTTAAAGATGAAACATTAGCTAATTAAACCCACTTTCATCTCTTTTTTACACTATTAAATTATGTATTTGATATTGATATGGAGTATTCATAATTTTACGTATTTTTGCACCACAATTTAATAAGGTAGATGTTAGACAAGTTACAAATAGTAAAACAACGTTTTGATGAGGTTAGTGATTTAATCATTCAACCAGATATTATTACAGATCAAAAACGTTACGTACAATTAAATAAAGAATACAAAGATCTTAAAGCTCTTGTCGATAAGCGTGAAGAGTATATAGAACTTACTGAAAATATAAAAGAAGCTGACGAAATTATTGCAGATGGAAGTGATGCCGAAATGGTAGACATGGCCAAAATGCAATTAGATGAAGCTAAAACACGCATACCAGAACTGGAAGAGGAAATTAAAGTGATGTTAATTCCTAAAGATCCAGAAGATACTAAAAATGCTGTAGTTGAATTACGTGCGGGTACAGGTGGAGATGAAGCTAGTATTTTTGCAGGTGATTTGTTTAGAATGTACAGCAAATATTGTGAAGGTAGAGGATGGAAAGTAGATACTGTAGATTATAGCGAAGGAACCAATGGCGGATTTAAAGAAATTCAGTTTGAAGTTTCCGGAGAAGATGTTTACGGTACATTAAAGTTTGAGGCCGGAGTTCACCGTGTACAACGTGTGCCACAAACAGAAACACAAGGGCGTGTGCATACTAGTGCTGCTACAGTAATGGTATTTCCTGAAGCTGAAGAATTTGATGTTGAAATCAACCCGAAAGAAGTAAGAGTAGATTTTTTCTGTTCATCAGGACCAGGAGGACAATCGGTAAACACAACCTATTCGGCTGTACGTTTAACGCATATTCCAACAGGTTTAGTGGCGCAATGTCAAGATCAGAAATCACAACATAAAAATAAAGAAAAGGCATTTAAAGTGTTACGTTCCCGTTTATACGAAATGGAATTGGCGAAGAAAAATGAAGCCGATGCTGCAAAACGAGGATCTATGGTAACTTCTGGAGATAGAAGTGCCAAAATTAGAACTTACAACTATTCTCAAGGTCGTGTAACCGATCACAGAATTGGGTTAACACTTTATGATCTATCTAATATAGTAAATGGTGATATTCAGAAAATAATAGATGAGTTACAATTAGCAGAAAATACTGAAAAGTTAAAAGCTAATGACGATGTCATTTAAAAATAATTAGCCTCGTTTAGAGGCTTTTTTATTGTACATTTTTAAAGTTAAGTTTAAATCTACAAAAGTAAATTACAGTGACTACCGAACAATTAATTGAGCAGATTAAAATAAAAAAATCATTCTTAGCAATTGGCCTTGATGTCGATTTAAGTAAAATTCCACCACATTTATTAGATACAGAAGATCCAATTTTCGAGTTTAATAAAGCCATTATAGATGCAACGCATCACTTATGTGTAGCCTACAAACCAAACACCGCTTTTTATGAGGCTTATGGTTTAAAAGGATGGAAGGCTTTAGAAAAAACCATTAATTATTTAAATGAAAATTATCCGGAAATCTTTACAATTGCCGATGCAAAACGTGGAGATATTGGGAATACAAGCACCATGTATGCCAAAGCTTTTTTTGAAGATTTAGCGTTCGATAGTGTCACTGTCGCACCGTATATGGGTAAAGATTCTGTAGAGCCTTTTTTAGCGTTTAAAGATAAGCATACCATTGTATTAGCCTTAACATCTAATCAAGGTGCTTTCGATTTTCAGACTAAATTAGTAGATGGAAAGGAAGTTTATAAACAAGTACTTGAAACTTCTAAAACATGGGAGAATTCAGAAAACCTTATGTATGTTGTAGGTGCAACTAAAGCAGAATACTTAACCGACATCAGAAAAATTATTCCAGAAAGCTTTTTATTAGTCCCAGGTGTTGGGGCTCAAGGCGGAAGTTTACAAGAGGTGTGTAAATATGGTATGACGCAGAATGTTGGCTTATTAATAAATTCGTCTCGCGGAATTATTTACGCTTCTCAAGGCAAAGATTTTGCCGAAGCTGCTGCTGTAAAAGCAAAAACACTGCAACAAGACATGGCATCTATTTTAAACGCACAATAAACGGGTGTCTATAATTAAAGATCAATTACAGCGTGTTATTAAACTTCAAGGGATACCAAAACGTATTGTATCTCTAGTACCTAGTCAAACAGAATTGTTATGCGACTTAGGCTTAGAAGCAGCTATAGTTGGTATTACTAAATTTTGTGTACATCCTAATCATTTGTTAGAATCTAAAACCAGTGTTGGAGGGACCAAACAAGTGCATTATGACAGAATAAAAGCATTACAACCCGATATTATTTTGTGTAATAAAGAGGAGAATGCAAAAGATATGATGGCGGAGCTTGAACGCATTGCACCAGTTCACTGTTCGGATATTTATACTTTAAATGATAGTCTGGAGTTAATTGAAATGTATGGAGATATATTCCAAACTATAGAAGCATCAGAATGCATAATTAAGGACATAAAAAAAAGTAAGGCTGAGTTTGAAGAATTTATAGCTTTAAAATCCTTGAAAACTGTGGCTTACTTTATTTGGAAATCACCGTGGATGGTGGCTGCAAACAATACATTTATCAATTACATGCTTACATTAAATAAACTAGATAATGTGTATTTACATACATCTCGTTATCCAGAAATTAATGTAGATGCTATTGAAAATACTCCCGATTTCGTGTTTCTATCTAGCGAACCTTACCCATTCAATCAAAACCATATAAACGAAGTACAATCCTATTTCCCAAAATCAAAAATAATTTTGGTTGATGGAGAAATGTTTTCTTGGTATGGATCAAGATTGATACAGGCTTTCAATTATTTTAAAGACCTGAATGGAGTTTTGAATTGTTAGCTTCTACACGTATCATTTGTTTTTTTACTTTAAAAGCTTCAAAATATAAATAATCGCTTAAACTAGAATCTGTTTGCATAACATTATATGCTTCTTCTATAAAAGATTTATATAAGTTTTGTAATTCTTCAATTTTTAAGAATTTTTTGATATTTGGTTTTACGTGACCTACTTTGCTAAATTGATTTTTCATGATATTAGATATTTTTATAGTATAAAGGAAAAATCATGCCAAATATTACCCTGATATAGTTAATAAAATGATAATGTTTTATTGTAAGGGCAAGTTGGGTTCTCCACGCTGTAGGTATTTCAAGCGATTTAATTTGTTTAATATTTTAATGGCTTGAAAATCAGAAATATCACTGATTTCAGAATCTGTTTGTCTAAAATTATAAGCTTGTTCTATAAGTTGCTTATAGCGTTTTCTAAGCCTTTGTTGATTTTGTTTTATGGTGTTATATCTGTTCATCTTATTGAGTATTAGTATTTTAAATATACATTAAAAAAAATGAAAGATGAAAGTGAAATACTATAAAATTTTCATAAAAAAAAGCAACCCTAAAAAGAGTTGCTTAAATTTTTACAAACTAACTAAACTTAATATATATGAATATATGCTTAAAAGTATAGTTTATATGGGTATATCGTGTTATTTCGGTGTTAACTGTAAATTATATAATTGTGCTTAATCTTGTAATTTAAATACAGATTGTAAAAGATCTGTAGATCTCGCAGCAGTAGAATTTCTGATTTCTTTTTCTTCTACAGCAATCATCGTGTACACACCTTCTAATGCTTCATTAGTAACGTAATCGGTTAAATCTGGATTAACTTGAGATACAAATGGCATACTATTATATTTAGAAATTATTGTACTCCAAATCTTGTCTGCACCTACTTTACTAAAGGATTCGTTAATTACAGGGCTAAATTTATCGTAAAGCGAAGTTTCTGTTTTAGCAGTTAAATATGTTGTTGCAGCAGTATCTTCTCCTAATAGGATGGTTTTGGCATCATCAAAAGTAATATCTTTAACGGCGTCTACAAAAATAGGAGTAGCTTCTTTAACCGCATCTTCTGCAGCACGGTTTAAGGCTTTAATACCTTCATCTGCTAAACTTCCTAATCCAACACTACGTAAAGCGGTGTCTACTTTTTGTAATTCGCTAGGCATTACAATTTTTACTAAGTCGTTTTTATAAAATCCGTCTGTTTGTGTTAATTTCTCTACTTGTTCTTCGATACCTAAATTTAAGGCTTCTCTTAAACCTGATGCAATATCTGTATCTGAAAGTAATGTTGAAAGTGTAGACGAAGTTGATGAGTCGCTAGAACTGCTATCACTACTACTTTTTGTAATAGAGTTTTTAACAGAATTAGCAAGTTCACTTAATGTTTGTGCAGATGTACTTAAAGAAAGTAGTAAGCATGCAGTGATAATAATGTGTTTCATTGTATTATAATATTTTGAGCAACAAATTTAGACGTATAATTTTAAAAATGCATGTTAATTTGTATCTATTCGATTAAAGTAAGGGGTGTTTTTATAAGACATGTGTTTTACATGTTAGTAAATTAATGTGTTATTTGATTGTTAGCTGTTGGGTAAAGTCTGTATTAAATCTTAAATCATGAAGGTTTTAGTAAAAAATAAGCGTCTTATTATTATATACCATTACTTTTCTATTAATGTGGTGCTTAATAGCAGTCGCTAAAACTATTTTTTCTAAATCTCGTCCTTTAGCAATCAGATCTTCTATGGCATGGTTATGAGTCACTCTCGTTACATCTTGTTCTATAATTGGTCCTGCATCTAAATCTTCAGTCACATAATGACTTGTTGCTCCAATAATTTTAACTCCGCGTTTGTAAGCAGAATGATAAGGTTTAGCGCCAACGAAAGCCGGTAAAAACGAATGGTGAATATTAATAATTTTATTAGGATACTCGTTTATCAGTTTTGGAGAGATTATCTGCATATAACGGGCCAGCACTATAAAATTAATCTTATGCTTTTTTAATAACTCTAATTGTTTTGCTTCTGCTTCAGGTTTGGTGTCTTTTGTAACAGGAACATGATAAAATGGAATATCAAAACTATCGGCTATCGGTTTTAAATCTAAATGATTGCTTAGTATAAATGGAATTTCAACATTTAATTCACCCGACTTATAGCGACCTAAAATATCGTAAAGACAGTGGTCGTATTTAGATACAAATAGTGCCATTTTTGGTTGAACTTCAGACGTGTAAATTCGCCATTTCATAACAAACTGTTTAACCAACCCGTTTTTAAAAGTATCTTTTAAATGTTCTAGGTCCAGTATGTCGTTGTCAAACTCAGACTCCAATCGCATAAAAAAGATATTCTGTTCGCGATCTACATGTTGGTCAATATATACAATGTTTCCACCAAGCTCGGCGATAAAATTAGATACAGCAGCAATAATCCCAGATTGGTCTTTGCAGTGCATTAAAAGGGTGATTTTATTCATTTAAATAGGTTCTAAAAGTGCGTAAAAATACTGAGAATTATGTAGGTATGCACCTCTTGAAAACATTTTAGATAAATTAACTTAAATCTTAGTTTTTTTTGAATATTCCGTAAATTGCATCACAATTAAACAGTTTTTATTGATAATGAAGCAAATAGATCCTTACAAACCAAAATATAAAGTCCGTATAGTCACAGCAGCATCACTTTTTGATGGTCACGATGCCTCCATAAATATCATGAGACGTATCATTCAGGCCACAGGTGTAGAAGTTATTCATCTTGGTCATGACCGTAGTGTGGATGAGGTTGTAAATACAGCAATTCAAGAAGATGCTAATGCCATTTGTTTAACCTCATATCAAGGCGGACATAACGAATATTTTAAATATATGTTCGATCTATTGCAAGAAAGAGGTGCTGGACATATAAAAATCTTCGGAGGTGGAGGTGGTGTGATCTTACCGTCAGAAATCAAAGAATTAATGGATTATGGTATTACCCGAATCTATTCGCCAGACGATGGGCGCGAATTGGGCTTACAAGGTATGATTAACGACTTGGTTGAGCAATCAGATTTTAAAAGTCCAGCTTTAATCCTTCCTAAAGGAAAAGAAATAGCAAGTTCTTTAAAAAATAAAGATGTAACTACCATTGCGAGATTGATCTCGTTTGCTGAAAACGATCACGATACATTCGAAGAGCATTTTTCTGCCGTAGAAAAGTCTGAAAAAGAAACTGCTGTGCTCGGAATTACAGGAACAGGAGGCGCGGGTAAATCGTCTTTGGTAGATGAGTTGGTACGACGTTTTCTTATCGATTTTCCAGAAAAAACCATTGGTTTAATTTCTGTAGATCCTTCTAAACGTAAAACTGGAGGAGCGCTTTTAGGTGATAGAATCCGAATGAATGCCATAAATAATTCTCGCGTGTACATGCGCAGTTTGGCAACTAGACAATCAAATTTAGCCTTATCAAAGCATGTAAATGAAGCGGTAGATGTTTTAAAAGCAGCTGCATACGACTTAATTATCCTAGAGACTTCAGGAATTGGACAATCTGATACCGAGATTATTGAACATAGCGACTTGTCTTTATATGTTATGACACCTGAATTTGGAGCTGCTACTCAGTTAGAAAAAATTGATATGTTAGATTTTGCCGATTTAGTAGCGATTAATAAATTCGATAAGCGTGGCGCTTTAGATGCCATTCGCGATGTAAAAAAACAATATATGCGTAACCATAATATGTGGCACGCAGATCCAGATACCATGCCTGTTTTTGGAACCATCGCTTCTCAATTTAACGATCCAGGAATGAACACTTTGTATAAAGCGGTTATGGATGGTTTAGTTGAAAAACGAGATTCCGATTTAAAATCTAGTTTTACCATTTCAAAAGAAATGAGTGAAAAGATTTTTGTAATTCCACCATCAAGAACGCGTTATCTTTCAGAGATTGCAGAGCGTAATCGTGCATATGATAAAACAGCAAATGATCAGGTAGGTGTAGCACAAACCCTTTATGGTATTTATAAAACAATTTGTTCTGTATTAAATGTCACATCGAGCGAAGTCGAGATGTCTTTACTTGATAAACACGGATTAAACTCCGATGAAATTCTTAATTCAACAGAAAATGGTAACCAAGATTTTATAAAGCTTTTGACAGCTGAATTTGATCGCATAAAATTAAATTTAGATCCTTATAATTGGGAAATCATTACAGGTTGGGATGCTAAAGTAGACAAGTACAAAAATCCGGTATATGCGTTTAAAGTTAGAGATAAAGAAATAAAAATAGACACACATACCGAGTCGCTTTCGCATTTGCAAATTCCAAAAATAGCCTTACCAAAGTATCAAGCTTGGGGCGATATTTTACGTTGGTGTTTACAAGAAAATGTGCCGGGAGAATTCCCATATACTTCAGGTTTATATCCGTTTAAGCGTACCGGTGAAGATCCTGCGAGAATGTTTGCTGGTGAAGGCGGACCAGAACGAACAAATCGTAGATTCCATTATGTAAGTGCTGGTTTGCCAGCCAAACGATTATCTACAGCGTTCGATAGTGTAACCCTTTACGGAAACGATCCTGGTTTAAGACCAGATATTTATGGGAAAATAGGAAATGCAGGTGTAAGTATTTGTTGTTTAGACGATGCTAAGAAACTGTATTCTGGTTTCAATCTAGCAGATGTAATGACGTCTGTAAGTATGACTATTAATGGTCCTGCGCCTATGCTTCTTGGTTTTTTTATGAATGCAGCAATCGATCAGCAATGTGAGTTGTATATAAAGGAGCATGATTTAGTTGAAGCTGTAGAAGCTAAAATTACCTCTATTTATAAAGAAAAAGGAGTGCAACGTCCGACTTATAATGGCGAACTTCCTGAAGGTAATAATGGATTAGGTTTATTCCTTTTAGGCGTTACAGGAGATGAAGTGTTGCCTGCCGATGTATATTTGGAAATAAAAACAAAAACCATTGCTCAAGTTCGTGGAACCGTTCAGGCCGATATTCTAAAAGAAGACCAAGCACAAAACACTTGTATTTTTTCTACAGAATTTGCCTTGCGTTTAATGGGCGATGTGCAAGAATACTTTATAGAGAATAATGTACGTAACTTCTATTCGGTGTCTATTTCTGGATATCATATTGCAGAAGCAGGAGCTAATCCTATTACGCAATTGGCGTTAACCTTGTCTAACGGGTTCACCTATGTCGAGTATTATTTAAGTCGTGGTATGGATATTAATAAATTTGGTCCGAATTTATCCTTCTTCTTTTCTAATGGAATCGATCCAGAATATTCGGTTATCGGACGTGTAGCACGTAAAATTTGGGCAAAAGCATTGAAGTTAAAATACGGTGCAAATGCGAGAGCGCAAATGCTGAAATATCATATCCAAACCTCTGGACGTAGTTTACATGCTCAAGAAATAGATTTTAATGATATTCGTACCAGTCTTCAAGCATTGTATGCCATTTACGATAATTGTAATTCGTTACATACAAACGCATATGATGAAGCCATTACAACACCAACAGAAGAATCTGTGCGTCGTGCGATGGCTATTCAGCTTATTATTAATAAGGAATTAGGCTTGGCTAAAAACGAAAATCCAATACAAGGTTCTTTTATTATTGAAGAATTAACCGATTTAGTTGAAGAAGCAGTGTTGTTAGAATTCGACAGAATTACAGAACGTGGTGGTGTTTTAGGAGCCATGGAAACCATGTATCAGCGTTCAAAAATTCAGGAGGAAAGTTTGTATTACGAAACCTTGAAGCATAATGGGAAATTTCCAATTATTGGGGTGAATACATTTTTAAGTTCAAAAGGGTCTCCAACAGTCATTCCTAAAGAAGTGATTCGTGCAACGGAGGAAGAGAAACAATTTCAAATTAAAACCCTCGAAAATCTTCATAAAGGAAACGACACCGAGGCCATGTTAAAAGACCTTCAGCATAAAGCCATTCATAACGAGAATATTTTTGAAGCCTTAATGGATGTATGTAAAGTCTGTTCTTTAGGCGAAATTACAGAAGCCTTATTTGAAGTGGGCGGACAATATCGCAGAAATATGTAATACTTACATCTCTAAATATATTTAAAAGCCTCAAGTCTACCCGATTTGAGGCTTTTCTATTTCTATCGTTCATACTGCAAACAATCAAAAACGTCTCTTAATATTACATTTAAACACTTTGTTTTATCGTATTATTTCAACTTATATCATCAATTTAATTTCAAATGTTAACATGTTAATAGTTTGAATTTTAGAGGTATACGGGTTTTATTAGGTCGTGTTCTTAATTTCAAATTAACATAACAGCTTATTTTGCATCTTCTTATTAATACGCTGTTAATATAGGTAACCTTAGGGTAGCAATTACTTAACTGTAGTACATTACTTACTTAACAGACTTTCAACAAGCTAATAATAAATTTGGTTTTCAACTAAAAATCAACTTAAACTGAAAATTATGAACAAAATTATTAGAATTTTTCTATTATCATTTGTGTTAACAGCAACAAGTACATTAGTAGTGAGCTGTGATGTAGAAGATGGAAAAGATGGTGTAGACGGAGTAGATGGTGCGGACGGAGAAGATGGTGAAGATGGAGAAGACTTAACTCTGGATGAACTTATTCCTTTAACGGCATCTAAAACACCAAACGTATTAAAAGTAGAAAGTGCATTTTCATCTATCGATGTTACTCCTATTTTATCTTCAGAAGATGTGTTAGAAAGTACTCCAGATTTCGTGTACGGTTCTCTTGCCGATGGTGCTGGTTTACTTGCAGAAAGCGATGGTAGCTTTACTTTAATAAACAATATTGAAGGAGATTATTCTATCGCTCGCATAAAATTAAACTCAGATTTACAACCTATGCATGGTGATTATATTGTGAATGCTTTCGCAACTGCATTTACAGCACAATGTTCAGGAACATTAATTACTCAAGAAGAGCATGGTTTTGGTCCGTTATACCTTTCAGGAGGAGAATGGGGTGGATCTTCAAAAGGTGTATTTGCTACAAATCCTTACAAATCTGCAGACGATGCCGATACTGCAATCATGTTACCTAATTTAGGACAATGGTCTACAGAAAATGCGGTGCCAATTGGTAAAGATGCATATGCTAGTCAAACAGTAGTTTTTATCGGAGACGATCATTCAGACAATTCAGTGCCTTCCGGTCAGTTAGGAATGTATGTTGGTAGTCGTGGAAATTTTGACGATGGAAAATTATACGGTTTAAAAGTTACAAGTACGGGTATCGATTTTGAAGCAGATATGGCTGAAGGTACAGAATACGAAGCAGAATTTGTTGAATTAGAAGAAACTCAAATCGATTTATTAGATGCCGAAGCAAAAGCTAAAGGTGTTATGGGCTTCTCAAGATTAGAAGATATTGACTGGAGAAGAGGTTCTGCAGCTAACCAAAGAGAAATTTACTTTTGTGTAACTGGACGTTATAGTGATGATTTAGTTGGAAAAGGAAGTCTTTTAGGTCGTGTGTATAAAGTGGTTTTAAATGAAACAGACCCTACAGGTCCGGCTACAATCACTTGTGTTTTAGATGGAGATATTGTTGGTGGTAAAGCAGATGGTTTCCACTCACCAGATAATATTTTAGTAACAGAAAACTACGCGTATATTCAAGAAGATCCTAACGGTTATGCTGCTTTAAATTCAGCAATTACGGGTTATGCAAAATTATACCAATACAATCTTTCTACAGGAGAATTAAAAACTGTTTTAGAATGTGATCAAGATTACGCAGAATCTTTAGGGTATGGAACAGCGTCTTCTATGTGGGAAATCACAGGTATGATTGATGTTACAGAGGTTGTAAATAATGGTGAAAATACATTTATGGTAATGACTCAAAACCATGGTTGGAACGCTCCAGACGGTACTTACTTTACAGATCCAAAAGCAAATTCTGTACTAGAAGGTGCTACTGCAACTAACGAAGGTTCTGTATTATTTAAAATAACAGGATTAGATAGATAAGCTAAATATATTTACATGAATAACATATTATTTATGAAAGCTAAGACATATACTTTGGGTATATGTCTTTTGCTTTTCATGCTAACAGGCTGTAAAGAGCAACCTAAAACTGTAAATCAGCAGTTATCGACAAATGAACAGATTCAAGAATTATACAAATCGGAGATAGAACAGAGTATTCAAGCTCTAGATTCTATGTCTGTTTTAAATGCAACATCAGATAAAATTGAAGCCTATAAAAAGGCAAGACAACATTTTAAAACGATAGAACCTGTTTTGGCTTTTGTAGACCAGAACAATTATAAGTCACTTAATGCGCCTAATATTCTTCAAGTTCTAGAAGAAGATGCAACAGATATAAAAATTAGAAATCCTTTTGGTTTTCAGGTTATAGAAGAATTGTTACATGAAGAACCATTAGATACTATACTATTACACCAAACCATTAATATAACAAG
Source organism: Formosa algae (assembly GCF_001439665.1). Lineage (GTDB taxonomy): Bacteria > Bacteroidota > Bacteroidia > Flavobacteriales > Flavobacteriaceae > Formosa > Formosa algae. Next base: position 41,797 of record NZ_LMAK01000035.1, read on the forward strand.
AAGCCGCTTAAGTTTAATACAAGCTAACACGGCTATAGAATTAAAAGATTATCACATTATTTGGTTACTCAGAAATCAAGTGGTAAGAATTGCAACTACGGGAATTACCGGTTTCGATTCTCCTGTTTTGGGCCAATCTTTAACCGAAAGTCAGTATACGTATAAAACCTTACTCACTTTAGTAGATCTATTTAAAGATGAGTTTTCTTCAGAAACCGTTTATAACGACTTAAAGGCGTCTTTTGAAACGGCTATAGAAGTTCTTAATCACGATTTCGATAGTTTTGATCGGTTTAATTTTATTCAAAATCATACCGATCAGCAGTTAAAATTATTGATAAAAACTCAAAACGATTGGCAAGTCACCTTTCCTTTTGAGATGGCTATAGCCAATACTGCTGAATCTCTTTTTGGAGCAAAGACATTAAACGTATCTTTTTTTACAGATTATAAAAACGATACAATAAATCTTAATGCCAAAGCTCAGTTAGGGAAGGAATTATTTAACGATAAATTGCTGTCTAGAAATAAAACGATGGCGTGTGCAAGTTGTCATATTTCAGATTTAGCTTTTACAGATGGACGAAAAACTTTTGATGAAAGACAACAACGAAATTCACCAACGTTAACGTATGCGGCATATCAGCAATCTTTTTTTATGGACGGAAGAGCCGGAAGTTTAGAAGGTCAAGTCGTTGGTGTTGCAGAAAATCATGATGAGTTTAATTTACCAATGGATTCCTTAGTGAATCGTGTGATGAAGCATCCAGAATACAAGACTTTAATGACAAGTTTGTATACCAATAAAAGAATTGAATATAATATAAGACATGCCATTGCATCTTATGTGCGAACGTTAAGTAGTTTCGATTCTAAATTCGATAATAATATTAATGGGGTAGAACATACTTTAACGCAAGCAGAAAAGGATGGTTTTAATCTCTTTATGGGTAAAGCCGTTTGTGCCACTTGCCATTTTCCACCATTATTTAATGGTACTGTGCCTCCAAATTTTACAGATACTGAAGTCGAATTACTGGGAACACCAGCAGAAAACGATACTATTAACGCTACAATTAGTGACGATTTAGGACGTTACGATGTGTTCAATACCAAAGAGCGTGAACACTTTTTTAAAACACCAACGGTTCGAAATATAGAAAAAACGGCACCTTATATGCATAATGGGGTGTATAATACTTTAGAAGAGGTTGTAGATTTTTATAATCGAGGAGGAGGTAAAGGTATTGGGATTCAAGAAGAGTATCAAACCTTACCATTTGATTCTTTAAATCTGACTACAGAAGAACAAGCCAATTTAGTTGCATTTATGAAAACACTCACAGATGCCGATTTCAGCACTAAAAACGATTAACTTTTAAAAGGCATTGTTCCTTATATATTGTTTAACAAAAAATCCCGAGTCAATGGCTTGGGATTTTTTTTGTGTTATTTTGTGCGCGTACGTTTTTTTAGTTTTTCAATTTTGTCCTTATAATATAAGATCAGTTCGTCTACAAAATGTAACGGATTTTTATATGTAGATATAATTGTATATAATTCGTTTGTTTTTAAGGTGGCAAGTTGCTTTTCTAATTGTTTTAAAGTAAGCTGTAAGGCTTCAGTTTTATTAATTGAAGGCGGTGTTTTTATCTGTGTATTTACATTTATATTTAAACTGTTAGAAAAAATTTGAGCATGAAAGGCTTGTAAAGCTTCTAAATCTTCGTGTTTATAGATCTGAATAAGCTGAGTTGTAATTTCTGTAGCAGATACTTGTTCAGACGGTGACAAGCTAAATTTATCGGGATGCACATATAGCATGGCTTCGCGATACAATTTTTTCTTCAGCATTCTTGTGTCGGCATCTACATTAGAAACGGATGCTGTAGGTTTTGTAATGGACTGTAAACCTTTTGGGGCTTTGTAATGCTTGCCGCGTTGTTTTTGAGCTAAACGCTTGTCTTTTTTTGCCCGTTTTTGTTGTTTATAAAGTGTGCTTAATTCTTGAGTTTCTATAATGTAGTCCGTAAGATGTAATCTTAACACATCTTCAAAAGCATTAATCTGATTGGTAATGGTATCAAGTTCTTGTTTTACAGCTTCAATAGAAATTTGTAGTTGTAATTGAGTATCATCAGGAGGTAAAATATTTGGCAATGTATCATCATTCATATGGCAAAAATAAGAGGATACTTCAGAATAAAAAAGTGAAGCGTATTTAGTTTGGTATTGAAAATGTGTTTCAAATTAGGTCGGAGAAAGTATAAGCACGTTCTTTGTAACTTCAAAATAATCTGAAATTTTATGTCTTTTAAAAAAATACTTCCTGTTCTTAAAGAAACTCTAGATCATTTAGAATACGAAACCACGACGCCTTTACAGAAAAAAGTGTTGTCTACTATAAAAAGTGGTGCTAATGTATTTGGAATAGGACCAGAAGGAAGTGGTAAATCTACCGCGATAGTATTAAGTGTTATTCAGAAATTAAAAGGGGAAGCCGTTGGCGATGCGCCTCGTGCTATAGTTTTAGTAAAAGATAAGACAGAAGCATTAGCTTTAAAAGAAAAGTTTGAAGTGTTTACCAAACCTACAGATTTACGTGTGTATTGTATTTATGATGAGCATAAAATTGATGCACAACGCGACGAAATTTATATGGGCACAGATATTTTAATTGCAACCATAAAACGTTTAAACAAATTATACTTTTTAAATAGTATCCATTTAACAGACGTGCAATTAATTTGTATTGAGGATGCTCAGTTTTTAATTCGTCAAAACACCTATAACGATATTTTGCGTTTATCTGAAAGTGTAAATTGTCAGTATGCGGTATTTGCAGACGAATTCGATTCTAGACTTGAACGTTTTGAAACCGCTTTTATGTTTGATGCTTATAGATTTAAAGTTTAAATGAAACTTCACTATCAATTTTTCTAGATTAGAAAATCGCTTTACAGGTTCTAATTAATGCAATTAAGATCAGGTTTCTCAATATTTTTTATAACCTTGTCTTGTAATTTAAAGGGATCATGAAAAAAAATAAATTAGGAAATCGTTCGCTGGCTATAGCTGTTATTTGTATGGCTGGATGCCTGACTCTGAAATACTTTAAGATTTACAATGGAGACTGGTTAGAAATTCTGCTCGCTGGTTTTGAAGCCGCTGTTGTTGGTGGAGTAGCAGATTGGTTTGCTGTTCGGGCCTTGTTTCAGGAAATTCCTATTCCTATAGTTAAAAAACATACTAATATTATTGTAAAAAGTCGAGAGAAATTATCGGCTGGTATTGTCGATTTGGTCAATAACGAGTGGTTGTCTAAAGATATGATTCGCGATAAAATTTCGGCAGTCTCAATAGCAAAACCAATTGTATCATATTTGTTAGAAGACAATAATCAGGAATCCATTCGTAAAACTTTAAAACCGGAACTTGAAGCTTTAATTTTAAAGTTAGATCATCAAGATGTGGTTCATACTTTAGAAGGTATTATAAGACCGGCTGTAAAAGGAAACAATTTAGCAGAACCTTTAGGGAATTTATTAAAGCAAACGGTAAATCAGAAAGATCATTACGGTATGCTTTATGTGTTTTTAGAAGTCTTAAAGGATAAGATTTCTGCAGAATCTACCCTAGACTTTTTGGTTGCTGAAGTAAAAATCCTTGTGAATAAACAAAAAGAAGGCTCGCAATTAAAAGGATGGTTAGTTGGTGCTGGCCAAATTTTAGGAGCTATTAAACCACAACGCATTGCTGAAGGAATTCAAGAACAACTTGTACAACTTATAGATGATATAAAAGCAGATCCTGAAGAACACAAAATTATTATCGCCTTAGATGCGCAACTTTATGATTATGCCACCCGTTTAACTAATGGCGATGAAAAAGCGCAAGCCGATGTAAATCAGTTTGGAGAACATTTTTTAGAACGTTTAATAGATTCTGGAATTGTAAAACAAAGCTTAACACGATTGAAGGACATGATAAAAACGTCCCTGTTTGAAAATGAAAACGAATACACCTTATTGATTAGAGATAAAGTAAATATGATGCTGCATGCTTTTAATGAGGATACGTCTAAAATAGAGCAAACAGATGCATGGTTAAAATCGACTATACTTCAACTTATAGATACACATCATCATAAAATAGGAGAATTGGTAGGCGAAAGTTTGCAAAAACTATCTAATGTAGAATTGGTAAAACAAATTGAAAGTAAGGTAGGAGAAGATTTGCAATACATTAGATTGAATGGTGCCATAGTTGGTGGCATTGTCGGGATGCTTATAATGATTGTGAAGATTTATGTATTGCGGATTCATTAATTAATTGGGTAAATATGGCATGAATAGTAGCTTTATTTACTCGCTTAGAATATACATAAAAAATAGCCATTTCAATTTACAGTGGTTTCAAGTAGGTTGTTTGTTTGCTACAAGTGGTATTGAAAACAACCTAGTGTAACTATTTAAAAACCGTCTTTAAAGGCGGTTTTTGTATTTATACACTTAAAATTTCAGGCGATTTACAAGGTCTTACAGACGTATTCATAGGGTTATAAAAGGTGTTTTTAAGACTCACAAACCGCATGGTGTTGCTCCTGCCTTTATATTTGTACGAGAAGATGTTATCCCGAATAGGTTTATAGAAATTCTGAAAACATCTGATTCTGATGACAAATTATATAATAAGTTAAACTATGATTTTATAAGACCTATAGCATGAGACGGAGATGAACACGGACCATGATTTCTCAACACGATTATAGAACGCTGTGGCCATAACACCAAAAAGTGGGAAGTCACACTAACAGGAGCAAAGTAAATATGGCGATAAGCATGAAACTTCGGGATGTTATTAACAAGGTAATCCAAATAGAAAATCTGGTTAACAAAAAAGCATTGGATTAACAAGCCAGTCCGCTCTACAAAACTATTCATCACTACCATATTAAACTTACACCGTCACTTAACTGGTTTTGCAAGCTTACTTTGTAAGTAATAGATTGCTTGTGTGTAGGAATAGAATAATTGTTTTAGTGGTAAAACCCTCTTTTTTTTAGGTGTTAATCGAGTTTTGCTCCGGTATTCTTCGGGAATGGGTCTATTTTTTAAAAACACACTAAAACAAGGGGTGAAGAGGTACTGGAGAAGACTCGAACAAGACTCGAACAAAACCCCTAGCAAAACAAGCCTCGAATTCGGGGTGATTTCACTCCGTTTTTACTCATTTTTTGAGCCGTTTTAAGAGTAAGACGCCATAAAATAAGTCCTGATATGACTTCATGAAGGTGTTCGTACATTTTGTAGGAAAAATTTAAAGTTAAGTTGCAAGATGTAATCACTACGAGTTTTTAGTATGAATAAGCTTAATTGTTTTTTTATGCTAAAAATCATATAAAGGATGTCTAAAATATCTTATTTTAGAGGTTTATAAACACCATACAAACATTAGTTTAACCCGAGGCTGAAACCTAAAACAGGTAACTTTTGTTTGTATATAAGGAGTTGGCGGTAATTAAGAGAAACTAAATGAAAATGACAATTTTATTACATCACAATACAATTTTTGACTTTACACCGAATTGGTTTGATTGGTTAACTCTTTTACTTACTATCGCCAGTATTGTAGGTGCATATTTAGTTTCGGAATCAGTTTTCAAAAGAGAACAAAAGAATAAAGAAAAAGAAAATAAAGAACTCGAAAATTCTGAAAATCTATTATTAAAAAACAACCTTGAAACAATTCAAAAACCGATTGAAAAACAAATAAAAAGTCTGGAAGAATACACAGAAAGTAAAGACTTCCGACTTTCCTTTTATTCAGACATTCAAGTGGATTTTTTACAGTTTATAAGTGTTAAGGATATTTATAAAAAATACGGTTTTGAGAATACTGAAAACACGAAAACAATTAATAGTCTTATGACCAATCTTTATTCTTTATATGATTTCAGAAGTTCATTAAGAAGTGAGGTTCGAACTTATATCGAGAAATATAATTATCACGAGCAAAAATTTTATAAATACCGAGATTTATTATACACCAAATATTTTGAGCTATGCAATTTAAGAGCTGAAAATATTATTAATGAAAATGGAATTAAAAAATTTAGTTTTAATCCAGATGACAAGTTTATGGCGGAATTTACTCAATTACGAGTAACAACCTTTAACGACAATGAAATTATAGATAATAACGGACTAAAAGACAGAAATTTATTGGTAGAACGATTTATAAAACCTTTGATTGGAATTTCGGCAAAGTTTATTCCAGAGGATTATAACGCAATTGAAATTAGCGAAATTGCAAATCAAGTTCTTTCTGCTTTTAACGATATGGAACACGTAACGGGAAAACATATGAATGCAATTAATGGACATATTGAATCTTTGAAAAGTGTGAATAGTAAAATAAAAGAATTTCAGGAATTAAAATAACTACCGCCAACAACGTGTATAATTAATGGCTGGTTCTCGCCTACTTACGAA
>NZ_LMAK01000036.1 GCF_001439665.1 Formosa algae
AAGATAATGGCGGGATTATTACTGAAGCAGATTTAGCAAATTATGAAGCCAAATGGCGGACACCCGTTGTATTTAATTACGACGATTTAAAAATTATTTCTATGTCACCTCCATCTAGTGGAGGGATTTGCTTAGGACAAATCATGAACATGATTGCACCTTACAATTTAAGTGAATTAGGACACAACAGTACCAAAACCATACAAATTATTACTGAAGCAGAACGCCGTGCCTATGCCGATAGAAGTTACTATTTAGGTGATCCAGATTTTGTTGAAATTCCAACCGAAATGTTAATGAGCGACGCCTATCTTAAAGACCGCATGTCTAATGTTTCTCTAGATCAAGCTACATTATCTTCTTCCTTAAAACACGGGAATGTCACTTTAGTTGAAAGTGATGAAACCACCCATTATTCTATAGTCGATCAATTTGGGAATGCCATTGCCGTCACAACCACTTTAAATGGTGCTTATGGTTCTAAATTATATTGTTCAGAATTGGGATTCTTTTTAAATAATGAAATGGACGATTTTAGCAGTAAACCCGGTGAGCCAAATATGTTTGGATTAATTGGTGCTGAAGCCAATAGTATTGCGCCACAAAAACGCATGCTAAGTTCTATGACACCAACTATTGTTGAAAAAGAGGGCGAATTATACATGACCGTTGGAACGCCAGGAGGTTCAACCATAATTACTTGTGTATTGCAAACCATTTTAAATGTATACGATTTTAATATGGGTATGCAAGAAGCCGTTAATGCACCACGCTTTCATCACCAATGGTTACCAGACGAAGTGCTTATGGAACCCAACAAATTTAATCGTGAAACCATTTCAGAATTAGAGTCTAAAGGGTATCATATTAATGAAGAAGATGCACCTATTATTGGTCGTGTAGATGGTATTTTAAAACTAAAAGATGGCACTTTAGAAGCTGGAGCAGATTATCGTGGCGACGATACTGCAATTGGATTTTAAATCTTAATTTTGTAAAACTAAATCACGACTATGTCTGCAAAGAAAATTCTTAAAATATGCGGTGGAATTATTGTATTCCTAACCTTACCTACATTATTATTTTTCGGCTATCTATATTTTAAATACGACGAAGATTTACCTCAAGGCACACCATCAAAAGCGGCAGATGTTGTTGCACAAAACATGTTAGACGCTTTAGACTACGAAGCATATAAAAAAACAAATTATATTGAATGGACATTTAGTAAGCGTCATCATTTTAAATGGAAAAAAAATGAAAATTTTTGTGAAGTCTATTGGAAGAATTTGAGAGTAGATTTACAATTAGATTCTCCAAATTCAAGTGACGTGTTTGTGGATAATGTGCAACTTTCCTCCGAAGAGTCTAAAGAATATATAGACAAAGCGGTAAACTATTTTAATAACGATTCCTTCTGGATTGTAGCCCCTTACAAAGTATTTGATCCTGGAACAACTCGAAGTTTAATTCCGTTAGAGCATAATAGACAAGGCTTATTAATTTCCTACTCGTCTGGCGGAAGCACCCCAGGAGATTCTTACATGTGGCTATTGGATGAAGATTACAAACCTACTGCTTTTAAAATGTGGGTATCTATTTTACCTTTAAACGGCTTAGAAGCATCTTGGAGTGATTGGACCACAACAGAAACAGGTTTAAAACTACCAGAATTTCATAAATTATTGTTTCTAGGTTTAGATATTACAGATATTAAAACAGCCTTTTAGTTTCAAACTCTAAAAACTAAGAATACCACAACACAAACTTTATTTTAAGAATTCTGATTATTAAATTCAGAATTAAAAACCACTTAAATTATCATATTCAATATTTTAACGACATATAATTCTTACAGCTGTTTTTTAAAAACACTTTAGAAATACATATTTTGAAGATATAATTTATTAATTTTGATTAACCAACTAATTGTAACGCATGCATAACCATTTATTAAAAGCTTTAAGTAATTATATTACTCCAGACCTTGTTGCACGAGCTGCAGATACCCTAGACGAATCTGAAACTAGCGTATTCAAAGCCATGTCTGCCGCCATTCCAACGCTTTTAATTGGACTCTTAAATAAAACAAATGATATTCCTGTTATAGAGAAGATTGTCAATCTGGCGAATAATGAGGCTTTAAATACGGATAATATTCTATCAGATTTACCGTCACTGCTTACAGATAAAGGCGATCCAGTAACTTTAAAAAATGGCACAAGTGTACTACAATTGCTGTTTGAGGATAAGCAACCTAAATTATTCGAGACTTTAGAAAAAACGGTGAGTATAAAAAAATCGTCTATTTTTAGACTAATCCTTATGTCAGCTCCTATGGTTTTGGCACACATTAAAGACACTAATTTAAATACCGAGCAACTCATTAAAAGCTTAACCTCTGAAAAAGATGAAATTTTAAAAGCTGCTCCTTTAGGCTTACAAGCTTTACTCGATCAGCAACCCGTAATCCAGCCTGAAGTTAAAACAAGAATTAAAAAAGTAAAACCAAAACACACAGAACGTGTAAAACACAGATGGATTATTCCATTATTAATTTTTGTAGCTGCTATTTTAATGCTTGTAATTATGAGTTAACACAAAGTAGTTACTTCAATACAAATTCTGAATAAACACTTAATAGTAAGATTGTTATTAAAAATTACAACATGTAAATACATCTTAAAACTAAATGAATTTTAAAAATTAATTTTCATTAACTTTCTATACTTTATTCTTGAAAAACGACTTCTTTTTTAACACTTTACTAAGACGTTAGGCGTTTCCTTTTTCATCATAAAATCTGTATCTTTGAAACTTTGCATTTATATGAGCAATTTCGAAGAACATATTGAAGTTAAAGGTGCCAGAGTGCACAATTTAAAGAATATAGACGTCTCTATTCCCAGAGACAAACTCGTAGTAATTACGGGTTTATCTGGTAGTGGAAAATCGTCTTTGGCTTTCGACACCATTTATGCCGAAGGTCAGCGGCGTTATATAGAAACGTTTTCGGCGTATGCACGGCAGTTTTTGGGAGGGTTAGAACGACCAGATGTCGATAAAATTGATGGATTGTCTCCTGTAATTGCCATTGAACAAAAAACGACGAGTAAATCGCCTCGTTCTACAGTAGGTACAATAACAGAGATTTACGATTTTTTACGTTTATTGTATGCCAGAGCAAGTGATGCTTATAGCTACAACTCTGGAGAACAAATGGTAAGCTATAGCGACGAGCAAATTAAAAAATTAATTATTGAAGATTATCAAGGGAAACGCATAAACATTCTTGCGCCCGTGGTACGATCAAGAAAAGGACATTACAGAGAATTATTTGAGCAAATTGCCAAACAAGGTTTTGTAAAAGTGAGAACAGACGGCGAAATTAGAGACCTTGTTAAAGGCATGAAATTAGACCGTTATAAAAATCACGATATTGAAATTGTAATCGACAGGTTAAAAATTGATAATTCTGCCGATAACGATAAACGCCTTTCAGAAACCATAAATACAGCCATGTATCATGGTGATGATGTGTTAATGGTAATAGATCATGACACAAACGAAGCACGTTACTTTAGTCGTTTATTAATGTGTCCGTCTACAGGTATCTCGTACCCAAATCCTGAACCTAATAATTTTTCGTTTAACTCTCCAAAAGGAGCTTGCCCTAAGTGTAATGGTATCGGACAATTATATCAGGTTAATATTTCTAAAATTATTCCGGATCCGAGTTTATCCATAAAAGCAGGAGCTTTAGCACCACACGGACCAGAAAAAAACAGTTGGATTTTTAAACAATTACAATTAATTGCTCAGCATTTTGATTTTAAATTAACAGATCCTTATAAAGATATTCCTGAAGCTGCCAAACACATGATTTTATATGGCGGAAAAGAAAAATTCTCTGTAGAAAGCAAAACGCTTGGTATAACCCGCGATTATAAAATAGATTTTGAAGGAGTTGCCAATTTTATTGAAAGTCAGTTTGAAAATGCACAAACCACTACTTTAAAGCGTTGGGCAAAAGATTACATGGACAAAGTAGAATGCGAAGAATGTGGAGGCTCTAGACTAAGAAAAGAATCTTTATATTTTAAAGTAAACGGTTTAAATATTGCAGAATTAGCGAATAAAGACGTTAGTGATTTATCCGTTTGGTTTAAAGACATCAATACACACTTATCGCATAAACAACTTCAAATTGGTGAAGAAATTATAAAAGAAATCAGTACGCGTTTACAGTTTTTGCTGGATGTTGGTTTAGACTATTTATCTTTAAACAGAAGTTCTAAATCGCTTTCTGGTGGAGAAGCACAGCGAATAAGACTGGCTACACAGATTGGATCGCAATTGGTTGGCGTACTTTATATCCTAGACGAACCTAGTATTGGTTTACACCAACGCGACAACGAAAAATTAATCAATTCTCTAATTTCTCTTCGTGATGTCGGAAATTCTGTTATTGTGGTAGAACACGATAAGGATATGATTGAGCGTGCCGATTACGTAATAGATATCGGGCCAAAAGCAGGACGTTACGGCGGTGAAATTATTAGTGAAGGTACTCCAGAAGAATTATTAAAACAAAACACCTTAACTGCCGAATATTTAAACGGTACAAAAGTTATAGAAATTCCTAAAAAACGCCGCGAAGGGAACGGCCATGTACTAACCTTAAAAGGATGTACAGGAAATAACCTTAAAAATGTAAGCGTATCTTTTCCTCTAGGTAAAATGATTGGTGTAACTGGGGTGTCTGGTAGCGGGAAATCGACTTTAATTAATGAAACCCTCTACCCTATTTTAAATGCCTATTATTTTAATGGTGTTAAGAAACCAATGCCTTATAAAAGCATTAAAGGGTTAGAACATTTAGATAAAGTGATTGATATTAACCAATCGCCTATTGGTCGTACACCAAGAAGTAATCCTGCAACTTACACCGGAGTCTTTAGTGAAATTAGAAGTTTATTTGCTAAAATCCCTGAAGCTATGATTAGAGGTTACAAACCTGGTCGTTTTAGTTTTAACGTAAAAGGCGGACGTTGCGAAACCTGTCAAGGTGGTGGTTTACGTGTTATTGAAATGAACTTTTTACCTGATGTTTATGTAGAATGCGAAACCTGTCAAGGAAAGCGTTTCAACAGAGAAACATTAGAAATTAGATATAAAGGAAAATCGATTAGTGATGTATTAAACATGACCATTGATGAAGCGGTACCATTTTTCGAAAACATTCCTAAAATTCATAAAAAAGTAAAGACCATACAAGATGTAGGTTTAGGCTATATTACACTTGGACAACAAAGTACCACACTTTCTGGAGGAGAAGCTCAACGTATAAAACTAGCCACAGAATTAAGTAAACGTGACACCGGAAACACCTTTTACATTCTAGATGAACCGACAACAGGACTTCATTTTGAAGACATTCGTGTGCTAATGATTGTACTAAACAAATTAGCAGACAAAGGGAATACCGTACTTATTATTGAACACAATTTAGACGTCATTAAAACTGTAGACCATATTATAGATATTGGCTACGAAGGTGGTAAAGGCGGCGGAAAAGTGATTGTAGAAGGTACTCCTGAAGACGTCGCAAAACACAAAAAAAGTTACACAGCAAAATTCCTTAAAAAAGAATTACATTAGCAATAGAAGATAAAATGATTATGACAAAAGAACAACATCCTAAAGGTTGGAATGAAATAAAAACAAACGATTCATGGGCTATTTTTAAAATCATGGGTGAGTTTGTAAATGGTTTTGAAAAAATGAGTACCGTTGGTCCTTGTATCTCTATTTTTGGATCGGCTAGAACAAAACCAGAAGATAAATATTATCAATTAGCAGAACGTGTCGCTCATAAAATTGTAGACGAAGGTTATGGTGTTATTACAGGTGGCGGACCAGGAATTATGGAAGCCGGAAATAAAGGAGCACATTTAGGTGGCGGAACATCTGTAGGATTAAATATTAAATTACCGTTCGAGCAACATGATAATCCGTATATTAATCCAGATAAAAGCTTAGATTTCGACTACTTTTTTGTTCGTAAATTAATGTTTGTTAAATACTCCCAAGGCTTTGTAGTACTTCCAGGAGGATTCGGAACTTTAGATGAATTATTTGAATCTATTACCTTAATTCAAACAGGAAAAATAGAACAGTTTCCAATTATCTTAGTTGGTAAAGACTACTGGAAAGGGTTATTTGAATGGATAAAATCTACCATGTTGGCACAACATAATACCATTAGCGCTAAAGACTTAGACCTAATACATATTGTAGATACTGAAGATGAAGTAGTTGACATTCTAAACGAGTTTTACAACCAATCTAATTTTAGTTTAAATTTTTAACAGTAATAAAAACATTAAATTCCTTTAAAAATATACCTTTCCAATTCTATTATTATGGTAATGCTTTAATACAGGTACAATTAAAGCATTACCATAAAATTTAAAAAAAATTGTTGAATTTTAAATTTTAATAAGTCGCTTGAGTTTACGAAGTATTTGCTTTGCATTATTCTTTCTTACAAACCTAATTGCTATTAGTCAAAACAAAATTGATGTAAAAGCTACTTTTGATGTGCCTTCTAAACAAATTCGTATATCTCAGACTATTCAGTATAAGAATACTACTCAAGATACACTAAACGCCATTTATTTAAACGACTGGGCAAATAGTTACTCTACCAAAACAACACCTTTAGCCAATCGTTTTGCCGATGAATATAAAACCAACTTTCATTTTGCTAAAAGTCAAGATCGTGGATTTACAGCCATAACCAGCATTACCCAAAACAATCTTGAAGTCGATTTTAATCGTCTTAAAAATCAGCCAGATGTTTTAAAAATAAAGCTTTCAGAACCTTTACAAGGTGGTGAAACTTACACCCTAGAATTACATTATGTGGTTCAAATTCCTAACGATAATTTTACCCGTTACGGCTGGACTAACACAAACGATTTCAACTTAAGATATTGGTATATAACGCCTGCGGTTTACAACGGCAAATGGAATTATTACAGCAATAAAGATTTAGACGATTTATTTATTCCTGCAGCAGATTTGCATTTAGATATTGAATTCCCGAGCTATTACACGCTGACTTCAGAATTAAAACGCGAACACACACAAATGCAAGATGGTAATACAGTGGTTACTTTAACAGGTAAAAACAGTGTCGATTCTAAATTATTTTTAAAGAAAACGTCAGATTTTAATACTATTGGTAACGATTCCTTTTCTATAGTGACCAATATTAATGATGAGAATTTAAATGAAATAGACCGCATTATCATCACAGATAAAATCATCACCTTTATTACAGATAATTTTGGATCTTATCCACATGATAAATTATTACTTTCTGAAATAGATTACAAAAAGAATCCGATTTACGGACTCAATCAGCTTCCTAATTTTATACGACCATTTCCTAACCATTTTCAATATGAACTTAAACTGATAAAAACAGCTTTAAATAATTATTTTGAAAACATGCTATTCATTAATCCTAGAGAAGATTACTGGCTTAATGATGGGTTACAGGTCTATTATCTAATGAAATATGTAGATGAATATTATCCAAATATGAAGCTTTTTGGTACGCTTTCAAAGGTTTGGGGAATTCGTTCGTTTCATGCAACTCAACTTCAATTTAATAATCAATATAACTTTTTATACATGCATATGGCACGCTCTAATCTCGACCAGCCATTAACCATGCGTAAAGATTCCTTATTAAAATTCAACTCTAATATTGCAAATAAATATAAAGCTGGTGTGGGTTTAAAATACCTTGAAGACTACTTAAACCACAATGTTATTCAAGAAACCATTAACAGTTATATGTCTTTGTATAAGCTAAAACAAACGTCTCCTAAAGACTTTGAAACGTTGCTACGTTGCAATACTAATAAAGATGTCGATTGGTTTTTTAACGATTATATCGCAACTAGACAAAAGATAGATTATAAAATTAAAGGCTACGAGGTAGTAGGCGATTCGTTAGAAGTTACCATTAAAAACAAACGAAAAAATAGTATGCCCATTTCGCTATTCGGACTTAAAAACGATAGCATTGTTTACAAAACCTGGATAAATAACATTACAGAAACAGAGCATATAACCATTCCTAAAGACAGTATAGATAAGTTGGTTTTAAACTACGATATGGTGGTGCCAGAATTCAACTTAAGAGACGATTGGAAATCGCTTAAAGGATTCTTATTCAATAATAAACCTTTACAATTTCGATTATTTAAAGATATAGAAGATCCTTATTATAGTCAAGTGTTTTTTATGCCCGATTTTACTTATAATTTTTACGATGGTTTTGCTCCTGGATTACGATTATACAATAAAACCATATTATCTAAACCCTTTTTATATAGCTTAAGTCCGCGCTATGCTTTAAAAAGCAAGCAACTAGTTGGTAATGTAAGTTTAAGCTACACCCAACGTCCAGAAGATCAAGATTTATATTATATCAGATATGGTTTTTCTGGAGAGTATTCTAATTACGCACCAGATTTATCTTATACATCGTTTACACCGTATGTACAATTTAGATTTAGAAATCGAGATGATTTTAGGGATAATAAAAACCAATACCTCACTATGAGATACATCAGTATTTCTAGAGAAGACGATCCTTCACAACAATTTACAGATGAAGATCAGCCAGACTATGATGTCTTTAATTTGCGATATGGAAATACCAATCCGAATTTAAAAAATCATGTCACCGGTTTTACAGATTTACAACTGGCTAAAAACTTCGGAAAAATTGCTGTAAATTTTGAATATAGAAAACTCACAGAAAGCAATCGAAATTTTAATTTGCGCTTTTTTGCGGGTACTTTTTTATACAATAACACCTATAAAACATCAGATTATTTTAGTTTTGCTTTAGACCGCCCAACAGATTACTTGTTCGATTACAACTACTTAGGCCGTTCTGAAGAATCTGGACTTCTAAGTCAGGAGTTAATTATTTCTGAAGGAGGTTTTAAGTCTAAATTAGAAACCCCTTTTGGAAACCAATGGATGACAACCTTAAACGGAGGTACAACCATTTGGAAATATTTAGAACTTTATGGTGATGTTGGTTTAGTAAAAAACCGAAATCTCCCTACAGAATTTGTATACGATACCGGATTCCGTTTAAATTTAATTACAGATTATTTCGAACTCTATTTCCCTGTATATTCCAATTTAGGATGGGAAGTTTCTCAGCCCCATTATAGCGAAAAAATTAGGTTTGTTATTACCTTATCTCCAAAAACGCTACTCGGTTTATTTACAAGGCGCTGGTATTAAATTCTCGATTTTAATTAATAATTTATCAATAAAAGATAAATTACTTAACAATTCTTCATAAAAACAAACACAAAGTTTGCTTTTACTACAAATTCCATATCATACTTAAGTCAAGTTAGAATTGTAATAACCATTTAAATTGCATAAATTTGCACTTATTCCAATACTTTCAAAACATGCAAACAGAACCCGAAATAATGACAGGACTTTCTTTTGAAGATTTTAAAGCCGAAGTTTTAAATGATTACAAAATTGCAGTCACCTCTCGTGAGTGCAGTTTACTTGGTAGACGTGAAGTACTAACAGGTAAAGCAAAATTCGGAATTTTTGGTGGCGGAAAAGAAGTCGCACAATTAGCCATGGCCAAAGCGTTTAAAAACGGAGATTTCCGTTCTGGTTATTACCGTGATCAAACGTTTATGATGGCTATAGGAGAATTAACTGTAGAACAATTTTTCTCTGGTTTGTATGCCAACACCAATCTAGAAATAGAACCTATGTCGGCTGGTAGACAAATGGGCGGACACTTTGCCACGCACAGTTTAGATGAAAATGGAAATTGGAAAAATTTAACTGTACAAAAAAATTCAAGTGCAGATATATCACCTACCGCAGGACAAATGCCGCGTCTTTTAGGACTTGCACAAGCTTCTAAAATTTACAGACACGTAAAAGGAATTTACACTAAAAACTTTTCTGATAACGGAAATGAAATTGCCTGGGGAACAATAGGAAATGCAAGTACTAGTGAGGGTTTATTTTTCGAAACCATTAATGCTGCAGGGGTGTTACAAGTCCCTATGGTAATTAGTGTTTGGGATGATGAATACGGTATTTCTGTACATGCAAAACACCAAACTACTAAAGAAAACATCTCTGAAGTTTTAAAAGGATTTCAACGCGATGAAAATTCAAACGGATACGAAATTCTTCGTGTTCAAGGTTGGGATTACCCTGCATTGGTAGAAACCTATCAAAAAGCGAGTAAGATTTCAAGAACAGAACATGTTCCTGTTTTAATTCATGTTAATGAATTAACACAACCTCAGGGTCACTCGACTTCTGGATCTCATGAGCGTTATAAAAGTCCAGAACGTTTAGCTTGGGAAACCGCTAACGATTGTAACTTAAGAATGCGTGAGTGGTTAATTTCTAACAGCTTTGCTTCAGACGAAGAATTAACCGAAATTGAAAAAAGTGCGAAGCGTGAAGTTCGTAAAGGAAAAAAAACATCTTGGGATCTTTTTGTAGGACCAATAAATAAAGATAAAACGGAAATAGTCAACCTATTAAAGCAAGTTGCAACTATTAGTACTAACAAAGTTTTTATCGAGAAAATCGTTAAAGACCTTGAACATATTGAAGAGCCAATTAAACGCGATATTATAGTCGCTGCTCGAAAAACATTACGCTATATTATTGATGATGTGGCTCCTGAAAAGGACAGACTACTATTATGGATAGATAAATATTTTGAAAAAGTTCAGCCACAATACAGCTCTCATCTTTATAGTGAAAGTAATAAATCTGTAAAATATATTGCTGAAGTAAAACCCATTTACACTGAAGATAGCGAGAATGTAGATGGCAGATTAATTATTAGAGATAACTTTGATGCTATTTTTAATAAATATCCTGAAGCTTTAATTTTTGGAGAAGATTCTGGAAATATCGGAGACGTTAATCAAGGTCTGGAAGGCATGCAAGAAAAGTATGGCGAATTACGCGTTGCCGATGTTGGTATTCGTGAAACAACCATTATCGGACAGGGTATTGGAATGGCTATGCGCGGACTTAGACCTATTGCTGAAATTCAGTATTTAGACTACATTATGTATGCCATACAAATTATTAGCGACGATCTTGCAACCTTACAATATAGATCTAAGGGCCGACAAAAAGCACCATTAATTATTCGTACTCGTGGACACCGTTTAGAAGGGATTTGGCACTCCGGATCTCAAATGGGCGGAATTATTCATTTGGTTCGTGGTATTCATGTTTTAGTTCCTAGAAACATGACTAAAGCTGCTGGTTTTTATAACACCTTATTAGAATCTGACGAGCCTGCATTAGTTGTAGAGTGTTTAAATGGTTACCGCTTAAAAGAAAAAAGACCTTCTAATTTTGGATTATTTAAAACACCAATTGGAATTACAGAAACCATTCGCGAAGGAGAAGATATTACCTTAGTATCTTATGGATCTACTTTAAGAATTGTAGAACAAGCCGCTAGAGAATTAATGGAAGTTGGAATTCAAGCAGAAGTTATAGATATACAATCGCTTTTACCTTTTGATGTGAATCATGATATTGTTAAAAGTGTAGCTAAAACCAATCGTTTATTAGTTATAGATGAAGATGTCCCTGGAGGAGCTTCTGCCTATATTTTAAATGAAATTTTAAATACTCAAAACGGATATCAACATCTAGATAGCAGACCAAGAACATTAACAGCTAAACCACACCGTCCGGCGTATGGAACAGATGGTGACTATTTTTCTAAACCATCTTTAGAAGATATTTTTGAAACTGTTTATCAGATTATGCACGAAGCTAATCCTAGTCAATACCATAAATTAAGATAGGTTTAACTCCTTTATTATGACCATAAAATTATTGGCCATTGGTAAAACAGATAATAAGCTCTTACAGGGCTTAATAGACGATTACCAAAAACGTCTCGGATTCTATATAAAATTTGAATTTGAAATTATTCCTGATTTAAAAAAGGTTAAGAACTTAAGTGAAGATCAGCAAAAGCAAAAAGAAGGCGAGCTTATTCTTAGTAAATTAAATCCCACAGATGTACTTATTCTGCTAGATGAAAATGGAAAACAAATGGATTCTGTAGGGTTTTCAAACTATCTGCAAAAACATATGAATTCGGGTATCAAACAATTGGTATTTGTAATTGGCGGACCTTACGGGTTCTCTCAAGATGTATATGCAAAAGCTCAAGGAAAAATATCGTTATCTAAAATGACGTTTTCACACCAAATGATACGTTTATTCGTTATAGAGCAGTTATATAGAGGCTTTACCATTCTTAGAAACGAACCTTACCACCATCGTTAAATCACTCATCTCTCTTTAACGATAATGATACGTTTTCTTTCCTGAACCGAGCTTGTAACCAATTGCGAGTTTGGCTTTAGTTAGATTGAAGCGGTAATTATTATCGAAATCTAAATCTGTAGAATACACGCCACCACCATAAATTAAACTGATGTAATAGCGCTGAACATTATATCCTACAGCAAAGGTGTAATCTAGCTTTAATAATACAGGATTAGACGGTTTATAATCGCCATATTCTAACATAACATGTTTATACATTAAACCAATACCTGGCATAATATTACAAGATGCTGTAAAATCTCCAGGCAATCTAAACACAGACATTAATCCGCCTAAAACACCTATTGCAGAACTATTATAGCGCTTAACATGGGCTTGTTCATTAAAGTAATCTTCAGAAATATCAGACAACACGTTCCCTCTTCCACTAAAATAATCGTAAAATCCAAAGGCTCCAAAACCGCCTGTTATATATACTGGTCGATCTAATTTATCTATGCCTGCCTTTAACATAGAATACGAAAATTCAATATCCGGAATGGTCCGTAAATAATTAAAGCCTACAGTTACAGACCTTATATCGTCTCTAAATACAAAAGGTTCATCAAAATTATTTTTCACATTAAAACCTCTATACGTCTGCACATAAAAATTCACATAGTTCTTTTTCCCAATTATAGACGTCCCTTGCATATCAAAACGGTGGGTAATATCGTCTGTATTTGTTTTTACATTAAACGCTATATCTATTAATAGTTTACTACTTGCAACACCAAACCCAATCCCAAATTTATTATTAGGGATAAAACGAGCTCTAAAATCAGTCTCATTTCTAATACTAAATTGTTTGTATTTATAATTTGTAAATAGTCGGAAGGAATAATTATTTATATCGTGATCTATAAATAATTTATCTGCCAGCTGGATAATTTTTAAAGAATCAAGATCTTTTAAAAGCTGAGCGTGTATTGAAGAAGCGCTTAACAGCAATACTAGTAAAAAGGCAATTTTTTTAATCATGTATAATCATCTACCAAACTTACAAATCCTGTTAAACGATTTTGGTAAGGGGTTAAAAATACATTAATTCTTGCGACAAACCATTTCAAGTGAACAATAATATGTTTTAAGAAATCATGTTAATGCATAAAAAAACGGATGATGAAATTTAAATTCATCATCCGCAAATATATAGATTATGAGTTTGCGTAAGTATGCTTACGTTTTTTTAATTGCGTTTCTAAATCGTTTATAGTGTTTCTAACAGCGAGTTCGTAAGTGCGTTCTTTAGAAGATGCAAAAATTCTTGGTCCAGGTGCACTCAATTCAATTTTACAAATTTTACCATCTTCTTTTTCGTTTTGAATGGTCTCAAAGATAACTTCTGCAGAGATAATCCAATCGTATTTTAAAGCTAGTTTATTTAGTTTCGCAGTTACATGTTCATTCATTGCCTCGCTAGTAGACATGTGGATGTATTGAATGTTAATTGTCATAGATTAGTGTTTTAAAGTTCTACATAAATTTAAAGAAAAACGGCGTCTTTTCATATGCTTTTGCTCATAAAATATTGTGAAATAATCAAAATTAAAAGCCAACAAAAAGAATACAGTAATCTATCATCCTAAAAACTAAAATATTAATCAGTTAGTTAAAAACAATCAAAAAAAATTAAATGTATATAGCAAATTATAAAATAAGATCTACTTCAATTTAAAACCTTATTTTAGCCATTATAAAAAAGAAATAATTACAGTATGAAACTTGTATTTGCTACCAATAATCAGAATAAAATTAAGGAAGTTCAATCGTTAATACCAAGTCATATTACGCTATTAAGTTTAGCCGATATTAAATGCTTTGAAGACATTCCTGAAACCCAACCAACTATAGAAGGTAATGCGATACAGAAAGCAGAATATGTAAAAAAGAACTACGGATATGATTGTTTTGCAGATGATACTGGTTTAGAAGTAAATGCTTTAAATGGTGCGCCTGGTGTCTATTCTGCACGATTTGCTGGCCCACAACGCGATGCTAAAGATAATATGAAAAAACTGTTGGACGATTTAGGATCAAATACTAATAGAACAGCTCAATTCAAAACAGTTATTGCTTTATCACTTCATGCTAATATGGAAACATTTACTGGCATTTGTAAAGGTAATATAACAAAGACACAGCATGGAACAGACGGATTCGGATACGATCCAATTTTTAGACCACAAGGTGGCACGCAAACTTTTGCAGAAATGCCATTAAGGGAAAAAAACACAATCGGACATCGCGGAAAAGCGGTTTCATTATTAGTAAAATATTTAAACACCTTACAGTAATAAATTAATCTACTGATTCACAATAAAATAAAGCAAATTAGGTATTACCAAATAAAACACTACCTTTGCAGCTTGAAATTCCTCAGAGAGAGGATGTGTTACTTGGAAGTTTAAGGTTAAGTATGTCGATTCCCTTCTTATGTAACACTTACATATTTTAATCGAATACTTATTACAAGAATGAACACATTCAAAGATTTAGGTCTTAATGATGACCTTTTGCGCGCTATTACAGACATGGGTTTTGAAACCCCAAGTGAAGTCCAAGACAAAGCCATCCCATTATTATTAGAAAGTGAAATAGATTTAGTTGCATTAGCACAAACAGGAACAGGTAAAACTGCTGCGTTTGGTTTCCCAATGCTTCAAAAAATTGATATCGATAGTAGAACAACTCAAGGGTTAATCTTATCTCCTACTCGTGAGCTTTGTTTACAAATTACTAACGAACTTAAAGCTTACGGTAAATACTGTAAAGGTTTAAATGTTGTTGCTATTTACGGTGGATCTAGTATCCAAGACCAAGCAAGAGACGTAAAACGTGGTGCTCAAATTATTGTTGCAACTCCAGGACGTATGAAAGATATGATTAGCCGTAACATGGTTGATATTTCTAAGATTACTTATAGTGTACTTGATGAAGCAGATGAAATGCTTAACATGGGTTTCAAAGAAGATATTACAGACATTTTATCGCACACTCCTACAGATAAAAACACTTGGTTATTTTCTGCAACTATGCCAAAAGAAGTTGCAACTATAGCTAAAAAATTCATGCATAATCCTACAGAGATTACCGTAGGAAATAAAAACGAAGGTAGTACTCAAGTGTCTCACGAATATTATTTAGTGAACGCTAGAGACCGTTACCAAGCTTTAAAACGTTTAGCAGATGCTAACCCAGATATTTTTTCTGTTATTTTCTGTAGAACTAAACGTGATACTCAAAAAGTAGCCGAACAACTTATAGAAGATGGTTATAACGCTGGAGCACTTCATGGTGATTTAAGTCAAAACCAACGTGATTTAGTTATGAAATCGTTTAGAAATCAACAAATCCAAATGTTAGTAGCTACAGATGTTGCTGCACGTGGAATTGATGTAGACGATATTACTCACGTAATCAATTACCAATTACCTGACGAAATAGAAACGTATAACCACCGTAGTGGTCGTACTGGACGTGCTGGTAAAACAGGAATCTCTATGGTAATTGTTTCTAAAAGTGAAGTTAGAAAAATTAAAAGTATAGAGCGCATCATTAAAAAAGACTTCATCAAAAAAGAGATCCCTAACGGAATCGAAATTTGTGAAGTACAATTAATGTCGTTAGCCAATAAAATACACAATACAGAAATCAATCCAGAAATTGATAAGTATTTAGATAGTATAAACACTTTATTTGAAGATACTACGAAAGACGAATTGATTCAGAAATTTTTCTCTGTAGAATTCACACGTTTCTTTAATTACTACCAAAAATCTAAAGATTTAAACGTAGCTGAAGGAAATTCAAGAGAAAGAGAAGGTAGAGAACACGTTAGCAATAGCGATGCAGCACGTTTCTTTATAAACGTAGGTAGTCGTGATGGTTTTGACTGGATGAAATTAAAAGATTTCTTAAAAGAAGTTTTAGAATTAGGTCGTGACGATGTATTTAAAGTAGATGTTAAAGAAAGTTTCTCATTCTTTAATACTGAAAAAGAACTTAAAGATAAAGTCTTAGCATTCTTTACAGATTATAAACACGATGGTCGTTTTGTTAATGTTGAAGAAACAGAAAACAAAGGAGGCGGCGGTGGTCGCGGCGGAAACAGAAGTCGTGGCGGCGGCGGCGGTCGTAGAGACAGAAAAGAATCTGGAGGATTTAGAGGAGATAGACGTTCAAAATCTGGAGGAGATAGAAAAAGAAATTCAGATTCAGACTCTAAACCTAGACGTTTTAGTTCGGAAAAGAAAGGTGGTTCAGATCAAGGCTCATCATCATCATCTAGACCAAGACGTTCTAGACGTTAGTAATCTGTTAATATTTAGACAAAATACTTTGTACTTTTTCCTAAATATTAATTAGTTTGCTACTTTTATGCCTAACAAAATTATAATGAAATATATATTTATACTATTCTTCCTTTTATTTACATCAACAACTGTTTTTTCACAAGACGGTAATACAAATGTAATTGGAGTAATTATTAACGGTTCTAATGACGAACCTCTAGAAGGTGTAAATATTGTAAACATTAATCAAGTTAAAGGTAGTACTACAAATACGAAAGGTGAATTTAATATCTCTGCGAAAGTAAATGATACGCTTCACCTCTCCTATTTAGGTTTTAAATCTATTAAGGTAAAAGTGACAAACGACTGGATAAAATTCGGAAGTTCTACCATTGCTTTAACAGAGTTAGCCCTAGCTTTAGAAGAAGTTGTAGTAAACCAATTTAGACTAACAGGATATTTGGAAGTAGATATTAAACAAGTTCCTATTAATAATAACTATCAATACAGTATTTCGGGATTACAAAACGGATATGAAGCTGGTAGAAGCGGTACAAGTGTGAACAAAATTTTAAGTTCCATTTTTAACCCCGCAGATTTCTTATATAACATCTTTGGAAAAAAGCCTCAGGAAATGAAAAAACTGAAGCAAATGAAACAGGATGATGAAATAAGGAATTTATTAGCCTCGCGCTTTGATCGCGAAATGCTCACGGTATTATTACAAGTAGACCGCGTAGATTTGGACGAAATTGTAAGACAATGCAATTACTCTAAAGACTTTATAAACACTGCTAACGATCTTCAAATTCTTGACGCTATTAGCGGCTGTTATGAAGAATATAAGGTGTTAAGCCGGGGCAGGAAAAAAATATAAAAATCACTTAAAAAACTGTCTTCCTAAAGGCAGTTTTTTTTTGCTTTATACCTAAGATAATTCCAGACTAAACTTTTTAATAAAATATAAGATTCACAATATTTTTAATATTTATAAATACATTCGTCAATTTGCTTCTAAATAAGTTAAGATAATTTTATTATTTGCAATATATCTATAAATTTTATATTTTGCATTACCGATTCATATAACGATTCATGATAAACATAACACGAATATTCGACTTTCCGTATTATCAGTTAGAAAAGTATAACTTAAACAAATCTCTAACTACCAAATACGGTGATACTTGGGTGTCTATATCTACACAGAGCTATGTAGACCAAGCTAATGCTATAAGTCGTAGTTTACTCCGCTTAGGCGTAAAACCAAACGATAAGATTGCTGTAATTTCTACAACAAATAGAACAGAATGGAATGTTATAGATATTGGCGTGCTACAAATTGGCGCACAAAACGTACCTATTTATCCCACAATTTCTGAAACTGATTATGAATACATTTTAAATCATTCTGAAGCCACCTATTGTTTTGTTTCAGATATAGAGGTTTTAGAAAAACTGAACAAGATAAAAGACAACACTCTTTTAAAAGGGGTTTATACTTTTGATGAGATTGATAACGAAAGTAACTGGAAATCGCTGTTAACTTTAGGTGAAGATCCATCCAACCAGTCGGAAGTTCAAGCATTAATGGATAGCGTGAAACC
The DNA here is from genome assembly GCF_001439665.1 of Formosa algae. Classification (GTDB taxonomy): domain Bacteria; phylum Bacteroidota; class Bacteroidia; order Flavobacteriales; family Flavobacteriaceae; genus Formosa; species Formosa algae. Next base: position 18,365 of record NZ_LMAK01000036.1, read on the forward strand.
AGACGATTTAGCTACATTAATATATACGTCTGGAACCACAGGTACCCCAAAAGGCGTAATGTTGTCTCATAACAATATAGTATCTGATGTATTAAGTAGTGAAAAACGTGTGCCTTTTGATCATGGTAAATCTAGAGCATTAAGTTTCTTACCTATTTGTCACGTTTTTGAACGCATGTTACTCTATCTATATCAATATTGTGGTGTAGAAATATATTTTGCCGAGTCTATTGACAAAATGAGCGATAATTTAAAAGAAATACATCCGCACGTAATGTCGGCAGTACCTCGTTTATACGAAAAAGTATACGATAAGATTGTAGCTAAAGGAGGCGAATTAACGGGTATAAAAAAAGCACTGTTCTTTTGGGCTATAGATTTAGGTCTAAGATACGAACCATACGGAAAAAACGGATGGTGGTATGAAAAACAACTTGGTCTAGCTAGAAAGTTAATTTTTAGTAAATGGAAAGAAGCCTTAGGCGGAAATATAAAAATTATGGTTTCTGGAAGTGCAGCATTACAACCCCGTTTAACAAGAACATTTGCTGCAGCGGGCATTCCTATTATGGAAGGCTATGGTTTAACAGAAACTTCTCCTGTAATTTCTGTAAACGATCAAAGAAATTATGGTTTTAGAATAGGAACCGTAGGTAAACTTATAGATCATGTTGAAGTAAAAATAGCAGAAGACGGCGAAATTCTTGTTAAAGGACCAAACGTCATGCTAGGTTATTATAAAGATCCAGAAAAAACTGCAGACGTTATGACTGGCGACTATTTCCATACAGGAGATATAGGCGAAATTTCTGATGATGGCTTTTTAAAAATCACAGACCGTAAGAAAGAAATGTTCAAAACTAGTGGTGGAAAATATGTTGCACCTGCTGTAATTGAAAATCAATTGAAGCAATCGCGTTTTATTGAACAGGTTATGGTTATTGGTGAAGGTCAAAAAATGCCTGCCGCTTTAATTCAGCCAAATTTCGACTTTATTAAAGAATGGGCTAAACGTCATGACATAGATTCTAGCAACATTTCTATACTTTGTAAAGATGAACGTTTACTAGATCGTATTCAAAAAGAAATTGATTATAGTAATCAAAATTTCGGAAAATGGGAACAAATCAAAGCTTTTAAAGTCACGCCAGAAGTCTGGTCTATCGAAAAAGGACACCTTACTCCTACTTTGAAGTTAAAGCGAAAAAACATAAAGGAAATCTACAATTCCTTAATAAATTCAATATATAACTTGTAAATTATCAAACTCCTTAACTTTTTAAGGAGTTTTTTTTATCCCTATTTTAGTTAAATTTTTGCCATTTGCTATGCATGCATAATATTATTTATTATATTTGGTTAAGAAAAAAATAAGATGAAAGATAAAACCATCGACTATGTTTTGCGACACACTTGGTTAGCGGTTACAAAAATGTACAACGAACAAGGTACAAAATTTGATAGCACAATGGCCATTGGGTTTGCCTTACTTAGTATCGATCCTGAAAAAGGAACACCATCAACTTCACTGGGTCCCAAAATGGGTATGGAAGCCACAAGTTTATCAAGAATCATAAAAAACATGGAGAACCAAGGTCTAATTGAACGGAAACCAAATCCTGAAGATGGCCGAGGTGTTTTAATTTACTTAACCGAATTTGGCAAAGAAAAAAGAGGCTATTCCAGAGACCGTGTATTAATTTTTAATGAAGCTGTAAGAAATAATATTTCAGCAGAAAAAATTGAACATTTTTACGAGGTTGCAGAAGTGATAAACGATTTAATTTCGAATAAAAAGATATATAATAACGAAAGCATTTTAAAATAAAATGAGTACACGTAGAATAAAAAAAGTAGCCGTTATAGGTTCTGGTATTATGGGTAGTGGTATTGCATGTCATTTTGCCAATATTGGCGTCGATGTATTATTACTAGACATTGTACCACGAGAACTTAATGCTACAGAACAAGCTAAAGGACTTACTTTAAAAGACAAAGTCGTTAGAAACAGAATGGTTAACGATGCCTTAACCGCGGCATTAAAATCGAAGCCCTCACCTATTTATCATCAAAAATTTGCCAGTCGCATTACAACTGGTAATTTAGAAGATGATATTGCTAAAGTTAAAGATGTAGATTGGATTATAGAAGTTGTTGTAGAACGTTTAGACATTAAGCAACAAGTCTTCGAAAACCTTGAAAAACATAGAACTCCGGGTACTTTAATTACATCAAATACGTCTGGAATTCCAATTCAATTTATGAGTAAAGGACGTTCTGAAGATTTTCAGAAACATTTCTGTGGTACTCACTTTTTTAATCCTGCACGTTACTTAAAACTGTTCGAAATCATTCCTGGACCAAAAACGAGTCCTGAGGTCTTAGACTTTTTAAATGGTTATGGCGAGCAATTTTTAGGAAAAACATCTGTAGTCGCTAAAGACACACCTGCTTTTATTGGGAATCGTGTTGGAATCTTCAGTATCATGAGTTTATTTCATACCGTAAAAGATATGGATTTAACGATTGAAGAAGTCGATAAATTAACAGGGCCTGTAATCGGTAGACCTAAATCGGCGACTTTCCGTACGGTAGATGTTGTAGGTTTAGATACCTTAGTACATGTCGCGAATGGACTGTACGAAAATGTTAAGACCGACGAGCGCCTTGATTTATTTAAGCTACCAGATTTTATCACAACCATGATGGAAAACAAATGGTTAGGTAGTAAAACCAAACAAGGATTCTATAAATTAGAACGTCATAAAGATGGGACTAAAGATATTTTATCATTAGACTTAGATACTTTAGAATATCGTCCAAACAAAAAAGCAAAATTTACAACTTTAGAACTTACGAAATCGATTGATAAGGTCGTAGATCGTTTTAAAGTCTTAGTTTCTGGAAAAGATAAAGCAGGAGAATTTTACCGTAAAAACTTTGCGGCACTTTTTGCATATGTGTCTAACCGTATTCCAGAAATTACTACAGAATTATATAAAATAGACGATGCCATGAAAGCTGGATTTGGATGGCAACATGGCCCGTTTCAAATTTGGGATGCTATTGGCGTTGAAAAAGGAATAGAACTGATGAAAGCTGAAGGTTTAGAGCCAGCTGCTTGGGTTAACGAGATGTTAGATTCAGGTGTATCTTCATTCTATGCGGTAAAAAATGGAGCGTCTTATTTTTACGATATTCCATCTAAAGCACAAGAAAAAGTACCAGGCCAAGATGCCTTTATTATTCTAGATAATATCAGAAAATCCAACGAAGTCTTTAAAAATTCTGGTGTAGTCGTTGAAGATATAGGAGATGGTATTTTAAATGTTGAATTCCAATCTAAAATGAACACGATTGGAGGCGATGTATTAGCAGGCCTTAATAAAGCTATAGATTTAGCCGAAAAAGATTTTCAAGGTTTAGTGGTAGGAAATCAAGGAGCAAATTTCTCTGTAGGAGCTAATATTGGAATGATTTTTATGATGGCTGCTGAACAAGAATACGACGAATTAAACATGGCTATTAAGTATTTTCAAGACACTGTCATGCGCATGAGATATTCTTCTATTCCAACAGTGTCCGCACCACATGGAATGACCTTTGGTGGAGGTTGCGAATTATCACTACATGCAGATAAAGTTGTTGCTGCTGCAGAAACCTATATGGGACTTGTAGAATTTGGCGTAGGTGTTATCCCTGGTGGTGGTGGTTCTAAAGAACTTACACTAAGAGCACAAGACACCTTTAAAAAAGGTGATGTAGAACTAAATACTTTACAAGACTATTTTCTAACTATAGGTATGGCTAAAGTGTCAACTTCTGCATACGAAGCTTTCGATTTAGGCTTACTACAACACGGAAAAGATATAGTAGTGGTTAACAAAGACAGACAAATCGCAACCGCAAAAGCACACGCTAAATTAATGGCTGAAGCAGGCTATACGCAACCTATAAAACGCACAGATATTAAAGTTCTTGGAAAACAAGCTTTAGGTATGTTTTTAGTCGGTACGGATTCAATGGAAGCGAGTCATTATATAAGTGCTCACGATCAGAAAATAGCGAATAAATTAGCATATGTAATGGCTGGAGGAGATTTATCTGAACCCACCTTAGTGAACGAACAATACTTACTAGATCTAGAACGCGAAGCCTTTTTAAGTTTATGTACAGAACGTAAAACCTTAGAGCGTATTCAACATATGTTAAAAACAGGGAAACCACTTAGAAACTAGAACCAAGAACCAGGATAATTAGATTCAAGATAAGGTGTCTTGATTCTAGCCTCTTGATTATATAATTCTTAAAGAAATAAAATGAAACAAGCATATATCGTAAAAGCATATAGAACCGCAGTAGGAAAAGCTCCTAAAGGCGTGTTCAGATTTAAAAGAACAGATGAACTGGCTGCCGAAACCATCAAATATATGATGAAGGAATTGCCTGAATTAGACCCAAAACGTATAGACGACGTTATTGTTGGTAATGCAATGCCTGAAGGCTCGCAAGGCCTTAATATGGCGCGTTTAATCTCTCTTATGGGATTAGACATTGTAGACGTTCCTGGGGTTACCGTAAATCGTTTTTGTTCCTCTGGAATTGAAACCATTGGTATGGCAACTGCTAAAATTCAATCAGGAATGGCCGACTGTATCATTGCAGGTGGTGCAGAAAGTATGAGTGCCGTACCCATGACAGGCTTTAAACCAGAATTGAATTACGACATCGTAAAAGCAGGTCATGAAGATTATTATTGGGGCATGGGAAATACAGCTGAAGCTGTTGCCAATCAATTTAAAGTCTCTCGTGAAGATCAAGATGAATTTGCCTTCAATTCGCATATGAAAGCCTTAAGAGCACAAGCTGAAAACCGCTTTCAAGATCAGATTGTTCCCATAAATGTCGATGAAACTTATATTGATGCTAATGGTAAAAAAGCGACTAAAACATATACGGTTACTAAAGATGAAGGCCCTAGAGCAGGAACAAGTATAGAAGCTTTATCTAAATTAAGAGCTGTATTTGCTGCTGGCGGAAGTGTAACTGCAGGAAATTCATCTCAAACTAGTGATGGTGCCGCATTTGTAATGGTTATGAGTGAAGATATGGTTAAAGAATTAGGACTAAAACCTATTGCTCGACTTGTTAATTATGCTGCTGCAGGTGTAGAACCTCGTATTATGGGAATCGGTCCTGTAAAAGCCATCCCAAAAGCCTTAAAACAGGCCGGATTAAAACAAAGTGATTTAGAGCTTATTGAATTAAATGAAGCCTTTGCATCCCAATCTTTAGCCGTAATACGCGAGTTAGATTTAAACTCAGATATTATTAACGTTAACGGTGGAGCAATTGCCTTAGGACACCCACTAGGTTGTACAGGAGCGAAACTGTCTGTACAACTGTTTGATGAAATGCGTAAACGTGAGATGACAGGTAAGTATGGCGCCGTAACTATGTGTGTGGGAACAGGACAAGGTGCTTGTGGTATTTTCGAATTTCTTAACTAGGGATTATAGAACAAGATTAGCTCAACATCAAAAAAATAAAACAAAAACTAAAAACGATTTCAAGTTTTAAAATCAAGATTATTATGACACGTCTTGATTCCCGAATCTGGAATCTATAAAATCAAACTACTAAAACATGGAAACTACACAAAAAGAAATAATTAGAGGAGGTCAATTTCTTATTAAAGAAACGGCCTGCGAAGACATATTTACTCCAGAAGATTTTTCTGAAGAACAGATTATGATGAAAGAGGCCGTTATTGAATTTAACGATCGAGAAATTATTCCTCATAAAGCTAAATTCGAAGCTAAAGATTATGCGCTTACAGAAACTGTAATGCGTAAAGCTGCTGAGCTTGGGTTTTTAGGTGTAGCTGTTCCTGAAGCTTATGGCGGACTTGGAATGGGGTTTGTTTCAACCATGTTAACTTGTGATTATATTTCTAGCGGAACCGGCTCTTTTAGTACTGCTTTTGGTGCGCATACAGGAATTGGAACGATGCCTATTACATTATATGGTACAGAAGAACAAAAGCAAAAATATGTCCCTAAATTAGCTACAGGAGAATGGTTTGGTGCTTATGCATTAACCGAGCCTGGAGCAGGTAGCGATGCCAATTCTGGTAAAACGATAGCCACACTCTCAGAAGATGGAACATCTTATAAAATCAACGGACAAAAAATGTGGATTTCCAATGCTGGTTTTTGTAGTGTCATGATTGTTTTTGCTCGTATTGAAGATGATAAGAATATTACGGGATTTATTGTTGAATATGATAAAGACAGTCCAAATGGGATTACACTTGGAGAAGAAGAACACAAATTAGGTATTCGTGCCTCTTCTACTCGTCAAGTCTTTTTTAACGATACTGTAGTTCCTGCAGAAAATATGTTAGCAGGTCGTGGTGAAGGGTTTAAAATTGCCATGAATGCTTTAAATATTGGTCGTATTAAACTTGCTGCGGCCTGTCTGGATTCACAACGCCGTATTACTACAACCGCAGTTCAATATGCTAACGAACGTAAACAATTTAAAACGCCTATTGCAGATTTTGGTGCAATAAAAGTGAAGTTGGCAGAAATGGCGACTAACTCATACGTTGGTGAATCTGCTTCATATAGAGCAGCAAAAAATATTGAAGATCGAATTGCTATGCGTCAAGCTGCTGGCAACACACACCAAGAAGCAGAGTTAAAAGGTGTTGAAGAATATGCTATAGAATGTTCTATTTTAAAAGTTGCAGTATCTGAAGACGTACAACATTGTGCAGATGAAGGAATTCAGATTTTTGGAGGTATGGGATTCTCTGAAGACACCCCTATGGAAGCTGCTTGGAGAGATGCGCGTATTGCAAGAATATACGAAGGTACAAACGAAATTAACCGTATGCTTTGTGTTGGGATGCTAGTTAAAAAAGCCATGAAAGGTCATGTTGATTTATTAGGTCCTGCCATGAAGGTTCAAGAAGATTTAATGGGTATTCCTTCTTTTGAAACGCCTGATTTCTCTGAATTATTTTCAGAAGAAAAATCGATGATAGCTAAACTTAAAAAAGTATTCCTAATGGTGGCTGGTGCTGCGGTTCAAAAATTTGGCCCAGAATTAGAAAGTCACCAACAGTTACTTATGGCAGCTTCAGATATTTTAATTGAAATTTATATGGCAGAATCGGCTATTTTAAGAACCGAAAAGAACGCTAAACGATTTGGCGAAGACGCTCAAAAAGTTCAAATTTCTATGTCTAAATTGTATTTATATCAAGCTGTAGATATTGTTGAAAAGAAAGGTAAAGAAAGTATTATTTCTTTTGCTGAAGGCGACGAACAACGCATGATGCTTATGGGACTTAAACGTTTTACAAAATACGTAAACTACCCAGATATTGTAGATTTAAGAAATGAAATCGCAGAAAAAGTAAAATCAGAAAACAAATATTGTTTCTAACATATTGTGTGACTAATTCTAATTTTTAAAACAAAAGGCCAATTCGAAATATCGAATTGGCCTTAGTCTTTAATAATATATTATGTGAATTTAATATTACAACTTGTCACTTTCGTCTACATTATCTCTCATACATTCCATCACTTTTTCTTCGTCTGTAACTGTAGATAAATTAATGGCTGTTTCAATTAATGCTAAATGAGAATACGCTTGAGGGAAATTACCTAGTAACCTTTTGGTTTCAAAATCTATATCTTCACTAAATAATCCTAAATGATTGCTATACGATAATAATTGATCAAATAATGCTTTTGCTTTTTGCTCCTCTCCTATTTTGTATAAACTGTTTATAAACCAGAATGTACAAATGGTAAATGATGAAGAAGGTAAACCAAAATCATCTTTATTTTTATAGCGATACAACAATCCATCGTTACTTAAGTCGCGTTCAATACCTTTTACTGTATTTACATATTTTGGGTCTTTTGCATCAATAAAACCATAAGGTTCCATTAATAATACAGAAGCATCTAAATCGTCTGAACCATAAGATTGTGTAAAGGCTTGAACTTTTTCGTTCCAAGCATTAGTCATTATATCGGCTTTAATCTCTTCTTCTAAAGGTTTCCATTTTTTCAATTTGGCTGTTTTCCCTAAGATTTCGGCAACTTTTATAGCCTTATCTATAGCGACCCAACACAACACTTTAGAGAATGTAAAATGGCGTTCTTCTGTTCTAAACTCCCAAATTCCTTTATCGGCTTCTTTCCAGTGTTTATTCACCACCCAAACAATACCTTTAGTAATAGTCCAGATTTCTTCTCCATTTTCAATATCTGTACTAAAACTCACTAATTGCTGATGGATTACATCCATTAAAATTCCGTAAATATCGTTTTGGCGTTGCTCGTAAGCTGCATTTCCTACACGAACCGGACTCGAATCTTTATAACCACTTAAATGGTCTAACGTTTCTTCAGTTAATTTTTTCTCTTTATTAATACCGTACATAATCTGAAGCTTTTCATCTTTATCTGGTATTAAATCAACAATAAACTTCAAATAACGTTTTGCTATATTTTTATGTCCTAAATGAGACACTACTTTAATTACCATAGACGCATCTCGAATCCAACAAAAACGGTAATCCCAATTACGTACTTCTCCAATAGTTTCTGGTAATGATGTCGTTGCAGCAGCCAAAACAGCTCCAGTTTTATCGTAGGTTAACAGTTTTAATGTAATGGCACTTCTAGAAATTTCGTCATTATAACGCTCGTAAGAAGGTGTTTTATCCATCCAATTTAACCAATACACTTTAGTACGTTCAAACTCTACATAAGCTTTATGTACATCGGGTTTAAAAATTTTCTCGTTATATCCTATTAGAAAATAGGCATCTGTTGCAAGTTCTATTTCTGTGCCCTTTACAACGGCCTCTTTATCTAAATCTGTATACAGAAATAAGGTGTCAAATTTTTCTTTATCTGTTAAACTCACTATAAAATCAGATTTCACGTAGGTGTTGGTTTCACCCAAGGCGTATTCTAACTTTGGCACATAATCAACCTTAAATTTTGGAGTTCCTTTGATGTATTTTATATATCGAATAATTTCTGGTGGAGACTGATATGCACCAGATGTTTTATGATATCTTGGCATAAAGTCCATAATATCAAAAGCATCTTCTCCATTAGTAAAAGAGGTGACTAAAATAGCCGTATTGTTTAGATATTTTTGTGATACTACATAATTATCGTCTACCGTAATACCAAAATGGCCTCCAATATTTTCATCTAAAAGCTTAGCAAAAACCGAACTTGAGTCGAATTCTGGTAAACAACACCAATCTATCGATCCGGATTTTGATATTAGTGCTGCACTTCGGCAATTTCCTATTATTCCGTAGTCTAAATTATTCATTAAATCTTCTATTTTTTGTGGTTAACAACCAATTTTTCTTTAAATTAACGAAAAACTTATTGCTAATCAAAATTCAACTCATGAATAAGACTATAATAGTCTCAAACAGACTCCCTTTACAAGTAAAATTAGAAGATTCTAAGTTAGACATTAAACCCAGCATTGGTGGTTTAGCGACAGGAATGAAATCTGTACATGCCGAAGGCAATGGCATTTGGGTAGGTTGGTCTGGATTAACTCAAGACCAATTAACTCCTGAATTAGAAGAAGAAGTAAAAACTGCAGTTACTAAAGAAAAATGTGTTACTGTGCCGTTAACCACAGAAGATGTGGATAATTTTTATTTAGGTTTTAGTAATAAAACACTTTGGCCTTTATTCCATTATTTTATGGAATACACCACTTTTGAGCGTTCTGAATGGGAATCTTATAAAGAAGTGAATCAGAAATTCGCCGATGTGATTCTAGAAAATGTAAATGATGGTGACACGGTTTGGGTACACGATTATCAATTATTACTGTTACCTAAATTAATTCGAGATAAAAAACCAAATATCTCTATAGGATTCTTTTTACATATTCCATTCCCTTCTTTCGAAATTTTTAGAACGTTTCCTTGGCGTGAAGAATTATTAGAAGGTATGCTTGGTGCCGATTTAATCGGGTTTCACACTTACGATTACGAGCGTCATTTTTTAAGCTCTATTAAACGTATTTTAAGACTCGAAGTTAATTTTAATACTATAGATTATCACGATCGTACGGTTACTGTAGATTCATTTCCAATGGGAATCGATTATAACAAATTTTACAATGCGGCAATGGTTAACGATTCTCAACAGAAAAAAGAACGTTCAGAATTACAACGTCGTTTAGATGAGCATATCAAATCAGATTCAGATGCTAAAATTATATTATCTATAGACCGTTTAGATTATACAAAAGGTATTCCTAATCGTTTAAAAGCTTTTGAATATTTTTTAAATAAATACCCTCAATTTAAAGAAAAAGTAAGATTGATATTATTAGCGGTGCCTTCGCGTTCTAATGTTCCACAGTATCAAAAATTAAAACGTGAAACAGACGAGTTAGTCGGACGTATAAACGGAGAGTTTGCCACAGTTAGTTGGACGCCAATTTGGTATTTTTACCGCTCTATGCCTTTCGAAAATTTAATCGATTTATATACCACATCAGATATTGCTTTAATTACTCCCGTTCGAGACGGAATGAATTTAGTCGCTAAAGAATATGTAGCCACACGAACCAATCAGGACGGTGTGCTTATTTTAAGTGAAATGACAGGTGCTTCTAAAGAAATGAACGAAGCCTTGTTAATTAATCCTAATAATTTTGACCAAATAGCTGATACTATTAAACAAGCTATTGAAATGCCTATAGAAGAACAGCAAAATAGAATTAAAATACTTCAAGAACGTTTACAGCGCTATAGTGTTGAAAAATGGGCTGAAGAATTCTTAAAAGCACTTGAAACTACGAAAGAAAAAGAAGATGTATTTATTTCTAAACGTTTAAACAAAACGTTGAAAAAGGACATTTCTAAAGCTTTTAGCGCTGCGAAAAAGAAACTCGTCTTATTAGATTTTGATGGTACTTTAGTCGGTTTTAAAGATAATCCGAAAGATTGTAAACCCGATGCAGAATTATTCGATTTACTAGATAAAATTCAAGCTATTGAAGGTGTTAAATTGGTTATTATTAGTGGTAGAGACCGTGAGACTTTTGAAGAATGGTTTGCAGGTAAAGATTATACCTTAGTTACAGATCATGGTGTTTGGCTAAAAGAAAAAGATAGCGATTGGATGATGTTAGAACATCTTAAAAACGATTGGATGGAAAACATACTTCCTGTTCTTGAAACCTTTGTAGACAGAACACCTGGAACTTTTGTTGAAAAGAAAAAATACTCTTTAGCTTGGCATTATAGAAAAACCGATCCGGAATTGGCACAAACCAGAACTATAGAATTAAATACTGTTTTAAATAGTTTAATAGAAAACCACGGACTTACTGTTTTAAAAGGAAATAAAGTTACCGAAATAAAAAGTAGTAATGTAAACAAAGGACGTGCAGCGTCGCGCTTATTAACACAAGACAATTACGACTTTATGTTTGCAATTGGAGACGATTGGACAGATGAATATATGTTTGAAGAATTACCATATTCTGCTTATACGGTTAAGGTTGGGTTTAAAAAGACAAACGCGAAATACCATGTAAAAAACACTGCAGAAGTACGCGAATTATTAGAAACTTTTACTAAATCTTAAATCTTATTTTACAAAACTTATGAAGTATCGTCTATACTTATGTGCCATTTTTGGCCTAAGCAGCCTCATGCTATCTGCTCAAAATCATCAGCAAATTTATAACATCATAGATTCTATTTCTGCTACACGCATTAAACAAGATGTAAAAACCTTAACAGAATTTGGAACGCGAAATACATTTAGCGACACCGTGTCTAATACTCGCGGAATTGGAGCAGCAAGACGTTGGATAAAAAACGAATTCAATACCATTTCTAATACTTGTAACTCCTGTCTTAAAGTGTTTTATCAGAAAGATTTTGTAACTAAAAAAGGCAATGCTAGAGTGCCACATGATGCTTGGGTAGTAAATGTCGTTGCTGTTCAGAAAGGTACAAAATACCCAAATCGTTATATTATTATGACGGGAGATATAGATTCTCGAGCTAGTAATACCATGGATTTTACAACAGATGCTCCCGGTGCAAACGATAATGCTTCTGGAATGGCTGGAACTATTGAAGCTGCTCGTGTATTATCACAATATCAATTTGAAAATAGTATTGTCTATTTAGGATTATCTGGTGAAGAGCAAGGCTTATTTGGTGGCGCTGGTTTTGCCGCTTACGCTAAAGCCAACGATTGGGACATTATTGGTGTATTTAATAATGATATGATTGGAAATATTGAAGGTGTAGATGGTGTAATTGATAACCGCTCATTCCGTATATTTTCTGAGCCTGTACCACCTACAGAAACGGAACGCGAACGTAAATCACGTCGTTTTTATGGAGGCGAAGTCGATGGTGTTTCTCGCCAGTTAGCACGTTACATTTACAAAACGACTAAAACTTATATGCCTGAAATGAACCCTATGATGATTTACAGATTAGATCGTTTTGGAAGAGGCGGACACCATAGACCGTTTAACGATTTAGGTTTTGCAGGAATTCGTATAATGGAAGCTCATGAAAATTACACCCAACAACATCAAGACATTCGTACCGAAAATGGTATAGAATATGGAGATACGTTTGAACATGTAAATTTTGATTATACTAAAAAATTAACCGCTGTAAATGCTATTAATTTAGCTGCCTTAGCATCTGCGGCGCCTGCTCCAAAAACAGTCGCTATTGGAGGTATTGTTGAAGCTGCTGCAAAATTACAATGGAATGCTGTTGAAGGAGCCGTTGGCTATAAAATTTATTGGAGAGACACCACTTCTCCAACTTGGGACTACAGCAGAACTGTTGGTAATATTACAGCATTTACATTAGATGGCGTTGTTATAGACAATTACTATTTTGGTGTAGCATCTATTAATAAAAATGGTTTTGAAAGCCCTGTAGTTTTTCCAAATAGCATTATAAGAAAATAAATGATTTTAAAAATTTCAACGTTGAAAACACAGTCTATTTTGCTCCTCTTTTGTTTGGGTTTAAGCACAACTATGTATGGTCAATTATTATCAGATAAAACAGTATTTACACATCAGGACACACTTCGTGGTAGTATCACACCAGAGCGTGCTTGGTGGGATTTAACCTATTACCATTTAAATATTGAAGTGCTGCCAGATACTAAATTTATATCTGGGCATAACACCATTCAATATACGGTGTTAGAACCAGCAAACGTGTTGCAAATAGACTTACAAGAACCACTTAAAATTACTAAGGCCACACAAGATGGTAAACCATTGCAAGTAATTAATGATGGCAATGCACATTTTATAACCTTAACCGAACCTCAACGCAAGGGTGCTAGTAATGCCATAGATGTATATTATGAAGGGCATCCAAAAGAAGCCATTAAAGCACCTTGGGACGGCGGGTTTTCTTGGAAAAAAGACGATAATGGGAAACACTTTATTGCTACATCTTGTCAAGGTTTAGGCGCTAGTGTGTGGTGGCCTTGTAAAGACCATATGTATGATGAAGTTGACAGTATGGATATTAGCGTAACGACACCAAAAAATTTAATGGATGTTTCTAACGGAAGACTAACAGATACTAAAACGTTAAGCGATGGTAGAAAAACCTATACGTGGTCGGTTAAAAATCCTATTAATAATTATGGCATTAATGTGAATATAGGAGACTATGTGCATTTTTCTGAAGTGTATCCTGGGGAAAATGGAGACTTAGACATGAATTATTATGTGTTAAAGGACAATTTGGAAAAAGCTAAAAAACAATTTAAAGACGCGCCTAAAATGATGAAAGCATTCGAGCATTGGTTTGGGCCTTATCCGTTTTATGAAGATGGATTTAAACTGGTTGAAGTCCCATATTTAGGTATGGAGCACCAAAGCTCTGTTACTTACGGAAACAAGTTTGAAAATGGCTATCTCGGGCGTGATTTATCGGGTACTGGATGGGGCTTAAAATTTGATTTTATTATTATACATGAAGCGGGTCATGAATGGTTTGCGAATAACATTACCAATATTGATATTGCCGACATGTGGATACACGAGAGCTTTACTGCCTATTCCGAAAATTTGTTTTTAGATTATTATTACGGAAAAAAAGCCTCTGCGGAATATGTTATCGGGACGCGGAAATCTATTTTAAACACTGCTCCAATTATTGGTGTTTACGATGTGAATAACGAGGGCTCTGGCGATATGTATTATAAAGGAGCCAATATGTTGCATACGTTACGTCAACTAGTAGAAGATGATGAGAAATGGCGCCAAATTTTACGTGGCATGAACAAAACTTTCTACCACCAAACAGTGAATACCCAACAGATTGAGGATTTTTTAAGTCAAGAAACAGGAATAGATTTAACTGCTTTTTTTGATCAGTATTTAAGAGATACGCGTATTCCTACTCTAGAATACACATTTGAAAATAATACGTTAAAATACCATTGGACACATATTGTTTCAGATTTTGATATGCCAATTCAGGTCACTTTAAATGGAAAATTACAATGGATTTATCCAACAGCAGAATGGAAAACCATTCCTATTACAAGTAAAACATTTAAAATTGATTCCGATTTTTATGTCGATCACAAAAAAATTTAAACACTAAAAACGCCATCTTTATTTAAGATGGCGTTTTTTTATTAGTCCTATAAGCCGCTAATATAACTGCCATAAGGATCTTTAAATTGTATGCCTTCGGTATAGCGATATTTACTTAATTTATTAAACTGTACTAATCCCCAAAGCACAAACTCTTTCACTAAATACCTTTCGTTTGCTTTTAAATCGGGTTGGTAAGTATTAATTAAATCCTCTAAAGGTGTAATGGCATCTAAAGTAGATTTATACGTGGCTTCATCTAAATCGTCTAACAATTCGAATCCTTCAGAGTTATTAAAAAACCATGACACAATCGCATCGTAAGGCGATTCTTCATCTTGCTTTTCTAATTTTTCAATTTTTGGAAAAAACTTAGGGAATATGGTTTGCACTGCATCTCCTATTAAATTAAATGCAACCACAGAAGCGCCTTCTTGCTCACCTTCATAAACCAATTCAACTTTCCCTGTTATTGCAGGAATAATACCCACAAAATCGCTTAATCGTATCGTAGTATGATCATCTCCAGAAATAAGTGCTCTACGTTCTGCAGTACTTACAAGATTCTCTAAAGCGGTGATGCCTAAACGTGCACTTACCCCACTCTTCGCATCTATATATTCGTTATCTCTAGCTTCAAAAACAATTTGCTCTAAAATATCTTTCACCAATTCCGGTATGCTTACCAAACTGGTCTGTTGTGCATTCAATTTAGCTTCTTGTTGGGTGATTTTTTTAGCCGTTTCAATATTCATTGGATAATGTGTAATAATTTGCGAACCAATTCTATCTTTTAAAGGTGTTACAATACTACCACGGTTAGTATAATCTTCTGGATTTGCTGTAAAGACAAACTGAATATCTAAAGGCATACGTAATTTAAAACCACGTATTTGTATGTCACCTTCTTGTAAAATATTAAATAAAGCCACCTGAATTCGTGCTTGTAAATCTGGTAATTCATTTATTACAAAAATACAGCGATTCGCTCTTGGAATCATTCCATAATGAATCACACGATCGTCTGCATAACTTAGTTTTAAATGCGCTGCTTTAATAGGATCTACATCGCCAATAATATCAGCTACCGTCACATCAGGTGTTGCTAACTTTTCTGCAAAACGCTCACTTTTAGGCATCCAATAGATAGGCGTATCATCGCCTTGTTCTTTGATTAACTCTATAGCAAATCTTGAAATGGGTTGCAGGGGATCGTCGTTAATTTCAGATCCTGTTACTACAGGAATATAGTCGTCTAATAAATTCACCATTAAACGTGCTAAACGTGTTTTTGCTTGTCCTCGCAATCCCAACAAATTAATGTTGTGTCGCGATAAAATGGCGCGTTCTAATTCTGGTATTACCGTATTTTCATACCCATGAACACCTTCAAAAGTCACGGACTTGGTTTTTAACTTTTCAATTAAATTATCTCTTAATTCATCTTTAATAGATTTGCTAGTATAACCGGAAGCTTTTAATTCGCCTAATGTATTTATATTTTCTATAGTCATTCGTATCTTGTTTTAAAGTGATTGTAGCCATTAAAATTTCAGCTTTAATCTGTATTAACTTTAATAGTTTATCCTTTAATTCTTTTTTTTCTGTTGGTTTCATAATCCTCAAAAATCATTTCACCTAAGCCTTTTAAACCTGTGTAAAACGCTTTGCCTTGATTGGCCGCTGTAAAAGCACGTACAAATTGTGTTAGGTAAGGATCTTTTGCAATCATGAACGTTGTAATTGGAATATGTAATCGTCTGGCCTGTTGTGCAGAATCGTAACATTTGTTTACAATAAAATCGTCTAACCCCATACTGTTCTTATAATACTGTCCGTCTGGCAAACGTAAACAACTGGGTTTACCATCAGTAATCATAAAAATTTGCTTGTTTGTATGACGTTTTCTGCGTAGTACATCCATAGCTAATTGCAGTCCAGCGACCGTGTTTGTATGGTAAGGTCCGACTTTTAAATACGGTAAATCTTTAATTTCTATAAGCCAAGCATCGTTTCCAAAAACCAAAATATCTAGGGTATCTTTTGGGTAGCGAGTGGTAATTAATTCGGCTAAAGCCATAGCAACTTTCTTTGCTGGAGTAATACGATCTTCGCCGTAGAGTATCATACTGTGACTAATATCAATCATAAGTACTGTACTCATTTGCGATTTATGAAGTGTTTCTTCTACAACTAAATCGTCTTCCGTGAGATTAAAACTTCCAATCCCATGATTAATTTGTGCATTTCTTAAGCTTTCCGTAATAGACACTTTATCTAGAGCATCTCCAAACTGATACCCTCTAAACTCGCCTGTATGCTCGTCTCCTACGCCTAAAGATTTGCTTTTATGACTACCTGAACCGCTGCGTTTAAGCTTTCCAAAAATATTATTTAAAGCTTGCTGCCTAATGGCACGTTCTGTTTTGGCTGTAATTTTGGTACCTCCAGAACCATTTTCGTCAATTTCATCTTTAATGTATCCTTTCTTTTTAAGGTCTTCAATAAAATCGTCTATAGTATATTCTGCGGTGGTTAATTTATATTCTTTATCTAACTCGCGTAACCAGCTTATAGCCTCATCAAAATCGCCGGAAGTATGAGTTATAAGTTCTTTAAATATTTCAAAAAGCGTATCGAATGGCGATTTATTTTTCGCTTCGAACGCTTGAAATACAAAGCCTTTTTTGTGAATTGTTTTTTTCATAGCGTAATAAAAATAGTAATTTAAGAAAGAAATCTATACGCTTTCACATAATTTTATAACTAAAAAAAGCTGAATAGCACATTACAGCCATTCAACTTTAAGTATAGATTATATGAGGAGGAATCTTTTATTCCATTAACTCCAATTCATCGTAATTCAAAATTTGTATTTTCTTTCCTGAGGTTTTTATTAATCCCTCTTTTTTAAACTGAGACAATGTTCTTATTACAGATTCTGTAGCTGTACCTACTATACTTGCAAAGTCGTCTCGAGACAAAGGCACTTTTAAATAATTACTCTCATCGACTCCAAAATTATTGTGCAAGTATAAAATGATGTCGGCCAAACGTTTTCTAACCGATTTCTGAGCCATATTTACAATGGCAATTTCTGCTTCTTTTAAGTCGGTAGCCATACGCTTTAAGACACTAAAAGAGAATTCGTTATTTTTTAATAAATCTTGAAGAATTTCTTGTTTAGGGATAAAACAAACTTCCATATCGTTTAAAGCTGTTGCTGTTAAATTAGCCGTTTGGTTTATAATCACAGAACGTTGCCCCAAAAGCTCGCCTTTAATAACCAATTTTACAACTTGATCTTTTCCTTTTTCTGTTAGTTTAGTTAATTTACAAACACCCGAACTAATGCAGTACACACCATTAAGCATATCTCCTTCTTTGAAAACAACTTCACCTTTTTTAATGCGTTTAGTTACTTTACAACCAGATATTGATTTAATCTCTTCGCCTTTCAACACATTTAAAGCACTTAGCTTTCTCACCATACATTGTTCGCAGTCCCCCATATCTAAAATATTTAATTAGTAACAAAAGTAGTGAAACCATGACAATTATCATATTTTTGTAGCCCCCTATTTTAAACCTTTGATTTTTTAAAAATATGGTTGAAACTTCTGAAAATAAAACGTGTTACCATTGTGGTAATATTTGCGATACTGTTGAAATAAATTACGACGATAAGGTGTTTTGTTGTAATGGATGTAAGACGGTATACGAAATATTTTCGGAAAGTAATCTTACCGCGTATTACGATATAGAAAAATCGCCTGGAGCTCGACCTAAAATAAATGAAGCTAAGTTCGACTTTTTGAAAGATGCTCAGATTCTAGAAAAGCTCCTAGAGTTTAACGATGAGTCTATGCAAATTGCAACCTTATACATTCCGCATATTCACTGTAGTTCTTGTATTTGGATTTTAGAAAATTTAAACAAATTAAATCCAGAGATTACAAGCTCTCAGGTTAATTTTAATAAGAAAACGGTCCGAATTACTTATCAAACACAAACCACATCTCTTAAAGACGTTGTACTTCTGCTTAGTAGTATTGGTTATGAGCCCTACATAAGTTTAGACGATTATAGTGAAGGAAAGAAATACATTAACCGTTCTATAATTTATAAATTAGGAATAGCCGGATTTGCCTTTGGAAATGTGATGTTTTTATCGTTTCCTGAATATTTTGAAGTCGATGAGTTTTGGTTAGATCAATACAAGCCTTTGTTTAGATGGCTAATGTTTGCTTTTTCACTTCCTGTGGTGTTTTATGCTGCACAAGACTATTTTATTTCGGCATTTAAAGGTTTACGTGCAAAAATTTTAAACATCGATGTCCCTATAACCATAGGTGTACTTGTACTTTTTATACGCAGTACTATTGAAATTGCCTTCGATATTGGGCAAGGATTTTTTGATAGTTTAACAGGCTTAGTGTTCTTTCTGTTATTAGGTAAGTTTTTTCAGCAAAAAACCTATTCATTTTTATCTTTTGAACGTGACTATAAATCGTATTTCCCCATTGCGGTAACCAAAATTGTATCGGAAACAGAAGAAATTCCTATTCAGATTTACAATATAAAAAAAGGAGACCGCCTACTAATAAGAAATGAAGAGCTTATTCCTGTAGATGGTATTTTAATTAAAGGACAAGCTGAAATAGATTATAGTTTTGTAACAGGAGAATCTGATACGATAAATAAAAAATCTGGGGACAAATTATTTGCTGGAGGCAAACAAACTTCTGGAAGTATTGAAATGGAAGCTTTAAAAGAAGTAAAACAAAGTTATCTTACACAACTTTGGAGTCATGATATTTTTAATAAAAACAAAGAAGAAGCGTTTGTAAATTTAACAAACAACATAAGTAAACACTTTACTATTGCTATTTTAAGTATTGCATTTATTTCTACTGCGTTTTGGTTGTATTATGATGCGAGCAAAGCTATGAACGTTTTTACTGCCGTGCTTATTATTGCTTGCCCTTGTGCCCTAGCCTTAGCAGCACCTTTTACCTTTGGAAACATGCTGCGTATTTTTGGAAAACATAAACTCTATTTAAAAAACGCTAGTGTTATAGAACAATTAGCAGCAATAAACACTATTATTTTTGATAAAACAGGAACCATTACATCTAACAAAAAAAGCACTGCGACTTATGATGGAATTCCGTTAACAGCTTCAGAAGAACGTTTACTAAAAAACACTCTCCGCGGTTCTAATCACCCATTAAGCAGAACCCTTTACGATATTTTAAAGGCCAATGATATTGTAACTTTAGATTCTTTTGAAGAACATATCGGGCAAGGTGTTCAAGCAACATTAAATAAAAATGATATAAAAGTAGGATCTGCCAATTTTGTTGGAAAAAAAGAATTGGTAAAATCACTACATACAAGTGTACATATAAGTAGTAATAATGACTACAAAGGAAAGTATACCTTTTATAATAGCTACAGAACCGGACTTTCTAAATTGTTTAATCAATTAAAAAAACATTACGATTTAGCTATTCTATCTGGAGATAATGAAGGTGAATTAAACAATCTAAAAAAATTATTACCTACAAAAACAAAATTACTCTTTAACCAAAAACCAGAAGACAAACTAGAGTACATTAAATACCACCAAACAGAAGGCGCAAAAGTCTTAATGTTAGGCGATGGACTTAATGATTCTGGTGCACTCGCACAAAGCGAAGTAGGAATTGCGTTATCCGAAAACATCAATATTTTCTCACCTGCCTGCGACGGTATCATGGACGCCTCTGTTTTTAATAAATTAGAACAATTCTTAATAGCGTCAAAAATGGCTATTAAGATTATAAAATGGAGTTTTTTATTATCTTTATTGTACAATATTATTGGACTGTATTTTGCTATTACTGGGCAACTTGCGCCTGTTATTGCTGCTATTTTAATGCCTCTTAGTTCTATAAGTATTGTGGTGTTTACAACCGTAACTTCTAACTGGGTTGGGAGAAAATTAGTTTAGCTATTTCAAAATATGACATATGTCATATTTTGATCACCATAACCCTTTTACTTTTACCGATTAATTAAACAATAATGAGCGTCATTTATATATTACTTGGAGTCAGTGTAATTGTAGCATTAATATTTTTTGCTGCATTTATTTTCGCTGTAAAAAACGGACAATACGACGATAGTTATACGCCGTCTGTACGCATGTTGTTTGAAGACGAATTAATTAAAGACGATAAAACCGACAAAACCATACTAACCAAAAAAGAATAATTAATACTCACTATGGAAATACAACAATTCTACTACGATAATAAAATCGTAAAAAAATTCATTTATGCTACCATTTTTTGGGGTGTAATTGGAATGGCTGTAGGACTTCTACTTGCATTCTTCTTTCTATTCCCTAATCTAACCGATGGTATTTCATGGTTAAGTTTTGGACGTTTAAGACCTTTGCATACCAATGCGGTTATTTTTGCCTTTGTTGGTAATGCCATATTTGCTGGTGTGTATTACTCCTCTCAACGTCTCTTAAAAGCCAGAATGGCTAGTGATGCTTTGAGTAATATTAATTTTTGGGGTTGGCAGCTTATTATAGTTGCTGCAGCTATAACTTTACCTTTAGGGTATACATCTTCAAAAGAATATGCCGAATTAGAATGGCCTATAGATATTGCTATTGCATTAGTTTGGGTTGTTTTTGGATGGAATTTGATAGCAACCATACTAAAACGTAGACAACGTCACTTATACGTAGCTATTTGGTTTTATATCGCAACCTTTGTTACTGTAGCTGTATTACATATCTTTAACAGTTTAGCATTACCGGTTGGTGTGTTAAAAAGTTATTCTGTATATGCTGGTGTTCAAGATGCCTTGGTACAATGGTGGTACGGACACAATGCTGTAGCATTCTTTTTAACCACGCCTTTCTTAGGGTTAATGTACTATTTTGTTCCTAAAGCAGCGAACAGACCTGTGTACTCTTATAAATTATCTATTGTTCACTTTTGGTCTTTAATCTTTATTTATATCTGGGCTGGACCTCACCACTTATTATATTCTGCATTACCAGAATGGGCTCAAAACTTAGGAGTTGCTTTTTCTGTGATGTTATTAATGCCGTCTTGGGGTGGTATGATTAACGGATTATTAACCTTAAGAGGTGCTTGGGATAAAGTAAGAACAGATCCTGTTTTAAAATTTATGGTTGTAGCCATTACAGGTTATGGTATGGCTACGTTTGAAGGTCCAATGTTATCGCTTAAAAGTGTTAATGCCATTGGTCATTATACAGATTGGATTATTGCTCACGTTCACGTTGGGGCATTAGCATGGAATGGATTCTTAACGTTTGGTATGATTTATTGGTTAGTTCCAAGGTTATTTAAGACAAAATTGTACTCATTAAAACTTGCAAACGTACATTTCTGGATCGGAACTTTAGGTATTGTTATGTATGCATTACCACTATATGTTGCTGGTTTTTTACAAGCCAGTATGTGGAAACAATTTAATCCAGACGGTACTCTTGTGTATGGTAACTTCTTAGAAACCGTAACAGAGATTATCCCTATGTACGCCATGCGTGCTATTGGTGGTACATTATACTTAACAGGATTACTAGTATTAGTATATAACATTTATGCAACCATTAAACAAGGCTCTGTAGTATCAGACGAGTTAGCAGAAGCTCCTGCTCTAGAACGTGTTTCTAAAAGACGTCTTGCTGGAGAAGGTTTCCATACGTGGTTAGAACGTAAACCTATACAATTAACTATTCTAGCAACTATCGCTATTTTAATTGGTGGTGTAATTCAGATTGTACCTACAATAATGGTAAAATCTAATATTCCAACCATTAGTAGTGTAAAACCATATACGCCTTTAGAACTTGAAGGTCGTGACATTTACATTCGTGAAGGTTGTGTGAGTTGTCATTCACAAATGATTAGACCTTTTAGAAGTGAAGTAGAACGCTATGGAGAATATTCTAAAGCCGGAGAATATGTATACGATCACCCATTCCTTTGGGGAAGTAAACGTACAGGTCCAGATATTCACCGTATAGGTGGTAAGTATTCAGATAACTGGCACTTAAACCATATGTACGATCCACAGAGTACCTCTAGTGGTTCTATTATGCCGGCTTACCAGTGGATTGTAAGAGATGAGCTTGATAAGTCTGAAACAGAAAATAAAATGGAAGTTATGGTTACTTTAGGTGTACCATATACAGAAGAAGATATCGCTAATGCTCAACAAAGTATGCTAGAACAAGGTACAGCTATTGAAAAGAATTTATATAGCGATCCTGACTTTGCTGAAACTTACGAAAATGACAAAAAATCTGCTGCAGAGAGTGGTGCGGATTTTGTTGAAATGAAAAATCGTGAAATTGTAGCTCTTATCGCCTACTTACAACGATTAGGAACAGACATTAAAGTAAAAGAAGTCGAATAATAAAACCTATTAATCATGTTAAGCTTCGTAAAAAACTATATGGATAGTATCTCGGGTATAGAAATATACCCAATACTATCGTTATTAATATTTTTCGGTTTTTTTGTAGTATTATTTTGGTGGGTAATTACCGCTAAAAAAGACTATATCAATACCGTAAGCAACCTTCCTTTTGAAAACGATAACCACCAAAACGAAACCACATTATGAGAAAATTCATACCATCTTACATAAGAGTTCCCGTCCTGTTCTTTTTAATAGCAGGGTTAGTTGAATATTTTGTCGACTCAGGAAACGAACCTGCATTCATTAAGTATCCCATAGTATTGGTTTTCTTATTGTTGGTTCTAGTAGTAATAATCTCTATTGAAGGTATTGTAACAGCTTTAGATAACATTTTATTTCAAAGTTTAGATGAAGCTGGTCAAGCACGTTATCTAGCAAATAAAAATAAAACGCCTAAATTCATTCAATGGATAAAAGACCTTTATGTAAAATCTTTAGGTCAAAAACCAATCGCTCAAGAAAGCGAAATCATCTTAGATCATAATTACGACGGTATTCGCGAATTAGACAATTCACTTCCGCCATGGTGGGTATATGCTTTCTATATCTCAATTGTTTTTGCTATAGTGTATATGTTAAAGTACGAAGTGTTTAATGGTGATTCTCAAATCGATGAATATGAAACTGAACTTGCCGATGCTAAAATTGCTATTGAAGAATACAAAAAAACAGCTAAAGATTTAGTTGATGCTAATACCGTAATACTTTTAACAGATGCCTCTGATATAAACGCTGGTAAATCTATATTCGAAACCAACTGTGTGGCTTGCCATATGGCAGATGGTGGAGGTGGAATTGGACCAAATCTTACAGACGACCATTGGATATTAGGTGGAGGTATTAAGAATGTATTCCATACAGTTAGTGAAGGTGGACGTGACGGTAAAGGTATGATCGCTTGGAAACAAAGCTTAAAACCTGCCCAAATTGCTCAAGTCGCGAGTTACGTTTTAAGTTTACAAGGTACAACTCCTGCAAAACCAAAAGAAGCCGAAGGCGAGATTTGGGTAGAAGAAGCACCTGCTGAATAACACTGAAATACACACAAAATCCCATTAGATAATGGAAGACACACCAGATCAAGAAATTTTTCGAGATTCTATTGGTACCATAACAGAAGACGGAAAACGCGCATGGGTATATCCAAAAAAACCGAGTGGGACATATTACGATAAACGTAAACTTGTTAGTTATTTTTTATTAATCGTTTTAATTGTATCTCCGTTTATAAAAATTAACGGCAATCAATTTTTAATGTTTAATGTCTTAGAAAGGCGTTTCAATATTTTCGGTTTTCCATTCTGGCCTCAAGATTTCAAACTTTTTGTGGTGTCTCTTATTATAGCTGTAGTATTCATCACCTTATTTACTGTTGCTTTTGGACGTATTTTTTGTGGTTGGATTTGTCCGCAAACCATTTTCATGGAAATGGTATTCCGCAGAATTGAATATTGGATAGATGGCGATCGAGGTAAACAAATGCGTTTGGAACGCCAAGCATGGGATGCAGAAAAAATAAGAAAACGTCTTTTAAAATGGTTCTTATTTGTACTTATATCTTTCTTTATTGCTAATGTGTTTCTAGCGTATCTAATTGGTGGCGACGAGGTATTATCATACATCAAAGAAGGGCCTGCAGAACATTTAGCAACTTTACTACCATTATTAATTTTTACAGCCATTTTCTTTTTCATCTTTTCATGGTTTAGAGAACAAGTCTGTATTATTGCTTGTCCTTATGGCCGTTTACAAGGTGTATTATTAGACGATAAATCTATTATTGTGGCTTACGACCATAAACGTGGTGAAGGTGAAAACGGACGAAAAAAATTCCGTAAAAACGAAGATCGAGAAGCACTTGGACATGGAGATTGTATAGACTGTAATCAATGCGTTAACGTCTGCCCTACCGGTATAGATATTAGAAACGGAACGCAACTTGAGTGTATAAACTGTACCGCATGTATTGATGAATGTGATACCATCATGGATAGTGTTGGTTTACCTAAAGGGCTTATAAGATACGCGAGTGAAGACGAAATTGAAAAGAAAGAAAAATTTAAATTCAATGTCCGTCTTAAAGCCTACACCGCCGTATTAATTGTACTACTAATTGTTTGGGGTGGAATGTTATTCACTAGAAACGACTTAGAAGCTACGGTATTAAGACTACCTGGTCAGTTATACGAACATAAAGACAATAACGTTATTAGTAATGTGTTTACGTATAAATTAATAAACAAGACTAACTATGATATTGAAGATGTATCTTTTAAATTAGCCGATTATCCTGGCGAATTAAAATTAGTTTCAACCACAGATACCTTCGTTGTTCCTGGACAAGGATTAGCTGAAGGAACTCTATTTATTGAGATTAAACAATCCGATTTAAAAGGAGATAAAAATAAGTTAACACTAGAAATATACAGTAAAGGTCAATTAATAGAGACTACAACAGTGAGCTTCTTAGGACCTAGAAGCTATAGGTAACGTATTAAAAGCAAATAGTATGAAAATTAATTGGGGAACAGGAATTGTTATTGCTTTTGCATGCTTTATAGCATTCATTATGTATTTTGTGGTGACTATGGTCACAGATCAGAAATACCATCACGATTTAGTCGTAGAAGATTATTACAAGCAAGAATTATCGCTTCAAGATGATATTGACAAAGAAGAAAATGCTTTAAAACTAGAAGAGAATATTACTTATACTAAAACTACAGAGGGTATAGTAATACAATTTCCAGAGTCTATAAATGAATCTCAGATTAGCGGAACCGTAACCCTTTACAGACCATCTAATAAAACATTAGATTTTCAAATACCAATAGTTTTAAAAGATCACCGTATATTAATTAGTAATGACAAATTAGTTAGCGGACGTTGGAATTTAACTGTAGACTGGAAAAACAATAATTCCAGCTATCTTTATAAGAAATCTATAGTTTATTAAATGTTTATTTCTGCCTTTATATTTGGCCTCTTAGGAAGTTTTCATTGCGTTGGTATGTGTGGCCCAATAGCATTTATGCTTCCTGTAGATAGAAGTAATACGTTTAAAAAAGTAAGTCAGATATTCACCTATCATTTCGGACGACTTTTAGCGTATAGTATTATAGGTCTTGTTTTTGGTTTTCTAGGCAAAGGCTTGTATGTTTTCGGACTTCAGCAAAAACTTTCCATTATAATAGGTGTATTATTAATTGTAATTGTGCTCCTGCCCTATAACACATTTAGCAAATACAATTTTTCAAAACCGATATTCAAAGTCATTTCGAAAGTAAAGAAAGGGATGGGTGTTGCGCTTCAGAAAAAAACAGCAGACACCTTTTTAACTATTGGTTTTTTAAATGGCTTTTTGCCTTGCGGATTAGTTTATATGGCTGTATTATCATCTATAGCGACTGCACATCCTTTACAAGGTGCACTTTATATGTTTCTTTTTGGTTTAGGAACCATTCCATTAATGACAACTGCCATATATTTTGGAAATATGCTCAGTGCTTTAGCTAAAAAGCGTATTCAAAAAATGATTCCAGTATTTGTAATAATTATTGGTGTATTATTTATTATTAGAGGACTTGGTTTAGGCATTCCGTATATGTCTCCTAAAATGGACACGGACAAAGTTGAAAGCACTATGGAGTGTATAGAATAAAAAAAGGGAATTATTTTAACATGTAAAACAACTCCCTTCTTAAACTAAAAATTAACTAACAAACCTTTTAATTCTATCTTATAACCAACCAAAATTATAATAGAATTCGTTTTGAAAAAAAACTAACTATTTATTTATTACTGTAAAAGTAAGCGCTTACTAGGTACTACACAAACTTGCTTTTAAACTTTACAGTTTATTTAACACCAGCTGTTAAAGCTTTCTAAATTTAGATATTAAACGTTAGTTTTCTATTAAAAAAATTAACACAAACAACCGTTAAAACTTAAGTAACATTCCCTATTGCAAACCTAATTTTGCATTACCTTTGACTAGGATTTGAATTTGAATAAATATTCTGTAATTTAGAAATTCGAAATAATAACAAAAACATTTACTATGAAAAGAATAACCATTCTTATGGCTGTATTCGCTTTAGCATTAACTACAAGCTGTAAATCAGACAAAAAAGAAACTCCAGCTGCAGAAGTTCCAGTAGAGAAAACAGAACAATTTGTAATTAAACCAGAAGGTACAACGGTTAATTGGACTGCTTATAAAACTACAGAGAAGACACCTGTTTCTGGTGTGTTTACAACTTTAAATTTTGATGCTCATTCTGGTAGTTCTGTACAAGAAGCGTTAAATGGCGTATCGTTTTCTATTCCAGTAAGTACTATTTTCTCTAAAGATTCTATTCGTGATGGTAAACTGCAAAAGTTTTTCTTTAATGTAATGTCTGATACAGAGTTTTTAAAAGGAACTTTAAAAACAACATCTGCTACAGAAGCTGTTGCTTCAATCACAATGAACGGAGAAACACACGATTTACCTCTAACATATACTGTAGCCGATGATAGACGTGTATCTTTAAGTGGGGTTATGCAATTAAAAGATTGGAATGCACTTGACGCTTTAGCAACATTGCACAAAGCATGTGAAGTATTACACACTGGTGCCGATGGTGTGAGTAAAACTTGGGAAGAAGTTGCTATTACAATAGACACCTATTTAAGAGAACAATAAAAGCTTCAATACATATTATTTAAAAAGCTGCGTAAAGCAGCTTTTTTTTTGTGAAATAATTTAACTAATTTCAACCCATACAAACAACTATATGCAATTAGACTTACTTATTGAACAATTTAAGAAAAAAGACGAGAAGGCTTTTGAAGCGTTATATAATATGTACGCCAAAAACATTCACGGTGTTATCTTTAATATTGTTAGAGATCATGACATTGCTGAAGAGATCATGCAAGATGTATTTATTAAAGCTTGGCATAAGGCAGATACCTATACTGCAGCCAAAGGCCGCTTTTTTACTTGGATTTTAAATATCGCTCGTAATGCCGCTATAGATAAAACCAGATCAAAATCTTTTAAAAATAAAAAACAAAACCTTGACGCTCAATTTTTCGTAGATATATTAGAACACGGCGATAACTTAAACGATAAAACAGACGCTATTGGTGTCGGTAAATTTGTAAGTAAACTGGCTAAGAAATGTATCGAGGTAATAGAGTTACTTTATTTTAAGGGATATACCCAAAAAGAAGCTTCAGAATCTTTAGATATGCCTATTGGCACTATTAAAACGAGAAATAGAAATTGTATTAACGAATTACGCGCTATAGTACTTAACTAACATGGATATAAATAACTACATAAATTCTGGTATTTTAGAACTGTATGTTGCAGGTGCGCTTTCTGATGAAGAAAACAAAGAAGTGTACGACGTTATGCTAAAACATCCTGAGGTTTTAAATGAAGTTTTACAAATTGAAGCTGCAATTTTAAAACTCACAGAAGCGACAGCACCAAAAGATGCCATATTGGACTTTAACCCAATTGCAAATAAAATTAGTAGTCAGACAGATACTGATACTAAAGTTGTTAATATGAAAGCCGAAAAGCTAAGAAGCAGCTGGCTATCTGTTACAGGTTGGGCCGCAGCTGTTATTTTAGGAGCTGGATTATTTTGGGCTATTCAACAAAACTCAGAATTACAATCTAAAATTAAAGTTGCAGAAACAGATAAAGAATTCCTTGAACAACAAATTGAAATTGCAGATACAGATTTAAAAGAGGCTAAACACCTTATTACCATTTTACGTGACAAAGATATTTTAGCAATTCCACTTGGCGGACAAGCCGTTTACCCAGAAGCTTATGCTAAAGTCTATTGGGATAAAGCTACAAATAGCATGTATTTAGATGCTCAAGGCTTACCAGAACCACCAGAAGGTAAAGTATACCAAGTATGGTCGTTAACCTTAAATCCGTTAACTCCTACTAGTTTAGGAACTCTAGACGATTTTATGACAGACGATAACAAAATCTTTGCTATTGAAAACTCAAACGCATCAGAAGCATTCGGGATTACTTTAGAGCCTGCTGGCGGAAGTGAATCTCCTACTCTAGAACAACTTTATACCTTAGGTACAGTAGCGTCTGTTTCATAATAAAAACAGAACTACAATACAAAAAATATAAAGACCATTATAATAGCCCAGAATCAAGATTAAAACTCTTTATTCTGGGCTGTTTTTAATTATTTTAAACTCTGCAGCCATATTATCACATTTTATAACTATAAATTTATTGTTCTTTTTTAAAGTTTATACTTCTAGATTTTAGTTAAATATGTAAATTGTATACACTATAAAAACTTTAGTTTATCCGCATGCTTATACTCATTAAGATAAACTTTTATTAGTATATAACACGTTAGCAACAACCCAAAAAAACGTCCGTACTTCCTACAAAAATCTCGTCAAAATCAAACTTTGTTTCTTTTATCAAACCATTTGACAACGGAAACGTAAAAAACTGCTTGCGGAAAAGTAACAAGGAACGTAAAACCGAAACGACTGAACCAAGCTTGAATTAAATCCTGCGAACCCAAACTAAAAATTAATCCATTTACCAAACAAAGCGGAGTGGCAATTAAAACCACAAACCGCAATGTAGATTTTAATTCATTTTTCATTTTACAAATTCTTCGGTAGATAAGTGTTCGCCAAAATGATGAACAATTTCACTTAAAAAATAATCTTGCTGTGTTCGATTAAAAGCAGAAGTTGCATCAGAAATCACAAAAGTATTATAACCAATATCGTGAGCCTCGCGCAAAGTACTTTCGACACATACGTGGGTTGCATAACCAGTTAAATAAAGATTTTCGATTTTATTATTTCGTAAATAGGCATCTAAATTTGAGCCAGCGAAACCACTTGCACCCATTCTGCCCGAAGCAATAAATTCACCTTCCAACGGTTCTACAGTTTTATAAAATTCCGCACCAAAACCATTTTTCGGAAATGTACCAGCATTCGGAATTGCCTTTCTCAATCCGCTTTTTCCATTGGCTAATTCTGGATATCCTTTTTCAAATTGCAAACGAACATAAATAACAGGAATACCTTCTTTACGTACGAATTCCAATGATTTTTCAATGTTGGAAATTGAATTTAACATCATTTCTTCATCCTCTAATAATGCCTTGCGTAGTTTTCCGTCTGCGTGCATCCATTCGTTTTGTGTTTCGATTAACAACAATGCCGATTTACTTTTGGCATTTGTTTCATCTGTAGAAACTTCTTGTGCTGTTGTTTTCGACATCATCATCATAATTATTGGTATTAATAATAAATTTTTCATCTGATTTGTTTTGTATTTACAAACATTGTAAATTATTTACAATTGCAAAACAACAACATATTTTCTATATTTGCAACAATTATTGTAAATAAGTTACAAAATGAAACAGAAAGAAAATTTATCGTTTGACTTTGACTTCTTGGAAAAATTAGTAGTTGGTATTGGCGAAGTATCTCAAATAACAGATATTCCAACAAGACAGATACGATATTGGGAAGAGAAGCAAATTATTGAAAGTCTGCCCGAAAAAGAAGGTAAAAACAGAAAATACGACTATAAGAACATAAAAAAAATGTTGCTTATCAAGGAACTTTTGGACGAAGGTTATACTTTGGACTCTGCATCCGAAAAAATAAAAAAGAGAATGGAACTAATAGAAAAAACATTAGACAAATTGAACAAAAAGGGCAGTTGCTAACAACGTATATAGCTCATAGCTAGTTAATTGCTTCAACGAAGTTAAGGCTTATTTGCAAGTCCACCAAATTTTTTAATTTGGCTTTTTGAGAAAATAAGATAAAAAGAAAATTAAAAAATTCGGCTTGTGCTTAACCGAAAAGATAGTACCTTTTTGCACGCTACGAGCCATATACAAGACCGTTAGGCAAAATTTAAAAAATGAAATACACATATTTAATAGTAATCTTTTTATTTGTCATTAGTGGATGTAAGCCTACGGAAGAATTAGTAAAAAAAAGGGAGACCAAACAAGATTTAATAAATTTTGTGTTCCGAAATTACATAAGTGAAAGACCAAGCGCGAGTTTCGCTGTTATAAAAGATGGAAAAATCGAAGACTGTCAAAGTTTTGGATATGCCGATTTGGAAAATAAAATACAGGCGAATTGTGAAACAAATTATAGACTTGCATCGGTGACCAAACAGTTTACCGCCATGGGAATTTTAAAATTGATAAACCAAGGCGAATTAAATTTCGACACTAAATTGACCCAAGTAATTCCTGAATTTCCTGATTATGGAAAAGAAATCACAATAAAAAATTTACTGACGCATAGGTCAGGGCTACAGGATTATTCCAAATTATATCCAAAGGATTCAGAAAAACCACTTGTAGATAAAGAAGTGCTCGACCTTCTAATAGCGCAGGACAGTCTTTTGTTTCCTGCGAATACACAATTTAAATATAGTAATTCCGGTTATGCCGTGTTGGCCATGATTATTGAGCGAGTTTCAGGAAAAACGTTTAAAAGATTTATGAAAGAAGAAATTTTTGAGAAAACTGGAATGACCAACAGCACGATATATGTGAAAGGCGCACCCATTAAAAATCGTGCTTTTGGTTATACATTCAATGATTCCCTAAACAAATACATAAATATAGACCAGAACATTTGGTCGGCCATACAAGGCGATGGCGGAGTTTATTCCTCCGTAAGCGATTATGCTAAGTGGGACAACAGTTTATATGATGAAACCCTTGTTTCATCGGACTTGCTTAACGATGCATTTTCCAGTTGGGACGAAAACGGAAAAACTGAGGGAAATGGCTATGGATTTGGATGGTTTATTGAAATGGAAAACGGCAAAAAACACTTAAGGCATAGTGGTAGTACTACCGGTTTTATAAACATTTCATTGAGAATCCCTTCGGAGAAACTAAGCGTAGTTATTTTTACAAATACCTCGGATTTTGGAGGATTACGGCGTACGGCTTCTTTTCTGGCAAGCTTGTATTCCGATGGACAACTACCTATACCTATTGATGTGATGATTGAAAAGGAGATCACCAATAATGGAAGTGGGGAAATAAAAACATACTATGATACCCTCATCTTAAGTAAAGACAACTACAAAGTCGATACAGAAGATTTGACCCGTTTAGGCTTTAGCTACTTACGAAAAGATGAAAAAGAAGATGCTTTTAATGTTTTTACTTTTGTAAAAATGGAATTTCCACAAAACTTTGACGGATATATTGGATTAGCTCATTATTACAAAAAATATGGAAATAATGAAAAGGCCATTGAATATTTCAAAAAAGTGATTGAGGTAGCAACCAGTGATGAACAACGTCATATTGATTTTTCAAAGAAAATGATTAAGGAATTAAGTGAATAAAACTTTGCCTAACAATCACCACAGGCTAGACATAAACCAAACATAAAATCGATCAAAAAAGTTATCTATAGAGTTGAGAATGGAAAATTGAAAAATCGAGATCATCTTTTTGAATCTGAACTTAATTCATATACAATATATAATAAAAATGAAGATCTAATTGAATTTGGTAAGTGCTACACAGATGGTTCTATCTTAAAAAAAACAATTTATGAAAGGGTTACAAATGGAAACATTCAAAAAACCATTGAGAAAAAAGCATCTGGAGAAACTTTAAGTTATTGGACATATAAGTACGATTCTAATGATAACTTAATTGAAATTAAGACTTACGATGCAGAAAATAATCTAACCGATATTCAATCTAATACATATGATAAAAACGAAAACAATACCGAGATAGTTTTCAAAAAACCTAATAGCAATATAGGGAAGAAATACGTATACAAATATAATGCAGATAATAAAAAATTGAAGAATTGATATATAAAGCAGATGGCAGCTAAAAACATACTATTCTCTACTCCTATGACAAGAATGGAAATGAAAAGGAACAGATAAAATTCAATCCAGATGGAAATTTTGTACAAATGGTATTCGAATACGATAAGATGAATAACCGGATATTCCAAAATTCGTTCGATAAACAAGGTAAACTTAGACGTCAAATATCATTTGAATATGTGTATGATCATAATGGAAATTGGATAACAAATAAGAGAAGTTCTAATGGAGAATTAAATATGGTTTGCGAAAGACAAATAGAATACTACAACTAAAAATACGTTATAAAACGATAGCTATAAGTAATTATCAGTACTCACTTACCCTAATAGTAATCCTCTAATAAATCATAGAATAAAAAGCAAAAGCCTTTTCAACTTTTGCTTTTTATAGGTAACATTTAACTTAAATAAGAAGTCAGCATCCAAATTAATTTCTCCTGATCTGAAACTAAATCGCTCATTAAAGAAGCTGTTCCTTCATCATTATTATTAGAGGCTGACTCTAAAATATCGCGTTCTTGAATTAAAAGCTCTTTTAATGTATCTAAGATACCCGCCACACCAACATCTCCGTTAGAAATATTTTTAGAGACTCTAATTGTTTTGTGTTCCAAATAATCTTCCAAAGTGTGTAAAGGTTGTAATCCTAAAGACAAAATACGCTCTGCTATTTCATCTACAACCTCATTGGTTTCGGTGTAAAGCTCTTCTAATTTTTCATGAAGCATGAAAAATCTTCGTCCTTTAACATTCCAATGCAACCCTCTTAGATTCATATAATAAATCTGAAAATCTGCTAAAAGAACATTAAGTTTTGTTGCAACATTTATTTTATATTCTTGATTTAATCCTACCTGTAATTCTAAAGTTTCCATAATACTAATGTTTATAATTTGTTAAACAAAATTAGTAAGGTTTGTACTGTTAAATAGCAACTCAGGTTACACATAGCAATAGATATTACTTATTCTACTATATTAAAATCGAACTGGTTATTTTGGTAATGAGTCTTATATTCAAGAATAATTAGCAAACAGAAACGTAGATTATAAAAAAAAAGCGTCTGTTATTTTACTAACAAACGCTTTCACTCAATAAAAACCACCAACAAAAAATTATATATATTTTAAATATTTTTAATACGTTGTGTAGTAACAGGTCCTAGCTCGTAAGACGCTGTTAGTAATTCTTTTTTCAAGGTTTTGGCTTCTTTTATTTTTCCGTTGTCTTTATAAATTTGTGCAACGTGAAATAGAATTGACGGCTCAAAACTTTTATTTTTAACATGTGTTTCTACAATATCTAATGCTTTTTTGTATTCGCCTTTTTTATAATAAGTCCACGCCAACAAATCGTAAGAATGTGGTGTTGGTCTGTTTTCTACTTCTTTCTCTGCTAATGTTAATGCTGAATCAAAAATAAGTAGGTCGTCTGTATAGACTAAAGTATTATAAGCGTTATACATGTCTCCATATTTTTTATTATCCACAGCTTCTAAATAAGCATTTAAATGATTTGATTTAGAAACCTCATCATTCATATATTCTGCAATTTCTGCTTTCAAGAGTTCGTAATCTGGTGTTTTGTGATATTGAGTTACGGAATTTAAAATTCGCATAGCTTCTTCTGGATTATCATCGTTAGAATATACAATCCAAGCAATTCCTTTTTTAGAATAAGCATCTGAAGGATCAAGATCTAAAGCCTTTAAATAGTATGTATACGATTTTTCAATCTGTCCGTCGTGTCCATAAAAATCGGCTATATTAGTATATACCCATTGTTTTAAATTTGGATTTTTAGACGTTTCAGCAATAACTAAAGCCTTCTCCATATATTTTATAGCACTTTCTAAATCGCCTTGATGGTCTTGCCATTTTGCTAAACGAATTACATAATC
Organism: Formosa algae; assembly: GCF_001439665.1. Lineage (GTDB taxonomy): Bacteria > Bacteroidota > Bacteroidia > Flavobacteriales > Flavobacteriaceae > Formosa > Formosa algae. The sequence continues at coordinate 53,379 of NZ_LMAK01000036.1, forward strand.
AAAATCGTTAAAATCTTGAATAGCCATTAAATACTTTTTGGCTTCAGCTGTATTTCCCAATTCTAAATGTACATCGAAAAGCATATTTTGAGTACCAACTAAATGTTCTCCTACTACTTCTGCCTTTTTAAGCAATTTAAGTGCTTCTTTAAAGCGGTGTTGCGAAATATAATTTCTAGCTAAAGCTCTTAAAATACCAGAACTACCAGCATGGGTACGTTCATTAGCTTCAACCAAGTCGGTTTCTGCTTCAATTAAATAATCAATATTCCCTGTAATTTTAAACATAGAAGACAAAGACGCTGCTTTCTTTATTAGGTATGGAAACTGATTTGGGTTCTCGTTTAACTTACCGTTCCAAAACGCATAATCAGCTTCTAAAGCCAACAGCGACTTTTGGTCTTCTGCTTCTACATAGGTGTTATAGTCGCCCGAATGGGCTATTTTTTTTGTTGTTTTGGTATTACAACTAAAACATAGTAATGTACATACCAAAAGTGTAAGATGTTGTGTAGTTTTCATGAGGTTGAGTGTTTTTTGATGTTATTTAACACTAGGGTAAATAGCGATTTACCCTAGTGTGTATTTTAATTTACCAAGCAGAAGCTAAGTAAGGAAATGATGTTAAAAATGCTTTATCGTTAGCATCGACATTGTCGTTAGATAATCCTGGGTTTTCGGTAAAATCTTCACCACCAAAAATTAATAACAATTCTACAGTAATCACATCGTCTGCCAATGCCCTACCTGTTAATACATTAGTACCATCGTAAAATGTTGTGGTACCGTCTAAAGACACGGTTAACACATCTGTAGCAAGCACGCTAGTAAAAGTTTCTGCATCTAATCCCAATGCATTTGTATCACCTTCCATAGCGTAAGCTGGACTTAATCCTTCTAAGTTAGTTTGAAACATAGATTGATAAGCTGCACCTTGTTCTGAAGGAATGGTTACGTTGAAATCATCTTTAGATGCAGATGACACAAATACCGTATTTATGGCTGGTCTCCCCATTTGATCCGCTTGCATATAAGTTCCTGTAAAATCAGGTTCTACCGGGTCTATAATCATGTTATTATCGTCGTCGCTTGAACAGTTAAAGGCTAATAATGAAACGCCCACTGCTAAAAGTGTATATTTTAAAGTTTTCATAAGTGTATTTTTAAATGGTTAATTATTGTTTTGTTTTAGATTCTACCCAAGTATTAATTGTTCCAGAACCTCCAATCATGCTTTTTGGTACTTCTACTACAACAGACATTACGTTAGTTCCTGCAAAGGTGTCGCTTCCTACTTCGTTAAAACTTGTAGCGTTTCCTGCGATAATTTCAGAGAATTGTGCAAAATCCATGAAAAACGGATCGTCTCTTGGTCCTGCAAAAAACTTCATGTCGTTACTGTTTTCTATAATAGCAGTTCCGCCGTAAGCAGAAATATCTACCATAGAAGTTGTTGCTGTCGTTTCAATAGCACTACTTAAACCTGTTGTTGTTGGTTTTACTGGACCAAAGAAATACATTACTCCGTCGCGAGGAATAGCTTGAATAACGTAGTCTTCAATTTTATCATCGTTTGTATCAATGTTAATTTCTATTAAAGTACTTTCATTAAACATTGCTTCACTAGAAGCCGATGGACTTAATAAGCCTTGTACATTGGCAACAAATACTAAATTGTCTGTGTCTTCACCTTGAAAGGCATAGAAATCTGTAATATCACTTGTTCCGCCTGCTACTGCTGGTGCATCGATATGATCGGCTGCTACCATAAAGAAACCTGCTATTGATAAAGCTCCGATTCCTAAAATAATTTTCATTTTTTTCATAATAATTGAGATTTAGTTAATGATTTATTTGACTCTCACACATACCTACGAAAAAAAGAAGGGGGCGGTTTTGTTAAAATTATGTTAACATCTAAAAAAGATGATTTTTTGGGCTTTAAAAACTAAATTTGTAAGACTAAGTCTAAGAGAATACGCAATGAACCCATCGGCTAATGGTTGGATAAAAAAACTAATTAAAGAATTATCCTCTCAAACTTTATTTGATAATCCATCGGATTACGACTTTTATAAGGCGTTCCGAAACTCAGGGTTTATATATGGGTATAATATTAAAGTGGTAAACGATTATATTGTTAATCCGGATTTTACTGAAGAAGAACTGTGTAAAGTGAATTTATGTATCGCTTTTATTAACACTCACAAAACAAGCGGCTCTGAAACCAATCTTTTCGATAGTATTATAGATTTTTACACTGCTATTAATGAAAACAAAACATCTTTTTTAGGAGAGCTTTTAGGACGAGATTCTGCCGAAGCTTTAGTAGAAAAAATCATGCATAAACGGATTCAGATTCATGAAAACGTTATTACGAAAAACTTTAATCATTACATTACAAACGTCTTATTGTATATAGACGTGATTGCATACGATCATTTTTTAAATAGTAAATTGATTACTAAAGCTTATTTAGAGACTTTAGAATCGACTATAATTACCATAGTTGTGGAAGCTTTAAATTTAAAATCTGAAAAGAGTAATTACGACAAGAGTTTAATTGAATTGTTTGAATCGTCTTTACGTTACGAGCAAATTGGACATATGACTTATGCTGAAGCTATTGAAAATGCCAAGCAACTGTGTCACAATCTATATTACTTAGATATTGCTTGTATGGCTGCTTGGAGTGATGAATGGATAGAACCTGCTGAAGCCGAATTTCTTGAAAATTTAAGCACTGCTTTAAACATAAATGATAAAGAACGTAATGAGTCATTAAATTCGATTAACTTGTTTTTTAATGCCAATCGGGATAAAATACCATTATTAAGTGCTAAAAATGTTGTAAAAAGTTTCTACAATAGGTCATCTCAAATTGTGAGTAAACTCATTACCAGAAACAGCCACAGATTATTACAAGAATTACGAGACAGTAAGGAGTTAATGATACTATTATCTAAATCTACCGTACGCGATTTAACTGCCGAAGAACAAAAAAAGGTTAATGAACAACTTCTAGATATTTTTAAGTCTATTCCGAGTTTAGCCATCTTTTTACTTCCTGGCGGCGCTATATTACTCCCAATTGTTATAAAATTTATTCCCAAATTACTGCCCTCTGCTTTTGATGATAATCGTATCGAGGAAGAAGATTAATTTATTTCTTTACAAATTTATAACTCTGTTCTGCTTCTGCGGTTATGCATTTTAAAAAATACAATCCAGCCCTTAATTGCTGTGTATTTATCTCTAATACAACTGCTGTATTTAGATCTTGACTAGCTTTTGAAACGATGCGTCCGCTAATATCAATAATCTGATAATCTAAAGTCTTTAGCTGTACCAATCCTTTTAAAAACAATTGATTTTTAGTAGGATTCGGATATAATTTTATATCGCTAAAAACAGCATCAGACACAGTTAGTAAATTAAACTGTAATGCAGCGCTTACTGTTTCGCTTTTTAGCACATTATCGCTTGAATGAGCCATAATTTTAAACCAAACGGTATCTCCATTCTCTAAGGTTGATGCATCCCAGCTAAAACTAGTCGCTGTAAGATCTGTTGCTAATGCACTATAATTAGTATTGTCGGTACTGTATAACACATCGTAATAGGTTGTACGTCCATCATCTGGATTCGTAAGTTCCCAAGATATAGTGGTGTTGGGAGTAAAATATTCGTCTTCAAAAGCATTGAAGGTTACTATGGGGTGTTCGTAAGCATGAATCAATTCAGCAAAGCCAATCCCTGTAACTTCTACACCATTTACACTTCCGGTTATGGTTGTGGCATCCTCAAAAAAGCGAATGGGTTCTAAAATTTCTGCATCGTTGTGACGTGGTGTAATAATTAAATCGATTTTATTTTTATCTGAAGTTAATCGCCATTTATTAGAATAACACTGCACATTATCGTCAGACCAATGATAAGATAAGCGTTCTAACACAAAATCGCTTGTTGTATATTGCGTTGTTTCATCGACATAAGCTGCAAACACTTTATATTTTAAATTATCTGGAATGGCATAATCTGGCGTAAACACATTGTAAGCATTAATATCCATACCGTTTGATAATTGAATACTAAACCATTCGTAATTTTCGCCTAAATACGGATTAAAACTTCCGTACTGTCTATCTATCCAAGATGTTCCTGTGACTGCTTCCGTTGTACCGTTTAGTGTTATATTTCCAGAGACTTCATTTGTAGTTTGCGAATAGTAATAGGTGTAATTTTCGCTGCCTTGCTCTAAATAGCCATCATCCCCTATTAACAACGGCCGCTTGGTGGTTTTATAATCCAATTGTAATACTCCAAAAGACGATGTTGCAGAGATGGTATATTCAAATGGAATTAAATTGCCGTCTGTATCGCGCTTTGTAATCCAAGTATCTTGAGATCCTAGAAATACATATGCTTCTACTAGCAATTCGGTTTCAGATTTAGAGTCGTAGTTTACAGGTTTTGTATCTGAATAAAGCTGCCCCGTACTTTCATCCATAATATTTAAAATTCTGAAGCCGTCGTAACCTGCATAAGAGTACGAACTAGAAAAATAAATTAGTAAATACGTATAGGTTTTTCCCGAAGTTACACCGGTGACTTCTCCGTTAGCGTACCACCATTCGGTTGGTTCTTCGGAATGGAATCCTTCGTCGGTAGGAAAGGACACTAAGCTACCTGTAGGTGTATAAGGATATGTTTTCCAGTCTTGAGCAAAAGTTAACGTAGAAATAAAACAGACTAATAATAAGGTGGTTAGATTGGTTTTCATAGCGATTGATTTTACAATCAATATAGCCACTAATGCTAAACACCTAAAAATAAACCCGTTAAGTTTCAGTTTTTTAAGCCTAAAGGTAAAACTGTGAGGTTATTTTTTAAGATAACCACTCTTTGAATGTCTTAACACGTTCTCTGGATACAATAACTTGGTCTGCTTTGAAGGTTTGTAATTTAATCTCTAATCTGGAATTTGTATAGTTTACCATATCGTGAATGGCATTAATATTTACAATGTATTTTCTGCTAACGCGGTAAAACATATCTGGTTCCAATTCGTTTTCTAACTGATCTAAAGTTGAGTTTAATAAATAATTACGCCCTGAAGTTGTATGTAAATACGTCCCTTTATTCTCACTGTAAAAACACTCTACATCTTCGCTATTTATTAATTTTAAATGCTGACCAACTTGAACTGAGAATCGTTTTTTATAAGTGCGGTCTAATGGATTCACTAATAAATTCTTGATTTCATTAAAATCTAAAACGACTTGTTCTTGTTTAGGCATTCTGGATTTATACTTAGCGACAGCTTGTTCTAAATCGTCTTCATCTATAGGTTTTAATAAATAATCTATACTGTTTAATTTAAAAGCTTTAAGTGCATACTCGTCGTAGGCTGTAGTAAAAATTATAGCTGATTTAATGTCTAAACTTTCAAAAATTTCGAACGACAAGCCGTCACTTAACTGAATATCTAAGAAGATCAGTTCAGGATGTTCGTTATTTTGAAACCATGTTATGGATTCTTCTACGGAATGTAACATAACATCTGCTTGTAAGTTTAATTGTGCTAACATACGCTGTAAACGCCTTGCAGATGGTTTTTCGTCTTCTATAATTATAACTTTCATAAAGGATTGAAATTTCTAATGTTTAGTATACTGTTCTTGGGTATTGCGTGAGCGATTGCAGCAAGCTACCGTGTAACGCGGAAAGCGCGGTTTTGGAGCCCAAGCGGAAAAACACGCCCAAATTATTCCCATTTATGGTTTTTCTCTTTATCCATTAAGGATTTTATTTTTTCGTCTTCCCAGTTTTTGCCTATCACTAATGTTGGTAAAAACACAGACACGCCATGAGCCAACAACCCTATTCCCCAAGAGCCTAAGGTTATAAAGTTCTTCCATTGCAGATAACTTTCTCCAGGTTCCAGATTATTAATATTTATAAAGACAAGCATAAGGTTAATCACGACATATACTATAGCATGTGTATAAAATCCTTTAATACGTCTCACTCGTTTTTTTGCACGTTCGTAGCGCTCTTGTTCAAAGTATGTGTTTTCCATTAGTTCCAATTTTTTTGTTGTTTTTCTTCTTTTAAAATTTCTTCTATTTTGCGTTCTTCCCAAGATTTACCATATCCGAAGACAGAAAACCCGTGAAAAACAAGTCCCATTCCCCAACCTAACATCGGGTACCAGAACCATTGATGACCCCAAAATGTTTGATAATTTATAAATATTAAAAACGGAATCACGACACAGTATGACAGTAAATTACCATAAAATCCTTTAATTTCTTCTACTCGTTTCTTTGCGCGATTATACGCGTCTTGCTCGTTATAATTATGTTTTGGTATTTCCATGATTGCAATGCGTTTTGTTAGTATGGGTAGCTTTACCGCGAAATACGTTTGGGTTTCGTCTACTAATACTTTTCTGTTAGTTAATATGGCGTAGCGATTTACTATGTTTTGTAAGCCTACGCCTTTTCTGGTTTGTAAAACCTCTTTCTTTTGTAAATTATTTTTAACAACTAAGACATTATCTTCTATTGTTATATCTATTTTTAACGGTTTTTGCTCACTTACCGTATTGTGCTTTATGGTGTTTTCTAACAATAACTGCAAAGATAAAGGCACCACTTTAGCTTCTGGATTATCGTAATCTTCCGGCAAATTGAAGACGATACTGTTTTCGAATCGCATTTTAAGCAAATTCATATAGGTTTTAGCGAATTTTAACTCCTCTTCTACCGTTACTAATTCTTTATCCTTTTGCTCCAATACGTAACGGTAAATTTTAGATAAAGACACTGTGAAACGTTGTGCACTATGCGGATTTTCTTCGATTAAAGAGGTTAATACATTTAAACTATTGAATAAAAAATGTGGATCGATCTGATTTTTTAAACTCTCGAACTGTGCACTGGCCGTTCCCGCTATTACTTTTTGTTCTTTTAATCTCGATTTTTGTAACTCTTTGTAATAATAAACCGCATGAAAAAACAACGAAATCACTAATGTTATTAATAGCGCACTGAAGTAAAATGCTGTTTTTTCAGAATCTATAAACTCTTGCCAAGTTTCACCTTCAACGACAACCTCAATAAAGGCTCGTACAAAAAATATAGTTATCAGTGTAATGGATACTGACCCCAAAAAACCAATTAACATTCTATATTTAGTGTATCGCTTCCAAACAATTTTATAATTTAAATAATGAAAGAAATAAGAGTTGACTAAACTTAAAGGTACCGAGTAAATTAAGTAATATAAAAACGAACGAAAGAAGTCTTCATTAAACTCAAATGTAGCTCCAGAAAAAAACTGAATGGTTTGATCTATCACCATAATCGCAATACCGACTATGACTCCAGATAGTATACTTTCTAATAACTTTTTCATTTGTATCCGTTCTAACTTTACTACAATTACTCCTCACATGATGCTAACACTTGTTTAGCGCGATCTTCTCCCCATTTAGGATGAAACGGTGATTCTGGTTTAAAGTTAACAAAAAGTTCTAATGCATGCGCTATGTCTTTACAAAACGGCGCTGTGTCTTGCCCAAAGTACTTGGCGCTTCCCATGCCCCATTCTGCTTTACCTAAAACTACCATTGGGTTTTCTGGAGCAATAGCATACGCTTTATTATACAGTTCTGTAATTTTTCCAGAATACTTCATACCGTAGGTCATCCCATCAAAAGCTACCCAATTGGTGTAAACTTGAGCTTGTAGCACCAGGATATCTGCATTATTAGTGCTAATCCCTTTAGCGGTGTTTAAATACTCCTGTGCCTTATCTAAATTCGCTTTAAGAACTGTTGCATCTTGCTCTCCCCAGCTCTTTAAACTATTTATTTGAGCCACATAGTAATTTGGTAACCATTGGTCTGTTTCGGCAGCTGCAATACGTTCAAAAAGCTGTTCTGCTTCTGTTACTTTATTGTCTTGCCATAATGCAAAAGCCTTTTGCATACCTGTTTCAAAATTGGTTTGTGCATTAGCTACTAAACTCACTAAAGACACGACTAAAAGAATTAAATGTTTCATATTATTTTTGGTTGATTAATTATTATAAAGCAAATATCTATCGAAACTCTTGGTTTCTAAAAATTGAACTACTGAACTGTTGTTTTTATATGATGAATTGTTACTCGTGATATAATCGAATTAAAACGACTATAAATTATCTAATTGATTGTCGGTTCCATTATCACTTATAGTCCAGAAAAACCCGATAAAGAAAAACTGATCTGCAGCCGGTTTTAAAGCACGCCTGTTATACACACCATTACTATTAGGTGTACTTGCATATTGATAACCATTAACGTTCTTAAAATCGAGCGCATTACTTACGGCTACATATAAAATCTTTTGCGGACTCATTAAATACGCCCAGTTTAAACTTAAGTTGTTATACGTTTTTGTTTTTTGGTTTAGAAATCCAGTTTCGTTTGGATTAGTGTAAGTACGCCCAGAGGCTAAACTATAACTAAATCCGATCTGACTCTTCCAATCTTCCACCCAATATTTTCCTACTACAGAAAGGTTGTGTGCATTTGCAAAATTAGGCTGTGCTTTGGTTGGATAATTCTTATAATCCCGCTCAGTATCTAGGTAAGAATAACTCACCCAATACTCGAAATTTCTAAGACTTACATTATCGCGCCAAAACAAATCTATTCCCTTAGCATACCCATAGCCATCGTTATTAAAGTTACTCGTATAACTTGCGTATTCTGTATCGTATTTAATGAGATTATTATAGTCTTTATAATATGTTTCGGCACGAAATAAGCGCCCTTCAACATTAAACTGATAATTTAATATATAATGACTAGTTTCTTCTGAATCAATATTTTGACTAAACTTTAATATATCATTATTCGGATTTTGATAAAACGAACCATACGCTAAAGACAACTGACTTTTTGCAGATGTTTTATACGCTAAAGACACACGCGGAGCTACTTCAAACGCTTTAAAAAGCTGACTATATTCTGCACGCAACCCTGCTTTTAATGCTAATTGTTTTGTGAAGATTACATCGGCTTCTGTAAATGCTGCAGCGATATTATTATCGAATCCGTAAGACTCCGTATCAATAGAAGGAGATGAATATTTCTCATTAAAATGGGTTAAAAAATACTCTGTACCGAAGTTCAATTTGAAACGATTATTGAAACGGTATTTTAAACGTGCTTTGGCATGAACGGAATGTTCTATATTATCTACCGCATCATCAATTACATCAACATCAGAATTATTATTGGTGTAACTCGCTCCAGCAAACACAGACCAATTTGCATTTAGTTTGCCTTGGTATGAGGAGTTGACATACGTATTTTTGTTATTCAATTTGTAATGAATGCCATCCTCATAGTCAATATCTTCCAGAGTTAATTCAAACTGACTGAATTCATAGGCTGTATATAGCTTAAACAAACCTTTACTAAATTGTCTACGATACACAGCTTCTCCAGAAAAACTCTGAAAAGGTTTATCCCAATCATTTCTACCTGGAAATAGCTTTATATACGGCCCTAAATTCATATATGACCCATTTACACTCAAAGCACTTTTTTCCCACTTTTTAGTATGCCCTAGTGCGCCACCAACACTCATAATCCCGATATCTGTTTTATTTTGTTCAGGTTCATCAATAGTATTTAATAAGAGTACACTAGACAAAGCTTGGCCATATTCTGCAGAATATCCACCCGTTGAGAAAGTTATACCGTCAAACAAAAATGGAGAATAGCGTCCTCTAGACGGCACATTGTTTGTTGTTGGTGTGTATGGAGTAAATACGCGAATGCCGTCAATAAAAATCTGTGTTTCATCGGCTTCTCCTCCTCTAACAAACAACCGTCCATCTTCTGCCACGGTTGTGGTTCCTGGCAACGTTTGTAAAGCCCCTACAAAATCGCCCATAGCACTTGCGGTAGTGACCACATCTAAAGAAGACAAGGCATTGACTTTACTATTATCTCCTGCAGAAAACGTTCCTGCCGACAACACCACCGCATCTAAAGCATTTACATCTTCTCTTAACTTGATGTCAACATCCTGGAAAGCCGATATATGAGCAGTTTCACTATAAGTTTCATAACTTAAAAAAGAGACTATTAAGGTTTGAACACCTGTTTCTGTCGTTTTAAAACTAAACACCCCAGAATCGTCACTGGTTCCGCCATCGTAAGACCCTTGGATATATACATTCGCTCCTGCAATTGGATTGTGCTTAGCATCTGTAACGCGACCAGAAATTAAGGTTTGTGAAAACCCAACACTTACTGTGAATATGCACACAAGGTTTAGGAGTAGTTGTAATTTTTTCATGATTTGATTGTTTAAATTAGCAATACAAAAATGAAACAGAATTAAAGGTTTAAAAACTAAACCACACCCAACTGTTATATTTTAAGGATGAATTGAAATTACAACTGTTTGTATTAAATAAAAGGCTTAAAAGTTTCATGTTCTATCTGCCTATAAAAGTATTTTATTTTCAAATTACAATCTTAAATTACATAATTACACAAGGGATCAGCAACTAAAAAACATCATTTTTTTAAGCACTAAAAACCATATAGTTTATATTTTTTTCGCATATTTAAGAATAAATATAATTAGCTATAGAAGACTTAAAACACGTACCATAAGCTTTATCTATAGCACGAACTCAAACAACTCATAATCAAACACAAAAACATTTTAAACTAAACCATTTATTTAATTAAAATTTAATTTTACACAGGGTTTAAAATGATAAAAATTCAGTATTTTAAGTTTCAAAATATAATAAAAACACCACAGTTAACACATTTAAACATTCACCTTAAAAAACAAAATTTAAAAACTTTTGTAACAATTTTTATATAAAAGACACTAATATCTTAACTAACCTCTCGACTTGAATAAAGAGCAAGAACATAACTTTATACAATTGCTTGAAGAGCATCAAAACATTGTTCACAAAGTGTGCCGTTTGTACACTAATGACTATGATGCACACAACGATTTGTTTCAAGAAATTACCATACAACTTTGGAAAGCCTATCCTAAGTTTCGTGGTGATGCAAAGTTTAGTACTTGGATGTATCGTATTGGTTTAAATACAGCCATTACTTTATACAGAAAGTCGAAACGGAGAGTGACAACTCAGGATTTTGATGCCGTTCAATTTAGAATAAAAGCAGAGGATTATGATGATACCGAAGAACAGCAATTAAAACTGCTTTACAGTGCCGTAAAACAATTAAACGACATTGAAAAAGCATTAGTCTTCTTGTATTTAGAAGATAAAAATTACAGAGAAATTAGTGAAACAATGGGAATTAGTGAAGTAAACGCTAGAGTGAAGATGAATCGCGTGAAAACAAAGCTGAGAACTATTTTAAATCCGTAACCGTATGGATGAATTAGATATTTTAAAAAAAGACTGGAATAAGCCGGAAAATCAGAATTTCCCTAAGCTGTCTTATAACGATTTATATATTATGCATGTTAAGAAATCCTCTTCTACAGTGAAGTGGATTTTTATAATTAGCTTGTTAGAGTTTGTATTTTGGACCATTATCTCTTTTGGTATTAAAGATAACAAAGCTATGGCACGCTTTAAAGACACTAGTGCAGAAACCATTTTAGACACCTTATCTGTAATGGGATACTTGGTATTGTTTTACTTTTTCTACCTCTTTTACAAGAACTACAAAAAGATTTCTACCACAGACAATGCTAAAAAACTTATGGAAAACATTTTAAACACTAGGCGCACTGTTAAACAGTATGTTGTGTTTAACCTGTTATTCTTAGTAATCTCTACAGTAGTGGTGTTATTAATAGAATTTAATCAGGATCCGGTTTTAGGAGCAAGAGTAAACGAAGCTGCTGCCAGTGGCCATATCTTTATGTTTTACTCTAAAGTAATACTTATAACTGCGGGAATTTTAACCATTACTATTACCATATTATTAGGATTTTATTATCTGATATACGGAATCTTGCTAAAACGATTAAACCACAATTATAAAGAGCTTAAGAAGATGGATTTATAATTAAAATCCTCTTTTCGTATTTAGATCTTCTATATCTTGAATTTGTTGTTTCGTAAGTACTTTTAAGAACGACGGGTGTTGTTCTATAGAGTATTCAATCTTTTCTACAATATCATCAATAGTATCATTCTTGTAATCGATATCTAAAGGCGCTTTAATCTCCATAGTTTGAAGAATATTCTTTTTCTTAACACGTAACCCCTTTTTATCAAAAGAACGTCTAAAACCGTCTATTACGACAGGAATCACGATAGGCTCGTAACGTTTTATAATGTGAGCTGTTCCTTTTCTAATAGGCTTAAATGGTGTGGTTGTGCCTTGAGGAAAAGTAATTACCCACCCATCTTTTAACGCTTTAGCAATACTAGAAATATCACTCATTTTAACTTGTCTATTCACGTCTTTTCCTTCAGATCGCCACGTACGCTCAATACTAATGGAACCCGCATAAGCAAAAATCTTAGGTAAAAGCCCAGATTTCATTGTTTCTTTTGCGGCAACATAATAGATATTAAGTTTTGGATGCCAAATATATCCTATGTTTTTAATCGAGTCTTCTCGTCCGCTTAAACTGGCATTAAAAACATGAAACATAGCCACTACATCTGCAAAGTATGTCTGGTGATTAGATATAAAAAGCACATTTTCTGAAGGTAAATCTTTAATAATCTCAGATCCTTCAATTTGAAGTTCGTTAAACCCCCTAAAGCGTCTATGGGTTAGAATTCCTAAGAATCTAATAATCCATTTTTTAAATAAAAGTATATGTCCGAAAGGATTTCGTTTCAACAATCCCATGATTTTTGTCGTTTTTTATAATTTACAAATGTAGGGAAAACTCAAAGATATCGCACTTGTTTTAAAATGTCTTTTACTTCGCTTAGCATCATAGCAGTTGCTCCCCAAACTACATGCCCCTGAAAAACAAAGGCTGGCACATCTATTTCTTGAGCGTAAGATGTTGTTACTCTTTTAGTCACCACATTTTTTTCGCTTAGAAACTCTACCAATGGCACTTCAATAATAGCATCTACTTCTATATCTTGTTTTAGAAAAATTGGTGTTTTTTCAGCTATTCCAATAAATGGTTGCACCACAAAATGACTTGGAGGAATATAAATATCAGTTATTTTTCGCCAGACGTTTATATCGCGTTCGGGCACACCAACTTCTTCAAAAGTTTCCCTAATCGCTGCTGTTTTAAGCGAATCATCTTCAGGTTCTAACTTTCCTCCTGGAAAACCAATTTGTGCAGAATGCACACCTTTGTAGGTGTTTCTCAGTATTAAAACCAAATGGGTTTGCTGTAAGTTATTTGGATAAAATAAAGCCATGACCGCTGCTTTTCTAGCTGTTTTCATCTTAATTTTATTCGCTTCCAATAAATCTTCTCTAAATGGTGGCGACATTTTAAACTGAGATGCTTCGGCTGGAAGCGGTATATTTTCTATTTTTGATCTTAACTTTATAAAATCATCAAAATTCATCTATGAGATTCTTAGTATACTGTTGTCTGTTTGTATTCTTACTTAACTGTGAAGATACGAAATCTAAAAAAAATAATAGCGATAAACCTGCTATAGAAACACCCGTAAAGCAAACTTCTGAAACTAAAACATTACAAACAGACGCGATACCTGAAATAGTTGAAGACACACGAGAGTTTCCGGTACTTACAGACGATAATGCCATGGAGTTCTTCTTAGAGTATGAAAAAGAACATAAAGAGAATACAGTTAGAATAACTACTGAATACGGTACAATTGATATTCAACTATTTAACGAGACTAAATTCCATCGTGCCAACTTTATCTTTTTAACCAAACAAGGTTATTTTAATAACACTCAATTTTACAGAGTTGTAAAAAACTTTATTATTCAAGGTGGTGGTAGCGATGATTCTGAGATAGGAAAACGCCGTGTAAGCATTGGAAAATATCTTTTACCAACAGATGCTAAACGCGGATTTAAACATGATAGAGGTGTTATTTCTATGCCAAGTAGCGATATAGAAAACCCGTATAAATTAGCTTCGCCTTACGAGTTTTTTATCGTTCAGGCTCCCGGAGGTGCCCACCATTTAGATGGTAGTTACACCATTTTTGGAAAAGTAATTAAAGGTATGGATGTGGTAGATGCTATATCGAATGTAGAAACCGATGATGCAGAATGGCCGTTACACAACGTATATATTAAAAAGGTTGAAATTATAGATTAATTTCTTCCACGTCATCCTTATACACATTCGGTAAACTAATTTTAAAACGCACGGCTAATAATCGGATTGTAATGATAATTACCCCTGAAATTAAATAGATAAAATTACTATCTACATGCAATTTACGTAGTAAAAAAAAAGAAACGCCTCCTAAAATACAAGCCGTTGCATAAACCTCTTTCCTGAATATTACAGGAATCTGATTACATAAAATATCTCTTAAAACACCGCCAAAACAAGCAGACATGGTACCTAAAGAGATACAAATTATAGGATGTAGTCCTAAATTAATCCCTTTCTGAATCCCTACAAGCGTGTATAATCCGATCCCGATGGTATCAAACATAAACATAGGTGTTTTTAAATAATCTATTTTTCTTTTAATAATAACCGCTGAAATTGTAGTCGCCAGAATAACGTACACATAAGTCATATTGGTCATCCAAAACACTGGTGTATCTCCAATAAGAACATCTCTTAACATCCCGCCTCCAGTTGCAGTAACAAAAGCAATAATAAGAATACCGAACGCATCCATTCGCTTATTTAAAGCCACAAGCACACCTGAAATAGCAAATGAAATAGTTCCTAAAATATCTATAATATAAAACATTTAATACGGTTTTAATTTATGCTTTTTACCATTAAGAAGCTTCAAATGTATGCTTTAATAACGGTAATCAAAATTTGAAACATAAAAAAACCCTTTAAATATATATTTAAAGGGTTTTTAAGAATATACTAAATAATTAAACAGTAGTTTCTCCTAACCATGCTTTCATCATCCAGATTGTTTTTTCTTGTTCTGTAATAAAATCACTCATCATAGAGTTTGTACCTTCATCTCCTGCATCTCCAGATTTATCTAAGATATCACGTTCAATTTTTAAAAGTATAGATAATGATTCAACGATAAGAGCTACAGCTTTTTCATCGTCAGATACATTTTTACCTACAGGCACTTTTGCATGATCTGTATAGTCGCTAAATGTATGTAATGGCGTTTCTCCTAAGGTTAATACACGCTCTGCTATTTCGTCTACTTTTACGTTAGCATCTGTGTACAATTCTTCGAATTTAACATGTAATTCAAAAAATTGCTTTCCTTTAATATTCCAGTGTATACCTCTTAAGTTTTGGTAATACGTTTGAAAGTTAGCTAATAAGCTATTTAAGTCTGTTGCTAAATCTTTAGTTTTCTTGGCGTCTAATCCTAATATATTAAGTGTCATAATTAATGCTTTTTTAGTTTATACAAATTTACTTATAATTAACACAACTATTAATCAGTTTTATTGATTGATTTTATAGTTTTATAGTCTAAATTTATACCATGACAATTACTCAACTATATTATGTTTTGGCAGTTGCCGAAAACCAGAACTTTACCAAAGCGGCAGAGAAATGTTTTGTAACTCAGCCTACCTTAAGTATGCAGATACAAAAACTTGAAGATGAATTAGATATATTAATATTTGATCGTGGTAAAAAGCCTATTGAACTAACTGAGATTGGTAAAAAAATTGTAAATCAGGCAAAAAACATTGTTAACGAATCTTATAGAATTCAAGATATCGTTGATCAACAAAAAGGATTTATTGGAGGAGAATTTAGATTAGGTATTATACCAACAGTAATGCCTACGTTATTACCCATGTTTTTAAATACCTTTATAAAAAAACACCCTAAGGTTAAACTAATTATTGAAGAAATTACGACCGAAGAAATTATTTCTCGATTAAACGAAGGCCATTTAGATGCTGCTATAGCTGTTACCCCTTTAGAATCTGAGCTTATAAAAGAGCGAGTATTGTATTTCGAACCTTTTGTTGGTTATGTACCTACAAACCATAGATTGTATAAGAATAATACAATTAGTCCAGAAGATTTAGATGTAGATGATATGCTTTTATTAGAAGACGGACATTGTTTTAGAGAAGGTGTTCTTAATATTTGTAAGTCTTTTAAAAACCATAACGACACCAATTTTCAACTTGAGAGCGGAAGCATAGAAACCTTAATAAAACTTTCTAATGAAGGTTTAGGGATGACTTTATTGCCGTATTTACATACTTTAGATTTAAATCCGAACACCTTACACCATCTTAAACAATTTGAAGCACCATCTCCTGCTAGAGAAGTGAGTTTAATTTACCATAAAAGTGAATTAAAAATGCAAATTATTGAAGCTTTACAATCTGTAATTTCAGGAATAGTTAGAGGAGCTATCACATTCCAGAATGTAAAAATTGTGAGTCCTCTACCAACAAAGAAAGCGGTATAACAACCTAAGAAGTTACGGTAGAACCAATATACAAGAGGTTAAACACCAAAAAAAGCAACTATTTCTAGTTGCTTTTTTTTATGCTTCTAAATAAATTAAGCATTTATTTAAGTCAGGGTTTTGCTGTACCATAGATTCTATAAAAATCTTCAGCTCTTCAATTTCGTAAGGTAACAACCTCTGAAGTGCTTTTTGTACTTCTTTACAAAACAACGTAGTATCAAAACTAACTTTATTAAGTATAGTTTTAGTATACTCGAACATTGCTCTAGCCATAATTATTCAATTTAGGTTTAATAATTTTTTAAAAGTAGATTTGTTTAATAGGCAACTACAACGTTTTAAATTCAATTAAAAATAGATATTTTTATCTTAATAAAAACTTAAAATTTCAATAATTTTATTAAAACCTATTATCTCCACTCAATAAATCTCCCAATCCGCCCAACACACTTCCTTCGCCTTTATTGTTATTTCCTTTAGGTAATGCTGCAAGCACACGCCCTGCCAATCTGCTAAAAGGTAACGACTGTACATATACTGTTCCTGGCCCTGTAAGCGTTGCAAAAAACAGACCTTCGCCTCCAAAAACCGTATTTTTTATACCGCCAACAAACTCTACATCATAATCAATATCTTTGGTAAACCCTACAATACAGCCGGTGTCTACTTTTAATTTCTCTCCTGCTTTTAAAACTTTAGTAGCTAAAGTACCGCCTGCATGTACAAAGGCCATACCGTCTCCTTCTAGCTTTTGCATGATAAAACCTTCGCCACCAAATAATCCTCTCCCCAAACGCTTAGAAAACTCTATGCCTACGCTTACACCTTTTGCTGCACATAAGAATGCATCTTTTTGGCAAATTACTTTTCCTCCAAACTGCGTTAAATCTACAGCCAGTATTTTACCTGGATAAGGTGAAGCAAAAGACACCGAACGCTTATCGTGAAGCGTATTATAAAATGCCGTCATAAATAGACTCTCTCCGGTTAACAATCGTTTTCCTGCTCCGAAAATAGAATCCATGAAGCCCTCATTCTGTTTAGAGCCATCTCCAAATATAGTTTCCATTTTAATGCCCTCGTGCATCATCATAAAACTTCCCGCCTCGGCTATTACGCCTTCATTTTGGTCCAGTTCTATTTCTACATATTGCATTTCTTCTCCATAAATACGATAATCTATCTCGTGTGCTTTCATAATGTCTAAACGTTTAAGGTTACACTACATATGTTGATGATTATTATATTTTGTTACACTTTCAACTTAACTTTTACATTAAATAACAAGAATACTATATGGCCAGATTCTATATTAGATCACTATTTACAACTAAAAAAGGAATTAATATAAACGCTTCACATTCGTTTTACTCTTAAAAATATATTTTACTCCTACATTTAAATAAAAACTGTTTGGTATCTCAAAATCGTAAATTTCTTCATTATCATAATCTTGTAACTGCAAACTATTATATACAGAATACCCACCATTTAGAGTTGCTTTAAAATTCTTTAAGAAATTAAAGTTGTAACCTAAACCTAGTAAAACACTAGTTTGTCTTAAGGTACCGCTATATTCCACTTTATAAACATCTAACCCATCGTTTACATTTCCAGTAAATCCATTTAAAGTCGCAAAACCTTCAACTTCATGATTTTTTGCAAAAGACCATTTTACTCGGGTATCTGGAACTCCTATTTTATATGCCCAAGCATCATCTATTCTCTTGGTATAAGAAATTACAGGAATTGGATATATTTAATATCGTATGCCGCTCCAAATGTCCAAATCGATTTTTTTTCAGCATTGTATTTTTCTAAAGTAACTAAGGCGTTAAAGAACAAATCGTCTGTCTTGATTTCATTCTCGCCAAAATTTGAAGACACCTGAGATTCTCCCATAACGTTTAAGGCCCAACTGTCACTTAAACTACGCTGATAGTTGAATCTAAAACTAAAGGCATTAAAATTTTCAATTTCATCGGTTTCAAAAGGCACATCTTCATCGACGTAGTTAAAACTGGTATTCTGAACTTTACCTCCGATAGTTAATTTATCTTTACTTGTGTTTATTACAGGAAGATCTATACCTGCTTCTAATTTAACCGCAGTACTCACATCAAAACTTGGCAAAATCTCTGTATTAACATACACACCATCTACCTGTTGGGCATAAGACACGCTAGTCCCAATACATACCAAAAGAATCCATACTTTTTTCATAAAACAATTTTACTTTAATTAAGGTTTAAAGAATGTTTGTAATCCATTCTTACAGATTGTAAAAATGTTTAAAACAAGCTCTATTATCAATTGGAATAGATAGACGGGTATAGTTTATAGAACAAAAGGAAGATTTTGTCTACCAAAAAAAGAAACTATTTTTAAACCCATAACCCCTTATAAACATTGAAGAAACAACAAAAAGTTTAACAAAATTTTACAGGACATTACACAATAAAGTCAATGTGTATTATGCTTTAACACGAACTGTCCATTGGAATTTAAAAGTAGAGACCTCTACTCCATCTTGGTTAACGCCAATCGCTTTCATCCAGAAGGTTTGCCCATCGCCTGTAGCGACTGTTTTATCTATAGCGTCTTGTATTAGATGGCCATCTTGGCAAGTAAATGTAATTTTTCCCGTTGCTTTTTTTGTAAAGCTAGCTTCATTACTTAATACAAGCATAGAGATTTTCTTTTTGCTTTCTGCAATTCTTAACATTACCAAAGCTCCTGTAGACAGTTCTGCAGCCATGCCTTGTACAGCCCAAAACATAGATTTAAACGGATTCTGATTAATCCACCTGTGTCTTACAGTAACGACACAGCTATCTGGATTTAGGCTCTTAGTGCGCACACCACATATATATGCCGATGGTAGTTTAAACATTAAAAAGCCATTTAGTTTAGAAGCTGTAAGTGTCATAATCGTGTTTGTTTGTAGTAAAAATATCGAAAATAATCGGATTCTCAATTTGTTAATATTATGTTAAATTACACTACTATGTTTTGCATAATACCTTTTTTTAAACATATATTTGCATAGACAACTATTATATAGTTATAAAATCATGAAAAAAATCACTCTAATAGTTACCCTTTTTACTTTCGTATTAGTACTTAACTATACTAAACAAGTGGATTTAATTTACATGACAACATTAAAGCAATAAATTTCTAAGGTATCTATTAGAGATAATATTAATAGCATTAGAAAACAATGAGAATTCGAAAAACATGTAAAAACACTAAAACGAAACCGATTTAATTATATAAAAAAAGTAGTTCAGAAACATTAAACCTATTCCAGTAAACCCATAGAAACCATGCCAAACAACCACCAAAAAAATATAGCTACTTGTATTCATCTCTCTACTTTTTCTAGATTCTTTTTTCCTTTAGGAAATTTTATTGCTCCAATTATTTTATGGATTACCAATAAAGACAAATCGGAATTTATAGATCAGCATGGTAAAGAAGCTATTAATTTTCAGTTAAGCATTTTATTATACACTATTGTATTGGGCTTAATTACTGTACCCTTTTTTATATTCAATGTCTTTAGTGGTTTAGATTTTATTCAAATTAATCCTTTTGATAGTATTCAAATTAACCTCGATAAACCTTCACCCCTTTTATACCTGGGAGGTGCTTTAGGCGGATTAGCCATTTTAGGATTTATAATAGAACTCGCCTTAATTATAAGAGCAAGTTTAAAAGCGAAAGACGGAGAAATTTTTCATTACCCATTAAACATACATTTCATCAAATAAATCAATCATCATCAATCAAAATCAAAAAATGAACAGTTTAAATTTAAAACACACTAAAACATGACTCACACTATTTTAAACCTTATATGTCCATCACAGAGTCTTAAAACCATTGTAAAACACACAAACAGATGAAAATAGAAAACACAAAGGCACAAATGCGTAAAGGTGTTTTAGAATACTGCATCTTATCTGTTTTAAAAGACGATGACGCTTATGTTGCAGAAATTTTGCAGACCTTAAAAGATGCCAAAATGCTAGTTGTAGAAGGGACTATTTATCCATTATTAACACGACTAAAAAACGCAGGACTTCTTAATTACAGATGGGAAGAATCTACATCGGGACCACCACGTAAATATTACGGGCTCACCGAAACAGGACAATTATTTTTAAGTGAATTAAACACCACTTGGAGTGAATTACAACATGCAGTAAACCTAGTAACAAGCCAAAAAAACAACAGCAATGAATAAGACAGTCAACATAAATTTAGCAGGTACATTCTTCCATATCGATGAAGATGCTTACCAAAAGTTACAACGCTATCTTGATGCTATAAAGCGTTCGTTTACAGACTCGCAAGGCCGTTCTGAAATTCTTGCTGATATTGAAGCTCGTATTGCTGAATTGTTTAATGAGCGCGTAAAGCACGATAAGCAAGTTATTAGCTCTAAAGAAGTAGAAGACGTGATTGCTATTATGGGGCAACCTGAAGACTATCTTGTAGACGATGAGATTTTTGAAGACGAGCCTAAAGCAAAACCGTTATTTAAGGCTTCTAAAAAATTATATAGAGACACAAGCAACTCTTATATTGGAGGTGTCGCTTCTGGTTTAGCGCATTATTTAGGTATAGATTCTATTTGGGTACGTTTAATCTGGGTTTTATTAACCTTTGGATCTGCAGGTACGTTTATACTAATCTATATTCTATTCTGGATTCTAGTGCCTGAAGCTGTAACCACAGCAGAAAAGCTAACTATGACGGGAGAACCTGTTAACATTAGCAACATTGAAAAAAAAATTAAAAAAGGGTTTGAAGACGTCTCAGACACTGTAAGAAGTGTAGATTATGAGAAATACGGTAGCAAAGTCAAGTCTACTTCCAAATCTTTTTTTGATACCATTGGAGATATTTTGATGTTTTTCTTGAAATTGTTTGCCAAATTTATAGGGTTTATACTTGTTCTTTTCGGGGCCGTTTCCATTTTCGCCTTACTTATTAGTGTATTGTCTTTAGGAAGCTCATCGTTCTTTCACCCATGGTGGATGGATTACCCTGATGCTGTAAACACAACCGGATTACCTATTTGGTTAGGGTCGTTATTAGTATTTTTCACTATAGGAATTCCATGTTTTTTCATCTTATACTTAGGTCTTAAAATTTTAATCAATAACTTAAAATCTATAGGTAAACCAGCTAAATTCACCTTATTAGGTATCTGGTTAATTTCTCTTATCGGGTTAATAACTGTTGGTATTAAACAAGCGTCAGACCACGCTTTAGATTCTGTAGTAACACAAAAGGAAACGTTATTTTATGACACTCAAGATACATTGCATATCACGATGGTAAAGAATAACAAATTCAATAGAAGTATTAGAAGAAGTTCTGATTTTAAAATCGTGTATAATGATAATGATGAGAAAGTGATATTCTCTAGAGATATTAGAATTAATGTGCGATCAACAAAAGATAGTGTGGCTACTATTCAGATTGAAAAAGAATCGAAAGGAAAAAACTTTCTAGAAGCTAAAGATCGTGCAGAAAAAATCATGTACAATTATACACTTAACAACAACACCTTATTATTAGACAGCTATTTACTCACTGATTACGTCAACAAATACAGAGAACAAAACATTCAGATTGTTTTATATATTCCTGAAGGTACTTATGTAGAGTTTAACAGAAATATGCGTTCGTATTTACAGAATCATAAATCGGCTGAAAGTATTATCACCTACAAAGATTCCAGCCATATTATGAAAATTTTAAATGATGATGCCAATTGTATAAATTGCTTGGATGATGGTTTGGATGAAGATTCTGACTCTGAAAACAGTATCGATTTAAATATAAACGATGGTAATGGCTCTGTTAAAATTAACAACAAAGGTTTGAAAATTAAAAATGACGAGGTCGATATTGAAATTAGCAGCGAGGGCGTGAAAGCAAACTCTGAAGAAGTAAATGTTAATATAAACGAAAACGGTATTAATATAACATCAGAATAACCACATGTAATTGCCCAATATATCTATTGGGCAATATTTATTTTAAACATCATCATCAATCAAAAACCAAACAATATGAAATTATTAATCACTTTTATAACCACATTAATTCTCGATATATTGTGTTAAGTCATAATATATAACAAAAACAAGCCCCAAACACATATCATGTTTGGGGCTTTAATTTTTATAATAATCTGTATTTATAATTCTTCTTTAGAAGCTAAATAACGTTCTGCATCTAACGCAGCCATACATCCTGTTCCTGCTGCTGTAATAGCTTGTCTGTATACATGATCTGCGGCATCTCCAGATACAAACACGCCATCTATATTTGTTTTAGAAGACCCTGGTTTATTAATAATGTACCCTGTTTCATCTAAATCTAAAAACGATTTAAAAATATCGGTATTGGGTTTGTGGCCTATGGCTACGAAAAATCCAGTTGCTGGAATCTCTGTTAGTTCGTTGGTTTGATTGTTTTTAACCATAACACCTGTAACCACTTGTCCGTCTCCTAAAACTTCTTCTGTTTCAGAATTAAAAAGAATTTCTATGTTTTCGGTTTTCTTAACGCGATTAGTCATTATTTTAGAGGCTCTAAACTCATCACGTCTCACTAACATTGTAACCTTCTTACATAATTTAGATAGGTAATGTGCTTCTTCACATGCAGAATCTCCAGCTCCAACAATAACAACTTCTTGATTTCTATAGAAAAAACCGTCGCAAACGGCACAAGCAGATACACCTCCACCTAACTGAAGATATTTTTGTTCTGATGGTAATCCTAAATATTTAGCAGAAGCTCCTGTAGAAATAATTACTATTTCTGCATGAATTTCTTGAGTTTCGTTTACCCAAATTTTATGTATACTTTCAGAAAAATCTACTTTAGTAACCCAACCATCACGAATATCTGTACCAAAACGTTTTGCTTGATCTTGTAATTGTATCATCATATCTGGCCCAGTAATCCCTTCTGGGTAACCTGGGAAATTTTCAACCTCATTGGTTGTCGTTAATTGACCACCAGGCTGCATTCCTTGATATAACACAGGAGACATATTTGCTCTTGCAGCATAAATAGCTGCAGTATATCCTGCAGGACCAGACCCTATAATAAGGCACTTTACTTTCTCAATAGTATCAGACATATCTTCTTATCATTTTTTAATGTAACAAAAGTAGAATTTTTGAAACAAACCTAACAATTTAAGTTATTAAAAGTTATTATAAAATCATAGAAAGTATTGATAGGAAATAAGCATAAAAAAACCTAATACAGAGACAATAGTCTCAATATTAGGTTATATGTAATTGTTTTAAAAGTATTTTTACGTCATAGACGGTTATGTTTTATTTAAATAACTTTTTAAGAAATACCAAAGATCCGATTTTACCTGTATAATTAATGGCAGTATGTACCCAATTAAGGGGTTTAAGATCTTCTTTAACATTCCCTTTTAACGCTTTAAATTCTTCAAGAGCAATTTGGCGTTCTAAGTCTAAACGTTTCAGTTCTAATTTAATCTCATCAAAATTTGTAAATTCTTTCCTCATAGTCTAATCGAAAAAGTTTTCAGACATAACTTCTATAAATTTTTGATCTATACGACGTCTTAATAAATAAATTACAAATGCTATTAACAAAAATGAGCCACCAACAATAAGAGTTCCTATTGCAAAATTATTGAACAAATAACCAATGGCTAAGGCTGCAGACATGGCCAAAAACAGGAAAGCTATAAATAGCATAGCTCCTATTAGTAGCATTTTGCCAAACAGGCTCATAGCACCAGTAAGTTGCTGAAAAATTTTAAGCTTTAAATATTGATGAGAAGACTCTACGTACCTCTCACCAATATCTTTAGCTTTATTTGAAGTCTCATTTAAAGATTCAAAAACATTCATATATTACGATTTTTGAAATTTCTTATTTTTCTCCTTTAAATATGCTAATTTTTTTTCTAGAGTTGAAATTACATCATCTGCTTTATGGCTAGCATCAGTAACAATAGTTTCCAATTGTTCATCTAATGTTCCTTTTTGACTTGCCATAGTACTATTAACTTTAGCTTTTAAGTCGTGTGCACTACTGCTCACTTTTTCTTTTAAATCGTGTGCACTGCTATTCATTTTATCTCGAGCAGCCATAGCTTCTTCAGATAAACGTTTTCTAGTTTTACTTCCTTCTTCTGGAGCATATAAAATTCCTAATACTGCTCCTATAGCTGTTCCTGCTATAAGACCTAATACGGTGTTACCACTTTTACTCATAACTGTATGTTTTAATGGTTAGATAAATATTATGATTTACTTAAAAATCATTATCAAATTTACACAATATTAAGATATTAACCGTATTATAAAACACAATTTTAAGTTAAACAACGCTTTTTATTTCGCCTAAGACAATACACACAAAATACTTATAATCAATTAATTAAAACAACATAAACTCTTTTGTATATTAACTATATTATGCAGTTTTTGTTAACAATATCGAAATGAATATTAACGCAAATACATAAAAATAAATTCGCTTAAACGCAGAACATGGTAGAAATAAAAAAAGCCTTGTTCAAAACAAGGCCTTTAAAATAATGGGAATTGGTTTTTAAATTAAGTAGTGACTTGTACCGCTTGTTCTACTTGTAAACTGAGTGCTTTTAATCTGTTTAATTCGGCTTCTAAACTATCTTTAATTGTGCTCTTAGAGGCTTCAAAATAACCTTTTGTCTCAGCTAAAAGTTCTTCATAATAGGTTACACCTTCTTTTAAGTTATTTATAAAAGTTGTAAAATATTTTTCTTCTCGCTTATTAGAGATTACAGGAGACTCGTTAAACTTTTTAGTAATATAGTCTACATAAATAGTAAGCTCTTTCACAAAAATATGTGGTCGTTTTGCAGACACAATGTTTTTAATTTCACCATAGATGTGAGCAGTCATTTCTTTTAAACTCATCACCTTCGAGAAATAGGCCATATTTGGGCCTGGACAAATAGACACGCCTCTACCTTCCGTTTTTGTATCTAAATTGTATTTTAATAGTGCAGATGTTCCTAATCCTACACATGTACAGGACTTGACTGTAATTTTATCTAACTCTTTTTTATAGTCTATAGCATCTAATCCTTGGGCATCTAATTGTTTAATTTTTAAATGCTGATATTGTCTAGAGGCAGTACACAAACCTTCTTCTGTAAATTCTTTATCTAGTGCAACAAACTTTTTAGGACACGCACTTCCCGGTCTGTTTTTAGCAATATTTCTATACTTTTCTTCATCTTTAGTATTCCCTTTAAGACTGTTAAAAGGCACGCCTAAAGGCGATATGTCGCTTAAATATAAATCTTCTTCCTTAGCGCCCACTAATTGCTGTAGAGTCTCATTATCTACTGCTGTGGCTTCTGGAACCAATAAAAACGGTGTTCCCCAACCTATAGAATCTAAATTATATTTACTTAATAAAAATTCATGTTCTTCAGAAGTTCCTACACCACCTTGAGCCGTTATTTTAATGGGTAGCGCTGTTGCTGGCACATGATACTCTTTAGTCTTTAAAGCTTTAGTAAGCAGCTCGTGAAGCTCGTTTGTTAGCACCTGCTTGTTTACTGTAAATTCATTTAAAATGGGTCCTAGTAACAATCCGTTAGTTGCAAAGGCGTGTCCGCCACAATTTAATCCAGATTCAATTCTAAATTCTGAAATCCAAATGCCCTTTTTAGCTAATATTTTACCTTGAATTAATGCCGATCTGTAGTCACTTACTTTAAGAATAACTTTCTTTTTTATGTAACCCGTGGCATCAGGATAGAAATCTTTAAAGTTTTCTAAATAACTAAATAAGTGCGGATTCATTCCTGCAGATAAAATTAAAGATGAACTTAAATTAGAATTCGCATACCCTCTTAACGCTGCATGCGCATCATTATATTCTGCAGGTAATTTTTCTTTATCGTTAAAGTGATCTTTATCGACTTTAGTCATGATGTTAACATCAATACTGCCTTTAACCAAATGTTCTGTAAAAAACTTTTTAGCTTTATCTAAGTTAAAAGTATCTGAAATTGCATTCATAAATTGCGATTTAATTTCAGAGGTACTTGGTAATAAATTAAAGTAGTGCTTTAATTCATCTGTACAAGATTTATTAACTTCTTTAAGCTGATTAAATTTTTCTTCGGTAACATCATGTATCATATCTAAATAAGACGTTATGCGCTTTGCTCTAAAATCGGGTTGCGAATTATCGATCTCTTGATAAGGTAACTCGAACATATTACAGTACATTTTCCGAAGCTTCTCTAATAAGATATCATCTACTAAAGATATAGCAGAATCTATCCCTAAATGAGATACTTTCAGCGGTGTATCAGCAGTAAACCCTATACCCATTACCGGTATGTGGAAGGAATGTAGTTTTTTCATTATTAATGTTTTTAGTGACTCTTTTTTTTAACAAAAAGATTTACAAAAGTGAGATTATTTTTATCTAAAACTCATGACATTTATCATGTTACATCTCTGCCAACTAAAACATAAAGCCTTAACAAACCCTAAATTAGATGTTTAAAATACAAAAGACCACCTATGTAGATGGTCTTTTGTTACTTATTTTAATGAATCATTTACAAAAACAACCCTACATTAATACTGTTTTAACACGTACTAATGGGACGTAAACGCATCCATAATTTTAGTGACTTGTAATGCCTCTTCTGCAGCGCATGGATTTTCTCTTTGTCCTAAGAAATAATCTACTACAGCAGCAATCATAGGTTCTTGTACATGTTTTGGATTCTTAAAACTAAATGTTTCTGAAGTTTCTTTTGTAGAACAGGTAACATGTTCCCCAAAAAATGAAAACGTTATTTTCCCTTCACTGCCATAAATAGTACAGGCATCTTTTTGGTCGGATTCTGAATTATTGAAAGACCAAATACCACGACATTGAATTCCGTTATTAAAGTTAATTATACCATTCACAATATTGTCTGCACCATCCCCACTTCTATTCCCTGAAAAACCTATAGCTGAAGTATGCATGCCGAAATATTGACACATTAAATCGAGTTGATGTGGGGCCAAATCATGAAACAATCCGCCACCAGAAATCTCTGGGTCTAATCGCCAAGGCTCCTCTGTTTTTGTAATAATTTGAGATTGTCGAGATTGTAAAATCTGAATATCTGCGAATAACACCTCTCCTATTGCTTTTTGGTCTAGCAAGGCTTTCACTTTTAAAAAAGCAGGCAAATGTCTTCTATAATGCGCCACTGTTAATTTGGTTTTAGATGCTTTTAAAGCCCTTACAATTTGATCTGCTTCTGCAGTATTTAAAGTCATTGGCTTCTCTAAATACACATGTTTTCCAGCTTTAATGGCCTCTAATGCATATTGTAAATGAGATGCTGGAGGCGTTGCTATATAGACTGCATTAATATCGGGATCGTTTAAAATATCTGAAGCATCGTTAAACCAATGCTTTACGTGATGGCGTTTAGCAAAATCCTCCGCTTTGGCTAAATTTCTTCTCATAACCGATTTTAATTCAGAATTTTTAACCAACGAAAAGGCTGGACCGCTTTTAACCTCGGCAACATCTCCACAACCAATAATTCCCCAAACAATTTTATTCATATTATTACATTTTACACCATTTAATTCTGAAGTACATATTCAAATTTAAGAATTTCAATCCGGACATTAGTGCGCTTTCAAATTGAAAACGGCTGTTTTTAAAACAAAAAAGCTTGAGGATAACCTCAAGCTTTTTATTTATATGTAGTAAACTACGTTTTACTTTTATTTAAAGTACTATTTGTAATACAATGGATCTACACCAATTGTACCTTCTAAGTCTTGTAAATATTCAGCTGTATTTGCTTCATTATACAAGTCTTTTACAGATTGTAAACGGCTCGCTAAATCCATTTCTGCAACAAGTTGTTTATTACTAGTATTAGACATAAACGTTTCTAAATAATTAATTTGTTTGGTGTAGAAAGCGATATCTTTTTGTTGTTTCAATTTCAATCTTTCTTTATACCAATCGCTATTAATTACATAGTCTCTTGTAAAGTAACCTCTTAATTCTGGATCGCTCATTTCTTTACCTTCGTAATTTCCATAAGCCATCATATGTAAAAGAATTTTTAACGGTGGAATGGCAGCATCAATACTTCCATCTTCGAAATATCTTAAAGCTACTTTTTGTTGTGCTTCAACAATATTGTTAATACCATCTACATAATCTTCCATACCTTGTAGTTCTGGTTTAAGCATTTTTTCGTTGAACACAGCATTAGGTTCATCAAAAATACGGTTTAAACATCTTAAAGAAAATTGTTTAGTAATACGGTAACCTAAACGGCTTGCTAAAACTTTCTGACCGTTATATTCGAAATCTTCAAGTTTTTCAAGAGCACCATCGCTAATTAAGAAATTAGGATCTCTATCTTGTGGCTCTAAACGTGCCCAGATTTCAGGAATTAAGATACTAATATCATGATCTACTTTGTTTTCTCCTCCTACATAACCTGCAGCCGTACTAAAGGCATTAGATTCTGTTAAGATATGAGATAGTAAAGCGTTATTTAAATCTGTTGTTGGTGTTAACATATTAAAAGGTCCTTTTGTTAAGGCACCTTCAGACCCTGCTCCTGTTGTAGATGGAGACTTACCTGTAAGACTACAAATAAAGTCCATAAACAATTCTGGAGTTTCTTGATAGTGAATTGGGTTATACACTGCTAACGGGCGAATTCCTGCTTTTGTATCGGCTGGATTATTACGTCTACCTGGTAATACCGCATTTACAACATCGATAATTGGATCTTCAGAATCTACTTTTCTGAATAAACGCATCCCTACTTCAGCTAAATAACTCGCTTCAGACTCATTTAAGAAGATGTTTTTTTCTAAATAACGTGGGTTTTTAGTTGGTTCTCCATTTACAATTCTAGTATGTGATGGTAACGCAAAATACTCCTCGTCTTTATCGCTCTCTACAACACTTTCAATTAAATCTTTAACTGGTTGTGTATATTTATCGAAGTTAATAGTGTCTTCGTAAATTTCTATTGCATCTTTTTTAGTTAACAATTCGTAATTAGTTAAGAATACATTTTCTCCAACTATATCACGTTCTGCACCTTTATCATATCCACGAATAATAGCTTCATCTGGTCTTTGGAATAAATGCCCTTCACAGTTTGCTGCAACTTTTAAACTCTTATTTGTGTACTGCGTATTTAGATTTTTAAATTTATTACGTGGTAGTGTAATAGACGCTGTAATATCGTCTTCCATTTGAATTTTTTGACTCGCAGAGAAATCAGATCTTAGTTTGTTTAACAACCAATTTCCATCTTGATTAAATCCGATACGTACATAACTCCCCACAACAGGATTATTCATGTATTTAAGACCTGTTCCTTTTTGTCCGTTTACAATGTCTACAGATACACAATCTTTCCAGTTTAAAGCCCCATGATCTTGACGATATAGACGTTTAATAAATAACACTAAAGATCTAATATGTACAGGAATGTTAGTTACAAACTCGTTATACTCGTCTGTAAATACATCTAAAGGCTGTAATAATCTTACTGCAGACCCTAATGTTCTATTAGAACTTAAGAATGAATGTGAAGGTGGTAAAGTAGGATCGTAATCTCTCCATCGCTTAGAATAGTCGTATTCAATAATTTCATCGGCTTTCTTAAAGTCAGCTTCAATATCAATAATGTTGAATGCACTATACGTAATCGCATTTTTCATAGATTTAGAAATCTCCGATTTTCCTCCTCCAGAAACTGTACAAGGTTTGTGGCAGAACACCCCTTCTGGAGCAGTCGCTACAATTCGCCAAAGGGCAACAGCATCGTGTTTTTCTAATTTAAATTTATGTCCTGATGGGTGCACATAAGATTTATTTGGATTTAAAAGGATACGTTGTTCTTCTCCGTTATACGTCCACGTAATATCATTTGTATTTGTATTTATATATGCATTTTCAGGCACGTATATAATATTTGGATATTTCTTATCTATAGCATAGTTTCCGTCTTGGACATCAATTCTATCGCCTAAGTATTCTTTAACGCCTTCAAAACTGTAAATGTTATTATATTTAGCAGAAAATCCATTCCCGTTAACGATATCTCCCATAACTCCTCTAGGATAAGCTACAGCTCCTCCAGAGTGCTCTTCTTCTACCAAACCAAATAAGTTTGCAGAATAGCTAATTTGAGTCTTAATTTCTTTTTTAGAGTAACCAAAATAGTTGTCTGCAATTAAAGTTACAACAACACCTCTATCATCTCTACATGTTAATTTAAATGCACCACCGTCGTTATACAGTTCGTCTGCATCTTTCCAGCACATACCATCTGCTTTTTGACGCTCAGTAGCATCATCAACATGTGGTAAACCAACATCTTTTTTCTTAAGTAATTTTAATTGAGGCGCAAGAATAATACAACCTGTATGTCCTGTCCAATGTTCTGTATCTAAAGCCGCATCGTTTTGCACAAGAGATGGATCTCCTGCATTACCAAAAATAGCTTCAACAAAGTCTAAGTTACTCACTAAACTACCTGGCGCAAAGAAACGGACTTCTAAACTCTTTTTAGACATTACTCCTTTTACTTCTGGGCAAACCATTGGTCTCATTAACATAGACACCATAACTTCTGCTTGCTCCTTTTGTTTAGAAGTAAACGGTAACGTTTTTAATTCTGAAGATGGCTTAAGCGCTTCTGCTAGTAAATGAGCAAAGGTAATTTTAGGCACTTCAAACTTATCTAAAGGCACAGGTAATGGTCCTTCCACAATATGGAACGTTCCTTTAGTTGTTCTTTTATCATGTATAGGATTATTTAAAACCCCTTGTCTTACTCTGTACGAGGTAACGTCTTCACTCACAAATTTATCACCATTTGGTGGTAAACTCACTTCTCGAGCATGTCCTGCTTGGTTTAGTACTAGAGTATCGTTTGGTATTTTTATATCTTGATCAAAAGTAATGTCTTTTAAATAATCTTCAATAAAAGACTGAATACGACTATCTACAGGTGATAAATGATCTGAAAGTATTCTGGATTTTTCACGGAAACTTTTAATTAATCCGTTAGTTAATTTTTGAAAATTTGGATTACTATATGCAATTTCTGCATTTTCATCATCGTGATAAATAGGTTGTCCTAAAGCTGCTAACTGAAGGTTGATGTACCGAATGGTGTCTTTTCTGCTTCTTATTACAGCCTCGTTATTCGTATTCTTTTCTCTACTCATGTTATATGTAAATTTAAAATCGATATACTTGATGTTAAAAACTAGTGCTAGCTATACATTTTTTAAAGCCTAAAAAGAGGTAAAAAAAAAAGGAGGTATTAACACATTGTTTTTCTTAAAAATTTAGCTTGTTTTTGATGCTTTTTTTAGTAGATTTTTATACTAATTTTCAACTGCTAATTTAGACATGCAAAACAATCTTATTACTCTTGTAAATTTAGTTAATAACGCTGTAAAAAACTAATAAGTTTCAGGAATATTCAGGCTTAAATCACCTAAAAACAAACAACTTGCAAAAAAATAGAATTATTCTAAATAAGAAAATACTTACTTAAATTTATTCAAACGTTTTCGTCTTTATATTTACAAAACACTAATAAAAACACTTAATTTTTAGGCAAAAAAGAAGAGCAGATAAAACAATGGAAATAGGTGCTTATTTTAGCTTAAAGATTGACTGAAATTTAATGTAAAATATTAGGAATTACAAACCTTGGTTTTACAACCATAATTGGTCTAAAAAAAATAGAGACAAAACTGCGCTTTGAATAATTCTGAAAATGAAACTAAAATTTTAGAAGTCTTTTAATTTAAAGTTTAAATATTAAGAATAGCATACCTTAAGTTAATCTAATTTTAGATAAAGAGAGCTCAAAAAAAGACTAATTACATGTAAGTAAAATTATTGAATCTATTTTTTTATAATACGGAAGCTCAATTTCACATTCATTAGTGATCACTTAAAAGAAAAGAAGAAAAGGGTGTAAAACAAAAAAGCTTTCGATTTCTCGAAAGCTTTTTGTGATGGCAGAAGGATTCGAACCTTCGACCGCCTGCTTAGAAGGCAGGTGCTCTATCCAACTGAGCTATGCCACCATTCACGAACAACTAGTGTTCTGAAGTTGCTTTCGTAGAAACTTAATTTCTGAAAAGCTGTGCAAATATATGAGTCTTTGTAAAACTACACAACATTATTTTAGATATTTTTTAAAAAAATTTAACTGCTTTTTATAACCCTATTGTAAATCAATTATTTCAGGTTTTATATTTTTTAAAACACATGCAATTGGCAAGATTTAAAACAAAAAAAGAACTGTCTTGTAAGACAGTTCTAAAATTTAAAATGTAATATTTAGAAAAAATTATTTTCTAACTGCTTTTACTATAGCTAAAGCAGCTTTAACATCTTGCTCTAATTTTGCATAATCTTTATTTGCAATAATATCTTTAGATATTAATTGAGATCCCATACCAACACAAGTAACACCAGCATCAAACCATCCTTTTAAATTTTCTTCTGTTGGAGAAACACCACCAGTTGGCATAACGCTTGTCCAAGGTTGTGGGCCTTTAATTCCTTTTACAAATTTAGGTCCGTAAATATCACCAGGGAATAATTTAACGATTTCACATCCTAATTCTTCTGCTCTAGTAATCTCTGTTAAAGTACCACATCCAGGAGACCATAATACTTTTTTACGGTTACATGCAATTGCGATATCTTCTCTTAAAACAGGAGTTACAATAAAGTTAGCTCCTAAAGCCATATATAAAGATGCTGCTGCGCCGTCTGTAACAGAACCAACACCCATAATCATACCTGGTAATTCTGCAATTGCATATTTAGTTAACTCTCCAAAAACTTCGTGAGCGAAATCTCCACGAGCTGTGAATTCCATTAATCTTGCTCCACCATCGTAACAAGCTTTTAATACTTTTTTACTTAACTCAATATCATTATGGAAAAATAAAGGAATCATCCCTGTATCTTTCATTGCTTGAGCCACTTCTAATCTTGAAAATTGTGCCATTTTGTTTTGTTTTAATTTTTAATTCCAGTTTAAGATTTTCTTGAAATCGTATGCTTCTGGATTTGGTAAATATTGTTTTGCTTTTTCGTAATCTTTTTCTTTAATATAAAATAGATTATCTATGAAAAGCTGAGCCATATCAGAATTGATATCGACTAATCTTGGTGGTATCTTTCCGTTTTCATCTTCAAAATCCTTTAAATATAAAGGCGTAATATCACCTTTTGAATTTGCACTAACGATACAACCTGAAATACCTTGATCGAACAACTTTTTCACACCTATTCCTAACAATGAACACAGTGTTAAATCGAATGCTATAGGATTACAACATCTTAATTCGTAACCAAGTTCTACTGGTCTTGATTTTACGACTAAACCAATCTCTTTCAATTTGACTTGTAACAGATAATTGAAAATATGTGACTTACTTACATTTCCCAATTCTGGATGCCCATGATCATCGTAAGTAAAATTAATTCCAGAATTTATAATTTCTTCTTCATCCATAAAATGAAAAACACCCTCGCTAACTAAAGCTACTCCATATTCAACACCTTCTAATTTACATTTCACTATAGAAGATACAATCATATTTGTAAGCTTCTCGAATGTAATTTTTGTTTTGTTGAACATTTCAGGAATTATCATCATTTGAAAATGACATGCAGAAGCAATTCCAAATGCTAAATGCCCTGCCGAACGTCCCATAGCAGACATAACAAACCAGTTTTCACTCGTTCTAGCATCTTCATAAACCGTATTCCCTATTCTAACCCCTTCGTCTTTAGCTGTATGAAATCCAAAAGTTGGGTTTCTATCAGGTAAAGGCAAATCGTTATCTATAGTTTTTGGTACGTGTACATGCTTTACGTCCAATTGTTCTGTTTGAAGAAATTTAGTTAATCTATTGGCGGTAGACGCTGTATCGTCGCCGCCAATAGTAACTAATAATTTTACATTATTTTTCTTAAAAAAATCTGATTTAAAATCACTGTCTTTTGGTTTAAACCTACTCA
Source organism: Formosa algae (assembly GCF_001439665.1). Taxonomy (GTDB): domain Bacteria; phylum Bacteroidota; class Bacteroidia; order Flavobacteriales; family Flavobacteriaceae; genus Formosa; species Formosa algae. The sequence goes on from NZ_LMAK01000036.1 coordinate 88,119, forward strand.
TAATTAAAGTAGATCCGCCACGACTAAAAATACGATCTGCATGGTGAAAATCAAAAACTTTAACTTCTGGCTCTTCAGAAAGCAATCCTTGGTACCCGTGATGCACACCTATTACTTTGTAACCATCTTTCATAAACGTTTTGGCTACAGTACTAATTACGGTATTAATTCCAGGTGCGGGCCCTCCGCCACAAATAATTGCAATTGATTTTTCCATGTATAAATCGTGTTTGTTTTTTAAATGATTTTAAGTTTTCAGTTATTATCTAGCAACACGACCAGAAGCGTCTCCACCCATAAGTTTGTTAACTTCAGCAACAGTAGCTAAGTTAGCATCACCTTTAATAGTGTGTTTTAAACAAGATGCAGCAACAGCAAAGTCTAATGCATTTTGATCGTTATCTGGGTATGTTAATAATCCGTAGATTAACCCTCCCATGAAAGAATCTCCACCACCTACTCTATCAACGATATCAGTAATTTGGTATTGACGTGTTTCTAACATTTTAGTTCCATCGTATAATACTCCAGCCCAAGTGTTATGAGATGCAGAGATAGATCCTCTTAATGTTGTAATTACTTTTTTAGCTTTAGGGAATTTAGCCATCATTTGCTTACAAACAGATAAGAATGCTTCAGCTTTCACATCGTGTCCAGCAGTTTGAACAGCAGCACCATCAGGCTTAATTCCGAAATGCATTTCTGCATCTTCTTCATTTCCTAAAACAACATCACAGTAAGATGTTAATTCTGTCATTACAGCTTCTCTGTGCGCATCGTCACAGTAGTTCCATAATTTAGCACGGTAGTTTAAGTCTGTAGAAATTGTAATTCCTTTTTCACTTGCTGCTTTAACAGCTTCTAAACATACATCTGCAGAACTTTGAGAAATAGCTGGAGTAATACCAGTCCAGTGAAACCACTCAACACCATCAAAAACAGTATCCCAATCAATCATTCCTGATTCAATTGTAGACATAGAAGAATGCGCTCTATCGTAAACCACTTTACTTCCTCTAGATACAGCACCAGTTTCTAAGAAATAAATTCCTAGACGCTCTCCACCCCATACAATTTTATCAACACCAACGCCTCTTTTACGCATTTCCATCATAGCACACTCACCAATATCATTCTTTGGTAAACGCGTTACAAAGTCACAAGACACACCATAGTTCGCTAACGATACTGCTACGTTAGACTCTCCTCCTCCGTAAACAACATCAAAATTGTTAGCTTGAGAAAATCTTAAAAATCCTTGAGGAGCTAATCTTAACATGATTTCTCCAAACGTTACTACTTTACTCATTTATTTAAATTTATATTAATTAAGTTTTACTTTTTAACAGGAATCCCATTCCTCTTTGTATTTTTACAATGATAAAATTATTCAATAATTACCATTAAGACAAACGTTTGTGCAAATCTTTTATATTTCCCTATTCAATTCAAAATCAAGAATTGATTCAGATTTTATACTGAAATGAACCGCAAAAGGAATATATTTGTTCAAACGATTGACCAAATTTACATAAAATTTTGAAAAACAAAAGAAAAACGACCATAAAAGATATAGCAAATGTGTTAAATATTACGCCTTCTGCTGTTTCAAGGGCGTTACATAACCATCCTAGAATCAGTGATAAGACTAAGGCTGCAGTGAAAAAAGTAGCTAAAGAGTTAGATTATCAGCCCAATCATTTAGCCTCTGCCCTACGTAGTGGAAAAAGTAAATTGGTGGGGATTATTGTAGCTAAAACCAACAGTTACTTCTTTTCGTCTGTCGTAGAAAACATAGAATCCGAGCTTAATAAAAAGGGATACAATCTTATCATTACACAGTCTAACGAATCTTTTGAAAAAGAGTGCAGAAATATTGATGCCCTTTTACAAACTCAAGTCGATGGTATTATTGCTTCTTTAGCGAATGAGACCGTAACGTTCGATCATTATAACAAAATTAAAGAAAAAGGCATTCCGTTAATCTTATTTGATCGTGGTGAAAATGATATTGGTGTAGATTATGTAGGTATAGATGATTACCAAAGTAGTAATATTGTTGTAAACCACTTAGTAGAACAAGGCTGTAAGCGTATTGCACACATTGCAGGTTATAGTCATACCAGAATATATAAAAACAGAATTAGAGGGTATAAGGATGCGTTAAAAAAGCATGAATTACCAGAAGACGAAGATCTATTATTAGAAGGAAGTTTATCTATAGAAGATGGAAGAGCTAAAATGGAACAACTTTTAAAACTTCCTATTTTACCTGATGCAGTTTATGCTGCTGGCGATTATGCTGCCTTAGGTGCCTTACAAGTGCTACAAGAGCACAATATTAAAGTCCCTGAACAAATTGCATTGGTAGGATTTAGTAACGAACCTTTTACATCACTCGTATCTCCTTCTATTTCTAGTATATACCAACATAATAAAGAGATTGGTAAATTAGTAGCCAAACAGTTTTTACTGCGTGTAAATGATAAAAACTACAAGCCTGTACTACATAAAAGTATTTTGGAACCTGAATTAATTATTAGAGATTCTTCTAGAAAACTAAAATAAAACGTTAGTATAGCTGTTATATCATTTTTTATAAGATATAACAAAGCTTGTAACCTACATAGAAACAATCTCTTATTTCTGAGTTAGCTACAAGCTTTACTTTTAGATTTGCATGTTACAACACCTTATTGTGGCGTAACTTTACTATTTCTTACCCGGTGGTCTTTGTCCGCCTTCAGGTTTTGGTGCGTTTTCTAATTCTGTTTTAGAAACAAAACCATCACCGTCTGTATCGATCTCAGAGAAGGATTCGGCTATAGGACCTTTCAGTTCGTTTTCAGCTAATTTCCCATCTTTATTTGTATCCATTTCAGACAACAAGGTATCAAACGTTGGTGGTCCTCCTGGTCTGCGATCTGGATGCGCTTTTTCGGTTTTGCGAGTGTCGGCTTCTACTGTTGTTTGTTGTTCCGCTTTTTTGTCTTTCTTAGACTCACAAGCAAAAAACACACAAGCAAAAGCGCCTAAAAGTAATATTCTTTTCATGTTTAAGGTTTTATATTAATATTTCACTTTTTGAACACAAAATGCATTCAATTTAAATGGTTTTCTTGTTTTTACTAACCTGTGTCACCACTGTTTCGTTACTTAATTCGTAACAACTTTTGGCTTTTTGTAATCCATATCTAACTCCGTTTTTTACTATAAAATTGCGATACAGACTTCTGTTAATTCTCCATGCTTGTTGCAAACCAAAGAGGCGATCGTTTTTATACCGGTATGAATATGATAAATTTCCATTTTCGAACCAATTTTTATGAGAGCCTTCTTTCTTTTGATCGTAATAATTATATTCAAATTTTAAATTTCCGTTACTTTTCCAATAGGCAACATGTGTTCCAATAGCTAGCCCATTACGGTAATATCTAATCTCGTACGGTTTACCATTGTCATAAAAACTACGATACGTCCCATGAAGTTTGCCGTTTAAGACAGAACTATACGTTTTAACGTCGTATCCTTTTAAAACAGTGTAAACTATACCTGAATAGGGTTTATTTTGCAGGAGATACAAACCATTTATATATGTTAAGTTTGAATTTGTAAACGCTATAGTATCTATTGGAATAGCACTAACATCTATAAAATAATCGAATGTATCATCTGCATGTGCTTCATGAATTATTGAAGTTTTTGAAGTCTCACGATCTTTACAACTCTGACATACTGAAAGTGTTATTAGGATTATCAGACTATGAAAAAACAACTGCTTCATCTTAACTACAACGTGTATTTATTCTGTAAACGTGCCTTTAGTACCATAATAATCTCCAGATTTAATAACGTATAAACCAGAAGTAGAATACACATCGTTACTTACATGATAATGATAAATCGCTTCAGAAAAATCACTAGTAACTCCTACATGTCCACCATTTTCATCAAGATCGTCTGGATAAGAATCATCCATATCTTTTCGGCCATATACTGGGAATCCGTCTCTTAAAAACCCGATAAGATTAGAATCGTCTACAGTTAAATACTCCCCTTCACAATGGTAATGATAATCTTCATTCGGGCCAGGATGTGCTCCAGACGCATCAAATGTTCCCCATGCATCTTCAGCTAATAATCCGCCACCTTCATAATCATTATATAGCGGCACTCCATTAAGTGCCATCCCAACTGGACCAAAATCTGTTTGCTCTTTTTCACTGGCTTCTGCGGGATACGTTGGAATCGTCATTACATAATTAAAGGCAATCATGGTGGTATTCGCATTTGCATGATTAGTCCCCGGAAAGTCTTCGTACATCTCGTGACCTTCTCCCCAATACGGAGTTTTATGGTCTGGTAATCCTGTGCTAGATATAGAAATATAATCTCCGTTAACCTGAATGCTAACAGCTTCTGTATAATCGTTTATAAAATTAGCTTGAATCACAGTAGTAATATCTACAGTACCTTGAGAGTCTGTATCATCATCTATTTCAATCTCTAAATCTGTGTCTGCATCACTACCATTATCACTACTACAAGACAGCACGAGTGTTAAAGTAATACACATGATATAAATTAACTTATAATGTATAGATTTCATATTATAAATTTTAGTTCTGATTACCGGACAAAATCAATTTTCTGCCCACAAATACACTAGGAACCATAATGGCTAAAATCCATAAATAATTCGTCTGAGACTGTTCCTTATCAATTATCATTTTATTATTTTCAAAAAGAACAGTTGTGCTATACTTATTCTTTTCTGATAAAATAACTTTACTTGTTTCTCCGTTTAATAACACTGAAAAAACAGTTTGATGATGCTCGTTCTCTGAAAACGCATATATATTAAGATTTAAAGTTTCTACCGTTTTAGGCAATTCTGAAGTGATAAATTTTAAATCTGTTTCGTGATTTCCTAATTTCAATCCGCCATTTAAAAGCGTGATACGGTTTCCGTTAATTTCTAAATTAAAATTCTCTTTAATATATTTAACAGCCAACAGTTTATACTCATCTGCAGACAAAGCAACCAAGTCTAAATTGGAATAATGTTTTGCTAAAGCTTCTTGAAATCCAGCTTGACTTAAACTCACGTTTAGGATTCCAAATTCTTGATTTATTTCTAAATAATAAGCCGCAGATAACGGATTATGTGCCTGTGCCATTTGCAAAGACATGATTGTATACAAACAGAAAAAAAGTATCCTTCTCATAACCTTATTAATTATATGTAAAACTATTATTTGCAGCGACACCTTTTAAACATTTTGGTACATTAGGCGCATCTGTATTACTGGCTACATAATGGTATGTTCCTTCTGGAAACTCTGTCGTTTCGGCTGTTCTTCCACCACAATCATCTAAATCGTCTGGTTCTACAGCATACGCATAAATAGGAAAACCATCTTTAGCAAAACCAATAAGTTTAGTATCTGTAACTTGCTCTATTAACGTACAACTTACATCTGTTATACCATTAGCATCTAAAACTTGATTCATAGATTCTGGAATAAAATGCCAGTGGTAATAGCCTGCAGGATCGTGATGACCACCACATGGATCTAGAGACGGTATATTTCCTGCAACTTCTCTTCCTGGATTTGCTACAGACGGCGGATCTCCGTTAATTGGCACACCATCTAAAGATACTCCTACCAATTCTATAGTATCTATATCGTTATTTGAAGACGCTAATTTTGGCGTAGCAGGAATTAAAAATGTTAGTTCCAACTCGTTATCTGGAGCAGCTTCTAAACAATAAGACAAATCTGCATCTACAGCGCCTGAAACAAAATCGTCTATATTTATATTACCTTCATCATCAATAATATCGTAACCATCGGCCTCCATAGCATTAAATAATTCTGCTTTCATAACTTGAAATCCAGGATTTGTATCGCCATCGTAAATACCTAAACCTCCAATATCTTCAATGGTTTCTGGACAATACGGACCATTTTCAACAGGATTACTCGAAAATGTAAGTTGAAAACATTCTGCTGAAGTGCCATCTTCAAGAGTCGCTGTAACAGTTTCTATTGATAATAATGACGTTGAATTGAATAATGATTCTGAAATCAAATAATCGCCATCTTCTGACGTGTCTGTTTCGCTATCTGTATCACTATCCGAATTACTACTGCTACATGAGCTGTAGCCTATTAAAGTGAGCAGAGCTACAAAACAAAATCCGAATATATATTTGTTGTTTTTCATAATAAATGGGATTAAGATTGAATACATAATACAGTTATTAAACCACCTCTTTTACAACTTTAGGGTTAAAAGCTGGAATTAGTTTCTCCTTTTTTTTGAGTTTAAAAACCAAACCTATAATACCAAGCATCGCTAAAAAGACAACTACATACCATTTTAAACCACTGCTAGCTAAGCTATTTGTAGTGTTTACTAAAGTAAATTTAGTATCTTCAAGTTTAACTTTAGCTTTAAAATTATTCGCCTTTTCTAAAGCAAATAAATTTCTATTTACACCATTTTTTAAAATCATAAACGTGTTTTTACTTTTAAAAATATTCTGAAACATGGTATTATTTAAAGTTACCGTTTTAAACGTTTCTGGCACATCTATTAAATACACTACTAAAGTCTCATGGCCTAATTTAATTTTAGGACGACTTAACTCAATATTCTGACCATCAACAGTTAACTCTAAATTTTTAGCCATTAAATTGAATACTAATTGTTCAAATTCTTCTGGAGTATTGTACCCTTTAACGGTATACTCATTATTGACCACACTTTCAAAAGCCGAAAGTGCAGCTCTAACCTGAAGTGTCCATTGTCCGTTTTTCGTTTCTACTAATACGGTACTAGATTGCGATGTTGAGTGTGCCAAAGCTAGCATTGGCATTAACATCCAGATAAAGAATGCAATCACTCGATTTTTTTTTCCTGTTTTATAAAACATAAGCACCTCTTAAACCATTAATAAAGTTGTTATTTCCTGCTTCATCTACATGATAGTGATACCCTCGAACATCGTCTGAGTGTCCACGTAAATCGTCTAAATCTGTAGGCTCATTTCCATCTTCATCTAACAATTCATAAATAGCATATCCATCTAAAGCGTAACCAATTTGTGCAGCGTGACCATCTTCTTGATCGACAGTTGTGCTATAGCCTGTTGCCGCATGATAGTGATACCCTTGGTGTACATTTATATGTCCTCCAGCATCGTCAAACGGCGCTAAAGTGTAAGCACTTAAAATATTACTTGTAGGTGCTGGCGCAGAAAATTCTATACCATTTAAAGCAATACCACGAGTTGTAGGGACTGTACTTTGAGCACCACCTGCTGTATTGAAATAAGTCGCACTACTTTGATATACCGGTGTAATAGGAATTAACCACGTTTGAGACACACTTGTAATATAATCTGGAATACACTCTACACAGAAATTCTCATATTCTGTACCAACATCTGGATTCGCTGCATTAATACAATCTTCTTCTGTTTCTGTAATATATACATCACCATTATCATCGTACATTAACCAATTATCATCATTATAAAAAGTGGCCATGTTTTTTATAAACGCTCCATCTACATCGTACACCTCTCCGTCTTCAAGCCAAATCCCTCCTGCTTCAGCATCATCGTCTATATTATCCGGACACCAAGGTCCCATATTATGATCTGCCGGTACACTTGTCGTTACTATTTGATAACAATCTGCGCTAGAACCATCCGATAACGAACAAGGCACTGTGGTAATTGTTAACGTTTCGCCTTCGGTATAAAAATATGTAGCATCAACATCTATAGACACACTATCATCGGTCTCTTCTGTATCGGTATCTGTTGTACTATCACTGTCGCTGCTAGAACATGAACTAAAACCCACTACTATTACTGTAAATAAAGTGAATCTTAATACTGGTATTTTTAAATGTCTTAATTTCATGGTTTTTAGGTTTTATGTTGATTATTTTCTTTTTTGACATTGAAGCCAGGTTTTATTAATTAAACTGTATCACAGATTACTTTTAATCTTCTAATTCTTGTTTTAATTTAATAGAAAGAATTTGTGTTTTTTTTCGAAGATTCATAGTAATATTTAACTGTATTTTAGTTTGTAATAATTGATCTATTATACTGTTTTGATATTCTTTACAGTTTAATAAGGCTGAATAATTAGATTTCTGGCCATACGTTCTAATTTGATTATAATTATTATTCACTTCTGGCAAAATGTCGATTAACGAAAGATGTTCTTCCAGAACAGGCTTTAATCTATTATTTACAATATTTTTAATCTTTAATTCTTGCTCTTGAAAAGACTTTAATTCAGAAGGATATTCTGCTATCAATTCTGCAAGTGTATCATTTTCAAGAAATTGAAACTTGTCTGTAAAATTCACTGAGCTTAGTGCTTCATTTCTAAGATTAGCACTTTTAAAATTTACTAGTATGATTACATCTTTATCTGCTTTAGACAAGCTGTCTAATCCAACAAAGTTTAGAGTTTTTTGTAGGGATGCACTACTATTATTGTATTGCAATAAAGAGGAATCGAGAACCTCTAAGTTTGTATGGAGTTCCTCGTATAAACTCTGATATATTTTTTCTTGGACTATTTTATTTTTTCTTATTTCGTTTAGGTCATTAATTTTCCATGCAATTAAAATCCCTATTACAATCAATAAAATTTCTCCTAAGGCGTATACTATATGATTTTTCGTTTTCCCAGAAAGTAATTGTTTTTTTCTAATAGCTCTAAACACTTTCATACCAAACTTAATTTCAATATTATACGATGTTATTTAATGAAAAAAGCTTCATAATTGCTTACAAAGCTTTTTTCTAACAACAACAACAAACAATTTATTTAATTTCTTTTCCCACTAGGTTTTGGAGCATCTTCAAACTCTTTTTCTGAAATGTAACCATCTTCATCTGTATCTATAGTTGCAAACTCGTCTTTTAACGGACCTTTTACTTCAGATTCTTCAAGTTTTCCATCTTCATTAGCATCCATTTCTTCTAATAATTTAGCATAAGTTGGCGGCTCTTTTTGATCACCTCCACCTCTTTGTTGTGCACTTGCAACACTTACAAATGCTAAACAAAAAAATACCATCATTAATCCGATTTTAGAATTTACTGTTTTCATAATTATCTTTTTTTAAGTTCTTATAGGCACAAAGATTAGAAATAGTTGGATAGCATTTTTATGTTTTCAGCGAATGGCCTTTTACATTAAGTAAAAGCTCATAAAAATTCGTTAAACCACACTAAAACGCATACTTATGTGGCTATATACAATATTTTATTACACCTAAAAGGAACAAAACCTTTACTAAAAACCTATATCAGACTGCGAATTAACAGAAGCTAACACGCTATATATAAGCACAAAAAAACCGTCTAGAATCTAGACGGTTTTTTTGTGCTTATATATGTTATAAAATTATTTAACTACTACTTTTTTAGTGATGGGTTTTCCTTCCTTATAAATGGATAATAAATAAAAGCCTTTAGGGTATGAAGATAAATCTAACGCTTCGTGTCTTAAGCTCCCGTCTGACTGAATCATATTATTGTATAAGACTTTCCCAGACATATCATAAATTCTTACCGGAGTAGCACGTTCTAAACCTGTAATTTTTATATTTAAGACATCTGAAGTTGGATTTGGATAAATATCAAATTCAAAATCTAAGACATCTTCTTCAAGGTCTTCTCCTTTAAAAGCTTCTACAATAACCATAACATCATCTTCTGTATAACACCCTAGTGCATTAAAGACAGCTACTGAATATGTTTCAGTCTGTACTGGGCTAACCGTAATACTTTGGGTTGTTGCTCCATTACTCCATAAAAACTCTGAACCTCCTGTTGCTGTTAATGTGACTGATTCTCCTGATTCTATGGTTTTGTCTTCTCCTGCATTAGCTACTGGTAACGCGATTATATTTACGGTCACTTCTGCAGTCGCAGATACATCGCCTTCTGAGACTTCAACGGAATAGGTTGTGGTTTGTTTCGGACTAACTGTAATACTTTGAGTGGTTGCCCCTGTGCTCCATACATAAGACGAACCTCCTGTTGCAGTTAGTGTTACGGTTTCGCCTGCACAAATCGTTTCATCTTCTCCTGCATCGGCAATCACTTCTACTTTTGTAGCGTTTACGGTCACCTGAACGGCATCGCT